>DATIPO010000145.1:0-22601 GCA_035471925.1 Acidobacteriota bacterium
GGGACGTCGAGTTCGGAATCGCTGTCGAGGTCGCGGTCGAAGTGTTTGCGCAGAGCTTCGGTTTCGGCTTGGCGTTCGGCGTCGGGACGGTCTGGACGGGCCAGGGAACGTTCGATCACTTCGCCTTGCGCCTCGCCGGAGGCTTGGGATTCCTCTGCGGGATCTTCGTAGCCGGTGGCGATGACGGTGATTTTGAGTTCGTCGCCGATGCGGTCGTCGAAGACCGAGCCGAAGATGATGTGGGCCTCGGGATGCGCCGATTCCTGGATCAGGCGCGAAGCTTCGCTGACCTCGTGGAGGGTGAGGTCGGAAGAGCCGGTGATGTTGATGAGGACGCCGCGGGCACCCTCGATGCTGGTGTCCTCCAGCAGGGGTGAATTGATGGCTTTGCGGGCGGCCTCCAGGGCCCGGTCTTCGCCGCTGGCCACACCCGTCCCCATCAGGGCCATGCCCATGCCGGTCATGATGGTCTTGACGTCCGCGAAGTCGAGGTTGATGACGCCCGGAACGGTGATGAGATCGGAGATGCCCTGGACGGCCTGACGCAGCACGTCATCGGCGAATTTGAAGCTGTCGGACAGAGTCGTCCCCGCCGGGACAGTGGTGAGCAGGCGCTCGTTGGGAATGGTGATGACAGTGTCGGCGCATTCCTGGAGGTCCCGCAGCCCCTGCTCGCATTGCAGGGCGCGTTTCTTGCCTTCGAAGTTGAAGGGCTTGGTGACCACTGCCACGGTCAGGGCACTCAGTTCCGTGGCCAAGCTGGCCACTATGGGAGCGCCTCCGGTGCCGGTCCCTCCTCCCAGCCCGACGGTGACGAAAACCATGTCGGCGTCGTCGAGCAGTTCGATGAGCTTGTCGGTGTCTTCCAGAGCGGCCTGACGCCCGATCTCTGGATTGGAGCCGGCGCCGAGTCCCTTGGTGAGTTTTTCGCCCAATTGAATCTTGACGGAAGCCAGGCTTTGGCGAAGGGCCTGAACGTCGGTGTTGGCGGCGATGAACTCAACGCCCTCGATGCCTGATTCGATCATGCGGTTGACGGCGTTGCATCCGCCTCCGCCGATCCCGACCACCTTGATGCAGGCGCCACCCGACAGTCCTTCATCGAGGGAGAGTTTTACAGCCGGGGCGCTATTGGCCTGGCCGGCGGACAGGCTCTCTTGCGGCGAGGACTCACCGTCAGAGCCGGGAGCTTCAGCGCTGGACGGCTGGCGGTTCTCCAGAGTCTCGGCAGCACCGTCTCGCGCGCCATCGTTGCCCGCTTCCTCCTTTTCAGCCGGTCCGTCGGCCAGCGAAAAGACCAGGGGACGCCCATCGCCACCTTCCACGTCGTCGGGCGCGATGCGAGCGTCTGGCGGGTCGGACTGCAGCGGCTGGTCCGGTTCCTCGGGGACGGCCGCCGAGTCCGCCGCTTCCAAGGCTTGAGCGAACGAGTTCTCATCGGAACCGTTGTGCCCGACATTGGGGCGGGAGCCCTCGGCAGCCTCTGCGCGGGACGCGTCACGACCGTCTGCTTGGCGCTCGTCTTGATCGGGATTGGAGTCTTGCTCGTGGAACGGAAATGTCGACATGTTCTTGCTACCTCGCGGCCCTTCGCGGCGGGCCGGCTAGCTGATTTTTTCTTGCAGCCATTGCTTGACTTTGGCCCGAGCCGCCGAGGGCGGCAGGGGCAAGGCGCTGCGTTCGGGTTGAAACTGTACTTCCCGGGCGTAGGCCAGCAGGCCCAAGACGGCTGCGTAAGAGGGATGATGGAAATCGCTTTCAGCTCCCACCACGTTGCTGGGAAACCCGCCGCGGACGGAGAGTCCCAGCGCTTCCTGTGCCCGTTGGCGAGCGCCTTCCAGAAGCGATCCGCCTCCGGTCAGCACCACGCCCGTCATATATTCGCTGTTGAGTTCCAGCCGGGCCAGATCTTGTTCGATATGCTTGAGAATCTCGTCGAAGCGGGCGCGGAGGATCTGACAGAGAAGCTGACGGGAAACCGCCGACTTGCTGTCGCTTCCCATTTGCCTGACCTGCACCAGGTCGTCTTCCGGGATTTCGTCGGGAAGCACGCTTCCGGCGCTGCGTTTGAGGCGCTCGGCTTCGGCCAGCGTGGTCTTGAGCCCGATGGCCACGTCCTTAGTGAGGTTGCTGCCGCCCACGGGAAAGGACTGAGTGTGCCTGATGGCGCCCTGGCGGTAGACGGCGAGGTCGGTGGTTCCACCGCCGATGTCGATCAGAACCACCCCCAGTTCACGCTCATCGCGGCTGAGGACGGCCTGTCCCGAGGCCACCTGCTGGGCCACGGCCGTCTCGGCCCGGGCGTCGATCTTGTTCAGGGCCCGCACGATGTTCGACACCACGGTGGAGGCGTTGAGAACGACGTGGACATGTGCCGTCAGCACCCGCCCGCTCATGCCTTCGGGATCACTGATGCCCTCCTGCCCGTCAACCGCGAAACTGCGCCGCAAAACATGCAGGATGCGGGAGTTCTCAGGAATCTCGAAGTCGAACTCCTGGGCTTTGCGCACGGCCCTCAGCACGTCGTCCGAGGTGATCTCGTTGAAGCGGTTGCGGATCTCCACGCTGCCGCTGCTGTTGAGTCCTTTGACGTAGGCGCCACCTACCGTGACGAAAGCCCCGTCGGTGGAGACGTCGGCTTCTGTTTCGGCTTGATCGAGAGCTTCGCGCAGACATTCCACGGTTTCGCCCATGTTGACGATGACGCCCCGGCGGACGCCTTTGGAGGGGCGCAATCCGGCGCCCACAATGCGGATGGAGCCTTCACTCATCTCTGAGATGACGGCGGCCACTTTGCTGGTTCCGATGTCGACCGCGGCAATGATCTTCTGTTTGGCCATCAAATCTCCTGCTTCAACGAGACAGCGCGACTTCGGGTTGCTCCTTGCGGGCGGTGCGGATGATGAGGCGATTGGGAAAGCTGACGTCGACTTCCTGAATGGCGCCATGCTCGCGGCTGGCTTCGCGCAGTCGGTCGAGCTGGGAGAGGAAGATGCGGAACCGCTTGTTGAAATCCTCCCCGCCCAGGATGACGGGCACGGGCTCATCGATGGGCGTGACCACCACCCGCCGGCGGTCGCTGACATCGATGTCGGATATGTGGCCGTTGTAATCGACCCCGCCCGACCGCAAATCCTCCACCACGTCCCAAAAACGCTGCATGCGCAGAGCATCGCCCTCGCTCAGGGGCTCCCCTGTGGAGCCCTGGAGTCCGATGACGATGGGCAAGGACAGGTCGAACTGAGGATCGTAGTGACCCAGCAAGACTCCGTGGCGGTCGACCAGCAAAAGTTCGCGTCCTACCTGGGCCACGGCGACCGGTTTGCGCTCAGTCACGCCGATGACCAAGGCGTCCGGCAGGCGGCGGCGCACGACGGCGCTCTCCACCCACAGGACCGACTCGACGCGGCGGCGCACCTGCTGCAGATCGACGTGGAGGATGTTGCCCCGCGCCGCGTCCCGCACAAGTTCTTGCAAGTGCGGACGTTTCACTCGCTCAAGTCCTTCGAAAACCACCTCTTCCACCGCGAAGTAAGGACGCCCGGTGGGCGAAGCCCAGGCCTGATAGAGGAACAGGCCCACCACGGCCACCGCCAAGGCCGAGATCACCGTCTTGGTCCCCGTCGCCAACCACGTGCCCGCCTTGTCCCGCCATGCATTGAGGCGACCGGCGAAAGTGGGCTTGGTCTTGCTCTTAGCCAAGATATTCTTCTCCTGCTTTCCAAACGTCGCCAGCACCCAGAGTCAGCAAGACATCCCCGCTCCGGCACTCGGCCTTCAGCCGAGCCTGCAAGTCCTTTGTGGAGGCGACATGTTCGACCTCCCGGTGCCGGGCGATATGCTCAGCCAGAACCTTCGAGTTCACGCCTTCGATGGGTTCTTGACCCGCGGCGTAAATGTCCATCAAAAACAAGAGGCCGTCGTGCTCGAAGGCGGCGGCCGTTTCTTCCATCAAGTCCCGGGTGCGCGTGTAGCGGTGGGGTTGATAGACCACCACCAAACGGCGGCCGAGCTTGCTCAACGCCTTCAAAGTGGCCCTGATTTCAGTGGGATGATGGCCGTAGTCATCCATCACCAGCACGCCTTGGCGCTCGCCCTTGATCTGCGTCCGCCGCTCGGCTCCTGCGAAGCGGGACAAGGCCCGGCTGGCTGGCTCGAAGGCACATCCCAATTCCAAGGCCATGGCCAGCGAACCCAGCGCGTTGAGGACGTTATGGCGGCCCGGCACCTTCAACTCGACTTCTCCTAGGAGCCGTCCTCGCCACAGCACCTCAAAGCGGCTGCCGAACCCCTGCAAGCGCACCTTCTGTGCGGCGCAGTCCGGCATGCAGCGGCTAGACGTCTCCTTCACAGTGGACTGCAGGCCGTAGGTTACCAGGGGGGTGTGAACATTTTCGCCGACTTGGCGCAGAACGGGGTCGTCGCGGCAAATCACCGCCGTACCGTAGAAGGGAATGCGCTCGAGATGCTGGCTGAAAGCCTGTTTGAGGTCTTCGAAGCCGCTGTAAGCCTCCATGTGGTCGCGGTCGATATTGGTGATCAGGGTGTGGACGGGAAAAAAACGCAGAAAGGAGCGGTCGCTCTCGTCGGCCTCGGCCAGCAACAGCGGTCCGCCGCCCAGGCGCGCGTTCGACTTCATGATCTCCAGGCGGGCCCCGTTGAGGACGGTGGGGTCGGATCCGCATTCGATGAGAATGGAGGCCAGCATCGAGGTCACCGTGGTTTTGCCATGGGTTCCCGTCACGGTGACGCCCTGGCGCTGGCGCATCAATTCGGCCAGCATCTCGGCACGGTGCACCAGAGGGAGTCCTCGGCGCTCGGCCTCGGCCCTCTCGGGATTGTCGAGGGGAATGGCGCTGGAGAGGACCACGGCTTGGGCCTCTCTCAGGTTGTCGGCGGCGTGCCCCACGGCCAGACGTCCTCCCAGATGGCGCAGCGAGTCGAGGATGGGGCCATCCGAGAGGTCTGAGCCGGAGACCTCGAATCCGGCCCGCAGCAAGACCTCGGCAATCCCGCTCATCCCGATGCCGCCGACGCCGATGAAATGGAAACGGCGGTAAGGGCCGAAGCGGAAGAGAGTCTCGTGCTGGTCTGCGCGTCTGCTCACTGAGGTTTTTGGTCCTCTCCATGCAACCCCTACAGGGTTGGATTTCGTTGTTCTCTTGAACCCAGGGTGGCGCCTCTGTCTCGCTTGCGCTCGACGCCGGCTGACGCTGGGCTAGCTTATGGCTCGCCTTCAGCGAGCCCAGATTCCTGTTGAATTTGCGGAGCGGTCGGGGAAGGACCGGGGGGAGGAGTTATTAACATGCGTACTACGATCGCGTGGGCAACTTGACCGCGTCCTCAAGTTAATCCCGGTCCTTCCCGGACTGCTCCGCTATTTCATTCGTGCCCAGAACCTCGGCCAGCAAAGCGATGATGTTGTCGACGGCCTGAGGCTGCGCCAATCCGCGGGCAGCCTGGCCCATAGAGGCCAGATGCTCCCGGTCGTCGGCCAACTCCCGGATCTGGGAAGCCAGACGGCTGGCGTCAGTGGCCGACTGTTCCAGCATCACCGCAGCACCGCGGCGAGCCAGGGCCTGAGCGTTCTTGCGCTGGTGATCGTCGGCAGCGGTGGGCAACGGCACCAGCATCGAAGGACGTCCCGAAGCGGCTATCTCGGCCACGGTCGAGGCTCCGGCCCGGCACAGCAGCAGCGCCGAGCGGGCGAAAGCCGCGGCCATGTCATCGATATAGGCCGTCACCTGGGCGTCCACTTGTTCTTCCTGGTAGCGTTCTCGAACTTCCTCCAAATCGTTCAGACCCGTCTGGTGGATGATTTCCAGCGGGAGCTCCTTGAGCAAAGGCAAGACCTGGCACATCAACCGGTTGAGAGGACGGCTGCCCTGGCTGCCCCCGAAGATCAACAGTCCCAAGCGCTGGGCCTGGGCGGGAGCCGGCGGCAGCTCGTGAAAAGCCTGGCGGACCGGAATACCGGTCAACCGCGCCCGCGGCCCTAACCGCTCGACCGTCTCCTGGAAGGCCACCGCAGCCGCCGAGGCCCAGCGCATGAGCAGGCGGTTGGTAAGTCCCGGCAGGACGTTGGGTTCCAGCAACAAAATGGGAATGCCCAACAGCCGGGCCGCCGCGGCTACGGGACCCGAGGAATAGCCGCCCAATCCCACCACCGCATGGGGGCGGAAGCGGCGCAGGATGCGGCGCGAGTCCATCCAGCTCTTGGGCAGTTCAGCCAGGGTCCGCGCCTTGCGGGCCAGACCCACTCGGTTCAGTCCGCCGATGCGGATGGTTTCCCAGCGGTAACCCAAGGGGTCGAGGATGCGTCCTTCCAGGCCCCTTTCGGTGCCGATGAAGAGGAAGTCGTGGCTTTCGTCCTGCTGCCGCAAAGCCTCGGCCAGCGCCACGGCCATATAAATATGTCCGCCGGTGCCGCCCCCGGCGAAGAGCAGGCGAAGGGGGCGCTGCCGTTTCAAGACCTGCCCGTTGCGCCGTGAGTGAGGAGCGAGGGCCGGCTTGCCCGCCAGAGGCCGGACACCGAGCGGAGCCGCATTCCTGTAAGCATCTGCTGATTCACGAAAGGCCAGGGTTCTCATCGCATCACCTCCCCCTGGGAGGGATAGAGCGACGGGATGACATTGACGTCGGCGTCGGCGCGGGTGTGCTTGGAAATGTTGAGCAGCAGCCCTACCGCGGTCAGCAGAACCATCTGCGATGAGCCTCCCACCGAGATGAAGGGCAGAGGCAGCCCCTTGGTGGGAAGCAGGTGCAACACAACCGAAATGTTGACCAAGGCCTGGAGGACGATCATGGAGACGATGCCCAAAGCCAAGTAGAATCCGAACAGGCTGTCGGCGCGTAAGGCGATGCGGACGCCGCGCCACAAGAAGAATCCGAACAGCAGCAGCAGCACGAGGCAGCCCACCAGCCCCAGTTCCTCGCCCAACACGGCGAAAATGAAGTCGGTGTGAGGCTCGGGCAGAAAATGCAGCTTTTGGGTGCCCTCCGCCAGTCCCTTGCCGGAAAGCTGCCCAGACCCTACCGCGATCAGGCTCTGGTGGATTTGATAGCCGGCCCCCTGAACGTCGCGTCCGGGCTCGAACCAAGAGAGGACGCGCTGCAGCCGGTAGGGCTCAGTGAGGATGAGGGCAACCGCCCCCAGCGCACCCGCCCCGGCCAAGATCGGCATGTGCAGATAGCGCAGCCCGCCCAGGTAGAGGAGCATCCCGCAGACGCCCACCACCAGCGCGGCGGTGCCGAGGTCGCGTCCGGCCAGGATCAGGGCGATGAGCAGGCCCACGGCAGTCAAGTAGGGGACGAGTCCGCGCCGGAAGGAAGCCAGGTTGACCCCGCGGCGGCTCAGGTAGTAAGCCGTGAAGACCACGGCGGTCAGCTTGGCGGCTTCGGAGGGCTGGAATTGCAGGGGCCCGATGCGGATCCAGCGGGCCGCCGGTCCGCCGCCCATGACGTGGGGCAGGATCAGACCCGCGACCGCCAGAATCATGAGCAGTCCGATCACCCAGCGGTTTTCAAGCAGGTGGTAATCGAAGCGCATGGCCACCAGCAATCCTCCCAGCCCGATCAGGGTAGCCGTCAATTGGCGCATGAAGATCGCGCTGGCCGAACCGTATACCTCCTGAGAGACGGCCGAAGAGGCGCTGGACACCATCACCAATCCCAATCCTGCCAGGAAGAGGCTGATGACGATCAAGTGCTGGTCGTAGGGCATCCTGCGGGTCATGCGGACTGGTTTCCTTTCGAGAGGGTTTCTTGGGATCCGTCTTGGCTGTTCTTTTGCTGACTTTCTCGCGACCGGCCCTGCGGCGCTTCTTCCGGTGAATGGGACTTGAGCCGCTCTTGGACGACTCGCTTGAAGACCTCTCCCCGATGGGCGAAGTTGTCGAACTGATCGAAACTGGCGCATCCCGGCGCCAAAAGGACGACATCGCCTTCCCGAGCCGATTTCAGGGCTTCATCGACCGCTCTCTCGATCTCTCCCGCCTCCACCAGCGGTGCACTCCCTTTCAGTTGGGCGGCGATCTTGGAGGAGGCAGCGCCGATGAGGAAGAGCTGATTCACGTTCTCAGCCACGACTTCGCGCAAGGAGGTGAAGTCGCCTCCCTTATCGAGTCCGCCCATGATCAGCAGCAGCTTGCGGGCCGGGAAGGCTTCAATGGCCTTGAGGGCCGAATCGACGTTGGTGGCTTTACTGTCGTTATAGAAGTCGATGCCGCCGCTCGATCCGCACCATTCCAGCCGATGCTCGACACCCTTGAATGTGAGCAGCCCGTCGGCCATCTCGGGTCCGGAGAGTCCCAACAGAAAGCCGGCGGCGCAGGCGGCCAAAGCATTCTCCAGATTGTGCTTTCCGGGCAAGGGGAACCGGTCGGCGGCTAAGATCGGGATTTCCTTGTCCTGGTGGCGGCAGACGATAAGCTTTCCATCTTGCCCAAGGCAGGCTCCCTCTGGAAGCGGCTGCTTGCGGCTGAAGGGAAAGACCTTGGCCGCGATGGGCTCCGCCGCCCGGCGGCAGTGGGGGTCATCCCAGTTGAGGACGGCCCAATCGTCGCGCCCCTGATTGAGGAAAATGCGCTCCTTGGCATGGCGGTAGTCGTCGAAACACGAGTAGCGGTCGAGGTGATCAGGCGTAATATTAAGCAGAAGAGCAATATGCGGGTGCAGGGTATCGATGGTTTCCAACTGGAAACTGGAGAGTTCGGTAACGTAGCACCGCTCGCTGCGGTTGGAAGCGTGATCATCCTTCCCGGGATTCTCCATCTCGTCGGCGTCCACTGCGGCGATGAGGGCGTTGCCCACGTTTCCGGCCACCCGCACGTCCCGTCCCGCCATGCTGAGCAAGTGTCCCAGCAAGGTGGTCGTGGTGGTCTTGCCGTTGGATCCGGTAATGCCCACCAGCTTGCCCTTGAGGAAGCGGTAGGCCAGCTCCACTTCGGCCAAGATGGGAACCTCCCTTTCGCGGGCCGCTCCCAGAGGGGGGATGGAGGCCGGCACGCCAGGACTGAGGATGATGCAGTCGGCAGCCAGGAATTCCTCTTGAGGATGCCCGCCCAGAACCAGACGCACTCCCGACGGCAGCTCCTTGATCCAGGGCTGGAGGCGCTCTTCCGAGGCTTGGTCGTTGACGGTCACGCGTCCTTTGCGGCGGTGGAGAAAGCGCGCCGCGGCCAGACCGCTGCGGGCCAATCCCACCACCAGAAAGCGTTGTCCTTCAATTTGCATCTCTCATCCCAAGTTTGCCGCGGGGAGCGGGAGGCCCTCCGAGTGCCCTGCTCCCGCTCCCCGCGAACCCGGCCCGGCGGCCTTCCGCACGGGCATTCAGCGAAGCTTCAAGGTCGACAGGCTGAAAAGCGCCACGATCAGTCCCAGAATCCAGAAGCGGATCACCACCTTGGGCTCCTTCCAGCCCAGCAGTTCGAAGTGATGGTGAATGGGAGCCATGCGCAGCAGGCGGCGTCCGGTCAGCTTGTAGGAGCCCACCTGCAAAATGACGCTCAAAGCCTCGACAACGAAAATCCCTCCGATGGAAAGCAGCAGCAGCTCCTGCTTGATGAGCACCGCCACCGTCCCAATGGCCCCGCCCAGCGACATCGAACCGACGTCGCCCATGAACACTTGAGCGGGGTAGGTGTTGTACCAGAGAAAACCCAATACGGCCCCCACCATGGCGCCGCAAAAAATGGTCAATTCGCTGGTATAGGTATTCCAGATTAAGTCCAGATATTCAGCGAAGACGGCGTGGCCGGTAACGTAGGTCAGCACCGTCAGGGCCGAGGCCGCAATGACCGTCAGTCCCGAAGCCAGTCCGTCCAGCCCGTCGCTGAGGTTGACGGCGTTGGAAGAGCCGATCAGCACCAGCAGGGTGAAGACGATCAGGGGAATGAAGGTGGCCGTCCCCAAGATGACCCCGTCCAGTTCGGGGGTGAAACGCTTGAAGAAGGGTACGCTCAGCTTGGTGGAATAGAGGCCCTGATACTTGAGAATGATGAGCGCGGCCGCCACGGCACCCGAAATGAGAAGCTGCAGCAGGATCTTCTGGCCGGCCTTCAATCCCAGCGAACGCTTCTTGACTACCTTGAGATAGTCGTCGAGGAAGCCGACGATCCCGAAGAGGGTCAGCGCCCCCATGGCAATCCACACGTAGATGTTGGTCAGATCGCCCCACAACAGAGTGGGGACGAGAATCGAGATGATGATCAGCAGTCCGCCCATAGTGGGGGTGCCGGCCTTGGACTGATGGGCCTGGGGACCTTCCTCGCGGATGTGCTGTCCGATCTGAAAACGGCGCAGGCGCTCGATCATCCAGGGCCCCAGCACAAGGGCCATGAAGAGCGCCGTCAGTCCGGCGTAGGCGGTGCGGAAGGTGATGTAGCGCACCACGTTGAACACCGAAATGTCGTCGGCCAGCGAAAAGAGCAGGTAGTAGAGCATCAGTTCACGTTTTGGGCTAAGACAGACACCAGAAGTGCCATGAACATCAGGACGGCCACGATGGCGCCCGACTGGATGCCGTCCAGACGGATGTCCGAGAAAGGCGAGTCGGGTGGATTGTCCTTAAGGGCTTGGATGACGGCTTCCAGGCCCACGCCTCGCGAGCCCTTGACCAGCAGAAAATCGCCCCCGCGGACGTGCTCCAAGAGGAATCCGGCGGCGGCGGCGGCGTCCTCGAAGTGGTGCACCCGCTCTTTCTCCAGTCCGGCCTCAAGGGCCCCGCGGGCCAGTGCTTCGGATTCGGGACCCACGGCGATGAGCAGGTCGGGCTCGAGGGCGGCGGCCTCGGCTCCGGCTTGGCGGTGATAGCGGAGCGAGGCGTCTCCCAGTTCAAGCATGTCCCCCAACACCAGGATGCGGCGTCCCGATAGGCAGAAGTTGGAGACGGTGTCCAGCACTGAGGCCAGCGCCTTGGGATTGGAATTGTAGGAATCGTCCCAGATCTCCAGAGGCTCGTCCTCTCCCCAATTGAGGGTGTAGAGGTTGCCGCGCATGGCCATCAATTCCAGTCCCTCCATCTCCTCCACCGCGTCCTGGGGCGAAATTCCGTAGGCCATGGCCACGGCGGCTGCGGCGGCCAGATTGTATAGATTGTGCAGTCCGCTGAAGTGGACGCGTCCGGGATAGCTGCGTCCACCCACCTCAAGGTTGAAGAGCATCTCCCGGGGCGTTTCCATGCGGGCATCCGTTACCCGCACCTGAGCTGACGACCATAGTCCGTAACCCACGGCTTCACCGGGGAAGTCATCGGCCATGGCGGAAACGCGGGGATCATCGGCGTTGTAGAAAAAGCGTCCTTTCTCGTCCATCCCTTCCAGGATTTCGGCCTTGGCGGCGGCCACGCCCCCAAGGTCATCGAAATACTCGGTGTGGACGGGCGCCACGTTGGTCACCACCGCCGCGTCAGGACGGCAGATGCCGACCAACTGGCGGATCTCTCCGGCATGGTTCATCCCCAGTTCCTGGACCGAGATTTCGTCCTCTTCGCTGAGCCGGCCCAGCGACAGAGGCACGCCATACTCGTTGTTGAGGTTGCCGGGCGAGGAGTGAACCTGGTAGCGGCGGCTCAGAAGTCCGGCGGTGAAATGGCGCGTGGAGGTCTTGCCGGCGCTGCCGGTGATGGCCACCAGCGGCTTGCCCCACTTAAGCCGGGCATAGCGGGCCAGATCCTGCAGTGCCTGCGTCGTGTCGTCCACCAGGAGCAGCTTGGCCCCCTCGGGAAAGTCCTCAGGACGGCGGGAGGCTATGATGATGGAAGCGCCCTTCTCCAAGGCGCTGGAAATGAACTCGTGTCCGTCCAGGCGGGGTCCGCGGATGGCGAAGAAGCATTCGCCCGGACGCAGCGTTCGGCTGTCGATACTGATGCCCGGAAAAGGCCGCTGCCGGTCCAGGTCTCCGAACTTCCGGGGCAGGACGATTCGGGCCCGCATCGCCTGGGCGGCTTCGTGGATGCTCATGCCGATCATGATCGATTCTCCTCTCGAATCACTTCCCGGTCGTCGAAGGGGAAGCGCTTGCCGTTGATTTCCTGGTAGGTTTCATGGCCCTTTCCCGCCACCAGGACGATGTCCTCGGGCTGGGCCAGGCGCAGACCGCGGGCGATGGCTTCGCGCCGGTTGACGATGCTGAGGACCTTGGAGGAGCAATCTTCGGGGATGCCCTTCTCGATCTCCTCCACGATCACCTGGGGATCTTCGCTGCGGGGATTGTCTGAGGTGATGATGGCCAAGTCGGCCAGGCGAGCCGCATGCTTGCCCATCTGAGGACGCTTTTGGCGGTCGCGGTCGCCGCCGCAGCCGAAGATGCACAAGACCCGGCGGCGAGCCAGCGAACGGCACAGTTCAAGCACGTTCTTGAGGGCGTCCGGGGTGTGGGCGAAGTCGACAAAGACGTGGGCAAGATGGTCGACTTCAACCCGCTCAAAGCGTCCCGGCACGCGCTTGAGCGCCTCCACTCCGACCGCGATTTCCTGATCGGAAAAGCCCAGCGCCGAGGCGGCCGCAGCAGCCGCCAGGACATTGTAAACGTTGTGGCGCCCCGCCAAAGCCGTCCTTAAATCCAGCGGACGTCCGCGGAAGTCGAGTTTCATCCGGCTGCCGTCCACGCTGACCTGGGGCGTCTCGGTGAGGCGGATGTCGAGGTTGCCGGCGTCTTTGCCTTCGCCCACCCCGAAGCTCAACCGGCGCACGCCCTGGGCCAACTGCAGACCCCTGACCCGCCGATCCTCGCCATTCAGGACCGCCCACTCGATAGCGGGATTGTAGGACGGGTCAAAGAGCAGGCTCTTGGCCTCCAAATAATCCTGATAGCTGGAGTGGAAGTCGAGATGGTCGCGGCTCAGGTTAGTGAACACTCCCACCGGAAATCGGCAACCAAAGGCGCGCTGCAAGCGCAAAGCATGGGAGGACACTTCCATGGCCCCGTAGTGGCAGCCGGCCTGCCAGCCTTGAGCCAGCGTGCGCTGAATGTCGATGGCCTCGGGCGTGGTCAGGCGGGCCTGTTCGACGACCTCCCACCCAAAGCGGACTTCCACCGTCCCCATCATCAGGGCCGAACCGCGCTGCTGCAGGATGCTGTGAATCAGGTACAGGGTGGTGGTCTTGCCGTTGGTTCCGGTGATGCCGATCAGGGGCATGCGCTCGGAAATGCGTCCGTAAAAGCGGTCAGCCATCAGGGCCATGGCCCGGCGGACTTGCCTCACCTTGACCCAAGGCAGCCTGAAGCGGGAGGGCGGCTTGCGCTCCGAGGCTATGGCTGCGGCTCCCCGGGAAACGACGTCGTCGAGAAAGCGGTGTCCGTCGGCCACCCGTCCCTGAACGGCGAAGAAAAGCGCACCGGGACCCACTTTCCTGGAATCGTATTCCAGGCTGGCGATATCCGGGCTGTCGCCGTCAGGACCGGGCGCGATCGTCTCAAGGACGATGTCCTCCCGAACCTGCGACGTGAGTTCCTTCAATTGCATGCCTGTCCTCTCGGGGACCCCGCTGAGAAAAATGAACCTCGAAGGTCGAGCCGGGCTGGGCATAGCGTCCCGGCCGCGGAGACTGCGTCACGGCCACGCCTCGTCCCACGGCTTTCAAACGCAGTCCCAGGCGACTGCTGCGTGAAAGCACTTCGCGCAAACTGAGTCCGGAAAAGTCGGGAACCTGAAAAGCCTCCGGCGACCTGCTTCCCGGGCCGGGGGAGAATGCCCGCGCTTCCGCACCCAAAGGCTCGCTGCCAGACGGCTCTGGAGATGCGTCCCCGGAAGGGGGTGCCGAGGCCTGGCGCAAAGGAGCCTCAGAGCCCAGGGAACCTTGAGCCGCACTGTTATAGAGTCCGCCGGGACGGGAATGTTCCCTGGCGGAAGCCAGACGCAGACGGCTGTCGGAACCGCTCTCGCGGGGCGCGTCCTCGGGCACCCGCAGGTGAATCAACGCCCTCTGCATCATCTTGCGGAAAGCCGGGGCGGCCACGTCGGTGGCGTAGTACTTTCCCTGGGGCTCGTCGATCACGACCACCCCCGCCAGCAGGGGACGCTTGGCGGGAGCGAAACCCACAAAAGAGGGAACGTATTTGCTGGTCGAGTAGGCCCCGTTGATGAACTTCTGAGCCGTACCGGTCTTGCCCGCCGAGGTATATCCATCCAGTTGGGAAGACCTGCCCGTGCCGTGCTCGACAACGGACTGGAGAGCCTCCTTCATGCGGTCGGCGGTGTGGCGTCTGAGGATGCGGCGGCGCTTCTGTTCGCTCTGCCACACTACCCGGCCCGCAGACGAGACGACGCGGTCCACCAGGTAAGGACGCACTTTGAAGCCGCCGTTGGCCACCGCCGACACGGCTGAGACCACCTGCAAGGGCGTCACGCCCACTTCCTGGCCGATGGACAAGGCTCCGATGGAGAGCTTGGACCAGCGGTCGGGCGAACGCAGGATGCCGGCCTCTTCGCCGGGCAATTCGATGCCCGTCTGGCGGCCGAAGCCATAGTCAGTGAGATAGCGGTAGAGTCCGTCTTGGCCCAGCCGCAGCGTCAGTTGAATAGTCCCCACATTCGAGCTCTTGGCCACGATTTGATCAAAACTGAGGACGCCATAACTCTTGTAGGAGGCCTCGCGGTAAACTTTCCCGCCCAGCACGACATTGCCCACTTCACAGTCGATCAGCTCGCCGGGCTCGACCAAGCCTTCATTGACCACGGCCGCCAAGGTGAGAATCTTGAAAGTCGAGCCGGGCTCGTAGATGGCGCGCACGGCCAGATTGCGGAAATCCTCGGGATCGGCCGCGGCGTAGTCGTTGGGATTGAAGCCGGGGTAAGAAGCCATGGCCAGGACCGCACCACTCTCAGGATCGAGCAGGACGGCGCTGCCGCTCTTGGCCCGGTGCTCGTTCACGGTCTCTTCCAGGACCTGCTCGGCGATGAACTGAAGTCCCTTGTCGAGAGTCAGCACCAGATCGTTGCCCCGGGTGCCGGCGGCCGATTTTTCGCTTTCGTAGCGGCGCCGCAGGGCGTCGACTTTGACGTTGACGCGCACCTTTTCTCCGGCAAGCTGATCCTGATACTGATATTCGAGGCCGCTCAGGCCCTGGCCGTCGTCGCCCACGAATCCCAACACGTGAGCGGCCAGCCCGCGCGAAGGATAGTAGCGCCGGCTCTCCGGCTGGGTGAAAATGCCGGGCAGCTCCAAGTCAAGGACCTGCTGGGCCGTTTGAGGATTGACCTTTCGGGCGACATAAACGAATCCTCTTTGGGACGACAGTCTGGAGGCCAGTTCCGCAGCCTCCATCTGCAGGATCGGAGCCAGCTTGCGGGCCGCCTCTTGAGGATTCTCCACCTGGGGCGGATGAGCGCAGATGGTCTCCACGGGCACGCTGGCCGCCAGGGCCGATCCGCTGCGGTCAAGGATCTCTCCCCGCCGGGCGTTGAGTTCGATGAACCCCTTTTGCTGCTCGGCCGACAGCCGCAGGTAGTCGGGCCCTTTCAACACTTGAACCTGATAGAGGCGGAATCCCAGCACCGAAACCCACAGCACGGCCAGCACTCCAAGCAATTGCAGGCGCCTTCTCAAGCGCCTGCGGAAGCGGCTTTGCGGGTCATGAGTCATGGTCTCTCAACCTGATAGATGAAGAGAGGCCGCGGGTCGGGAGTCGGGAGCCGGCAGATGGGGTTATCGGGAAGCACGCAGTTTATTGGTTTCAAACTAGTGATCTCCCGGCTCCTGACACCGGACCCGCGGCCTTTTGGTGAAGTTCGAAGTGTGACTTCGAAGTGAGAACTCAATTGCTGGCCATCATGACGGTTCCGGGCTCGAACACAGGCACTTCGCCTTGCAGGACGGAAACGCCCTGGTCATAGCGGATGAATCCCATGTCGCGAGCTTGCTGATCGATCTGCTCCGGATCGGTCAGCGACCAGAACTGCACCTTAAGGGCCTGAACATCTGCCTCCAATTCGTGGTTTTGCCGTTCAAGCTGGGCTGTGCGGTAGCTGGTAGATAGGCCTTCGCTCTGAATCCAGACGTAGGCCAATATCACGAGGACCCCCAGACCGATCCAGCAGGCGCGGCAGATAATCTGCTTGAGATGACCGTTGCCGGCCGCCCGGTCGGCGGGGCGATTTTCTAAATGCTGTTGATAGTAGTCCACCATTTCAGGAGCTCCTGCCTATGAATTCCGTTGTACGGCGATCCCAACAAACTTGGATGTCAGCAAAGGCCCAAGGGCCGGAGCGGCTGGAGTGCCGGCGTCTGTCGAGCGAAAACGGGACGGAGCAGGATGACTTGAGGCCATTGTTGTATTGGGTTTGGGTCATCTTAGGCCGTTCTTTGGTTTCGTCCTGCTCCTCGCTCGCCGACAGTCTTTCGACTGCCCGCAGCCTGGCGCTCCTGGCTCTCGGGTTCTTTGCCGTCTCCGACTCGGAGGGAACGATGGGTTTCCGAGTCAGAAGCTTGACGTTTTCCTGCAGCGGCTCTTCATTCCCAAGCAGGGGCAAGCGGCTGACCCGCCGTCCCGCCTCGGTCATGAAGGTCCGTTTGACGATGCGGTCTTCCAGACTGTGAAAGGCGATCACGACCAGCCGTCCGCCGGGGGCCAGTAACTGGATGGCCCGGCTGAGGAAGTCGCCCAGACCCGACAGCTCGCGGTTGACCGCGATGCGCAAAGCCTGAAAGACCTGCGTAGCCGGGTGGATTCTCTGCCCGGGGCGGCGTCCTTTGACGCCTTCCACCAACGAGGCCAAGTCGTCGGTCGTGCGGATGGGGCGCTGACGCCGAACCTTGACGATCTCTTGCGCGATGCGGCGGGCCGACCGCTCTTCCCCGTACTCGCGGAAGATGCGGGTCAACTCCTCCTGGTCCTCGGATGCGAGCAAGTCGGCCGCCGTCCGTTCGCTGCGGCGGTCCATCCGCATGTCCAGCGGTCCGCTCAGGCGGAAGCTGAATCCGCGCTCGGCGGTGTCGAGTTGCAGGCTGGAAACGCCGAGGTCCAACAGGAGGCCGTCCAAGGCCTTGATTCCCAAACCGGGAAGCAGCTCGGGCAGCCTCCTGAAGTCCTCGTTGATGAGCTGGAGGTTGCCTTCGCTCCAGCTCAGCCTCTCTTGCGCCTGGACGAGGGCGTCTGCATCGCGGTCCAGGCCGATCAGCCGTCCGCTGCCCTCGAGCCGTCTCAAGATTTCCTGGGAATGCCCTCCCAATCCCACCGTGCCGTCCACGTAGAGGCCGCCCTCGTGCACGTTGAGCAAGTCAACGGCCTCGCTGAGCAGCACCGGAATGTGGAGGCTTTCGCCGGTCATGAGGAGATTCCTTCCTTCAGTCTTCTTAAATGCCCAGATCCGCCAATTCGGCCAGTTCGTCTTCGTCGACCGGTTCGGCCGCCATCTGACGGCGGATCTTGTCGGCATTCCAAATCTCCAAACTGTTGAGAGCGCCCATCACCGCCAGCTCTCCGTCGATCCCCGCCTCCTCGCGAAGATGAGGCTGGATGTTGATGCGTCCTTGCTTGTCCATGCTGGCCGACTGTCCCCAAAAAGCGGTGTTGCGCATGAAGCGCCGCTGGGCTTTGCCGAACTTCGATCCGGCCTTAAGCTTGTTTTCCAGCTCTTCCCACTCGCTGAGGGGATAAATCAGCACGTTCTCGCCGGTGATGCTGGTGACGTAGACGTCGGGGCCGAACTCCTCCTCAAACACCTTGCGGTGCGCGCTGGGGATCTTGATGCGCCCCTGGGCGTCCACCTTGGCTGGGAAGTTGCCTCGAAAAACCATCTTGCCGTCCTGCATCGCTAGCGTTTTTGTCAGACCTGTTGCTTAGACTCTACGGGTATGGGCCTGTTTGGTCTTACTTGGTCCAAACTAGACCTACACGCTCCAGGTGTCAAGCGAAAAATGCATCCGAGCCGAGATTCCAGGGATTATTCTGTCTGTTTTCCTATCTTCTTCACCTAAAAAGTGATATAAAAGTGAAGACGCTCGGCAACCAGCCGCCGCCTCAAAGCCTTCATTTCACTGGACTTTCGGCTAACCGGAAGCCCATGAAGGAAAGACAAGGTGAATATACATCTTATCTTCCCCCACTTATAGGTCCGAATAGGACCAAACCGCCCAGATCACCCCGATTTAGGGCGAATGTGGAGCACCTGAAGCGGCCGACAGGTGAACAAAGAGGAGAAGGCTTACCTTGAAGCAGGGCCGACTCACGGTCGAGCGGTAGTTCCGCGTCCTGGTCGGCACAGCAGCGACGCCTGGGCTGCAACCCAGGTCCGGGTTCGCTGAAGGCGAACCTAGTGGGTGATCTTCATCTTGGGCTGTGCGGTCCGTCCGCCAAATACCTGTACTTGCTCAAGAAGCAGAACCTTATGTTCGAATCGAGAACCGCAGCCCCGGTCGTCACGCCGCCCAGCCTGCCCGCTCGAAAGCCGCAGCACTTTTTTGTGCCTGAGGGCCAATGCCCCAGGGTCAGTTGCGGTCAATGCCCGAAACGCTGATTTCCATTGAAGCGTTGACGGCTGCCGGATGAGATTGTGGTCGATGTTGAGGAGGGAGGGCCCTGGGTAGCTCGACTCAATAGTGATTCGGCCGATCCGCGCTGATTAGAGCCAGACTGGCAAAGTCCGTCCGACCTCTTAGCGGTTGTTTCGCTCAAGTTGCTCGTTCATCGCCTCGAGGCGCTCTTCTGATTCTTGCAGGGTGCGGACACCGCAGGCTTTGCGTTCTTCGTCGGTTTTGGCGTCGCGGTCGAAGGGCTCCATGGTCCAGGGACTCTGCATGTCGGGACGCTTGAACTGGGTTCCCCACACCTGGGGCTTGCCCAGGCTCATGAGCCAGCGGTCCTCGGCAGCGCAAGAAAGCCAGCGGGCCGATTTGTGGTCAGGATCCATCTCAGCGGCCTTGGAGGACAATTCGAAGGCTAGCTCATAAGCTTCGGGCTCCCCTCCATGCTGCATGATCATGGCGGCGTGATAGTGATCGGAAGCCGTCTTGACCAAACCGGCCTCCAGCATTTCCTTCACCCGCTCCCGCCGTTTCTCGTCCTCGGCACTCAGCTTGGCCCAATCGATCTTCCCCGCATCGCTGCGGGCCTCCTGGTCGGCCTTGTACATCTCCGCCAACTCAACATTGTCCCCGCCCGCTTCCTGCCAGCCCGACTCAGCCCCGGCCACCGAGCCGGAGGCGGCAGCCAGATTTCCGGCTAGGAAGAGAAGAGCCAACAAAAAAAAGTGCACGTCGACAAATCGCAGCGGTAATCTCATGATCACCTAATTTAGCAGATCGCCCGTCCCGGAACAGTCCCGTCCCTAGCTTGCCGCCCTGCATCCCAGATGGGGCCCCAGGCGGCGTCTCGGGCTTCCGACGCTTTGAGCTCCCTGGATTGTGGTGGAAAGCCCCGGCACGATAGGCTGGGTTGAGAAAGGACAGCCATGACTCAAGAATACGACGCCATCATCATCGGGACCGGCCAGTCGGGGCCTCCGCTGGCCGGGGAGTTCGAGAAAATGGGGCAAAAGACCGCCATCATTGAACGCCACAAGGTGGGAGGAAGCTGCGTCAACTACGGATGCATCCCTACCAAGGCCTTAGTGGCCAGCGCAAGGGTGGCCCATCAGGCCAGGCGGTCTGGCGAATTCGGCATTACGGCTGGCGGCGTGCAGGCCGACATGGAGCAGGTCAAATCCCGCATGCGCAAGATTTCTGCTGAGTCCAATGAAGGCGTCACCCAGTGGCTTGAGGGCATGGAACACATCAAGCTGATACGAGGACACGCCCGCTTCGAAGGGCCCCATCGAGTACGGGTGGGATCCGAATTGCTCTCCGCCCCCAAGATCTTCGTCAATGTGGGGGCCAGGGCCCGCGTCCCCGAAATGCCGGGACTGGATGAAGTCGAATACCTGACCAGTACCGGCTTGCTGGAACTGGAGGAGCTGCCCGAGCACCTGATCGTGGTTGGAGGCGGTTATGTGGGGCTTGAATTCGCCCAGATGTACCGCCGCTTCGGCAGCCGCGTCACCGTGGTCGAGAAGGGTCCGCGCCTGATGAAGCAGGAAGATGAAGACGTGGCCGATGCGGTGGCCGAGATTCTCAGCGACGAGGGCCTGGAAGTGCGACTCAACGCTAAGTGCATCGGATTCGAGCCCAGGGACAAGCAGACCGCAGTGCGGGTCGACTGCGACGACGATCCGCCCGAAGTGGTGGGTTCGCATGTCCTGCTGGCCGTTGGACGCATTCCCAACACCGACGACTTGGGACTGGAGGAGGCCGGGATCGAACTCGACAAACGCGGGTACATTCCCGTCGACGACTGCCTGCGCAGCCAGGTCGACGGCATCTGGGCCATCGGCGACTGCAACGGAGAGGGCGCCTTCACCCACACCTCCTACAACGACTACGAAATCGTCGCCTCCCAACTGTTCGAGGGCGGTTCGCGAAGAGTCAGCGACCGCATTACCTGCTATGCACTCTACATTGATCCTCCTCTTGGACGCATCGGGATGAACGAGCAGCAGGCGCGCGACACGGGACGCACGGTGCTGGTGGGCAAGCGTCCCATGAGCAAGGTGGGACGCGCCAAGGAATTCGGCCAGACCCAGGGCTTTATCAAGATCCTCGTGGACGGCGACAGCGAAGAGATACTGGGCGCCGCCATCATCGGCCTTTCGGGCGATGAGGTGGTGCACTGCCTGCTCGACGTGATGTACGCCAAGAAGCCCTACACCGTCATCTCCAAGGCGGTGCATATCCATCCCACCGTCTCGGAACTGATTCCCACCGTCCTGCAAAACCTGCAACCGCTGGAGAGCGTCTAGTGGCGCGCTGGGATTGTCTCCCTGGCACGGGCCTTTCCTGCCCCCTGCTCATCGAGAACCTGACACGAGTCCTGGAAGAAAAGTTCCGGCTCCTGTAGTACCTGGTGCAGACTGCCGAAGGATTCTTGAAGCAAACCATCGGTTAGGCTCACCGGAGCAGTCTCGACGGGCGTTTCGGGTTACTGTCGACAAGGATGCGCAGGCACATTCGATTGGATGGTCGTGTCCTATGATTCGTTCCCACCAATTGGGCGGAAGCTCCTAGGAAAATGGGCGATTTGCCCCAGGTGCAGAGGCAAAAACGGCCCCTAGTGCCAGATTATGGGGATTTGCGGGAATGGAACGGGTCTTGCCAATGAAGAATGGGCGTGGAGAGAATGTTGGTATGATTTTGATTTTGCTAGTGGTCATGGTCGTGGGGCTGGGGACGGCACTGGGGCAAGACAGCCTAACCCTTGAGCAGGCGGTTGATGAGGCGCTGGGGGCCCATCCGGCGCTGGGTGAGGCGGAGAGCCTGAGCCGGGCGGCGGGCGCCAGGCTCAAGCAGGCCCGCGCGGCACGCCTTCCCCTTCTGGCCTTTGAAGAAGAATTCATCCACAGCAACAACCCTGTCTTCGCCTTCGGCAAGAAGCTGGAGCAGGCCCAGTTCGCGCAGAGCGACTTTGGTCTCGGGGCACTCAACAGTCCGGGAGCGCTCAGCAATTTCCGCAGTTCGGTGGAGCTGCGGCTGCCGGTGTTCAGCGCCTGGGAGATCGAGTCCGGAATCGCTCAGGCCCAGGAAGGACAAGCGGTGGCTGAGGCTCAGAAGGACTGGGCCGCCCAGCAGGTGCGATTTGAGGTGGTCCGGGCCTATTACGGAGTCCTGCTGGCCCAGGCCCGTTTCCAAGTGGCCGGGCAGGCGCTGGAGACAGCGCGGGCCGAAGCCGGACGCATGCGCGACCGCTTCGAGGAAGGGATGGTGGTGGCCTCCGACCTGATGGCTATGGAAGTGCAGGCGGCCGAGTTCGAGCAGCAGCGCATCCAGGCCAACGGCCAGGTGGAGACGGCCTGGACGGCCCTCAACCTGGCGCTGGGACGACCCTTAGCGCAGCGTCCGAGCCTGGCGGGGTCGCTGGAGGAGCGCGATTTCCAATCCCCTTCGACCGATCAGCTTATCAGCGCGGCCCTGAGGGGACGCGGCGATCTGCGCGCAGCCCGGGGACAGATCGAGATGCACGGCCAGGACATCCGAAAAGCGCGCGGCGATTACCTGCCCCAACTGGGACTCTTCGCCGAGTTCGGCCAGAGCAGTCAAGACCTTTCCAGCGGAAGCTCCGATTTCGCCGTGGGGGCGCGGCTGACTTTCGATCTGGTGGACTTCGGCCGTTCGGCGCGCATCCGCCAAGCCCAGGCGGAACGCGAGGCGGCCAAGTCACGTCAGCGGGCTCTCGAGAACCAAGTCTCGTTAGCCGTGGTGCAGGCGCTGCAGGACTTCCAGAGCGCCCGGGAAAGCCTGGTGGTGGCATCGCGGGCAGTGGACCAGGCGGGAGAAACCCTGCGCATCGTCGAGGACCGCCATCAAGTGGGGCTGACCGACGTCACCGAGGTGCTGCGGGCCCAGACAGCCTCCGTGCGGGCCCGCACCAATCGCCTGGCAGCCCGCTACGCCGTTTACGTCGGCTACGCCCGGCTGCTGTTGGAGAGCGGGAACTTGACTGATACGGGAGCATTTCAATGAAGATCCTCGCCGATGAGCTCGCCGGGACGACTGGTTACGAACAGGGTCAGCGGTTTCAGATTCTCTCAGCGGTGCGAGCCTGCTCGCTGCTGCTGCTCGCCTTTTATATGA
>DATIPO010000146.1:0-7331 GCA_035471925.1 Acidobacteriota bacterium
CTGCCGGTCAGCGACATCCAGCCCCTCAGCCAGACGGCTGCCGAATCGCTGGAGACGCGGGCCTTCATCTCCACCCTGCTGGCCATCTTCGCGGCGGCCGCCATCCTGCTGGCTGCGGTGGGAATCTACGGCGTCATCGCCTTCCTCAGCTCCCAGCGGACGCAGGAAATCGGCGTCCGCATGGCCATGGGCGCCCGCCGCCAGGACATCCTGCGCCTGGTGCTGCGTCAAGGCGTGATCCTGACCTTCGCCGGACTGGTCATCGGCCTGGGACTCTCCATCGCCCTGACCCGCACGGCAACCAGCATCCTGGCCGAAGTCAGCCCCACCGACCCGCTGGTCTACACCACGGGAATCGTGCTGTTAGGCCTCATCGCCACCTCCGCCGGCCTCATCCCCGCCCTCCGAGCCTCCCGCACCAACCCCGTGCGGGCGCTGCGGGCGGAATGAAGCATTGCTTGGCGCACGCCTCATGTTGCAGGAGTTGAGGCCGCGCAGCAGGGGATCCATAGGCCCCTGCCTCGCGAAGGCTCCGTAGGCCATCCGGAGAGCAAGCAACAATCACGCTGCGGGCCAAGTCCGGGCTCCCGTAGGCCAGCGCCAGCGATTCGTCGATGGTCACAACCGGGCCCCCTAGGCCAGCGCCAGCGATTGGTCGAAGGTCACATCCGGGCTCGCTGTAGGCGAGCCATAGGCCAGCCCAGGGTAGAGCGAGCCGCAAAGCGGCGCAGCGGCACCCTGGGTATGGGCCATTTGCACGAAACGAACGCTGAAGGCGTGCAATAGCGCTCAAGACCAGGGCCTGATTCTAACCTGCGGCCTGCTCCGCTAAGCTGGCTGCCATCCACCTCCGCCCCATTCTCCTGGGCCCGACGCCGTGAGAGAAAAGGCGGCTCCGACTCGTTTTATTAGGCAACTCGATCTTAGATCCACTTCAGGAGGTTGCCATGCGTCGGTTCACCAGGTTAGTTGTTGTCGTGGCGATTTGGTGCTTGGGCGTCCTGCCCGTGCTGGGGCAGCATCGGCTGCGGATTATGGCGGCCAACACCTCCAGCGGCCCCCATCAGAGCTATCCTGAAGACGGACCGGGAGAGCAGATCTTCAGAGCCTTCAAGCCCGAGGTGGTGCTGATTCAGGAATTCAACCTCGACGAAGGCAACTCTGACAACGACCTGCGCGCCTGGGTCGACCGGGTCTTCGGAAGCGACTATCACGTCTGCCGCGAGGCCACAGGCGGACAGTCCTCCATCCCCAACGGAATCATCAGCCGCTGGCCCATCACCGAATGCGGCGAGTGGGAGGATCCCTTCATGTCCAACCGCGACTTTGCCTACGCCCGCATCGACCTGCCGGGAGAGGCCGACCTGTGGGCCGTCAGCGTCCATCTCAAGGCCAGCAGCGGAAACGACAACCGCACCCGGCGCACCAACGAAGCCCGGGCGCTGGCCGAGGCCATCCGCCAGCACCCCGTCCCGGCCCAGGACTATCTGGTCATCGGCGGGGACTTCAACGCCCAAAACCGCAGCGAGCCCTTCCTGCAGCAGTTGAGCAGCCAAGTCGTGATCGCCGCTCCCTTCCCCCAGGACGCCGGCAACGACGGCGACACCAACTGCAACCGCAACAAGCCCTACGACTGGGTCCTGGCCGACCCCGACCTGGAAAGCCTGGAGACAGCGGTCGAAGCTGCCGACGGCTCCTTTCCCCGCGGTTTCGTCTTCGATCCGTCACGCTACAGCCAGTCCGAGCACGACGCCCACTTTGCGCCCGTCCGGCGCTTCGACTGCGGCGCAAGCAACCCGGACGCGTTCCGCAACTTCCAGCACATGGCTGTCATTAGAGACTTCCTGCTGCCAGGAGACGGCCCCGAGACCCTGTGGACCGTCAGCCAACCCCGCGAAATCGACTTCGGACTGCGCGACGCCTCCGACGCCCCCCTCACCGACTCCTCGCTGAGTTTCGTCGTCCATGAGCAGGAAATCGCTGAAGAGGCGGGGGCGGGCTCGATCGCCACTGAGACGAATGAAGCACACGCGAGCCTATCCACGATACAACTCACGTCAGCTTCCATCGAAGGAGAGCACAAGGACGAGTTTCAACTCGCCAGCCCTTCGGCGGGACCCATCAGCGACGGACAGGTCTTGACGGTCACATGGACTCCCGCCTCCAACGACGGGCAAGTGCGCTCGGCCCAACTGGTGCTGCAAAGCGACTCCCAGCCATCCGTCCTGCGCATTGACCTGCGCGGAGAAACCATGGACGACTCGCCGGTCCCCATGGGCGAGCCTTTGGACGCCTCGGGCCTCACCATCGAACAAAGCGGCGGACGCGTCGAGCTTGAGCTGCCTCAAGACACCCAACTCGCCCCCGGCACCATCGTGGTCATCGGACGCAAGTCCAGCCGCGAAGAATTCGAAGCCTTCTGGGGTCCGCTGCCCTCCCAAGCCGTCTATTTCAACGGACACGAATTGGCCGGCGGCGACGGATTCCCCATCATCAACGGCAGCGAGCGCTTCCGGCTGGTGGGACGGGACGGGCAGCCCCTCTCCGACTTCCTGCCGAGCGACTCGACTCCAGCCCGCCACACCTACCAGCGCCGGTCAACGGCCGATCCCGCCTTCGACCGCCTCCCCAACCCCCGGTCGTCCGCCACTCCCGGACGCTACGACGGTCAACGCACCGGCACCGGCACACTGCTGGTCAGCGAATTCTCCGACGCCCCCGGCTCCGGCAACTGGATCTTCGAATTCATCGAACTCCTCTACGACACCCCGTAGCACAGCCGCTCGATCCGGAGCACTGCTGAAAGCGAGCCATCGGCCCCTCCTTCGCCAAGGCTCGGGAAGGCGGTGATCGGGCTTGCACACCCAGTGAACACCTCGAAACACTTATCGCGGATACCCCTTGAGTTTTGCTGGCGAGGTCGGGCTATACTCGTTGGCGGACGTCCATGAGAGTCAGACTACGACATCGCAAACTGGCCCAGGTTCTGGACGAGAGCCGCATCTCGCAGAACGCCTGGGCCCTTCGCATGGGGATCAGCCGGGGGCATCTCTCCAACTTGGTCAACGGACGCCACCGCTATCCCGAAGGCGAAACGCGGCGCAAGCTGCTGCGGGCCACCGGCCTCGACTTCGAAGAGCTCTTCGCCATCGAGGGCGTGGCCCGCCAAGGCTTCGCCCGGGCCGCCAGCAAAAGAGGAAACATCATGGACGCTTGGATTCAAGATCTCCGCTTCGCTCTGCGCAGCTTGGCCCGCAGCCCCGGCTTCAGCGCCGTAGCTCTGCTCACCCTGGCGCTGGGACTGGGTGCCAACACCGCCATTTTCAGCGCCGTGGAGACAGTACTGCTGCGTCCGCTGCCTTTCCAGGGAGCCGACCGAGTCGTCACCCTTTGGCAAGATCAATCCAAGCAAGGCGAACCCAAGGAATTCGTGTCCCCGGCCAACTTTCTGGACTGGAAGCGCATGGCCTCGTCCTTCGAGCAGTTGGCCCTGATCGAGCCCTACGGCGTCGACTACTTGGAAGGCGAATTCCCCCAGTCTTTCTCGGCGGCTCGGGTGAGCGAGGGCTTCTTCGAGGTGCTGTCGACCCAGCCCCTGGCCGGACGGCTGTTCCAGGCCTCCGACTACAAGACGGGAGCGCCAGCCGTAGTTCTGCTCTCGGAGGCGGTTTGGCGGGGCGCCTTTGCCGCCTCCCCCGACGTGGTGGGCTCCACCGTCCGCTTCGACGGAGAGGCCTACCATGTGACCGGCGTCCTGCCCGCCGACTTTCAGCCTCAGGTGCTGGGACGCGAGTCCGGCGTGTGGCTGCCGCGTCCGCCTAACGACAGCGATTCCCGCCTGCGGGGGTCGACCTACATGGGTGCCGTGGGACGCCTGCGTGAGGGCGTGACGGTGGCTCAGGCCCAATCCGAGATGGACGCGGTTGCCGCCCGCTTGGCGGAGCAGTACCCCCGCTTCAACACCGACGTGGGCATCCGCGTGGAGTCCATCGCCGATCACCTGCTGGGACCCAGCCGTCCGCTGCTGTGGCTGCTTCTGGCGGCGGTGGGATGCGTCCTGCTAATCGCCTGCTCCAACATTGCCGGACTGATGCTGGTGCGCCACCACTCCCGCCGCCGGACGCTGGCTCTTCGCGGCGTACTGGGGGCCGGACGCACGCGCATCCTGCGCCAACTCTCGCTGGAAAGCCTGGCGCTGGCGCTCTGCGGCGGACTGCTGGGCGCCTTGCTGGCCCACTGGATGCTGCGGGCGCTGATCGCCGTCACGCCCTCCGACGTGCCCCGCCTGGAGCACGCCGCCATTCGTCCTTCGGTGCTCTTCTTCGGCCTGGGATTGACCCTGCTGGCGGCTCTGGCCTTTGGCGCTTGGCCAGCTCTGCGCGCCTCCCGCGTGGACTTCCGCGAAGCCCTGCAGGAAGCTGGCGGAACGACCACCGAATCCGCAGCCCGCCTGCGTGGACGCGCCGTGCTGGTCACCGCCCAATTGGCCTTGGCCTGCATCCTGCTGGTGGGCGCGGGACTGTTGCTGCGCAGCTTCGCGGCGCTGACCCAGCTTGATCCTGGATATGGCGTCGACCGCATCACGGCGCTGCAGATCTTCGCCAGCGACCGCTACGACACGTCCACCAAGCGGACCGCATTCTACCGCGAGACCATCGAGGCTATCCAAGCCTTGCCCCAGGTCGAATCGGCAGGACTGGTGACCAGCCTGCCACTCAGCCAGGGACGCTTGGTGCCCCACCTGATCGATCCGGGCGTCATCGAAGCCGGACGTCCGCCCGAGGAACTCGACAACGCCCCCACCGCCTTGCTGACCGCCGCCTCGCCGGGATATTTCGAGACCATGGGAATCCGCCTGCTGGCGGGACGCCTCTACACTGATCGAGACAGCCTCCCGCCCAGCGGTGACGGCTCAGACAACCGCTCATCCTCCGGCCGAGACGGCGCCCGTTCCGACGGCAACAACAGCCCATCGAGCCGAGACGGTCGCTCCGGCGGCAGCAGCGCCTCCGGCCAAGGCGAAAGCACCTCCAGTCAGCAAGGCGGATCCACGGGTGCATCCTCCGCTCAGGACGCACCGGCTGCCGTCCCCGCCGTCATCAACGAATCGCTGGCCCGCCGCCACTTCGGACGCGCCAATCCGCTTGGCCGCCGCCTCGACGTCGGCTACGGCCGCGGATTCACCATCGAAGTCATCGGCATCGTGGCCGATGTCCTCCAGACTTCGCTGGACGCGCCAGCCCGGGACGAATTCTACATCCCGGTGCAACGCTTCCCGGCCTACGCCATGACCTACGTCGTCCGCGGACGGGAGGGTGCCCTCGCATCATTTAGCCACGGTTCTCGGCGGACGGATTCCCGCGATTCTCAGACAAAGTCAGGGGCAGACGGCGACTCGGGTCAGGAGCCTCCGCGCGGGGCCAGACCAGTCGACGATCCGACCGGGCGCCCTCGGACCGGGGCACGGCAAACAAGCCAGTCCCAGACGGCCTCCGACAACTCGTCCTCGGCAGCTTCTCAGGCAGTGCAACCGGGTGGCGGACTGTTAAGCAGCGTCCAGCGCGTCATATGGAAGATCAACCCCTCCCAGACCATCTACGCCACCGCCAACATGGAGGAGCTCTACGCCGCCTCCACAGCGGTGCGCCGCTTCGCCTTGCAGCTTTTGGCTGGATTCTCGCTGGCGGCCCTGGGACTCGCGCTGCTCGGTCTCTACGCCGTTCTCAGCTTCACCGTCCGCCGCGGGAGCCGCGAGATCGGCATCCGCCGGGCTTTGGGCGCCACCTCGGCTTCCATCCTGGCCAACGTCCTACGGCGTTCCCTGACCATGACCGCCGCGGGCCTGACCATCGGGCTCACGGCGGCCTTGCCCCTCACGCGCCACCTCCAATCGCTGCTCTACGAAACCACCCCCACCGACCCCGCGACTTTCATCGCCATCGCCCTGCTCATCCTCATCTGCTCCCTGCTGGCTTCCCTCCTCCCCGCCCTCCGCGCCACCCGCACCGACCCCCTCCACGCCCTGCGAACGGAATGAAGGAAGCCCGAAGCGCTGGCGCGCCTTCGTTTGCTGGTCTACCGCGACATCGAATCGCACCTAGAGAATCCGCCAGATCCCGAGGTCTTTGTCGACGGACCTTGGCGAAGTTGGGCCCGACGCACCGTCCCCTCCGTGCCTTCCGCACGGATTGAACTCGAGGAATGCCCTGCACCTTGGAACAGAAAATCGGCTATCGACACCGCTTCCCAAAGGCGACGGATGGCCAGCCGAGGCTGCGGTGGGACAGGCACAGCAACGGAAGGCGATGGAGCAGGAACGGCGGGGACGCCCGTGCGTCGCCAAAAACTACGCAGGCCATAGCCTCGCTGGCCCGAGGTCACGTCCGGGCCCGCTGTAGCGGAGCCACAGGCCAGCCCAGCGACTTGGCCCGAGGTCACGTCCGGGCTCGCTGTAGGCGAGCCATAGGCCAGCCCAGGGTGAGCCGCGGAGCGAAGCGAGACGCGGCGTAACCCTGGGATACGGCAACTCCCAAAAACGAACCCTGTGTAAGGGTGAAATAGCGCGCCAGAACATCCTAGTCCCACAGGTGCTTATCGTCATAGGAGATGTCATATCGATCCAGGAACGCTCGGAATTCGGACTTGATATCAACACGTTGATGATGCGCCTCTTGGTTGCGGATGTAATCCTTGGCCATCGGAAGCTGGGAGGGTCCTACCGAGAACGCTCCGTAGCCTGCCTGCCAGAAGAATTTCGAGAGAATCCCGCCCTTGGATTTGATCCATTTGGACGAATGGCGTTTTAGTGTGCCCACCAATTGTGATGTCGAAATGTTCTTGGACTGGCGGCAGAGAACGTGGACATGGTCGCGATGCCCTCCCGTTATTGCGGCCGGGCATTCGATTCTGCCGCAGACTTCGGAAAGGTAGGCGAAGACTTCTTCCTGGAGGGCAGGTTTCTTGAAGAAGGGGTAGCGCTCCTTAGTCGAGAAAATGATGTGAGGCCAGATCTGTGCGGGCGACTGCGGCATTGTGGACCTCCACGTGCATCCTGGTTTTTATTTCACCCTTACAGGGTTTTTTCCAAGAAGCCAGCCTAACCCAGGGTTCCGCTTTGCCGCTTCGCGACTGCGCTCCACCCTGGGCTGGCCTATGGCTCGCCTTCAGCGAGCCCCGACTTCACCCGTACCACGATGACTGCCCACCCTCCGCAGCCTAGGCAGAGGAGGGGGGGTGAACCTCGACTTTGGAATAGTTCTCGACGTCGACTACACCAAATCGGGGTCGGAGACGATTTCCACCAGGGAGGGGCCAGCGTGGGAGAGGGCCTC
>DATIPO010000147.1:0-86931 GCA_035471925.1 Acidobacteriota bacterium
TGAGGGATCGTAGCGAAGCAGAATGGGCGCATCGGCTTCCAGGGGCAGATTGACTTGGTCGAGCTTTTCCCGCACCTCCAAACTGGCGAAGTCCATGTCGGTGTTCCAGGAGAACTCCAGGATCACGTCTGAAACTTCAGGCTTGGAGACGGAACTGACGCGGGTGACGTTGTCGACAACGCTGACCACGTTCTCCACCGGCTTGCTCAGCAGGCTCTCGATTTCCGCCGGCGCTGCACCCTCCAACTCGGTCCGGATCGTCAGGGTCGGATAAGAAATCTCGGGCAGGAGATTGAGCGCCAGGCGGTCATAGGAAACCACGCCGAAGACGGTGATGGCCACGAAGAACATCGTCACCGTGACCGGTCTGTGAATCGAGAATTGGACCAGCTTCATCGACGGTCACGCAACTTGGACATCATCTCGCGGACGAAAGCGCGCCGCTTCTGAGCATCGTTGGCCAACTCGGGATCGTCCTTGAGACGCTTTTCGTATTCTGTCTTGATCTCGGGGAAGCGTTCCAGAAAGGCCTGAAAGCGCTCGTCGCCTCCCCCCTGGCCCGTGGCACCGCCTCCCCGGCGGCCCCCGGAGCCGTCGGCGGGAGCGGCGATGGCGCGGTTACCGGAGATACCCGGGAGTTCGACCATCTGTTCGCCTTGGGGCGTTTCCCAGGCCAGAATCTTGACGGGGTAACCGTCATTCAAGCTTTCCTGGCCCACGGTGACCACGGCATCGCCCTCCGAGACGCCGGAGAGGATTTCAACCCGGTCTTCCTCGGTGAGTCCCAATTCGACCGACCGCTTGGAGACGGTTCCGTCTTCCTGGATAACGAAAATCCGGTTTTCTTCCCGCTCACGCACGATGGCCTTCTTGGGGACCACCAGCACGCCCTGGCGGGTTTCGGTTGGAATCTTGACCACCCCGAACATGCCGGGCCGCAGCAGACCTCCCGAGTCGGCTACCTCCAGGGTCACCTTGACGGTTCCGGATTCGGCGTCGATGCGGGGATTGATCATCTTGACGGCAGCGTTGAAAGAGCGTTCCGGGAAGGCCTCAATCTCAATCAGAGCCCGCTGCCCCATCCGGACGCGCTTCAGGTCCCTCTCAGGAATGAAGACGCGTGCCCACATGGGAGTGAAGTCTTCCACCCGGAAGACCTCTTGGTTGGCCGACACCCGGTCGCCTACGTCGATCATGCGTTCGGTGATCACGCCCGAGATTGAGGACTCGATGGTAGTGTATTCGAGCTGCAGTTCGGCAGCCTGCAGGCGGGCTTTGGCGGCTTCAAATTCTTGCTGAGCCACTTCGTAAGCCAGTTGATCGGTGCGGGCCGTCAGGGAAGCCTGATCATAATCCTGCTGACTGATCAACTTTTGTGAACGCAGACGTTCGGAGCGTTCCAGATTGGCCTGAGACTGCTCGGCCTGAACTTCGGCCTGACGGGCGCGTATCTCAGCTTGGCCCACGGCAATGTTGGCCTGCTCGTGCTCGTTGCGGATTTCGCGGTCATCCAACCGCGCCAGCAACTGGCCTTCCCGTACCTGGTCGCCCTCTTCCACAAGGATGTCGGTCACGAGAGCGCCCACACGGGCGATTACGACCACCTCGCGGATGGGCTCCAGAGTCGTGTTGGAGAGCAGATATCTGGCGATGGACTGGCGGTCGACGCGGTAGGCCTTGACGCTGATTTCTTCCAATTCGGCTCTGGAGGAAGCGCCTCCTCCGCCGCCTCCCCGCATCCATGGACGGTCCCCGGCCGGGGTGTCGGCAGCCTCGTCGCCCGAGCAGGCCGACACCGTCAACAAGATAAGAGCAACACTAAGAAAACGCAAAAGTTGAGACAATTCCCCTCCTGGCTTCGTGCATACATTACCTAATACGCTGATTCGACCGCATCGTTTCAGGGTGGGCGCCATATTATCGAAAATATTGTGCGCCGTTTTGGCCCTATTTCAGGCACCGGTAGACAAAGGCCGGGGGGATGTTGCGGAACACAAGCTCAGACCGGCGCACGAAAGCGAAACGGCGGACGAGTTTCTTGCGGAATCGGATGCCCGCGGGAAGCATGGCGCCGTGCACGTAGGCGTAGGTGACGAAGAGTCCGCCCGGCGGCAGCGAAGCGACGATTTGGGTGAGCAGCCGGTCCTGCACGGGAGGCTCGAAGAAAGCCCAGGGCAGGCTGGAAATGATGCAGTCGATCTTGTCACGTCCCATGCGGCTCAGGATCTGCGGGAGATTCTCCACCGAGTCTTCGACCAAGTGCACTTCTGGAAAACGCCGGCGCAGATGGCGGGCCATGACGGGGTTCCTCTCCACCGCGAAGAACAGGCTGCCGGGAGGCAGGCGGGGGAGGATGCGGGCAGTGAAGGCACCGCTGCCGGCCCCGAACTCGGCCACTACTTCGGCCGTAGACAGTTCAAGCTGGTCCGTCATGGCCTCGGCCAGCTCATCCGAACTGGGGGCGATGGTGCCCATGCGGCGGGGATCCTTGACGAATTCGCGCAGTAGCTTCCACTTCAATCTCGGTGTGCTCCCTCAATCCTATGACGCCGCAACCCCTCTGCCGCTTAACAAATGATCAGAACCGGGGGTCGTCCGCAGGCGTCAACGCCACTTTGATAACAGAAATCCCGGCCCTGGGAAAGTGCTAGACTAGCTGCAATGTCGAAAATCTTGGTTACTGGGGGCGCCGGCTATATCGGCAGCCACACAGTCAGAGCGCTTCAGGAGCAAGGTTACGATGTCCTGGTCTTCGACAACCTCAGCCAAGGACACCGTGCAGCCGTACCCTCCGCTTGCTCTTTTTTAGAAGGCGACCTCAATCGCGCCGAGGACGTGGAGCGGGCCTTCAACGAGTATGCCGTCGAAGCCATCATGCACTTCGCGGGGTTATGCCTGGTGGGCGACTCGATGCGGCGGCCGGCCCACTATTACCGCCATAATGTCGGCCAAGCCGCCCTGCTGTTGGAAACCGCCCTGCAAAAAGAGGTCCGCAGATTCATCTTCTCCTCTTCCTGCGCGGTCTACGGAGAGCCCCTGGAGATTCCCATGGACGAAGGGCATCCCTGCCGTCCCATCAATCCCTACGGACGCAGCAAGCGCATCGTCGAGCAGTTGCTGGCCGACTGCCGCCAGAGCCAGGGGCTGCGCTACGTGAGCCTGCGCTACTTCAATGCCGGCGGAGCCTCCCTGGACGGCACTCTGGGCGAGTCCCACGATCCTGAGACCCACCTCATCCCGCGGGTCCTGCAGGCAGCCGACGAGGGACGCGCCGTTGAAATCTACGGCGACGACTACGACACCCCCGACGGCACCTGCCTGCGCGACTACGTTCACGTCGAAGACCTGGCCTCCGGGCACGTGGCCGCTTTGCGGCTGCTGGAGAGGCGAGATCTGGGAGACACTTTCAACCTGGGCACCGGCAAGGGCATCAGCGTCCTGCAAGTGGTGGAAGAAGCCCGTCGCGTCACGGGTTTGCCGCTCAAGTCGAAGACCGCTCCCCGCCGTCCCGGAGATCCGGCCAAGCTGATCTGCGATCCCTCCAAGGCCGGCTCCCAACTGGATTGGCGGCCCCGTCACTCCGACCTCGCCACCATCATGGAATCCGCCTGGCGCTGGGAGAAGAGCCGTCGATTCTGAGGCTGCTTGACGTCCCTTCTGACCACAGCCGCTCATTTAGGGCCGACAAGTGCACCTTGCAGACCTCTTCTCCCGCTGGACAGTCGAAGTTTACAAGAGGATTTGTTATAACTTCTCAAACAACCGCCGAAAAATGCCGGGCTGGCTCGGAGGAAGATCAAATCTCTAAAGAGCGAGGGCTTCCTTGTCGATGCGAAGAATGTTTGGATTTCAAGGCGATTTCTATCAATGAGTGAGCAAGAAGGCAAGAGTATGGGGGAAGACGAGTCCCGACCCTCGGTTTTGTTGGCTGATGACGACGCCGTGATCCGCCGCTTGGTGCAGCGCCGCCTGGAAGCGGCCGGTTTGCGCGTCATCGCCGCCAGCGACGGCAACGAGGCTCTCGCCAAGGTGTGCGACTCCATCCAAGTGGCTCTCTTGGACCTGCAGATGCCGGGACCCGGCGGCATGGAATGCCTGCAGCACATCAGCGAAGCTCACCCTTCGGTGGAGTCCATCATCATCACGGCCAGTTCCGACATCGGGGATGCGGTGGACGCTATGAAGGCTGGCGCTTTCGACTACCTCACCAAACCCCTCAACCTGGACGAAGTCATCGAGCTCGTCTACCGGGCCGCCTCCACCTTCAAGCTTAAGCAGGAGAACCGCCAGTTGAGGGCCGCCATGGGGATGCCTTCCAGCGACGTCCCTTTCATCGGCAGCTCCCAGGCCGCCCGCGAGGTGATCGAGGCGGTGGAGAAGATTTCGGCTCTCGACTCCAGCGTGCTGATCACCGGAGAGAGCGGCGTGGGCAAAGGACTGGTGGCCCGCCTGCTGCACAACGCCGGCCCCCGCAGAGATCAGCCCTTCATTACCGTCAGTTGCACCGCCTTGCCTCACGACTTGGTGGAAGCTGAGTTGTTCGGCCATGAGAAAGGAGCCTTCACGGGAGCCCTGGAAAAGCGTCCGGGGCGGGTGGAAATGGCCGACGGGGGGACGCTCTTCCTGGACGAAATAGGAGACATGCCCCTCGATCTCCAGCCCAAACTGCTGAACTTCCTGCAAGAACGGCGCTTCCAGCGCATCGGCGGCGGACGCGAGATCGCGGTGGACGTGCGCGTCATCGCTGCCACCCATCAGGATCTGCGCGCCATGTGCTCCGAAAAGCGCTTCCGCGAAGACCTCTTCTTCCGCCTCAATGTCCTCCCCATTCACATCCCGCCCCTGCGCCGGCGCATGGAGGACATCCCGGAACTCACCCGCTTTTTGCTCGCCCGGCTGGCCAGGCGGCGCAAGGCCGAGGCCTACGCCATCGACTCGGAGGCCATCGAGGCCTTGATGAACTATGAATGGCCGGGCAATGTGCGGGAATTGGAGAATGTCCTCGAGCGGGCCACGGCCTTCTCGGCGGAGACGCGCCTGGGACTGGCAGACCTGCCTCCCGAGATGGCCGGATGCCCCCAATCGGCCGCCTCTAGCGGAAATCTGGGCGGCCTTCCCCTGGTTGAGGTGGAGAAGATGGCCATCGCCCAAACCCTGGCCAAATGCGACGGCAACAAGTCCGAGGCCGCCCGGCAACTGGGCATCAGCGAAAAGACCATCTACAACAAGATGAAGCGCCTGGGCATGTTCTCCAGCGCCTCCTGACCGGCCAGCCGCAGAGCGCTCAGGACTGTGGACGGTCGTCGGCCTCGACCAACTCCTCCACCGCCGCTTTGAGGCGCTGGGTAAACTCGTCGCGTTGCTCGGGTCCCGCAGGCGGATCGAGAGGCTTGCCGATGCGGACGCGTACCGGATGCAGCCGGATCCTGTTGGAACCGCGCCTCCACACCTGATAGGCCCCGGTAATAGCCACCGGAACGACCGGCACTTTCATCACCTCAGAGAGGATGGCGGGCCCCCCGCGGAAGGGCTTGAGCGTTCCGTCGATGGTGCGCTCGCCTTCGGGAAAGACGATCAACACCTGTCCCCGCCGCAGACCTTCGGCGCCCAGCCGCAGCGCTTGGCGCAGGTGACGGTCGGGATCCACCGGAACGACCTTGCAGGCCACCGCCACCCAGCGCATGAAGGCGTTCTCGAAGTAGTCGCTGTAGCCCAGGTAGAAAGCGTGCTTGAGCACTCGGAAAGGCATGGCCGAAGCCACCAGGGGAGCGTCGATGTAGCTTTGGTGGTTGGGGCACACGATGAAGGGGAATTCCCGCGGCAGATTCTCTTGTCCTGAAGTCCTGAAACGCAAGAAGATGCCGCACAGGAGCTTAACCAAGCGGGTAGTCAAGTAGACCAGGAATTCATAGACCGGACGCGGGTCCATCACCTCTTTCATGAGGCGAATCTCGTCCTCGGACAAGTCTCGCTCCAAGATCTCCTTCCAGGAGCGGACACCCGACTCGCCTCCATCCGCCTGGCCCGAAAGACGCTTCTCAACGGCATCCGTCAACTGTTCAACGGTGAAAATCTCGGAAGCATCATCGTCGGAGATCTCAATGGCGAAGGCCTCTTGCACGTTGGACAGGAACTCCACCCGCTGCAGGGAATCGAAGCCCACGTCCAGCTCGAGATTCATGGACCGGCGCAACACTGGAGCCCGCTTGGCCGCCCGGATCATCTGGAAGATGCGCTCTTCGACAGGCGATGACGGCTCGTCCCCAACCTGGTCCGAATCTCCGGCTTGGGCCTGTTCCTCTTCGACCGGGGAGGTCTCCAGCTCTTCCTCCACTTGGAAGCGCTTGATCTTGCGGGTGGTGGTTCGGGGCAAGGGGTCGCGGCGGATGGTGAAGCTGCGCACCCGCTTGTAGGCGGGCAGCTTCTGGGAAGCGTTCTCCAACAGGTAGCGCACCATGTCGGCCACGTTGACGATCTGCTGGCGCTTGGATTCCTCGAAATCGGGAACCACCACGGCGTGCAGCTTCTCCTGCCCTTCATCCGAGGTCTCATCAGGAAGGCCCAGGATGCACATTTCTTTGATGAGCGGAATCTCCTCCTGATAGAAGTGCTCCAGCTCTTCGGGAAAGATGTTCTTGCCCGAGCTGAGGACGATGACGTCCTTCTTGCGGCCGGTGATGTTAAGACGGCCGTGGGAATCGAGGTAGCCCAGGTCGCCCGTGTGCAGCCAGCCGTCACGCAGCGTCTCGGCGGTGGCCCGGGGATTCTTCCAGTAGCCTTGCATCAAGCTTCCGCCCCCCACCAGGACTTGGCCGATGCCGTCCGCGTCGGGATCCTCGATGCGCACTTCCACATGAGGCAGCGACTGGCCCACCGAGCCCACCGCTCTCGGATCGTCCAGGTCGGTGACGGTAGCCACGGCCGAGGTCTCGGTCATGCCGTAGGCCTGCAGGATGTTGAATCCCAAATCGCGGAAGGAGCGGGCCACCTCGGTGTCGAAGCGGGCCCCGCCCACGGCGAAGAAGTTGAATTTCTCGCCGAAAGGAGCACGCACCCGCTTGAAGAGCATTTTGCCGGCGTTGAATCCCAGCCGCTGGTTGCAGAAATGGGACAACCTGAGCAGGATGCGGAAGAGCTTGCGCTTGAGCAGGCCCTGCCGCTCCACTTCCTGGAAGATTCGCTTGTGCACCAGATAAAAGAACTGGGGAACGCAGACGAAGATCGTGATCCCTTCCTCGCGGAAGGCCTTGAGGATGCGCTGGGCCTCCAGCACCGGCAGATAGGTGGTGCGGGCGTTGACGTAGAGGGGCATGATGAAGTTGGCCATCAGAGCCAGCGCGTGGTAGAGAGGCAGGACCGAAAGGATATGGTCGTCCTCGGTCACCTTGATTTGCTCGAAGACGGCGTTGACGTTGCGGTAGACGGCGGCTTGACTGAGCACAACGCCCTTGGGATCTCCGGTGGTTCCCGAGGTGTACATGATGGAGAGCGGCTCGTCGGGATCGCGCTCCACCAGAGGCATGGGGATTTCTTCTGACAGCTCCTCCTCCATCAAGTCGTCCCAGCGGTGCCACTCCGGGGGGGCCTCCTCAGCCTGACCGGCTACCAGCACGGGAAGGGACTGGGGGAGCCGGTCCTGTATCTCCAGCAGCTTCTGAGTCAGGCCCGCGGAGGTGATGAGGAACTGGCACTCCGAGTGCCCGATCAGCTCGGCCAGGGTCTTGCTGGAATGGAGGATGTCGAAGGGAACCACCACGGCGCCGGCGCTCTGGGCCCCCAGGTAGGCCACGCCCCAGCGGGGATGATTCTCCATGATGATGCCCACCGCTTGGCCTTTTTCCAATCCACGGCATTGGAGAAACCGGCTTACCCGCCGCAGCCCTTCGGCCACTTGGCTGGTGGTGAAGACTTCCCGTCCCTCTTCTCCCAGCAGTTGAAAGACGGGATGGTCCGGACGCTGGCGGACATTGTCGCGGAACTGGTGAAAAAAATCCAAGGACTGCATGGGCGCCGCAAATGCTACTACAGCCGCACGGCGCTCGTCCAAGAGAAAGCGCAGAAGCTGCGGAACGGGAGAGCCGAGGTGGGGAAAAAGGGAAGAGAGCGGGGAAGCGGCGAAGACGGCTTTTTCGCCTCCGCCGCTCACAGGCTTCAGGCTCTCTTAGGCCGAGCCGTAAACCAGATAGCAGATCACAAAGGTCAGCAGGGCCAGGAACTCGATCAGGGCCAGTCCCAGGAAGAGGAACAGGCGGATGCTGTCGGCCGCGCCGGGATTGCGGGCCACGCCGTCGCAAGCACCTCTCAGGGCGTTGCTTTGGGCCAGTCCGCAACCGGCGGCAGCAATGCCCATGCCGATCGACAGTCCCCAGAAAAGGGTGCTGCCGGACGACGAATCGGCGTCCCCCTGGGCCGCGGCCGGAAGGGCCACCACAGCGAAAAGCAGCAGAACGAAAGCGGTAATTGCGATCTTTCTCATCATTGCAAGACTCTCCTTATTCTCAGCAAGTCGTATCCAAATTAAAAAGCTCGGGGCGCGTCCCCTCGCGTCCGACGGCATCAGTGTTCTTCTGCGACCGCCTCTCCGATGTAGACCATGGTCAACAGGACGAAAACAAAGGCTTGGATCAGTCCGGCGAACAAGCCCAGCAACACCGTGGGCAAAGGGACAATGAAGGGAAAAATGCTGGCCAGGCTGCCGGTCACCAGCTCTTCGGCGAAGAGGTTGCCGAAAAGCCGGATGGACAGCGAGGCGACGCGGGCCGCATGGCTGACGATTTCGATCGGAAAGACGATGAAGGACAGGGCCAAGACGGGACCCGCGAAATGGATCAGATACTTAACGGGTCCGTGCACCCGCACTCCGTGAAAGTTGTAGTAGAGAAAACTGCAGATGGCCATCGAAACCGGAATGTTGAAGTTGGCCGTGGGGGGTGCGAATCCCGGAATCTGGCCCATCCAGTTACATGCCAAGATATAGAAGAAGAGCCCGCCCAGGAGAGGAAAATAGCGCCGATTTTGGGCTCCGATGACGTCGTGGGCCAGTCCCCGCAGCCCTTGGATGGTCAGTTCTATCGCCTGCTGCACGCCGCCCGGCGAGTCGACGCTGAGGCGGCGGCGCAGCCACAACGAGAAGACGGTCAAGAAGAGGAAGGCGATGATGATCATCACCAAGTGCCCGGGCAGCACGCCGCTGTGATCGCCGTGGGGATGGTAGCCGAACCATCCCGCAATGGGGTTGGCGATATAGTGGTTGACAATCTCTGCGATGAATGGTTCGTGATGTTCCATCGATCCAGCTTTATCTCAGCGAACTTTCCACTTGATTTGTCTGGCCTCGTCGATCAGGGCGGCGACCACCCCGAGCGACAAGCCGGCGATGACGCCGAGGACGCTCAAAAAAGAAGTCAGGATGATAACAGACAGCACCAGGAAGATCAATAACAGGCGGCCCACGAAGAGCGTCGTCATGCGTCCGGCCTTTTCCCGGCCCTCAGGCGCCGTAACGGCATCCAGGCCGGCCCGCATCCAGCGGGCGTTGATCCAGGCCATGCCGCCGCCCAGGGCGACCGACGCCGCCATGACTATACCGTAACGCCAGCAGGCTGCCAACGTCGCCGCCACAGTGAGGCCCAAAAGCCACTGATTGAAACGCACGATTCTCTTCTCCCGGCCTCAACGTCTGCGCATGATGATGCGGTACATCTGGTGAAAGCCCACGCCCGCTCCCGCCAAGATGCCCACGACCGTCATCAGCGGTCCGCTGTCCCACCAGGCATCGAGCAGGGCCCCCAGCCAGTATCCGGCCAAGGTCGCCGAGGGGAGGAGCAGCAGGATGGTGGAATACTCGGCCATCATGCGGGCGTATTTGCCCCCCTGTCCGCCGTCATCGCCGTTGCGGTCACTCATCGCGCATCAAGTCGTCGAAGTAGTCGATGGTCATCTGCAATCCCTCGCGCAGCGGAACTTTGGGCTCCCAATCCAGCTTTTCAAGGGCCCGGCTGATGTCGGGTCGGCGGCGCACCGGATCGTCGGCGGGAAGAGGAGCGAAACGGATCTCGCTCTTCGACCCGGTCAGCTCCAGCACCCGTTCGGCCAACTCCAATATCGTGAACTCATCGGGATTGCCCAGATTGACGGGCTCGTTCAGACCGTCGGCCTGCATCAGCTTTTTCAGGCCTTCCAGGAGATCGCTGACGTAACAAAAAGAACGGGTTTGGCTGCCGTCGCCGTAGACCTCCAGAGGCTGTCCTCTCAGGGCCCGCACCACGAAATTGCTGACAACCCGGCCGTCTTCCTCGTGCATGAAGGGGCCGTAGGTATTGAAAATGCGGGCGATACGGACGTCGACTTGGTTTTGACGATGATAGTCCATCATCAGCGTTTCTGCCAGACGCTTGCCCTCGTCATAGCAACTGCGCCGACCCACGGGATTGACGTGGCCCCAATAGTCTTCCCGCTGGGGATGCTCCTGCGGATCTCCGTAGACTTCGGAAGTGCTGGCCTGCAGGATACGGGCGCCCACCCGCTTGGCCAATCCCAGCATGTTGATCACGCCCATGACGTTGGTCTTGACCGTCTTGACCGGATTGTGCTGGTAGTGGACGGGCGAGGCTGGACAGGCCAGGTTGTAGACCAAGTCAGCTTCCAGAAGTATGGGCTGGATGACGTCGTGGCGCAGAAACTCGAAGCGGGGCTCGGAGAGCAGATCCTGGATGTTGCGCTTGCGGCTGCAGTAGAGATTGTCGAGGCAAAGCACCTCGTGGCCCTGGCGCACTAAGTCGCGGCACAGGTGGCTGCCGATGAAGCCGGCGCCGCCGGTGACCAGAACGCGCTTGGACTGAGGGCGAAAAGGCGAGGGCCGCATAGGAGATCATGCATACCACTGAGGCCTCTGCCGATGCAAGCAGGCAGGCTGCGGCGCCGCGGTCCGCCGGTCCCTTGCAGCGGATGCCCGAGAGAGCTCCTAAGGACGCGCCGGCACAGGAAAATGTACCCGAAGCGCAGCTAAAGCGTCCCGATAAAGGTCGATTCCTTGAGCCGGTATTGGAAGCGGTAGGTGTAGCCGGGGAACTCAACCTCGCGGAAAACCGTGACCTCGATGTGCAACTGGGGCGGACCGGTGGCGAATTGCTTGCGGCTATGCTTTAGGGAGTCCTCCACAATCTTGAAGTCGTAGAGATCAGCGATCCGCTCGATGTTCTTGTGCAGTCCGTTAACGCTCATGGCTTGGGCGCCGGCCTGGCTGACAAGACGGGCGAAGTCCTCTTCGAACTGCAGTTTGTCGAGATAGACGGGGATGACTTTGATGGACCCGAAAATGAAGAGCCCCAGCAAGCCCAGGGTGACCACGCATCCGAATTTCCCGCTGCCGCGCTGATTGTTCATCATGTCTCTTGCCCTCTTCGAGATGGCTTCCCCGCCCCTCGCCGCCTCGGGCCTCGAGTCTTGGTGATCGCATCCATCTTAGCGCTTGAGCCGGATTCTTTTAGTAGCGCTGATCACCGTTCGGCGGGTCGCTCGTACAGGTAGGCCGAATCGCGAACCCGGTTCTCCCGGCCATCGTGCACCGCGTAGCGGCTGCCGCTGTACATGGCGACTCCGGCATATCGTCCTTGCTTGTCGACCAGATAAAAGTTGACGTTGAATCGGGGACGCCCCTGGTCGTCCAGCAAGTACGGCTCAGAGGTATTGTCGGCAATTCGGCGCAGCACCTTTAGTCCGGCTTCTTCAGGAGAATCGCCGTTGCGCATGAATTCCACTGCCAGAAAACTGGCGCAAGTCTTGAGATTGGCCTCTCCTCGTCCCGTGCTGCCGCAGGCGCCGACTTGGTTGTCGAGGTAGAGTCCGGCCCCGATGATGGGCGAGTCGCCTACGCGTCCTGGAATCTTGAAGGCCAGCCCGGATGTCGTCGTGACCCCTGAGATGTCTCCCTGGGCATTGACGGCGTTGCAGTTGATGGTTCCATGATGGCGGATGTAGTCGCGCAGGGCCGCCTGCTGATCGGAACGCATGGACTCGGGAATGCGGTCTTGGGGGTCAATCCAGTCGTCACGTCCGCTGAGAGACCGCTTCCACTTCCACCAGATTTCGCGCGACTCGTCGGTGAGCAGATTGGTTTCCTCCATGCCCATCATGAGGGCGAAGCGCTTGGCTCCCTGGCCCATCAAATGGACATGGTCGGTGCGTTCCATGACATACTTGGCCAGCCGGGCGGGGTTGCGGATGTTCTCCACGGCGCCCACGCCAGCCGCCCCGCGCGTGGGTCCATGCATGACCGAGGCGTCGAGTTGAACGACTCCTTCTTCGTTGGGCAGTCCGCCATAACCGACGCTGCGGTCGTCGGGATCGTTTTCCACCAACTCCACCCCGGAAACCACTGCTTCCAGAGTGTCCTTTCCTTCCCGCAGCAGAGCCATGGCTCTTTGGGTGGCCTTGAGCCCGTTGGCGCTGGCGATGACCACGGGCAAGGCTTCGGTTTGTGCTTGGAGCTTCTTGGCCGCTGAGGCCACGGTCGCTGCCGCGGCAGAAGTCTGCAGAAACTCTCGTCGATTCATCTCATCCCCCTTTGCTGCTCATCGGTTAGCCGATCGGCGGCCCCAATCCAATTCCCGGTCGGCTTGGCCGGGCCGGTCTGCCGCACAGTGGATGAAGGGATGCTACCCGATTCGCTGATGCTTGCCAAAGACCGCCGACGCAAGCGTCCTCAAAAACGCCCGCAGCCGAGGTGCCTTGCGGGAGCCCCGCAGAAGGGGAAGATCAGGTCCCGGCCATCTCGATTTTGCTATCCTCGGAGCATGATGAAGCCTCAGCGGATCGCTTTTCTTATCGTTGTCCTGGGCTTGCAGGCGGCATGGGCCGGGGCGGCGCTCCAGCAGACTCTCCAGATCCTCCCCCAACGGGCCGGATTGGAGCCGGTCCAGCTTCCGCCATTGGACGATCTGGAGGAAGTGGTGCGGGAGCAGATCCAATCCAGCCAGTCCGCCTTGCAGCAGTTGGGATCGGATGAGGAAGTCTCGGAGGAAGGATTGGCTCAAGCCTATGGGGACATAGGCCGCCTCTATCATGCCTATGAATTCGCCCAGGCCGCAGAGTCGGCTTACCGAAACGCCTACCGTCTAAATCCATCAAGTCCGCAATGGCCGCACTTGATGGGCTTGTTGCTGGAGGGTCAAGGACGCCTGCAAGAGGCACAGCTCTACTTTCACGAAGCGCTCCGCATTTCGCCTGAACTGCAGGCGGCCCGCATCCATCTGGGCCAGATTGAGTTGCAACAGAACCGTCCCCGCCAGGCCGTAGAGTTCTTCCGCAAGGTGCTGGAAAGCGATCCCGGCGATGCCGCCGCTCATTTCGGCATGGGACAGGCCGAGACGGCTCTGGAAAACTGGAGCGCGGCGCGCGACCATTTCAAGACGGCCCTGGAGAGGGTTCCCCAAGCGGGGCGGATTCATTACGCACTGGGAATCGCCTTGCGGGAACTGGGCCAGCTTGAAGAGGCCCGCAGCCATCTGGCTCAGCGCAATTCAGTGGGGGTGGCGCCCGCCGATCCCATCGCCGATTCAGTGACCGAACTCAAGCGCGGCTTTGTCATCTACACCATCCGGGGACGCTCCCAGTTTCAAAACGGCCTCATAGCTCAAGCCGCCGAGTCTTTCGCCAAAGCGGTCGAAGCGGCTCCCGAAGATCCGGGTGCGCGGGTCAACTTGGCCACCGCCCTGTCTGGCCTCGATCGCAATGAGGAAGCTTTGCAGGAACTTGGCAAGGCACTGGAGCTGGAACCAGACCACCCTTCGGCTCACTTCAATCTGGGCGTCCTGATGTACAAGGAAAACCCCCACGAGGCGCTGCGTCATTTTTTCAAGACCCTAGAGCAGCGTCCAGATGATGAACAAGCCCTGCAGTGGGCCGCTCGTCTGGCCGTCCGCGAGGAGGGACAGGAAGAAGCCGCCCGGCAATTGTCGGTCTTGGCGGCGCGACGGAACCGGGCTGACGAGCTGGTGGTCTTAGAGGCGGTGAAGGCATTGATCGAGGCGGGACGCGATTCCGACGCGGCGGCTCTATTGCAAACCTCGGAAGAGGAATATCCTGGTCGGGGCGGAATTCTGCACGCTTGGGCTTATCTGCTGGCTACTTCCGCCAACCCCGAACTGCGTGATGGCGAGAGGGCCGCCGAGATTGCCCAGGCAGTCTATTCAGCCCGCCGCAGTGTCGCCCACGGACGTACGGTGGCGCTGGCTCTAGCCGAATCTGGGAAGTGCCAGGAAGCGGCCGACTGGGCCTCGCGCATGCTGCGGGTCGCCGAAACCAGCCAGCAGCAGGCCTGGGTGCAACAGTTGCAGACCGACCTCCAGCTCTACCAGACGGGGCCGCCTTGCCGGCCGCCCTTCCCTTCGCAAGAGCCTGATCGAGAGGACTCGCAGCCGCCTCAAAACCCCTGAAACCGGGCTCCGCGGCTCCCCGGCACCCGCCCCTGTGAGGACAGTGGGCTGTGCTAGAGTGATCCTGGTGGACTGGAAAAGCGAAATCAAGAAGAAGCTGGAAGAGCACGCCCAGAAGAAGCATGATTTGGAGGATTCTTCGGGCGGCTCAGACCCGCAAGATCAGGAACCGCAACAGACTCCGGCGCAGCAGCACGCCGAAGCCGGGCGGAATGAGGAGGAGCCTTCTCAGCAAGAGGCTTCCCCGGCGGGCGCTGCTCCCCAGTCTTCGCCTGATAGCGGGTCAAGCCAAGACTCGGAGGTCACGGTTTCGTTGGGTCAGCGGCCCACGGTCAAGCGTCGCCCCACCACCTTCTTGCGCGATCAGCCACTGGAGATCGAGACTCCTGCCGGCGACTCTCAGGCCAACCGTCAGAGGCCGGAAGAGGGTGATGCTTCCCCGCCCGAAGAGAAGCCTGCCCCGCGAGCCGGGGAGACCGACTCCGGCCTCTCCTTCAATGACAGCCGCTCGGCGGCGGAAACCGCCGCGGGGCAAGAAGTCTCGTCCGACGAGCCGGAAGGGCATGATGATGCCTTGGAAGCTCTTTCCGGTCGTGGCATGGCCGAGGGGGCCGATACGCCGCTGCAACAGCCTGATATCCCGCCGGAGACAGGAGAGCAGCAAGAAGAGCGGGGACCTTATCTCGCCGACCCGGAAGTTCCGGCGTCCGAGGCCCGCCGCGAGGAGGCGGACCCCGCCGCCGGAGTGAAGGAGCCCCAACAGCCAACAGGTGCAGGTCCGGCTGAGCCTTTGGCCGAGGACCCTCCATCCGAAGACATCGGCCGGGACGGGGAAGCGGACCCCGACCTGGAGCAGGACGCAAACGACCAGGACCCGGGGGACATCCCCCTGCAAATGGACTTGCTGGAGCGAGACCTTCGTCCCGACCGGGACAAGGACCAGCCGGGAGAGCGGCAGCACTCGATCGTCACCTTCGAGGAACGCAGTCAGGCCGAGCCTTCACCGCTGGACCGCCCCCTGCGAGGACGCGGGCAGGAAGAACCGGACGACTCTGAACGCTGGAAAGCAGCATTCGAACCCTCCGATGAGAAGGACGAAGAGGAGGATGCCCGTCTGGATCAGACCTCGGCCTATGCTGACGATTTCCCCGACGAAGATCTGGACGAAGCCGACAACCTTTGGGTGCCGCGCGAAATCTTCATCTCGCGGGCGTTGGCGGGCTTGGTCGACCTTATCTTGGCCGCCTTCACAGGGCTGCTCTTCGCCGCTGGCGCGTCAAGGGTGCTGGGCTTCAGCCTGCTCGACCCCGCCGCCCTGCAGATTGCCGGCGGAATGGCCCTTGTGTTCTTGATCGTCAGCTCGGTCTTTTTCCTGCGCCTCGCCAGCCAGACTCCGGGAATGCACTTGGCCAAGCTCAAAGCACTCCACCAGGAGTCGCCGGAAATCCCTACCGGCGCCGCTGTGATCCGCGTCTTGGCCTTCCTGCCTTCACTGGGACTGCTCTTCGCCGGACTTCTCTGGGGATTGTTCGATCCCTGGGCCCGCTGCCTCCACGACCGCCTCTCTCAAACCCGGGTGGTTGTAGCGGACCGCCACTGAGGCCGTCGCCCAGCCCTCACTCAATCTCGATTTCGTCCAGAAACTCATCAACCCATTGATCGATGGGGGGACAGCGGTATTGCACCTCGGGATCGGAGACGAAGGTCTTGACGATGACGCACATGGCGGCTTCCAGGGAGTGCCGGTCGGCGGGTTGAAAAGCGCCGCGGGTCAAATACTCCTGAGCCCGGCGGAAGTCCTCGCTCTCCAGAAAGCGTCCCACGGCGAAGTTTTCGAACACCGTTCCCGCAATGCGGCCGAAGGCCGGGTAACGGTCCTCGTAGACCATCAGCGGCAGCACCCGGTCTTCATAATCGCCGTGACGCTGGGCATCCACTTGCTGGAGGCCTTCCTGAGAGGAGCGCCAGCGGCGGCGGAGCAGATAGATCGCCGTCAAGGCCAGACCGGCCGAGGCCACCAACAAAAGAGCCAGCCAATAGGGAGGCAGGTTCGACATGACAGATTCAGCGTGAGCCGGCATCAAGCCGGGCAGGCGAAGAAAATTCCAGGCGGCAAAGCCCGTCGGTCAGGGTTCCGACCAAGAGGGCTCCATCGGAAGCAGCGGCCAGCGCAGTCACCCGCGAGGTGTCGCGCAAGCGCAGGCGGCGCCAGGAGTCGTCAGCGGCAGCCCGGCTGTAGACATAACCCACACCCAGATCGGCCGCGAATAGCCGTTGACCGGAATCGGAGGCCACCGCCGTGAGCCCGTCGCGCTTCAGCCCTTCGACAAGGACCCACTCGGCGCCTCGGTCAGGACTGAGGTAGAGTCCTCGGGGAGTGGCCGCCACAACGGCATTGTCGCCGGTCTGGTAAAGGCCCTGAACGGCGGTGTAGGGCAAACCCTTGACCCGTATCGTCCAGGTCTCTCCGTCGTCCTCACTGAAGAAGACGCCCATGTCGGTACCCAGCATGAGTCCTCCGCCGGACAGTTGCAGAGCGCTGTGCACAGGGCCTTCATAGACCCCCAAGTCAATGGATGTGAGCCGTCCCCTCTCCAGATCGGCCAAACGGCCTCCCCTCTCGGTAGCCAGCAACAGGCGATGGCCGTCCCTGAGGGGGGCCATATCTCGAACAGGAGGCGTTTCGGGCAGATCGACGGATTTCCAGGCATCGTTTCCGGGATGGCCGCGGAAGAGCCCTTGGGGGGTCACGACGAAGACCTCCCCTCGGCTGATGGGAATGATGCGGCGGATGGATGCGGCGGCCTCGCCTAGTCCTTGATTGTGGGCGATCCAGTGGCGCCCCTTGTCGCGTGTGATGAAGAAGCCGCCGTGCAGGCCGTCGGACGCCACAGCCGCGTAGTAGAGCCCGGGCTGGCCGGGCACCGAAGCCAGAGCCGAAATGTGGCGGTGGGTGAATCCCTGATTCGATTCATGAAAGCTGGCGCCGCCGTCCTGGCTGCGCAGGACGCCCACGTCGTCAGCGCCCACCAACACAATGGCGGGATCGGCGGGATGCACGGCGATGGCATTCACCACGATGTCGGGATGGACCTTATCGAAGCGTCCGCCGCTGTCGCTGGTCTTGAAGAGTCCTATGGTGGTGCCGGCGTAGACGGTGGAGGCGTCGGACGGATCGAAATGAAGCATGCGCGTGCGCTTGGCCTCCTTGGGCAGCCCATTGTAGAGCTTGCTCCAGCTTTCACCGCCGTTGGTGGACTTGTAGACGCCGGTGCAGGCGCTGGAAAAGAGCACTTGAGGATCTTCGGGCGAAACCAACAGACTGAACATATCGCTGTCAAAGGCCATGCCCTGATGCATGGGCTTCCAAGTTTTTCCCCCGTCCATGGTCTTCCATCCCCGCCGCCAGGTGCCCACATAGAGAATCTGTTCGTCACCGGGATCGAAAGCCAGCGACTCGACGTTGTAAAGGCTGCGGTAGCCACGGGTAACGCGCCGCCAGGTTGAGCCGGCATCGGCGCTGAGAATGACGCCTTCGGAAATGCCCAGCGCGATGACCCGCGGATCAGAGGGTGCCACCGCGATGGCCCGGATGCTCATCTGGTACTGGCCCAAGGCAATCTCCTGCCAGGAACTTCCGCCGTCATGGGTGACAAAGAGCGCTCCGTAGTCGCTCTTGGTCTCCCAGGCTCCAACGTAGAGGGTGTCGGGATCGGACGGATGGAAATGGAGATTGTCGACCACCAAGTGGCGCTGAGGCAGTCCGGGACGCAGGCGGTGCCAGCTTTGCCCGGCGTCAAGGGACTTGAAGATCTGGCTGTCGGAGGTCCCCAGGAAAACGGTATCGGGCTGGCGGGGGTGAATCGCCAGGGAGCGGACATCGCCCCCGAAAGGCCCCAGCACTTCCACGCTCAGCTCCTCGACGGGCTGAGCCGCGAGCGGGACCAGGCACAGGATCAACAGCAGCAGGCCAAGCGAGAATCTGAGGCTGGATTGGAATTGCGCAAGCATGCCTAGAGGATACCTGATTCGGGCCCTTTGGAGCATCTGCATCTTGAGCGACGAAAAAGGGCCTCCCCGCCGCGCGGCAGAGAGGCCCCAGAATGATGTCGGCTTTACCTTTTCCGGCTAGGGAATGGAAAGCTCAACTTCGACGCGGCGGTTCTCCTTGCGTCCCTCAGCCGTGGAGTTGTCGGCGATGGGATTGGTCTCGCCGCCGCTCTTGACCTCGATGCGGTCTTCGCTGACGCCGCGCTCGTCAACCAAGTAGGCCTTGGCACGGTTGGCGCGGCGCAGGCCGACGCGTTCGTTGGCGGCCTCGGAGCCCGTATCGTCGGTGTATCCGGTAATAACCGCCCGCAGACGCGGCTCTTGCTGCATCTTGAGGGCGATCTCATCCAGCTTGGCCTTGCCGATGTTGTCGAGAGGCATCTGGATGATGACCTTCTCGGTGACGTTGAAGGTGGCGCTGTCGCTGCCTTCGCAGCCTCGGTCGTCGGTGGCCTTGACCTCGACATTGTGAGATCCGCCGGCCAGTCCGCTGGTGTTGATGGTGTAGCTGTTTCCGCTGGCGTTGCGGGTGCGGCCGTCCACTGACCACTCGACCTCGACGGGATCGCCGTCAGGATCGTTGATCTGAGCCGTGGCCTGGACATCCTCCCCGGCGTAAACCTCGGTCGGGTCGACCGACAGGCTGACTTCGGGGCAGTTGTTGGGACGGCGGTTGACGGTCACGTTGAAGCTGCACTGGGCGGTCATGCCGTCAACGTCGGTGACGGTGACTTCGACCGTGTAGCTGCCCGGGTTGCGCTGAGCCGTTCCGAATTCAAAGCTGGCGCTGTTGTTGCTGATCGACTGGCCGTTGACGGTCCAGGAATAGGTCAGCGCGTCGCCGTTGGGATCGGAGGCTTGGGCGTTCAAGGTGGCCGATTCGCCCTGGGTCACGCTCACGCTGCCGGGTTGGCAGGTGATGGTGGGAGGCTGCTTGTTCTTCTCGACGTTAATGTCAGAGGAACAGGAGGCAGTGGCCTCTCCATCGCTGACGTCGAGCTTGACCGTGTAGCGTCCGGGATCCAGGCCGGTGGAATCGAAAGTGGCCGAAGATCCGCTGTCGCTCAGGCGTCCGCCCGAAGAGGACCAGGTCATGGTCAAATTGTCGTCGTCGGGATCGGTGACGGTGGCGTTGATGGTAGCCGTCTCGCCTTCGGTAATAGTGGTCTGAGCCGGGCTGCAACTCACCGTCGGGGGACGGTTGATTTTGCGCTGCAGGGCCAATTGAGCCCAGAAGCCGTGGCGGTCGGTACTATCGATGCCGAACGTATCGTCGATGTTGGCTCCCACGTAGCCCATGTAGCCGCCCGAGATGGCCAGCCACTTGGCGGGGAAAGCCCGAAGTCCGCCGATGACGTCGACCGGATTATGAGGATTGGCCAAGCCGGTCCGCTCGCCGTAGAAGACGGTTCCCGTCAGTTCGGCGATGAGGTGGACCTTCTTGGACGAACCCAGAGGCACTCCCACGCCCATTCCGAAGTTCCATTCGTTCTGGCGGTCGATGGTCTCGGGATCGCCTGCGATCATGAGGCCCGAGCTGGCCGTGAAGGTTCCGCTGTTGGGCATGTCTTTGGAGAGGATGACGTCAAAGCCGCCATCGTTGGCGCCCGTCGAAAGCCCCCGGCCCAGCCGGCTGCGGCTGGCATCGAAGTGAAAGCGGAAGCGGGGCTGGATGGCCAGTCCCAGGGCATCACCGCGACGCTCCGAAAGAACGTTGAATTTAAAACCCAGCGAAATATCGCCGGGGCCGCTTCCATATCCCACGTCCATGAAAGGCGTGTCGTTGAAGAAGCTGGTCGTGCAGTCATTGGGCAGACAGCCCCTCGGCCCGATCATGGTGGGCAGCAGATTCTGATTGGGAAAGCGGGTGTTCGTTTGAATCTGCGGCGCGTGAACCCGCTTGTGGATTTCGTAGGAGGCGAAGAACTCAACGCGGTCGGTCAAACCGATGGTGGCGGTTATGGGGAAGACCGTCAAGGAGAGGTCTCCCGGCTCACGGTGAGCGTAATAGGTGTTCAGTGAAAACGAAAATTCCCCTTGGCGCAGGGTGTCGGCGAAGGGAGTCTTGAACAATCCCGTCGAGCCGCTGTAGGTGGGCGTCAGCTGTTTGATTTTTCCATTGTCCTGCGCCGCCAAGCCGGCGGTCAGCAGGAGCAGCAGAAGAACAGCCAGCACCATTCTTAGGCGAAGCATGTCATCCTCCTCATCTATCTCATCTACTTGAAGCGTTCTCTTGGCTCTGACTTTGGCTTCCCGAGTTGACCGCCCGGCGGAGATCGCCGCGACAGCCTCGCCCAAAGTCTCAATTTGTCAGTCTACTAGGAACTATGGGCCGGAGCCAGCTTTTCCTGCGGCTCCGAGCCTCTCTTGATGCCCGTTGATGCCCTTCGCCTTACTCAGGCGGCAGAACGTACGGGCCATTCAATGATAATACCCTTTCCTTTTATACCTTCCACGTCCCTTCTCGTCAAAATCATCTTCGTCATCGTCGTCGCGGCCATAGTCGCCGTTTCCATCGAAGTCGTCGTATTCGTCCTCGTAGTCCTCGTAATCGTCGTCCTCGTCGTAGTCCTCATCTTCGAAGTCGTCGTACTCGTCGTCATCAAAGTCGTCGTCTTCGTCAAAGTCGTCGTCGTAATCGAAGTCGTCGTCTTCGTCAAAATCGTCATCCTCGAAGTCATCGTCTTCGAAATCGTCGTCGGCGTCCTCGTCGAAGTCGTCGTCTGCGTCGTCCTCGAAGTTATCGTAGTCGTCGTCATAGCCCCGTGGCATGGCAAACCTCCTTTACGAGCGGCATTATAGCCTTGTCAACACGTTCTACAACAAAAAACAAATCTCCAAAGCGACAAAACTTTCAGGAATCGGCTGCAGGGCATTAGAATCACTTCCTGATGGAAGACGGCCAACGACTTCTGCGGCGCCTTCACAGCGCCTTCCAAGTGGCCGCTGTTGCCGTGGGAGGGCAACTGGCGGCGGCCCTGGCTACGGGCCTGCCCGATCCCGAACGTCTGGCCGAACAGCCGACCCGTCTCTTTCTTTTCCTGCTGGCCGACGCCCTCTTCACTCTGCTCCTGATCGGCATCTTCCTGCGCAGCGGACGTGAGGGCTGGCGCCAAATTGGCTGGCGGCGCGCCAAAGCCGCGCGGGAAGCCCTCATCGGACTGCTCTCGGTGCCCCTCTTGCTGCTGGCCGCCTACGCCGTCATCCAACTCTTCGCGCTTTATTGGCCTCACTGGTCCGGCCTTGAGAATCCGCTGCTTGATCTCATCCGCGGACCGGCTATGCTGCTCCTTTTCCTGGCCACCAGCATCCTGGTGGGCGGATTCAAAGAGGAAATCCAGCGGGCCTTCGTCTTGGAGCGCTTCCGCCGCGACCTGGGAGGCGTGTGGGTCGGCTTGCTGCTGTGGAGCGCCTTCTTCGGCGCCCTCCACCTCCTTCAGGGACCCGACCGGGCCACGGCCGCTGCCGTGCTGGGCGTCCTCTTCGGGCTCCTCTATTTGCGCAAAGGCCATCTGGCAGCTCCTATTGCCGCTCACGCCGTCTACGACGTCGTAGTGGTCGTCCTCCGTTACCTCGATTCTTAAGGCCGCTCGGTGGCCGGCAAGTTCACCCGCAGGTCCAGTTTCTGCCCTTACGGCCTGCTGCCCGGATCTGCGAAGGCGGCCCTCACAAGGGCCGATGGGATGCACGAGCTCGCACACAGGCCAAGTTCCGCGCACATGATCAGTTGTCCAGATTCTCTGGGCGGTATGAGGCCGCTCGCCAGCGCTAGGTGCTGGGGATGCGGATCTCCAACCGTTTGAGTTTCTCATTGAGCGTAGTGGGATTGACCCGGAGCATGGAAGCTGCCTTCTTCTGATTCCACTCGGTTTTCTTCAGGGCCGATATGATGAGGCTCTTTTCAAATTCTTGCACCATCTCCTTCAGCGAGGCTCCTTCGTGCATGATCTTGTATCCGAAGCCGCCCGAGGCGGCCTCGGTCACCTCGGGGGGCAGGAGGCCTTCGTCGATGTGGCCCTCAGGCGGCGCCAGCACCACGGCCCGCTCCACGATGTTCTCCAGTTCCCTGACGTTGCCGGGATAGGAGTACTCCATCAAAAGGCGCAGGGCGTTCTGTGCGAAAGTGCACAAGTCGCGCTCGTTCTCCTCACAGAAGACGCGGATGAAGTGCTCGACCAGCAAAGGGATGTCATCGCGGCGGTCGCGCAAGGGCGGAAGGTGAATGGAGATCACGTTGAGGCGGTAGAAGAGATCTTCGCGGAACTCGCCCTCATCCACTGATTTCCTCAACTCGGCATTGGTGGCGGCGATGATGCGCACGTCCACCTTCTTGTTCTCCAGCCCCCCCACGGCGCGGAACTCGCGCTCCTGGATGACCCGCAACAGCTTGGCTTGGGTTTCCAGGGGAATGGTCCCCACTTCGTCGAGGAAAAGCGTGCCTTCGTCGGCGACCTCGAAGAGTCCCTTCTTGGCCGAGGTGGCTCCTGTGAAGGCCCCCTTGGTGTGGCCGAACAACTCGCTTTCCAGCAAGTCAGAGGGAATGGTTCCGCTGTTGACGGCCACGAAGGGCTCATCGGCGCGGGGGCTGCACTGATGAACGGCTTTGGCCACCAGCTCCTTGCCGGTCCCGCTCTCACCGTAAATGAGCACGGTGCTGCGTCCTGGCCCCACTTGGGAAATGAGGTCGAAGACCCGCTGCATCTGCTCGCTCTTGCCGATGATGTTGTGGAAGGAAGTTCGCTGCTTGAGGGTGCGTTTGAGCAGCCGGTTCTCTTCGGCCAGAGCCCGTTTCTCCAGACCGTTCTTGACGACCTGCAGGAGCTGCTCGTTCTTGAAGGGTTTGGTGATGAACTGGAAGGCGCCCAATTGGGTGGCCTTGACGGCATTTTCGATGGAGGCGTAGGCGGTAATCATGATGACCACCGCATCGCGGTCGGTCTTGAAGATTTCCTCAAGCACTTTGAGGCCGTCCATGCCGGGCAGCATCAGGTCGAGCAGGACCACGTCCACGAGTTCCTCGCGGAAGATCTTCAGTCCTTCCTCGGGGCGTGAGGCCGACAACACCCGAATGCCTTCGCCTTGCAGCAATTCGGTGACGACGTCCCGCATGACGTCTTCGTCGTCGATCACCAAGACAGAGGGTTCTTTGCTCATTCTCGATTCAGCTTTCTTCAGTGGCGTCCGCTCCCCGTCCGCATCGGCGGCAGACGGAGACCTGTCCTTCCGCCGTCTCCGCAGGAGGGGAAAAGATACATCAGTTCAGACGTTTGATCGGTAGCCTCACCTGAAAGGTCGTGCCTTGGCCGGGACGGCTCTCAACACTGATGCGTCCCTGGTGTTCCTGCACGATGCCATAGGAGACGGAGAGTCCCAGACCCGTGCCTTTGCCGACCTCCTTGGTGGTGAAAAAAGGATCGTAAATGCGTTTCAGATCATCGGGCGAGATGCCGCTTCCCGAGTCCTCGACTTCGATCACGGCCTGCCCGTCCTTGCGGAAAGTGCGGATGCGGAGATCGCCGCCTTCCGGCATCGCGTCGCGGGCGTTCATGAAGAGATTCATGAAGACCTGCTGAAGCTTGCCTCCAACACCGACGGTCTTGGGCAGATAGGGATCGAGGTCGACGTCAACCTCTACGTTTCCCTTCTTGAACTGCGGTTCCAAGAGAGAGACGGTTTCGACCATCAATGAGTTCAGATTCACTTCCCCGCCGTCGGAGTCGCTGACACGGGCGAAATTGAGCAGATTATTGATGATCTCGGAGGCCCGGAAGCTTTGAGATTCGATCTTCTTCAGCGTCTCATAGGCCGGGTCCTGGGGAGAGGTCTTGTTGAGCAGCATCTGGGCATAGGAGGAGATCCCGGCCAAGGGCGTATTGACCTCGTGGGCCACTCCGGCGGCGAAAAGACCGATGGAACTCAGCTTCTCGGCCTGCAAGAGCTGGTCTTGGAGCTGGGTTTTCTCGGTGATGTCCTCGAACAGCACCAGCAGACCCGAGTCCAGTCCCTGCTGGGCCACGAAGGGAGTCAGAGTGATGTTGGTCAGATGCTCTTCGCCCTGGCGGTTCTTGAGGCGGGTCTTGTGCAGGTTGCGGGTGGACTCCACCGACCAGCCCGGACCGTCCAACATGTTTTGGACCGCTTCCACCACGCTGTCCGGCATGAGGTCCTCGAAATCGCGGCCTTCTGCGTCCTGCCGGCTGAGGCCGTATAAACGCTGCATGGCGTTGTTCCAGACGGTGACGCGGCCTTCGGGAGAGAGCACGGCCACACCCACAGTAATGCTCTCGACCACGTTTTCGCTGTAGGCCTTGAGGCGGTTGAGCTGTCCGGCCTTGCTTTCCAGAGAGTCGTAGAGGATGGCGTTGTCGACGGCGATGGCGGCGTAACCCGCCAAGGTCGAAACCATGGAGAGGTCTTCGCTGGAAAGGGCATGGCCGTCCTGGCGCCGGCCTAATCCCATGAAGCCGATGACCCGTCCCCTGACCCTGAGGGGCTGCACGTACTCGATGCCCCAGTCGCCGAAGATCATGTGAGAGAGTCCGGCACCCCCTTCTCCTTCCACCGGAATGTGGGTGGCTTCGGACGCGTTGAGCAATTGTTCGGGCAGGGTCACACGTCCGTCTTCCTGGGCCAGCGAAAAACGTCCGGCCGAACGATAGAGGTGAAAGACTCCCGGCTCGTCGTCGTCGCGCAGGAAGATGGTCACGGGCGAGATGCTGAGGGCCGCCTCCACCCGCTGGCAGATCTTGTGGGTCAGCTCGGAAAGGCGGGTCTCCGACCCCAGCGTGCGTTCGAACTCGGCGAATGAGGCCCGGTAGGCGTATTCATCTTTGTAGAAGCGGCGGTCCAGGAAACCCTGCACCCAGTTGCGCAAGGGTGCGAAGACGAAGCCCAGCACCAGGGCCGAAGCGGCGAAAACGGTGAAGGACTCGTCGGAAGTGTAGAGCCCCTGAACCAAGCGGCCCAAGCCCAGCACAACGGCCAGGTAGAGGCCCAGCAAGGCGGCCGAAGTGAGGGCGTAGACGGCGCCCCTCTTGAAGATGACGTCCACGTCCATCAGGCGGTAGCGGGTGATGGCGTAGGCGAAGCCCAGCGGGATCAAGAGCAGCGAGAGGACGGAGAAGTCGAGCAGCCCGCCGAAGCGCGATCCCCACAGGACGTTGGGAAGGTAGAGCAGCAAGACGGGCAGCCCGCCGAAAAAGACGCCGGCGGTGATCCACTGGATCTGCTGGCGCTGACGGACGCCGGCTTGAGCCCGCTGGACGCTCAGGAGCACCCAGGCGCTCAAGCCCACCAGCGCCAGCAGATGGACCAAGTGGACGAGATCCCACAAATCGGCGCCCTCAAAGGTCCGGGGCATTCCGAAAGGCTGCAGCAGCCCGCGGAACCAAAGGGCGTAGAGAAAGGCCAGAAGAGCGAAAGGCAGATAGATCATCCCCTTGAGGCGGGGCAACCTCTCCAGCAGAGGCAGGGGCTGGGGAAAAACGGCCGCGAAGTGCAGCAGCAGGGGTCCAGCCAGCAGAAAAGCCGTCACGTCGGCCCACAAGACGATCTGGTCGAGGATATCGCCGCTGCCCGAGATGCGGTAGAGGAGCAGGACGAAGAAGGTCAGGCAGATGGCGTAAAAGTGAAACGCTCCGCGGGCTCTCCAGTTGCGCAGGTAAACAAATCCGCCCAGGGCCAGAAATCCCAGGGCCAGGAAAGGCAGGGCGTAGTCAATGGGGCGCAGCGACAAGCTCAGGCGGACCGGCGCCTCCAGCACCACCTCGGCTCCGCTAGCCGCCTTGGCGACTCGATACTGCACCGTGCGTCCGGGCGTCTGCTCCAAGTGGGAAGCCACTCGGTAGTAGTCGTTGAGGTCTTCAACGGGAATCCCGTCGATCGTCAACAGGCGGTCGCCAGGCTCCACCGACGCCCCTTGAGGATTGGCCAAAGGCGATTGCGAGATCTCCTCAGCGATCAACCCTTCCGCAGCGGGGGTCCAAATGATGCCTTGATCGTAGAGCGGATGAGAAAAGCGCTGATGCAGATTGAGCACACCGATCCACACGGCAGCCGCCGTGACGATCAGTGCCAAGACTGTCTTCAGTCGCTCATTCAGAGACATTTCTTTCGCCCTACCTCTAGCGAGAGGATACCCGCAGACCTGCAGCAGCCCACGTACGCGAAGAAAGCAAATTCGATGCCACCAATCGCCGGATGGCGTCAATGCCTCTCAAAAGGGCCTTCTAAGCCTCTCAAAAGCCGCTTGAGCGCGGCTTTTGCGCCTCTCGCCAATTCTTCAGATCCAAATAAGCGAAGCGGGGTTCAAGATTTTGGATTGCCGGTCGCTGCAGCCCCGGCGCTTCCCGCCGCTCTCTCAAACAAGATGCCGACCGGCGAGAGAAAGTCGCATCGAGCTTTGCGGATGTCACGTCAGCGGGAACAGGGTAATCGGAGATCTAGAAGCGGACGGCGATCCCGCCCCGGACGGTGCGGGGATTCTGCAGCAGCACCAAGTCGCCCATGGAGGTTTCGACCACGCCCACATCCTGGTTGGTGAGGTTGCGCAGGTCGAGCAGGGCTTCGATGTGCTGAGGCGTCAGGAAATCGAGTCCCAAGAAGTCGAAAAGGCCCTGAGGCATGGGCAAGATCTGACGGACGAAAACATTGACGCTTTCATTCGACGTCTGGTAGCGGTCGCTATAGGCGTCCAGGGAAGTGATGGGGTTGCCCTCCGGCACAAACTTGATCAGGGCGGTGATGCTGGTGTTGCTGAAAGGCAAATGAGCGTCGACCTGAGTCGCCAGGGCATGGTAGCCATGGCGGCGGAAAAGGTTGGCCAGAGCCTGGTAGTCGACCAGTTGGTAGCGGACGTCCTGATCGAGTCCGTAAGCGCGGCTGTAGAGATAAGTCACGGAAGCGGCGACATGATCACCCAGGCGCCGCTCGTAGGCCAGACGGTATCCGCTGGTGTCGGCCTGAGCCGAATCGAGCTGCAGCACTTCAAGACCTTCCGAAAGGCCTCTGACGGCAAAAGGATGGCCGGTGCCTTCCATCTCGTTGCTGAAGACGGCGGCCTCCAAAAAACTCGATTCGCCGATTTGCTGGCGCAAGCTGGCCTGCTGGTAGCGGGTCGTGCCCAACTGGAATTCGTCCCCTACACGGGAGACGTAGAAGGCATCGGAGAGATTGACCGATTCGCCGCTGGGCAATTGCAGGCTGTTGGTCGTGGTGTCGCGTTTGGAGGTGGCCAGCAATCGGAATTCGGTGCCCTCGAAAGGCTTCAGAGAAATCGAGGCTGTGGGATTGGCGTAGTTGCGGGTCTCATCGGCCCTGACCTGATTGAGGTCGAAGCCCCATTCCAAGGACAGCATCTCGCCCACTTGCCAACTGTCGCGCATTCCCAGGCTGAGCGAGCGCAGAGGACCGCTGATCTGGGAAAGGTCGGCTCCGCCCAACTGCACGGGCGAATTGCCCAAAGTCAGGTGGGGCTGGTTGAAGCTGAGCCGTCCGTAGCCGATGAAGACTTGAAGGCTGTGGCTTGGACTCAAGTCGTAATTGATGAAGTTCTTGAGCCGCCACATGGAGTCTTCGCCGGAACTCAACTGTCCCGCCAGCACCGAAGTGCCGTTGAAGCCCAAGGGGTTCTCAACGGCGAAATTGGTCACCGTGGTTGAAGCTGAATCGGCCGGGAAAACCAAGTAGTCGCCGCCCAGTCCGGGACTGGAGGTGACGTTGAGGACAGCCCGGCTGGCGCCTCCCCACTCCTGGGGTTCGTCGCCGATGCCACCCGTGCCGTTGCCGCGGAAGACGACGCGCCGCTGGGTGCGTCCGCGGAAAAAAGCCTCCTCGGTCAAATTCTCTTCCTCGGCCACTTCCACGCCCAGGATCTGCTGGAGCATAACCGTGACCAGTTCCGTATCTCCCGAACGGACTTGGATGTCGGTGGCCCGCGCTTTGCGGAATCGTCCGCTGCGGATCAGGATCTCGTAAGTGCCGCTGGCGATGCCGCGGAGAAAGATGAGGCCGGCCGAGTTGGTGCGGGCCAGGATGGGCAAGTCTTGGGAAGCGTTGTGAAGACTGACGAGGATGCCGGATAAAGGTTGACCGTTCTCATCCGTAATGCGGGCGGTCAGGTCTCCCGACGCGGAGTCTGCATCCGCCGACGCGGCCAAAGCGTCACCCGGCCAAGCCAGGACGGCAGCCAGCGCGACGATCACCCACATGATCCGATTTCCCCTCATACACTTCCTCTGTACACTCAGACTTCCCCGATAGTTTAGACCTCTAGACGGGCACAGTCAACAAGAAGGTTCAACGTCCGCCATAAGATCTTGCTGAAGAGGCTTCATGAAGCTGCCCTCAGGGCAGTTGAGTAGACGCCTTGAGCATGGGCTGCCAATAGCCGGCCAGCCACCACTTGAGCAAGACATCAGCGACGATCAGGGAAAGGCCCGCGGCCAGCGTCCCGGGCAGCGGCGCCAGGTCTACCGCAGCCAGTCCCGTGCGCCGGGCCGTCCAGGCGCTGAGGACGCAGGCGATGAGGATGAAGCCGGCCACCCGGCACATGGCCCAGGGCGGCCAAGCCATCATCAGCACCACGTCCGTGTGCAGCGCGTGGTGCAGCAGGGTGCCCACGTAGAATGACATGTAGTTCATCAGCGCCGCTCCCAGCATCAGTCCCAGAAAACCGGCGCTCACCAGGCACAACAGCGCAAAGAGTCCCAGATGGAGCGCATGCTGGGGAAGAAAGAGCCTGATGTCGCCCTCGGCGCCGCGCCCCGTCTCAACCCAAGTGAACATCTCCTCCTGGTAGGCGCGGGCATGGAGAATGGAATCTCCGCTCCAATCGGGCGCCCAAAAGGAAAGTCCCCCGGCCAAAACCGCCGTCCACGCCGCCCAGGCCAGGGCCAAACCCGCCGCTGAGCGCCAGCGGGACTGAAAAAGCCGACCGGCGAAGAGGGGGTAAAAGAAGGCCGCCTGCAAGAGGGGCAACCAAACGCTTCCCAGCCACAAGCCTGCCAGCATTGCCGCAGGGGTGGTCAGAAGCAGCCAGGCCACCGCCCTGCCCGAAGGCGCGAAGAATCTTCCCCAGCCGTCCGCGAGCGCTGCGCAACGGTCCATCAGGCCGCCTGACCCTTCCTTGCCATGAGCGTTCATCACAACTTCCTCCCTTGGACCTCCATCGACTCAGGACGCTCAGGGCATCAGGTAAGCGGCGGCCAGTCCGGCCTGGGCCAGCAGGGTGAGCAGATACATGTGCTTCCAACTGGGATGGTTCTCGAATCCGCCGCTGCCGGGCGCCGCCAACTCGTGGCTGGTCTTGAGCAGCAGCCGGGCGATGTAGGCACCCCACAGACTCAGCACCACTCCCAGCGGCAGCAAGATGCGGGAATCGGCCGTCAGCAGTCCCGCGGCCGAGGCCGCCAGCAGTCCCAGGAAGGGCAGCACGAAAAAAGGAGCGATAATGACGGTGGCCTTGCGCACCCCATATCGCACGGGCAGCGTGCGGCAGCCCCCGGCCCGGTCACCTTCGATGTCTGAGAAGTCCTTGGTGGTGGCGGCCCCGATGAAGAAGAGTCCGAAGACGCCTCCCACGATCCAGGGCTGGGGACTTTCGAAGATGTCCTTGACGCAAGACCAGCCGGCTGCTACAAGCAGCGTCCCGCGGGGGATGGCGATCGTGATGTTGGCCCAGATTCCGCGACTCTTGGTGCGTAGCGGAGGCGCCGAGTAGACGGTTGTCAGCAGGGCTGCGCAGGCCGCCATGAGCAGACACTGCCAGTTGACCCAGGCACCCAACAGCAAGGCCGCCACCAGGCAAGCCAAGCTGACACCCCAGCCTTCCCGCCTGTTCATGGCTCCCGAAGGCAGCGGACGGGAGGGCTTGTTGACCCGGTCGACCTCAAGATCGTAGATCTGGTTGATGCCGTTGGAGAAGCCATTGAGAATGCCCGCCATAACGGCCCCGGCCAATATGTCGAGGAGCAGCCCCGTCCCTGAGGAGGTCCAAACCGACTCCAGGCGCGGAGGGGCTCCGAGCGCCATCAAGGCGCCGGCCACCATGCCCACGGCGGGCACCAGCAAGGTGAAGGGACGCAAGAACGCCCAGTAAACGGCCAGTCTGTTCATGGAAGACTCCCGCCTGGGGCGAGGACGGGGCTCACAGCGGACGATTCAGGCATCGGTCTGGGCCAATTCCTCCTTGAGCTCTTCGGCCGAGTGCACGGGACGCTTGCACACGGAGTCGCGGCAAACGTAGACAGCCGGCTGCTGCGGATCCTTGCCCTCCAGCAAGGGCACCCGGTCGGCCGCTTCATTTGCGCTCTCCTGAGGCGAGGCCTGCACCACCACCGAGTTGGGCAGAAAGGCGTCGCGCAGCGGACCCATCAACTCCCGGCGCTGGTCGGCGGGTCCCGTCACCACCACCTCCGACACCGGACCCAAAGCGAAGTCCATGGCCTGCAGCCAGTATCCGAATCCCTGAGGATGGCGGGCGCAGCCCTGGGACACCTTCGAGAGCATGGCTCGGGCCTTGTCCATGTAGTCAGAGCGTCCCGCCAGGATGCCCAGGCGCAAGAGGTTCCAGCAAGCTACGGCGTTGCCCGAGGGAGTGGCGTTGTCGAAATACTCCTTCTGGCGCACCACCAAGTCTTCGTGGTCGTCGGGCGTAAAGTAGAAGGCCGAGTGGGATTCGTCCCAGAACAGCTCCATCTGAGTTTCCGTCAGTTGCAGGGCCCGATCCAGCCATTCCATCTCGCCGCTGGCCTGGTAGAGGGCGATGAAGCCCTCGCTGACCAGAGCGTAGTCTTCCAGGTAACCGTTTAGTTTGGCCTCATCGTCCTTCCAGGTCCTCTTAAGACGCCCTCCCTCGATCATCTTGCTGCTGAGGAAGCGGGCGTTGTTGCGGGCCATTTCCAGCAGGTCCTGGTCTTGCAGGACGAAAGCCGCTTGGGCCGCGGCGGTCAGCATCATGCCGTTCCATGCCGCCAGCACTTTGTCGTCGAGCCCGGGACGGACGCGCCCCTCGCGGGCCTGGAAGAGGGCCTGCCGGCACTCCTCGATAAGCTCTTCCATCTCCTGCCGAGGTTTGCCGTGCTTCTCGGCGAAGACGTCCAGCTCGTAGACCGGGTGAGGAATGCTCTTGCCCTCGAAGTTGCCCGCTTCGGTGACGTCGTAGAATTCGTTGAAGAGTTCAGCCTTTTCCGGGCCCAGCACTTGGCGGGTCTGCTCCGGGGTCCAGACGTAGAATTTGCCTTCCACCCCTTCGCTGTCGGCATCCAGAGCCGAATAGAATCCCCCGGAAGGATGAGTCATTTCCCGGCCGACCCACCGCAGGATTTGGCGGCAGATGCGTTCATCCCGGGGGTTGCCCTGCTGCTGAAAGCTCTCCAGGTAGAGGCGGGCCAGCAGGGCGTTGTCGTAGAGCATCTTCTCGAAGTGGGGGACAAGCCAGCCCTCGTCCACCGAATAGCGGGCGAATCCGCCCCCGATTTGGTCGTAGATGCCGCCCTCAGCCATTTTGTCGAGGGAGAGGCGAAAGGCGTTGCCGGCCTCTTTGGAGCCGGTCCTCTTCTGATAGCGCAGCAGGAAGGCCAGGGCCATGGCGGACGGAAACTTAGGTGCCGAGCCGAATCCTCCGTTGACGCGGTCCAGCGCGCCCAGAAGGCCCTTGGCGGCTTCGTCCAGAAGCGAGGCATCCCAGGAGCCTTGAGGCAGGTTCCACTCGGCGGCCCGCTCAAGGTGCTGAACGGTTTCTTGTTTAGAAGCTTCCAGTTCATCGCGCTTGCTGCGGAAGGCCTCGGCCACCCCGGCCAGAATGCGGGGAAAACCAGGACGCCCGTAGCGGTCCTCGGGCGGAAAATAGGTCCCTCCGTAGAAAGGCACCTGATCGGGAGTCAGAAAAACGGTAAGGGGCCATCCCCCCTGTCCAGTCGTCATCTGGACGAAATTCATGTAGATGGAATCGACATCGGGACGCTCTTCGCGGTCAACCTTGATGTTGACGAAGTCATCGTTCATGCGCCGGGCGATGTCTTCGTTCTCAAAGGACTCCCGTTCCATGACGTGGCACCAATGGCAGGCCGAATACCCGATACTGAGCAGGACCGGCTTGTCCTGGGTGCGGGCTTGCTCAAAGGCTTCTTCACCCCAGGGGTACCAGTCGACGGGATTATGAGCATGCTGGAGCAGGTAGGGACTGCTTTCCTGCGCCAAGCGGTTGGTATGCTGCGGATCGCTTGCATTCATGGCTGGAATTGTAGCACGCGCCCTGCGGCAGTCTTGGCGGGGACCGGGATGCTTTCAAGGGTCCCTTCCCCAAGTCAGGAAACTTTCCATGGCAGGATGACTCTATAATAGGCGTCCATGAAGGAAGGGGAGGCGATGCATCGCGGTGTGAAGGAGGCGGGGACCAGGAGGCGCCACAGGTGGTGGCCGGCTCTGCTGGTCCTCTTGTGGGCGGCGGTTCCGCTGCAGGCCTTCCAGGATATCGAGATCGAAATCGGCAGCCAGGTCTCGGTCCTCGACTCGGCGCGGCGCCAAGGACGTTCCTATTATTCCATGACCGACGTGGCGCGCACCTTCGACGTGCGCCTGAACGACAGCGGACGAATGTTGACGGTGCGCGGCCCCCGGGGTACCGCACGCCTCAGGGACGGGAGTTCCATCGTGGGACGCGACCGCGGCCCCGACGTCCAGCTCAGGGAGCCGGTGTGGAAGCGGGGCGAGGATGACTGGTATGTCAGCGGCGATTTCTTGGAGCGGGTGCTGCGGTCCCTGCTGGACGGCCGTCTGACGCGACTCTCGCCCACCCGCTACCGGTTGACGGGCCTGCAGGACGTCGAGGTGGAGGTCCGCCTGCGCAACTATCCGCCCAACCGGGTGCGCATTGTTTTCGAGCCCGACCGGCAGGTGCCCATCCGCATCGATGATCAGGAGCGGGTGCTGGTGATCGACTTCGAGCAGTACCGTCCGCTCATGCGCCTGCCGCGGGAAAGGCCCGATGTCGACATCGTGGCTTCCCTGACCTTCGACCGCCTGGGACGGGGTGCGGTGAGGCTGGTCAAGGGACGGCGCTTTGAGCGCTACGAATACCTCGAGCTGGAGGGGCCGCCACGCCACGTCCTCGACTTGTATTCCAGCACGCCGGGACGCAGCAGCCGGGGACACGCCGAGATCGTCCTCGACCCCGGCCATGGCGGACGCGATTACGGCGTGGTGGAAGGTCTGGCTGGGCTGCGCAGGGGCAGCGCGTCCCAAGAGGACAGCGAATCCCAAGACGGAGAAGGCAACCCAGCCGTCCCCCAGCCCATCGACCCAGGGCAGATCAGCGAAAAGGACTTCACCCTGAACTTGGCCCAACGGCTCGCCGCCAAACTCAACCGGGCTGGCTTTTCCACGGTCCTCACCCGGGGACGCGACGTCGACCTCAATCTGGAACAGCGTAGTGCCATCTCCAACGGATTTGGCCCCAAGATCTTCCTCAGCCTTCACTTGGGCTCCTCCCGCGGAACAGCTCCGCGCGGACCGATCGTCTACTTGCACCGTCCTCAGTCCAGCCAAGGGCTGACGGCCGAAGCACTCGATGTGGCCGAGCCCCAGGCGGGACAAGCGGATTCAAAAGCAGATCCGGACAGCGAGCGGCCTCCCCCGCGGGAGGCTCAGCAGCCTCCTACCGCCGGGTTCCTACCCCAGCTCAAACCTTGGAGCCAGGCCCAGGAGGCCCATCTAAGCCAAAGCCGCCGCTTGGCCTCGATCGTTCAGGGCAGCCTCAACGACCTCTTCGGATCCGACAACCGGGTCATGGAGATTCCTCTCAGCCTGCTGGAACCGGTCGATACGCCCAGCTTGCTGGTGGAAACAGGCTACATCAGCAGTTCCGACGACCTGCGGCGACTCAAAGACCCTCTCTTCCAGGAGCGCTTGGCGGAAGCCCTGGCGAGAGCGCTGGAAAGGTACCTGCGGTGAGCCTGATTGAATCCAACGAGTACCGGCGCATCCTCCTGGCCGTGGTGTTGGTGGCAGCGGCTACGCTCTTCGCCTTTCTGGTCTTCTTCCTGCAAAGCCGCGACGTTCAGAGGGCCGAGGAGGTTCCTCCGGCGGCCGCGGCTGATCCCGAAGTGCTTGAGGCTGCCGACGAAGAAGATCAGGTCGAGCTGACGCTTTACTTCTACGTTCCGGGAACCTCTTCGCCGGGACGTCTGGCGCCGCTTAAGCGCAACTTGGCGCGGCTGGAGGATCCGCACCTGATGGCCCGTCAAATCGTGGGGGAAGTCCTGCGCGGACCCGACCAGGGCCTCAACGTGTTCTCCGAGCAGGCCCGCCTGCGTCAGATCTATTTGTTGTCCGAGGGCACCGCTGTGGTCGACCTATCCCAGGACACCGCCCGCGGACTCCCTGGCGGAGCAGCCTGCGAGTACGGCGCCCTGCGTTCGCTGACGCGCTCGCTGACCGACAATCTGGAAGCCGTCGACCGCGTCAAATTCCTGGTCGGGGGCCAGGACGCCCCCACCTTCGCCGGCCACGTCTCCATCCGCTTGCCCTTCAGCAATTGAGGATTTGGGCCCGGTTGCAGCCATTGTGTAGAATGGCAAGTCATGTCAAATCGCAGCGACGGAAGAGAATCGGATCAATTGCGTCCGGTAACCATCGAACCCCATTTCACCAAGCATGCTGAGGGATCGGTGCTGATCTGCACGGGAGAGACCCGGGTCATCTGCACCGCCAGCGTAGAGGACCGGGTGCCGATCTGGCTGCGCGGCAAAGGGCAGGGATGGGTGACAGCCGAGTACGGCATGCTTCCTCGCTCGACCAACTCGCGCATGACCCGCGAGTCGAGCCGCGGAAAACCTTCGGGACGCACTCAGGAGATCCAGCGGCTGATCGGACGCGCCCTGCGTTCGGTGGTCAACCTCAACCGTTTGGGCGAACGCACCATCTGGGTCGACTGCGACGTCATCCAGGCCGACGGCGGAACACGCACGGCTTCGGTTACCGGAGCTTATGTGGCGCTGGTGCTGGCCCTGGCGCAAATGAAGGAAAAAAAGCAAATCTCGGAGCCCCCCCTGACCGATACTCTAGGGGCCGTCAGCGTGGGCCTTGTGGGGGTGGACCCCCGTCTCGACCTGCACTATGACGAAGACTCCAACGCCGACGTCGACATGAACGTGGTCATGACGGGCCGCGGCTACTTCGTGGAAATCCAGGGCACGGCCGAGAAGCACGCCTTTTCGCGCAAGCAGCACGAAGAACTGCTGGATCTGGCCGAGAAAGGCATCCGCGAACTGATGGACAAGCAGAAGGAAGTCCTGCAAGAAGAGCTGGGCGAGAAGCTGGACGAACTGATGCAAAAACTTGAGAGCTTCACCATTGCACCTTCTTCTCGCGACTAGCAATCCCGGAAAGGCCCGCGAGTTCCGGCGCGTCCTGCAACCCCTGGGATTTGAGATCGAAAGCCTGGAGACCTTTCCCGACTTGCCCGCGGCCGAAGAAACCGAGTCGACCTTCAAAGGCAACGCCCGCCTCAAGGCCCGCCATTATCACCAACTGACCGGCCTCCCCGCCCTGGCCGATGACTCGGGGCTGGAAGTGGACGCCCTGGGGGGACGGCCGGGAGTCCGCTCATCGCGGCTGGCCGACAGCGATCCCGAGCGCATCCGGCGATTGCTGGAAATGCTCGCCCGAGAAGCACCCCAACGCGACTCCATGCGCAGCGCCCGCTTCGTCTGCGCCCTCTGCCTCGTAACTCCGGAGAAAACCTGGGAAGTCGAGGGCCGAGTGGAAGGCTTGATCATCGACACGCCCCGCGGACGCCACGGCTTCGGCTACGACCCGCTCTTCTACTTTCCGCCCCTGGACCGGACCTTCGCCCAAATCCCCCCTCAGACCAAGAACCGCATCTCCCACCGCGCCGACGCGCTCAAGAAGCTCCTGGCCCTGCTGCGCCAAGAGTCCGCCGGGCCCATTGATCAGTGCTAGTGCGGCCCGGGACAGCACTAACCCGCATTCCCGGCGGGCCTGGCGTAATCGGTGATGAGTGCTGTGATAGAGCTCTTGATGCGCTGCGCTAGCCGTCCTCGGCCAAGACGCGGGAGGGGTCGACGCGGGACGCTTTCCAAGCGGGGCGCAGGGCCGCCAGCAGGGTCGACAGCAGGAGGGCGGCGGCGGCCGGCAGCAGGGTGGAAAGGCTCAGCGGTTCGACGCCCACCAGCAGTCCTCGCAGGTAGCCTGCAAAGGACCACGCCAAGAGCAATCCCCCCAGGCTGCCGGCAGCAGCCAAGACCAGCGAACGGCGCAGGACGCGGGAGAGAATGCGTCTTGGGGTGGCGCCCAGAGCCAGACGCAGTCCGGTTTCACGGCGGCGGCGTCCTTCGCTGTAAGCCAGCAGCCCGTAGAGTCCGGCCATGGCCAGGAGCAAGGCCAAGCTTGAGAAGGAGGAAAGCAGCAAGGAGACGAAGCGGGGGGCTGTGATGTTGTCCGACATGAGGGCCCGGAAGCTGCTCACGGTTCCCACTGCCAGGCCAGGCTCGATTTCGCGCAGTCGGTCCTGAATCAGAGGCGCGGCCTGCTGGGGACGGTGAGAAGCCACCCGCGCCAGCAGCCACGTCCGTCCCCACCAAGGCGTTGGATTCTGGGCATAGGGGAGATAGATTTCAGGACGCACTTCCTGGGTCAGATCGTATTGGGGGATGTCCTCCACAACACCGATCACCTCCAGTTCGGGGGGATCTTGCTGGAAGCCCATCCTGAGACGGCTGCCGGGTGTGGCGGAGAGTCCTCCGAGCAGGCGGGCCAGAGTACGGTTGACGACCGCGGCGGGCGGACCGTCCGGGCGCTCGTCCCCCTGGAAAAGGCGCCCGCTCAAGGGAGCCAGTCCGGCGGCGGTGAAAAAGGAAGGGGAGACTACCCGGATGGAAGCGCGGATTTCCTGGCTCAAGGGGTCGTCGGCTCCGGAGGGAAGCAGACGGGTGCCCCACAGATCGCCCCCGATATGCAGGTGATTGATGAAGCCCACCGATTGGATGCCCACCTGACCTGAGAGGGACTCGGAAACCCGCGTCATGAGGCGGCGCTGGCGCTCGCTGCGGCTGATTTCTGAGGATTCGGCCTCCTCGCCAGAGGACCTGGCGCTTTCCTCCGCCTCCTCCTGAGAGGGGAAGCTCAGTTGCATGGCCAGCAGTCCTTCAGCCTTCAAGCCCGGATCAATGGCAAGTAGATGGGCGAAGCTCTGCAACAGCGCTCCGGCACCCGCCACCAAAGCCAGGGCCAAGGCGATCTGACCCACCACCAGCGCACCTTGCAGACGGGCTTGAGGAGGGGAGAGCGCCGCTCCGCGGACACGGCCCGGACCCTTGCGCTGTAGGGCCTGCAGAGCCGAGAGTCCGCCGCAGAAGAGGCCGCACAGCAGCGAAATCGAGAGAGCGAAAAGCAGGCTCCGCCAAGTGAATCCTACTTCGGAAAGGCGCGGCAAGTCGGGCGAGTAGGCCAACAGCAGGCTTCCGCCCGCGAGTCCCAGAAAAGCGCCGACGGCGCCCGCCAGAAGCGCGATCAGAAGTCCTTCGCTGATCAACTGCGAAAGGAGCCGTCCTCGTGTGGCGCCCAGCGAGCGCCGGACTGCCAGTTCGCGCTGGCGTGAGCCGGCGCGCACCAGCAGCAGAGCCGTCATGTTGGCGCCGGCGATCAACAGGATCAGGGCCACCGCGCCCGCCAGGGCCGTCAGGGCGGGTCGGATGCCTTCCACGACGGGCTCGCGCAGCGCTTCCACCACTACTTCGATGCCGCGGTTGGCGTCGGGGTAGTGCTCGCGCAGGCGGTCGCCCAGCGCGTCCATCTCGCGGCGGGCCTCTTCCACGCTGTGGCCAGGACGCAGGCGGGCAAAGGTGCGCAGGAAACGGGACTTGCGTTGCGCGGCGTCCTCGGGCGCGAACGTCAGCGGAGCCCAGAAGCGCGCTCCCCGAGCCCAAAAGGGCGGAAACTCGAATCCTTCGGGCATGACCGCCACCACGCGATAGTCCTCACCGTCGAGCCTCAGGCGGGTCCCCAGCACTTGGCCTTGGCGGGGGAATAGCTCTTTCCATAGACCGTGGCTCAAGACGACGACTCGGGGGTCGTCGCGCAAGGAAGCGGGGTCGAAGGCGGCACCCATCTCGGCTTCCACTCCCAGCAGGCGAAAGAGTTGGGGCGTGGCTTTGAGTCCGGCCAGCGGACGGGTGCGTCCGCGACCGCTCAGCACCGGTTCCCAGGGATGGGCGGCGGTCCACTGGTGGAGCGTCCGCGACGATTCTCTCCAGGAATCGAAGTTGGCCGGTGAAGTCGGGTTGCGGTCGCGTCCTTGCGACTCCTCGGCCTCAAAGACCGCCACCAACCGCTGCGAGTCCTTGTAGGGCAGGGGGCGCAAGAGCACAGCGTCCACTGCGGCAAAGGCCGCCGTGGCCGCTCCAATGCCCAGCGCCAGCACTCCGGCGGCAGCCAAGGCAAATCCCGGGTGACGCCTGATCAGGCGAAAAGCGTAGCGGACATCTGCAAACCATCGACGCATGAATCCTCCTCGGCCTTGTGAGACGCGCTTGGGTCGACGCCGGTTAGCAAAGATTGGGAGCCCTCTTCAGGCGAGAAACTCTATGCCTTAGCTGCGGGGCCGGAGGTCGGCGATGTAGCAGCCGACAGCTTTGGAGGAACGGAAGGGAGGTGGGGCGCCGCTGACAACTTGCTCCAGGACCTCCCGCAAGTCATGGCGCGTCGGCACTCGGCGGTACTGCCCGAATTCGATGTAGCGGTCGTCGATGCGTCCCCGGTAGACCAGTTTGCCGTCGGGCAGGTAGACGGCCGCCTCGGGAGTGATGGTGGCTCCCGCCGCCTGCACCAGTTGGTGAGCGGGGTCGTGCAGCGCCGGGATGTCGATTCCGAACGTCTCTCCGTGGCGGCGCATGTCGGAAGCCTCCACGTCGGGGTTGGGATAGACCCTCCAGAACACCACTCCCTGCGGGCCAAGCGTTTCTTTCAAGCGCCTGATTTCGGGGAGGTATCGGTTGGAAACGGGACAATCGATGCGGGTGAATAGGAAGACATGAGCCGTCGCTCCGGAGGTCTGAAAAGGCTTGACCCAGTCACCCTCCGCATCCTTGAGCGATAATTGCCGCAGGCCTGAAGCCGACCCGCAGCCGGCAGCCATGATGAGCAGAAGGGCCAACACCAGGGTTGGTCCTCTTGCGTCCTCGATTGCCTCCTTTTTCAAGATTACCCCGCTAGTCTCTCATGCTGAAAAGGTCGACCTTAGCACAATCACGAGGACACTTTAAAACGGGCTGCCTCCCCCAGGTCAACCAAAATTATTGATGGTAAAGCACCCCAGCATGCTTTCCTCAATGGACACAGCTTGAAGATTCAGGCCTCCCTTGAGCATGAGCAATTCCGGACGACGCCAAAGATAGGAGGCGAACTTGATTTGGGGCCATCTGCATCTCATAGTAGTAGACAGGGCAGGTTCGCTAGGCCTGCCAGCTTTGAATCACGAATCGAGAGGCCGAATCGATCGGTCAGGAGGTCGTTATGAATAGAAGTGAATGTGGCGGAATCTGTGTCGCCTTCTTATGTGGAGCGGCCATCGGCGCTGCGACGGCGCTGCTGATGGCTCCCCAGTCGGGAGAGCGCACCCGGCGTCAGCTCAAGCGTCAAGCCGGTCAGTTTCATGATTATCTTGAAGACGTCCGCGAGGACTTTCAACACAGGGTCCATGACGTCAAGCAAGCCACCGAGGACGCGGTCAAGCAACTGGAACGACGGATTCGCCCCAACTGATCCCGAACCACCGCTTCGCGGCAGCGTGTCCCGCTACTCAAAGTGAAAGCTGCATGGCTGCGAAGTGACCTGATCGTTGAGAACCCTGCCGGCCTTTCCTCTGTAACTGATGGTGAGGCCGGAAGGGTCGATTTCTGCCAAACCGTAGGCAAAGGCATCCAATTCACGGCAGTTGGCGCCCACTCGGTTGAGGGCCGAGTTCACAGCCGCCAGCCCGGCGGTCCCCGCCACAGCCAGCACCGCTTCCTGAAAGGTGTGAGTGCCGGCGGGTCCGGCCACGAACTCGCGGGCGATGACTTGGTTGTCTGCGAAGACGTCGATGAAGACCTCGTTGTAGAGGCTGGCGTGCATGTCGGCACTCAGGAAGAAGACGTTCTCCAGCCCCTCGTCGCGGATGAAGTTGAGGAGTTCGGCCCGCTCCGCCGCGTAGCCCTCCCAACGGTCGAAGGGAAAGACGAAGAACTGCTGGATAGGTGCCTGATTGATAATGAACTTGTAGCGGGCATTGGAATCGAGTAGAGCCCGCTTGAGAGCCTGCTTTTGGCGGGCTCCCAGCAGCGTCCGGCCAGGATCGGTGATGGCTTCCAGACATCCGGCCGGAGGAAGGGCGGGCAGTCCGAACTCCAGGCGGACCCGGCGAGGCAGCGTGGGAGCCAAGTCGGGAAGTCCTGGCGCCAGCATGCAGGCGGGCTCGGCATCGGCACTGCGGCAGCTCCGGATGTCGATCAGTATCAGGTCGACCTCGCTCCCCCAATGGAAGACGCCGAAGATAGGATCACCGGCGCAACCCGGGTCGTCGAGAGCCCGCGACGGGCTGATCGGCATATACTCGGAGAAGGCTTGGCGTCCGATAGCGTAGCGTCCCGGCTCGACCGTTGCGCCATCGTAGTCGTTTTGGACTTCGTGGTCGTCCCAAGTGACGTAGCTGGAGGTGCGCCGGAAAGCCTTCCGCATAGGCCGAAGCTGACGGCTGACCTTGTAGCTGCCGCGGTACTCCTCAAGCGTGTCAGCGGGCTTGGACCGCAAGGCGGAATCCTGATAAACCGTATCTCCCAGGAAGACCCAGAAGTCGAGATCTTCTTCCGCCATCGAATCGAAGAGTGCCAAATCGTAGCCGGCCTTGCCCTGCCCATCGAGCGTGCCGTCGGCATCGCCCGTCCAGGCAAACCGCAGGGACACTTCGACATCGCTCTGGGGCGCGGTGCGAAAGGATCCCACGACGCTTTGTCCTGAGCCCCTGAGCGGACGCCAACGATAGACATAGCGGGTATCCGGGCTCAGCCCCGTCACCTCGACCTTGGCCGTGAAGTCGTTGGATCGGGTAGCCAGCGCCAGTGCGCTCCTGACCTCGTGGACGAAGTTCCTGTCGCCGCAGACATCCAGCAGCAGGGCCGCCTGGCGGTCGACGCGGGTCCACAGGACGGCGCTGTCCCGGCGGACGTCGCCGCTGGCCACCCCATGAGTGAAGACAACCTCCTGAGCCGCCGGCATTCCCACGGAAAGGCACACCAAGAAGATGAAACGGCCCCAAGCGGAAGCATCGTTGAGCATCGACATAGCCTTGGCCTTCCCGCAAGGCTTAGAGACCTGTTGAAAAAAGGGGAATCCATTTCCCCCGTTCACCATGCTGTGCCTCCCGGGAAGGGGCCCGGCTAGGTCCCAGGAGCCGAGTCCTCGGCTGGAGGAGAAACTGGAGGCGGAACCGGGAGATCTTCGATGGCAATGCCTCTCCAGCGTTTGCCCTCTTCGACCAGCATGATGGGAATACCGTCCCGGATGGGATACTTGTTGCCGCTGTCTTCACACACCAGCCAGCAGTCTTTGACCAGCTCCAGCCGTCCGGGATCGTCGCCCAGATCCTTGCGCTGTACCGCCTCGGGGCATCGCAGGATTTCCAACAATTCAGGATCAACCGTCGGCGCCTTGTCGTCACTCATGTCTTGATTATCACCCGCATCACTCACTCCATGCAATCCATCCCAGGGATGGGGTGAGGTTTTTGCCAACAGGGCCAGAGTCTCCTCTGCTCTCGGCGTCAAGAACTGCTTGCTATACTCTTGGCATGATGGGGCCAAACTCCAACCCTCTGGGACAATTTCCTTCAACCCGCATGCGCAGGACGCGCCAGTCCGACTGGTCGCGGCGCCTGGTGGGCGAGAACCGGCTCTCGGCCGACGACCTGATCTGGCCTGTGTTTGTGCAGGAGGGCCAAGAGCAGCGCACTCCCATCTCGTCCATGAGAGGGGTGGAGCGGCTGAGCATCGACCTCTTGGTTGAGGAAGTGCGTCAAGCCGCCGATCTGGGCATTCCCGCGGTGGCTCTCTTTCCCGCCACCGATCCCGCCAAGAAATCTCCCGAAGGCGAAGAGGCCTACAATCCTGACAACCTGGTCTGCCGGGCCGTGCGGGCCCTGCGCCAAGCCGACCTGGGGTTGGGAATCATCTGCGACGTGGCCCTCGACCCCTATACCACCCACGGCCAGGACGGACTGTTGCGGGAGGGCGTTGTCGTCAACGACGAGACCCTGGAGGCGCTGTGCAGGCAAGCCGTGGCGCAGGCCCGGGCCGGATGCCACGTGATCGCCCCCTCCGACATGATGGACGGCCGCATCGGCGCCATCCGCACAGCCCTCGATGAGGCGGGATTCGAAGACGTCCTGTTGCTCTCCTACGCCGCCAAGTACGCCTCGGCCTTTTACGGGCCCTTCCGCGATGCGGTGGGATCGGCCTCCAGCCTGGGGGAGGGGGACAAGCGCACCTATCAGATGGACCCGGCCAACGGCGACGAGGCCCTGCGCGAGGTGGGACTGGATGTGCAGGAAGGCGCCGACATGGTGATGGTCAAGCCGGGACTGCCCTACCTCGACATCGTCAGACGCGTCAAGCAGGCCTTTGGACTGCCCACCTATGCCTACCAGGTCAGCGGCGAATACGCCATGCTCAGCGACGCCGCAGCAGCCGGACACCTCAGCCGGCAGGCGGTCATGATGGAAAGCCTGCTTTGCTTCAAGCGGGCCGGAGCCGACGGCGTCCTCACCTATTTCGCCCTGGAGGCTGCCCGCCTGCTGCGCCAGCAGTAACATGAAACTTTTCAACAGCTAAGGCATCTTATCTTTCCTTATGCATGCGCCCCTTGAGGACGAGGTGCGCAAGGAGAACGGTCATGTTGCTGATGGATCCGGTGGCCGCCGCGCGGCGCTCGCGCAGCCGGCGCACCAAACGAAAGTTGCTGTTGAGTTACTTGCAGGCCTTCCATCAGGCCCGCGGACGGGACGACCTGTTCCGTTCCCTGAGGGAATTCCTGATGGGCGAATTCGGCGCTGAACAAGTGCGCTTTTCCTCACTCCAGGTGGAGTCGGGAGAACTGCGTCCCCAGCCGGAGAGTGTCTCCTCGCCCGCAACGCTTTCGGCTTGGGCCCGCCGCTGCACCGAGACGGGCTCGGTGGTGTCTGATCAGGAAAGCGGACAGGGCTGGATCCTGGCGGCTCCCCTGGAGCGCGACGGACGCATCATCGGGGCCGTGGAATTGGTGCGCGCCAAGCCCCGCTTCAGCCGCGACGAAGCCGAGTACCTGGAAGCCCTGGCCCCTCACATGGCCATCGCCCTCAACCACTTCCTGCTGGCCGAGGAATCGGCCCTGCGGGGCGAGGGAGAAGCCCGCCTGGAAGAAGAAGTGCGCATCGCCCGCGAGATTCAACTGCGCTTCCTGCCCCGCCAGATGCCGCGCATGGGCAACCTTGAAATCGGCGCCAAGAACATCGCCTCCCACCTGGTGAGCGGCGATTACTACGACTTCATCCCCATCGTCGAGGGACAGTGGGGCATCGTCATCGGAGACGTCTCAGGCAAGGGCGTGTCGGCCGGACTCATCATGTCGGCTTTCCGAGCCGCGCTGCTGGCCGAGATCCGCAACAACTTCGCCATCGGGACCATCCTGGCCAAAGTCAACCAACTGCTGTGCGAAACCACTTCGCCCAGCCGCTACGTGACTGCCTTCTACGGCGTCTACAACGAACGGGCGGGAGTGCTCACCTACTGCAACGCCGGGCACAATCCCGCTCTTCTCCTGCGCGCCGATGGAGGCGTAGAACCTCTGACCGCCGGGGGCACCGTGCTTGGACTTTTCGAGGATTCCGCCTACAACTACAGCCGCGTCGAGCTGCGTCCCGGCGACCTCTTGCTGCTCTATACCGACGGACTCTCAGAGAGCCGCCGCGACGGAGAAGAGCTGGGCTCCGAGGGTTTGATTGATCTGATGCGCCGCTGTGCCCATCTGCCGGCTCAGCAGATCGCCGACCGCCTGGCCCGGGAAGCGGTGCGCCTGGCCCCGAGAGGTCAACTGGAGGACGATGTCACCCTGGTGGTGGCCAAAGTTCCCGAGACCGGGCCATCCGGGACTGGGGTTTCCAATTGACGGCCCCAGCTCATTCAGGACGCGTCGAACAGATCTGGATCAAGCGGGTTTCCCGCGGCCCCATGGACCCGGCCGGCGAAGCCCGCTTGGTGGCCGAGCGCGGACTCGAAGGCAACGCCAACCAAGGCGGCGCCCGCCAAGTCACCCTGCTTGAGAAGGAACGCTGGGAGGAGATCACCGCCGGTCTGGAATCTCAGATCGACCCCAGCCAACGCCGCGCCAATATCCTCCTCTCCGGCATTTCTCTGCGCGAGAGCCGGGGACGCATCCTGCGCCTGGGGGACTGCCGCCTTAAGATCCGCGGCGAAACCAAGCCCTGCAACCGGATGGACGAAGCCTTCCAGGGACTTCGGGAAGCCCTGTGGCCCGACTGGGGCGGCGGCGCCTACGCCGAAGTCCTCGACGACGGCCACATCCGGGTCGGCTCCCCCGCCGCCTGGACCGACTAGTGCTGCCGGCCGTAAGTTCCGAGCCAGGGCATTTCCCTTCCACGTCCACGCTCAACAATCTTGATGTTTGGGAAGAGCTGGCGACGCCGGTGATCGGGAGGGGGCGTCGAGCAGCGCAGTTCAAGACCCTGCTCAGTGGCTGTTCGAACGGGTTAGCGTTCCAGGTACTCTTTGAGACGGGAGTAGCCGGAGCGGCTGACGGGGACTTTGCTGCCGTCGCTGAGGATGGCGATGCGGGAGTCCTTGGCGTAGAGTTCCAGTTTGGAAAGGCGGTCGAGATTGAGGATGTAGGAGCGGTGTACGCGTACGAAGCGCTCTGAGGGCAAGGTTTCCTCGTAATGGGCCATGCGCTGCTGCTTGAGGTGTCCGCGGCCCTCGGCCACGATGTTGACGTAGTCGTCCTGGGCCTCGATGTAGTCGATGCTGTCGACGGCAATGACGCTGATGTCGCCTCCGTCCTTGACCAGAATCCGTTCCAGAGGCTGAGGACGGGCTGCCGCCGCCAAGGCTTCCAGGTCGACGGCTTGGCCCCCTCCCGCGGAATCTTGGCCGGAGCCTCCCTTCCCCAGGCCGCCTCCCGCCGCGGATCCTGCGGCAGCGGAGTCACCCGCTGCTCCAGCATCGGACTTGTCGGCAGCGCCAGGGGCTCCTTGCCCTTCCTGAGCCGCGCCGGGTCCGCCCTGAGAAGCGGCTCGGCGTTCCATGACCCGCTTCAGGGCCTGGCTGAGCCGGTCGGGATCGATGGGCTTGAGCAGGTAGTCGACAGCGTGGACTTCAAAGGCCTTGAGGGCATACTCGTCGTAAGCAGTGACGAAGATGACGGGGGGCGGATCATCGAGCAGTTCCAGCACCTCGAATCCGTCCAGCTTGGGCATCTGGATGTCGAGGAACACCAAGTCCGGCGCCGTCTCGCCAATGACCTTGACAGCCTCGAATCCGTTGGCGCAGCAAGCCGCCACTTCCACTTGTGGATGGTCTTCGAGTTCCGCCAAGAGGGCTTGACGGGCCAGTTTCTCGTCGTCGACGATCACGACTCGTAAGGCCTTCTTCTCCTGGTTTTTTGAACTCATAGCACTGTCCCTTCGAACCAAGCCAACTGGCCTTCCAAGCTACCTGGCCCCTGCGCCCTGCTTGGCCGTTGGCCTGTCTCCGCCTCCATGCTCGATACAAAACCACGCAGCTGACCGCCGTGGCCTCACCAACGGCTTCTCACGGGTTCCTTTTGCGGGGCCACGACCGCATCTCCCGCAGGAAGCGTCATTTCAACCCGGAAGACTCCGTCGCGCCGACGAACCCTCAGGGAGGCCTTTTCGCCGGATGTCAATTGCAGGCGCTTCTCAACCGCCTTGAGTCCCAGTCCCGTGCCGCCGGGGCGTGTGGCTTCAGGATCGTAAGGATTTTCGATGCACAGGTAAAGCCGCCCCTCATGCAGTTCGCCGACGACCGTCACGGTCCCTCCCTTGAGGAGTTGGGAAATGCCGTGCTTGACGGCGTTCTCCACCAGCGGCTGAAGGATGAGGGCGGGCACGGGGACGGCCAGGGCCCGGGAATCGATGCCCAGACTGAAGTCAAGATCAGGACGGCGGATCTTCTCGATGGAGAGGTACTCGCCGGTGAGTTCCACTTCGTCGCCCAGAGGAATGGTTTCCTCGGCTCCCCGCTTGAGGCTTTTGCGCAGGAATCCCGCCAGCAGCAGGCACATTCGCCGGGCCTTGGCCGGATCGGAGCGGGTCAAGGCGCTGACCGAGTTGAGGCTGTTGAAGAGAAAGTGAGGATTGATGCGGTACTTGAGGGCCTGCAGTTCAGCCTGCTGAGCCAACAGGCGCATTTCCAGGGCTTCCCGGTCGGACTGGCGAGACTTCTCCAGGGCACCGATCAAATAGGCAGCGGCGGTCACCAGGCCGAATAGAAAGACGCCCACGATGAACAAGGGCAACTGCTGGCCCCGGTAGAGGGCGGCTGTTCCTTGCAGTGGGGTAAGTTCATCGAGCAGCGAAGACCACAGGCGTCCGACGAAAATCCAGTAAGAGCTGGTGAGCAGGGCAGCGCCCGAGAAGGTGAGAAGCCAACGTAAAATGCGCCCCCCGTCCAGGGGATGGGTGCGGCTCAGATACCAAGCTGACAAGCAGGGAAAGGCGTAAACATAGGCCAGAGGCAGTCCCACGGCCAATGCCTGGAACCATCCCATGCCTCCAGCCGACAGCAACAGCACCTGCAATCCTGCTAAAGGCGTCCAGGCCAGAAGGTAGAGCCCTAATCCACGGTATTGCAAGATTTGCATGATGGAGACGGCCTTCTCGCTGTCAGTTCTTGATCTCGGCGCCGCCCATGATGACCGTGCCCCGCACGATCAGCCGCTGCTTGATTCCATCTTCGCGGGGCTGGCGGGTCTTGTCAGCGTATCCGCCCATGAAAGGCACCCCCTCCACAACCACGGTCCAGTCTTCGGGGACGCGGATGTTGATGCCTCCCCACATGACGAAGACGCTGACCACAGCTTCTTCGGCCATGATCTGAGCCTGGCGCAGGTCGAGTTCGATGCCCCCCATGAAGACGGTCAGTTCGCCGCCTTGAAAATCGCTGCTGGCGCTGGCCTTTTCAACACCCCCCAAGACGGCCACGGATCTAACCCAATCTTCGGCATTGACGGAGGCGGGACGGTCATGGCGACGCTCCACAGCCTGCCAAATGAGAAGGCCGCCTGCAAAGACAAGGACCAGCGGCCACAATTCCCACAGGTCGAGACGCAGTATGAAGTACTCGTTGATGAGCAGGACGAAGCCCAGGACGGCCAGGACTAATCCGCCCAGCCGGCCCGGCATTTGGTCTGCCTGCAAAGCGAACAGGGTTCCCAGGACGACCAGCACCACGGGCCAGTAGCGCAGGTAGTCCAGAGCCAGGTCATAGCCGAGATTGTCGAGGGTGAACATCACTCCGGCCAAGACCACGAAGAAGCCCAGCACGAGTTGAGGACTCAGGATGGATGCTTGACGGGCGTTCATGAGTTTGCTCCCAGTCGGCGATCGATCAAGAGGGACTGGATGATGATGAGCAGTCCGATGACGATCAGGATGAGCGGCCAGGAGTCTTCCCAACCCAAGTCGAAAAGGCGCAGCGAGGGAACCAGCAGCCAGGCGCCGATGCCGACCAGCCAGAGTCCGCCGCGGCGGTCATCGTCCTTTTGGGGCGAGATGAGTTTGGAGAGCCCCAGACCCACCAGCGCCAGCGGCCAGAATCTGAAGACGTCCTCGAACTCCCACAGATTGATGGTGTCGAAGAACAGGGCCAGTCCCAGGGCGATTAAGATCAGTCCCCCGATCAGGGGGCCCAGAGCCCTTCTCTGCGGGGAAACGTCGTTGCTTTCTAGGTTCATGTCGTTCTCCTTGTCCGGTCAGTCTCTACTTTACGACGCAGGACGGACAGGCAAAAGAGAACATCGGCGAGCGGCGGGCAAGCCTCGGTGAACGGCGAAGGGCGCTTCTCGGCCCGAAAGCCGCCTCAACTCGTCCGAGGGACAAGGTTTGTGAGCGGCACCCGGCCTTGCTCAATCGCCGGCCGCGGCGGGGACGCTGGTCTTGAGGTTCTCCTCGAAGAGCTTGTAGATGCGCTTGTATTCGTCGGCCCAACTGGTCGCGTTCTGAAAACCGTGTCCCTCGACGGGATAGATGGCCACCTCCCAGTTTTCCTTGCGCAGCTCGATCAGGCGCTGAGCCAGCCTGACCGTGTCCTGAAAGTGGACGTTGGTGTCGACCATGCCGTGGCAGATGAGCAGGGCTCCCTCCAGACCCTCGGCGAAGTAGATGGGGGAACTGCGTTCGTAGGCCTCGGCGTCGTCCTGAGGCAGGTTGAGAATGCGGGCAGTGTAGAAGTTGTTGTAGTGGGCCCAGTCGGTGACAGGACGCAGAGCGGCACCGGCGGCAAACACCTCGGGTTCGGTGAACATGGCCATCAGGGTGATGAATCCCCCATAGCTGCCGCCGTAGATGCCGATGCGGGCCGGGTCGACAGCGTGCTCTTGGATGAGCCAGCGGGCGCCGTCGACCTGGTCGGTCAGATCCTTGCCGCCCATGTGGCGGTAGATGCCGGTGCGCCAGTCCCGTCCGTAGCCGGCGCTGCCCCGGTAGTCAAGGTCGAGGACGTGGTAGCCGTGGTCGGCCAGCAAGTTGTGGAACATGTACTCGCGGTAGTAGCTCGACCACCAGCGGTGGGCGTTCTGCAGATAGCCGGCGCCGTGCACGAAAATCACCGCTGGATTTCCGGCAGCCGCCGTTTCGGGCTTGTAGAAGCGTCCCGTAACCTGGGCGCCGTCGCGGGCTGGGATGGAGACGATCTCCGGCTCCCGCCAGTCATAGCTCTCAAATCCGGCCAGAGTCGAATCGGTGAGGCGGCGCAGCTCGGCTCCGGGATCGGAGGGGCCGCAAAAAAGCTCGGGAGGCTGGTTGGAGGAGGAAAAGACCACCGCCAGACGCGACCCGTCTGGAGAAACGGTGGCGTCAAAGCGGCCTACTCCCTCGGTCAGGCGCACGAGCTCTCCTCCGTCCAAGGACAGGCGGTAGAGGTGACGCTGTCCCAGGTCTTCCTTGCTGCTGTTGAGCAAAAACCACTGCTTGTCGGGCGAAAGTTCCACGCCGTGCACTTCCCAGGCGCCGCTGGTCAACTGCCGCAGTCCTTCGCCCTGCCATCCCACCCGGTAGAGGTGAGACCAGCCGTCGCGCTCGGAGATGAACCACAGTTCGTCCTCAGCGCCCGGCACCCAGCCGAAGGAATTGAAGGCCGGGCCTCCGATCCAGGCCTCGTCGCGCAGATGATCGGCCATGGTGAGCTGACCCGTTTCAGGTTCGATAACGTAGATCCAGCGCTCCTTGAAGTCGGAAGAGAGCGCCCATACGGCGGCCTTGTCGCCGGAATCGTTCCACTCCGGACCCACGACGAAGGCCATGTCCTTGAGTTCCTCCAACCAACGAATCTGGCCGTCCTCGACAGTGTAGATGCCGACCTTCGACTCGCCCTGCGGCTCGCCCACCTTGGAACGGGCGTTGAGTTGGCCCGTGAAACCGTCTTCGGTCACAAACTCCGGCACTTCGGTGCGCTGAGAGTCGTTGTCAGAGCGACTCCAACGGAAGACCACGTAGCGCTCGTCGGGGGAAAGGGAGAGAGCCGCCAAATTGGCCCGCCGTCCGATGAAGAAAGCCCGCGCATCGCGTTCCTGACGCTCGGCCTCACGTTTTTCCCGCTCTTCTTTTCGCTCTCCCGAAAACTCTTCGAAGAGCTTCTCCTGCTGCTCCTCCAGAAACTTGCGGTTGCCCTTGGATTCCTTTTCCTTGGGTCCGTCGCCTTGGCGGAAGTCGGTAATCTGACGGATCCCGCCTTCCTCGAGCGAAAGGGAGAAGAGATTGTCGTCGCGTTCGAAGTAGACGCTGTTTCCATCCCGGCTGAAACGGGGACGGCTTTCCCGGCCGCGGGTTTCGATGAGGGTGGTGCGGCTGCCGTCCGGATAAAGCAAAACGATGTCGCCTTCCACCTCCGACAGGAAGCGGCTGCGAGGCTCATCCCACTCGCCCCGCCGAGGCCATGCCGAGTCTTCCTCATCCTCGCTGAGGCGGACCGGCATCCCCTCGTCGCAGGCGGCCCGGTAGAGGCCTTCATCCTCGCCTCCAGGTTCGCGCCAACTGAAAAAGAGCGCGCGCGAGTCCCCTTGCCAGCGGACGTCGGAAGGCGACACGCCAACAAAGTCTTCTCCTTCCATGATCTGGTCAATGGTCAGGTCTTCGGCCTGAATCCAACCCATACACAGAACCAATGCGACTACGATTGCCAACCTCTTCATGAAGCCGTCTCCTTAAAAATTGACCTTTGGCGGAGATCCCGCCACCCCCAATCAGACGTCCCGTGCCAACCCTCTAGAACCACTCAGCGGCCAACCGACTCACAACACAAGTCAAATGATCAGCGGCCCGGGTCAGTTGCCCCTGCGCTCTCGGCGCTATGAGGCAGCTCGCTACAAGATGCTAACGAACAACGATGGCCATTCTCCTCAGCCAGGACCTCGTGCGCCAGCCCCCAGTCCGTATAATCTGGAGATTGATGCAGCGCTATTTGATTTGCCGGTACAACGAAATCACCCTCAAGGGGCACAATCGACGTTCTTTTGAAATCGCATTGCGTGAAAACCTGAAGCGCGCCCTCAAGGGTATTTCCAATCATTCCGTCTTTCGCCTTTCCGGCCGCGTCGCGGTGCGGCTGGGCGCCGACGCGGATGTGGAAGAGGCCCTGGGGCGCAGCCTCAACGTCTTCGGCATCGCCACCTGCTCTCCAGCCTGGGGCTCGCAACAGGATATCAAGGGGCTGCAGCAAGATCTATGGAAGTTGGTGCAAGGACGCACTTTCGAGTCGTTCAAAATCGAGGCCCGCCGCACTCCCCATTCCATCGACCTGCCCACTCCCGAGATCAACCGCCAGGTGGGCGCCTATCTGCAGCACAAGTGCGGCAAGGAGGTGCGTCTCGAAGATCCCGACTTGACCTGCTTCCTGGAATTCGTTGAAGACTACGCCTTCATCTACTTTCGCAAGGAACGCGGCGCCGGGGGACTTCCGGCCCGGACTGCGGGGAAGGCAGTGGGCCTGCTCTCAGGCGGCATCGATTCTCCAGTGGCCGCCTACCGCATGATGCGCCGGGGATGCCGTGTCATCTTCGTCCATTTCCACAGCTTCCCCCACACCACCTTGGAGGCCCAGGAAAAGGTGAGGAGGCTGGTCGGCGTCCTCAACCGCTACCAGGGACATTCGCAGCTCTTCATGATTCCCTTCGCCCAATGTCAGCGGCGCATCGTGGCCGCTTCGCCGGCCTCGGCCCGGGTGGTCCTCTACCGGCGCATGATGCTGCGGCTGGCTGAACGCGTTGCCTGGCGCAAGCGGGCCCGGGTACTGCTGACAGGAGAAAGTCTGGGCCAAGTGGCCTCCCAGACCCTGGAAAACCTGACCGTCATCGACAGCGCCTCCAAACGGCCTGTCCTGCGCCCGCTGGTGGGATTCGACAAGCAGGAGATCGTCGACCAGGCCCGCCGCATCGGCACCTACGAGATCTCCATCGAGCCCGAAGAGGACTGTTGCACGCTCTTCATCCCCGATCATCCCCAGACACGGGCCAAGTACCGCCGCATCCGCGAAATCGAATCGGGCCTTGATATCGAGGCCATGGTGGAAGAGGCCCAAGCCGAAGCCCAAGTCGAGACTTTTTGAACCCAAAAGAAAGCCGGCCGCTGAAGGCGGCGCCTTAAGGCTGCCCGCAGCGACCGGCTGATCCGGAGAACTGATGAAAGCCGTTTAGGGCTTTTTGAAGGAGGTATAGGCGACCGTGTTTGTCCCCTGCGGGTTGGGCTGCACGATGCGCAGCACCACCGGGGCGCCTGACTCCAGTCCCTTAATGGTGCTGAAGAACTGGTCGGCGTTGTTCATGGTCTGCCCATTGACCTGGCTGATGATAAGTCCGCGGTCCAAGCCGGCTTCATCGGCCAGGCTTCCGGGCACCACATCCTCGATGATGACGCGGCCCTCCTTGTCGGCCAACTGAATCTGCTCGGCCTGCTGGTCGGTCACCGTCTCGAAGTAGAGCCCAATCTCTTTGGGCTCCGGTTCGGGCTGGGGTCGGTCCTCGAAGCTCAGGGACCGGCTTTCTTCGCGGGCCTGCTCCTCAAACTGACGTCGCGCCAGCTCGACCTCGAAGGTCTGGACCTGGCCCTTGCGCACCACGGTGACGGCAAGTTCCTCACCGGGCGGTGTGGTCGCCACCGCTGAGCGGAGGTCGAAAGGAGTCTCGATTTCGCGGTTTCCAATCTGGACGACCACGTCTTCGGCCTGAATGCCGGCCTTTGCCGCCGGGCCGCTCTCGGCGTCCGGATTGCCGGATTCGTCGATCAACTCGGTGACGATGACGCCGTCACCGTCCTTGATGCCGTCTTCGTCATCACCGGAGACACCGAAGTAGTCGGCCATTTCAGGCGTCATGGGAGTGGTATTCATGGAAATGCCGATGAATCCCCGCTCGATGTGTCCGTCACGCACAAGCTGGTTGTAGGCGTTGACGAAGACATGGGAGGGAATGGCGAATCCGATTCCCTGAGAACCGCCCGAGCGGGTGGAAATGAAGGTGTTGATGGCAATCAGCCGACCGTTCATGTCCACCAAGGGTCCTCCGCTGTTGCCGGGATTGATGGCGGCATCGGTCTGGAGGTAGTCTCCGAAGAGATTGGCCATGGAACCAAAACGGTCGCCGGGGCGTCCTTTGGCGGAAATGATGCCGGCGGTAACGGTCTGCTCAAGGCCGAAGGGGCTGCCGATGGCCAGCACCCAGTCGCCGATCTGGACGTCCTTGGTGCTGCCGATGGTGGCGGCGGGCAAATCCCCATCGGGATTGATCCTGAGTACGGCGATGTCGACGACCTCATCGAATCCCACCACCTCGGCGCGGTAAGTCTTGCCGGTGGAGAGGATCACTTCGATGCGGTCGGCGGGATGCCGCTGGCCGCGGCGATCGATGCTGGTGACCACATGGGAGTTGGTGATGACATAGCCCTTAGGATCAACGATGGTTCCCGAACCCAGGGAACGCTGCTCCTGGGGCTGAGGCGGGGAACCGCCGAAAAAGCGTTCGAAAAACTCCGGCATCTGCTGCTGTTCCTCGGAGCGGGCCCGGCGGTCCGGAAGCGTGCGGGAGCGGATGTTGACGACGTAGGGCTCAAAACTCTTGGCGACTTTACGGAATCCCTTGGAAAGCGAAGCCGCGTCGGCCACGGATACTGATCCGCCCGTATCGCTGACTTCAAGCAGGGAAACCGGATGAACGTCCTGATAGCTCCAGACCTGCTCTGAGACGATAGGTCCCAGCACCAAGCCCAGGCTCAGGGCGGCGAAAACCGCCAAGAAGGTAAGTCCTTTGCCAGAGGAAAGGAACTCTGTGATGCGTTGCATGGATTAAACCTCCAAATAATCTCACTTCGTAATCTATGATCAAAACCTTGGATGTCAAGGCATTACAACCCCTACGCTGTTTTCAGATCCAAATCGACTCTTCGAGTTTCATCGTGCGGCCATGTTTCTTTGTCCTTGCGCATCGTGTTTCTACAGGTGTAATACGTCGATTGAGCCCAGCAAGTTTCAGACTTTGGAGAGGCTCGCCTGGCCCTTACTTCTTGGGCGGCCGCGAAGGACGCATCTCAATGCGGCTGGTCAAGCAGCGCGGATCCCGCTTGAGCGTGTCGAGAGTCACGTCGGCCACGTCCTGGGCCGACAGCTTCCAACTGTGGCTTGCCGGAGCGCTGCCCCGGAACCAAGTCTCGACGCTGCCCGGCATCACGTAGGCCACCCGCACGCCGTCGTGGCGGACTTCCTGCATCAGGGCCTCGGAAAAGCCGATCAGGCCGAACTTGGAGGCATTGTAGGCGGCCCCGCCCGGAAAGGCGTTTTTGCCGGCCAAGCTGCCGATATTGATGATAAAGCTGTTGTCGTGCTTTTTGAGGTGGGGAAGGGCATAGTGGCAGCCGTAAAAGAGGCTGTCGAGATTGGTTTGCAGAGTCGTACGCCATTCCCCTACGCTAAGCTCTTCGACGTTCTTGAAGATGCCCAGGCCGGCATTGTTGATCAGGATCTCCAGTCCTTCGAACTCGGCCAACGCGAACTCGATCAGGGCCTTGACCTGCTCGGCGTCGCGGACATCGCAAACACGTCCCGCCGCCGATCCCGGGCTGAGGGAGTTGAGTTGCTTGACGGTCGCTTCCACCTCTTCGGCGGTACGCGCGGAAACGACCACCTTGGCCCCCTCCTTAATCAGACTTTCAGCGATTGCCCGTCCGATGCCTTTGGTGCTTCCAGTGACAATGGCTCTTTTATCTTTCAATTTCATCGATATGATTCTCCAGGGAATGTCTGCCAAGAATGGGCAGACGCAGCTTTTCGATGTGCGTTACCATCATGACAGAAAAGACGCCGCTCCCCAAACTCGGGCGGCTGAAAATAGCCCATGACTCAGCATTCCAAAACTCCGGAAATCCATCCAACAGCGCTGGTCGATTCGTCCTGCACATTGGGGAGGGGAACGCGGGTCGGCCCTTACGCCGTCATCGAAGCTGATGTCGAGATCGGCCGCGACTGCCGCATCGCCGCTCACGCCGTGCTCAAGCGCTACACCCGCATGGGGGACCGCAATCAAATCCACGAAGGCGCGGTTCTGGGAGGCGCGCCTCAAGATCTCAAATTCAAGGAGCGTCCCACCCATCTCTTCATCGGCGACGACAATGTCATCCGCGAAGGAGCGACCCTGCACCGGGCTTCCTCGGGCGAGGCCACCCGCATCGGCGACGGCAACTACCTGATGGCCTACGTCCACGTGGCCCATGACTGCCTGCTGGGCGACAAAGTGATCATTGCCAACAACGTCTGTCTGGCCGGCCACATCGAGATCGGCGATCACGCCTTCATCTCGGGTGGGGTTGTGATCCATCAGTTCACGCGCATCGGGCGCCGTTCAATGGTGGGAGGCAACGCCAAGGTCGTGCAGGACGTCCTGCCCTATTGCTTGGTGGACGGCATTCCGGCACGCACCCGCGCCCTCAACTTGGTGGGGCTGCGCAGGGCGGGGCTGAACGCCTCCCAACTGAAGCCGCTCAAAGAAGCCTACCGGATTCTCTTTTCCGACCACTCAGCGCTGGAGGTTCGCCTGCAGCGCTTGGGAAAGATCGATTCTCCCCGGGTGCGGCGCTTGGAGGAGTTCATCCGCTCTTCGCAGCGCGGCTTTTGTTAGCGGCGGCCTCCCGGGTCCAGAGAAAGGCGTGAAAGGTCTTCTGCACCTCGAAGCCCATGCGCTCATAGAGGCGGTAGGCGCCCTGGTTGGCGGCCGACACCGAGAGGGTGACGCGCTTGAGTCCTTGACGGCGCGCCATGGCGAAGTAGCGGCGCATCAGGTAGCTGCCCACGCCCCGTCCCTGCCAGTCGCGCCGCACTGAAATTTGAGGAATCATTCCCGTTTCGGGAGAAATCAGGCTGGTCACCACCACGCCGCAGATCTCGCTGTGCTCGTCCAAGGCCACCAAGCTGGTTCCGGGCTGAAAGGTTCCGCAGCCGGGATTGTCGATGAGATTGCGCAGGAAGCGCGAACATCCCTCCAGCGACTGGTAGTCAAAGCAGAGATGAAAGTCAGGCGAGGAGCGGTAGCTGTCCTGAACCGTCCGGGCCGCCGATTCAAAGAAGCGGCGCTGCCACCGTTCGACCTGAAAGCCCCGCGCCTCTCCCACCTCCTCTTCGGATTGTGCGCGCAGGTCATAGGTCAGGAAATAGCGGGGCAAGGCCCGGAATCCGCGGGCCTCGAAGAGACTCTCCAGAGACTGATTGAAGGGGATGATCTGGCACTCGATGCGCTCCACCCGCGGATGTCCCGTCAAGGCCTCGAAGGCGGCGCTCAGGAGCTCCTGGTACCCTTCCAGGCTGGAATGACGGTCGGACATGAAGAGATCGCCGATGAATCCGACCGGGTGATTGGCGATGTAGTAGGTGTAGCCCACTACGTCTCCCCGACCGCTTTCCAGCACGTAGCCGGGCAAGCTCTGAGAACGGACAAACTTGCGGATCAATTGAGCCGAAGGACGGAAGTCCCAGTGCAGCTCGCGCTTCCAGCACTCGATCTCCTGGTCGAAGACGGGCTCCAGGCGTTGCAGGTCAGAAGGCTTTAGAACGGCCACGCGCATCTATCCTATTGTAGCGTCCGCCCCCGTTAAGATCCTGCCTTTCTCCTTGCAAAGCAAAAACGGTCGGCTAAGATAACAGCCATGAAGCATCTGGGCAGGCGGTTTCTTGGGTTCCTCGGCATGGTGGCGCTCTTGCTGGCGGGGCATTCCTGCGGCCAGCGGGAGGAGAGTCCGGCTGAAACGCTGACAGCCCAAGGCTTGCTTGCGCCGGTGGAGATCATGACAGATCCCTGGGGCGTTTCCCACATCTACGCCTCCAACCAGCACGACCTCTTCTTCGCTCAGGGATACAATGCCGCCCGCGACCGGCTCTTCCAATTCGAGATATGGAGACGGATGGCTACCGGAACCCTCAGCGAGGTCTTTGGAAAGCGCTTTCTGGAGCAGGACAAGGGCGCGCGGCTGCTGCGCCTGCGGGTGGACATCGAGGAGGAGATGGCCCACTACCATCCTCAGGGCCGGGAGATCATCCGGGCCTTCGTGGAGGGCGTCAACGCCTACGTCGACCGAGCCTTGAGCCGTCCTGAAGAGCTCCCCATGGAATTCAGGCTGCTGGGCATCGAGCCGGGGCCGTGGACGCCCGAAGTCGTGGTTTCGCGCCACAACGGCCTCTTCCGCAACGCCGGCCTGGAGGTGGAACTGGCGCAAGCCGTGGCCAAGGCCGGAAGCGAGGCTGTGAAGGAATTTGCCTACTTCGATCCGCCCGACCCCGAACTGACAGCGCCGGAGGGGATCGATCTGGCAGTCATCAAGGAAGAGATCTTGGGGCTCTACCGGGCTTCCCGCCGACGTCCCCGGTTTCTTCCCCGGGACGTTGTTGATCCCGAGGCCCGCTCTCAAGAGCCAGACCCGGAGGCCCGCGGGGCAGCGGCGGAATGGCCCCTGGAGTTTCTATCCACTGCGGCCCGCCAGCGCGAGTTAGAGCGGGGAAGCAACAACTGGGCGATTACGCCGGAGCGCAGCTCCACGGGAGCCGCCTTCCTGGCCAACGATCCCCACCGCTCCCTGCAGGCCCCTTCGCTGCGCTACTTCGTCCATCTCAACGCTCCCGGATGGAACGTCATCGGGGGCGGCGAACCGGCCCTTCCAGGCGTCTCCATCGGACACAACGAGCACGGGGCCTGGGGACTGACGATCTTCAGCGTCGACCAGGAGGATCTCTACGTCTACGAGACCCACCCCGAAGACCCTCTGCGCTACCGCTACGGTCAGGGCTGGGAAGAGATGCGGGTCGAGGAGGAGGTCGTTCCCGTCAAAGGCCAGGAATCGAGGCGCGTCGAGCTCAAGTTCACCCGACACGGACCCGTGCTTTTCGAGGACCCCCAAAACCGCCGCGCCTATGCTCTGCGGGCGGCCTGGCTGGAGAAAGGCACGGCTCCCTACCTGGCTTCGCTGCGCATGGGCCAGGCCAAGTCGTGGCAGGAGTTTCGCCAGGCCTGTAGCTACTTCCTCACCCCCTCCGAGAACATGCTGTGGGCCGACCGGGAGGGCAACATCGGATGGCAGGCCACCGGCATCACGCCCCGCCGTCCCAACTGGAACGGGCTGCTTCCCGTCCCCGGCGACGGACGCTACGAGTGGGATGGCTACCTGCCCGTGCTCGATTTGCCCCACGACTCCAATCCGTCCTCGGGCTTCCTGGCGACAGCCAACGAAAACAACCTGCCCGAGGGTTACCGTCCGCTGGTGGGATGGAGATGGGCCGAACCCTTCCGCCGCCAGCGGCTGGAGGAGGTGCTTTCCGGCTCCCAAAAGCTGGGACTCGAGCAGATGCGCGACCTGCAGTTGGACTATCTGAGCATCCCCGCCCGCCAACTCACTCCCCTCTTGCTGGAGGCGGCCGGAGATTCGCCGTCGCAGGCTGACCAAAGCACCCCCAACTGGCAGAGGGCACTGGAGGCCCTGAAGGATTGGGACTATCGGATGACGGCTGATTCCCAAGCCGCCGCCGTCTACGCCCTCTTCGAACGAGACCTGCGCGCCCGGCTCGCCAAGAGTCTCTATCCCGAACTCATCAAGGAATTGGGGCCGCCCAATCTCTTCCAGACACTGCGATGGGTCACAGAGCCTCATCCCGACTTGGGCGCCAATCCCGTTGGGGCCCGCGATCGTTTGCTGCTTTCTGCCCTGAGCCAAGCACTGCGAGAGCTGGCCAAGCGTATGGGAGACGATTTCTCGCAGTGGCGCTACGGAAGTCCCGACCTGCACCACGTGCAGATCGCCCATCCCCTCAGCAAAGCCTTGCGCAGGGACTTGGCCGAGCAATTCAATCACGGCGTCTTGCCGCGGGGAGGCAGCCGCCACACCGTCAACATGACCACCGGCAACGACAACCAGACCTCGGGCGCCACCTTCCGCATTATCGCCGACCTCTCCGACTGGGACGCTTCGCTGGCCACCAACTCGCCGGGCCAGTCAGGTGACCCCTCCAGTCCTCACTACGGCGACCTTTTCCTCCCCTGGGCCAACGGAGAATACTTCCCCCTCCTCTTCTCACGCTCTCAGGTAGAAGACCGCTCCCAGTCCAAACTCCTGCTCACCCCCCGGGAGTGAGTCCGCGGCCCAGCCTGGAAAAATCTAACGATGCCTGGAACTCTTGCCCCCGGTCCGGTGACCAAACTAAACAGGAGCGCTCCTAAGAGTCAGCCATCGGGGAAGCCAGCGAGCCCTAGAGAGCACATATCAAGGAGCATGACCGATGGCATTTCAGGACATCCCCCAGACCAACCGGCACGAGCGCCGAAATCCCACCACCTCAGTCCCAGACCTGCGTCGGACGGCTGAAGCCCCCTCATCGTGGAGAATGCCGCGAGGCGGATTCTACGCGGCGCTGATGGCGGTCCTGATGCTCATGCTGGCCTGCCAGAGCGAGCCAGCAGGACCCGAGTCGGCGTCTGCCGACGAACCCACCGAGGCCACCGCATTCCAGGATTTGGAACAGCAACTGGACCAAGCCCGCAAAGAGCGCGACGAGGCCTTCGAGACGGCCCGGCTGCGCGGCCAGGATGCCCAGCGCCTGGTCACCGACTTCCTCAACCACTACCAATGGCACAGCCTCTCCGAGCCCATGCGCGAGACGCTGAGCGGGCTGGGCATCAATCCCGAGCGGCCCGACAGCTATTTGGACGTGGACTCCAGCAAGCTGGTGCCGCTGGCCACCGTCCACGCTTTTTTTAAGGCCTACCCCTATCACACCCTGCCGCCCTCCTTGGCCCAGCGCTTTGAGGAAATGGGGATCGACCCCGAGAACCCCGAGAGCTATCTGGACGCCGACCTGGCCAAGTTCGCCCGGGTGACGGCTGATTTTGCCTGGGACTCCCACGTCTGGCAGGTCAAAGCCCAAAAGCTGGCCAACGAACGGGGGAAGGAAATCGACCATCTGAGCGAAGAAAACAGCCGCCTGGGACGCGACCTGCAAGCCTCCACGCACCGCATCAGCGCCCTCGACCGCGAAGTGGACGGGTTGGAACAGGCCCTCTCCAATGAGCGCCAGAGCCATTCCCGCACCCGCCAGTCCAAGCAGCAGGTGGAAGCCCGCTACGCCCACTTGCGCGAGCAGGCCTCAGCCGAACAGCGTCAGGCCCAGGCGCGGCTGGACTCGCTGAAAACAGAGAAGGCCCAGGTGGAGCGCCGGCTGGAGCTGGAAAAACGGGGCGAGCACTACCTCAACGCCGCCTTGGCCGCCGAGCGCCTGCTCGATCAGTACGAGCGCGTGTTGACCGAGATGGACCAGTACTACCAGCGCCGTCTGCTCCTGGTCACCGACTTCGCCTACAAGGTCAACGACGACGGCTCAGTGACGGGAATCGACCAGAAAAAGGGCTTTGAGAACCATTCGGTGTGGGTGCGCAGCGAACCCGGCAAGGTGGAAGAGGAATACTTCAAGCGCCACTGGAAGGCCTTCCGCCACAATGTCAAACAAGCCATACGCACGGCCAAGAAAGCCCGCAAAAAGAGCGATTATCTCAACGCCAAAGACCTCAGCGGTCAGTTGGAAGAGATGCTGCGCCAGATCCCCGAGGAACTGTGGATCTCAGTCAAGACCCCAAGCGGAGGCAAGTACCGTCTCGACCTGACGCCTCAAGTCGACCCCCTGATGCAGCAACTCGACAACTGGCGCTCCCTCTAGCCTGGCTGCGCCAGTTAATGGCCGGCTAGCTGCGCCAGTTAATGGCCGGCTAGCTGCGCCAGTCAATGGCCGGCTTCGCCGGGATGGGGGGCGGCGAGCGGCGTATCGCCTCTAGCTGCGCTAGTCAATGGCCGGCTTCGCCCGGATGGGGGGCGGCGAGCGGTGTATCGCCTTGTTCGACGCGATGCGAGCCCCGCCCCCCCGACCGTTCAAGGACGCGCACTTGGGCTCAGGGCTGGGGTGTTACGAAGTGAAAGCTCCTGCGCAAGTCAGGGAATCTTGGATGGGCTGGGTGGCCAATGCTGCGCATCTTGAGGGGCTCCTCGTGTCAGCGTAGCCGCTTGCTCAGGTATTGAACCACTTGGGGTGCCCATCCTCGGACGCAGCGGCTCCAGCACCGCGCCGTGATCCCCACCTGCCGCCGCGGGTCTTCGAGCCTGCGGCGGCGTCCTCTTTGAGAAAAACCAACTAAAAGGCCTGCTCCCCTCGTCTAATTGCAAAATCGGTCCTGGGCCGATGTCTTTTGCGACAGGGAAGACAGCAAAAGGGAGGGGATCTTGTCACACCTGGTTTTTGCCTTTCGAATGATCCGCCGCAATCCGCGTTTTGCGGCCATTGTGGTCTTCACCCTGGCGCTGGGGATCGGCGCCAACACCGCCGTCTTCACCGTCACCGACGCCGTGCTGCTGCAGACTTTAGAAGTGCGCGATCCCTGGCGGCTGATCACCCTGACTCCTAAACAGCCCGACGGCTTCGCCCTCATTTCCTACGCCGTCTTCGAGGAGATGCGCGAGCGCCAGACGGTGTTGGAAGGGCTCATGGCCGTCACCGGGCCCAGTCTGGCGCGAGCCGCTTTGGACGGGCAGCGGCTGCCCGGGGTGCAGGCCGAGGGAGTCACCGGCGATTTCTTTCAGATCCTGGGTTTGCGTCCGTTGAGAGGACGCTTCTTCACCCGCCAGGACGAGGAGCGCTTCACCCGCGGCGAGTCCGACGACCGGGACGCACCCGCGGGCTCGGCGGTCATTGCCTATTCCTACTGGCAAAGGCAGTTCGGCGGCAGCGACTCGGCGCTGGGACGCCTGATCGAAGTGGACGGCTCGCTTTTCGAGATCGTAGGCGTCATGCCCCCTGAATTCACCGGGATATCGCCGGGTCAGGGCACCGAAGTGTGGGTGCCGCTGGAGCAGTTTATCCCCGAGCGCTACCAAGAGGCCCGCACTCTGGTCTTCTTCTCGGTCATGGGGCGGCTTCAGCAAGGGGTCGGTGAAGCTCAAGCCCAGCAGGCCTTGACTGCCCTTTACCGGCAGTTGCGCCAAGACGAACGGAGCGCCGGGCTGCAGGACGAAGCCGACCGGGAAGTCGACTTCTCGCAAAGCCAAATCGTGGTTGAGAATGCGGCCGGCGGATTGACCACGCTGCGCAAGCACTATCAGCGTCCTCTGGCCATCACCAGCGCAGTAAGCTTTCTGCTCCTTCTGATCGCCTGCTTCAACGTCGCCAACCTGATGCTGGCCCGGGCCGCGCTGCGTTCGCGGGAGATCACGACCCGCCTTGCCCTGGGAGCCGGACGGATGAGGCTGATGACTCAACTGCTGACCGAGTCGTCGCTGCTGGCGCTGACGGGCGGGGCTCTGGGCTGCCTGCTGGCCTGGGCCGCCAGTCCGCTGCTGATGGGCATGGTGAGGCTGAGCCGCGAAAGCGTCCATCTGGAGATTTCGCCCAACCTGCGCGTGTTGGCGTTCTCGGCCGTGCTGTCTTTGCTGACCGGCTTGCTCTTCGGACTCCTGCCCGCCCTTCAAGGCACCCGCGTCGACTTGGCGGCCGCCTTGCGAGCAGGCGTTCGAAACACTGGCCCAGGACGCAGGCGGCAGCGGCTGGCCAAGGGACTGGTGGCGCTGCAATTGGCGCTCTCGCTGGTCTTGTTGGCCGGCGCCGGGCTCATGTTGCGGACCCTCGTCGACCTGACCCGCGTCGACACCGGATTCCAGCGATCGGGCGTGCTGGTAGCCACCATCAGTTTCGACGTACCCTCGGAGCAGCGCGTCCAAGCCGCCCGGGAGCTGGTCGAACGGCTGGAGGGACTGCCCCAGGTCCGCTCGGCCAGCGCATCTTGGATGGCTCCTTTCGACAGAGGGATCATGTTCACCTCGGTGGAGGTCCCCGGGTACGTCTCGCCGGAGGGCGGCAACGAAGCCCGCGTCCAGGTCAACATGGTCACCCCCGGCTACCTGCAAACGCTGGGTGTCGAGGTTTTGGAGGGACGCGCCTTCAGCGACTCCGACCGCAAGGGTGCCCCCAAGGCGGCCGTCGTCAACCAGGCCTTTCAACGCCGCTACCTGAAAGGGGCCTCAGCCCTCAACCTGCGCCTGCAAATGGAAGATGACGAGTTAGAGGTTGTGGGAGTCACGCGCGACACCCTTTGGAATGACCTGCGGGCTGAGGCCGAGCCCATGATGATCCTGGCCCAGCCGCAGTGGGACTTCAGCGTCTTCTCGGCTCAGGTGCGCATCAATGGCCCGCAGGGTCCGGCGTCCGAGGCCATCCGCCGCAGCGTCCTGGAACTGCCTGGACGTCCTCTTCTGGAAGGCATCGCAACCCTTGAATCTCACGTAGGAAGAAGCATCAGCCGCGAGAGCCTGGTAGCGCGCCTGGCCACCCTTTTCGCCCTGCTGGGATTTTTTCTGGCCGGGCTGGGACTCTACGGCGTCATCTCATACGGCGTCGTTGGACGAAGGCGCGAAATCGGCATCCGCATGGCCTTGGGAGCGGCCCGTCCCGCCATCCTCTGGATGATCTTGCGGGAAACTCTATGGCTGGCAGGCTTGGCCGTAGTGCTGGGGGTGCCGGCGGTCCTGGCTGCCAGCCGGGTGCTGGAGAGCCTGCTCTATGGACTGGAGCCCCACGACCCCCTGACCCTGGTCGCCGCCACCCTGCTGTTGACCGCCGTCAGCCTGGGCGCGGGACTGTTGCCCGCCCGCCGCGCGGCCTCGGTGCACCCCGCCGAGTCGCTGCGCTGCGAATAGATAGCAGGGCCAGGACGTCACTGACCGGCACCCCGGTTCCTCACGTACTCCAGAACCTCCACGGGGACGGCATATTCGGCGAGGGCCTTGTTGCCCCGGTAGTCGAGGTCGGCAATGCCTGTCTGGCTGGTGTAGAAGGCATCGACGGTCATGCGCCTGAGCCAGGCGAAGAAGCGGGCTCCCGGCCCCAGCCTTCCGGCCGGGACGCTGCGGTAGTTGCTGAATCCGCCGAAATTGGTGTTCTCTCCCCAGACGGCGGTCCGCTCGGCCTCTTCCAGCGCGTCGAGGCGGCGGACTTCGGCCGCCAGCAGCTCCAGCAAGGCCACCTGGTTGGCCTCGTCCAGAGCGAGAAAAGCATCGCCGTACTCCCTCCGGGCCTCCCGTGCAAGCCACAGCAGACCGCCCGTGTAGATATCAGCCAGCTCATCGTTCTGGCTGCACAGCAGATCGATGAATTCAGGCGCACCGGCCTGGCGGGCGCTCCCCGAGCGCTCGTCGGCCGGAATGATCAGTTCGGTCAGCCGCTGCAGGGTGGCGAACTCGTGGGACTTGAAGAATTTGGGAGCATAGTCGCCGGCTTGAGATCGCGACTGGCGGGCCATCTCGTGCACATGGCGGGCGGCTTCGGGACTGAAGGTGCAATTGCCCGCCACCACCACGGCGGCTGCAAACCGGCGCAGCATCTCCCGCCGCGAGAGGCTCTTGAGTTTAGGGAACGGTTGGACGTGCTCAGACATTGCCTTTCCTCATTTCTTCGGCCAGATAGTCGGCCGCCCGCCAAGCCAGCGCATTGATGGTGAGAGTCGGGTTCTTGTCGGGATTGCCGACAAAACAACCCCCGTCGACGACAAACAGATTAGGGACCTCGTGGGCTCGATTGTAGGCGTTGAGCACCGAAGCTTTGGGGCTGTCTCCCATGCGGACGGTGCCCACCTCGTGGATGATCTCTCCTCCCACCGAAATGCCCCGGTCGCCCGGCCGAGGCGGGTTCTGGACAGTCCCGCCCATGGCCTCGATGATGCCGGCGAAGGTCTTCTCCATATGGCGGGCCTGCTTCCACTCGTAGTCGGACCACTTGAAATGGAAGCGCAGCACGGGAATGCCCCATTGATCGACCACTTCAGGATCAATCTCGCAGTAGCTCAGGTTGTTGGGGATCATCTCTCCGCGTCCAGCGAAATAGACGAAGCAACCGTACTCTTTGCGGATCTGCTCTTTCAGGGTCTGACCGAAGCTCCCGTGACGCTCGAGGGTGCTTCCTGCGAAGCCTACGCCCGGCAGTCCGTAGCCGCCTCCGATCTCAATGTGGTAGCCGCGGGGAAAGTCCAGCCTGGCATCGTCGAACAGCCACCAGGGCATGTAGAGGTGGGCGCCCCCGAATCCGTCGGTGTTGTAGCGGGGCAGTCCTTCCAGAGCGGGAACATAGCCTCTCATCGAGAAGCCTACCGTGTCCATCAGGAAGCGTCCCACCAAGCCGGAACCGTTGGCCAGGCCGTTGGGAAAGCGGGGCGATTTGGAATTGAGCAGCAGCCGGGACGACTCGCAGGCGCTGGCGGCCAGCACCAGCACACGGCAGTGGATCTGCTTTTCCTGGCGGCTCTCCTTGTCGATGTAGGAAACGCCGATCACCTTGCCGCTCTCGTCGGTCAAGATCTCCCGCGCCATCGAGTTGGCGTAGATGGTCAAATTGCCCTTCTCCAAAGCAGGCAGGATCTCGACTTGACTGGAGGAATAGGCCGAAGCGGTGAGACAGCCGCGGTTGCAGTGTCCGCAGTAGTGGCAGGGAGCCCGCCCGTTGAGAGGCTTGGTGATGACCGCCCGGCGATTGGGAATGCAGGGGATGCCCAGTCCGTCACAGGCCCTTTTGATGAGCAGTTCATGAGCCTTGGGGGGCGGCGGGGGCTGGAAGACTCCGTCCGGGGCGCTGCGGATGCCTTCCATCGATCCCGTGACGCCGATGAAGGCCTCGGCTTTGTCGTAATAGGGCGAGATGTCATCGTAGGAGATGGGCCAGTTGAAGCCCAAGCCGTCCTTGTCGTAGGGCTTGAAGTCATAGTCGGCGAAGCGGAACGACATGCGGCCGTAGTGATTGGTGCGTCCCCCCAGGATGCGCGAGCGGAACCACTGAAACTGGCTGCCGTCGCCCACCGTGTAAGGTTCCCCGTCCAACTCCCAGCCGCCGCTGGTGGTGGAGAAATAGCCGAACGGCTTTCCCTTGCCGAAGTAGGCCTTGCCGCCCGCTTCCGCTCCCCGATGATCGACCTGATAGGGCCACTGGTGCTCTTTGAACTCGCTGTAGGGATCGAGCATGGGCCCCGCCTCGATGAGCGCGCATTCGATGCCCTTGTCGGTCAGGACCCGCACCGAAGTGCCCCCGCCCGCGCCTGACCCGATCACCACCACGTCGTATTTCTTGGGTTCGCTCTGAAGGTTGGCCATGGACTCGATTCAAGCACAGCCGACCTCGATTGGAAAGTCCGGCACACTCCTGCGCAGCCTGCAATTCAAGCCAGCCCTCATTCTGAGCGCAGGATGCGCAGCGGATCGACCCGAGTGGCGCGGCGGGCGGGAAAGAATGCGGCCGCCGCGGCCACCGCCAGCAGCGCCGCGGCGGTGGCCGCGAAGGTCGTGGGATCGGTAGCGCTGACGCCGGTCAGGAAACCTGTCAACAACTGGGAAAGACCCAGCGCTGCCAGCAAACCCAGCAGCAACCCCAACACGGCAGGCCATAGTCCGGCCCGCAGCATCATGCGCAGGACGTCGGCTCCGCGGGCTCCCAGAGCCATGCGGATGCCGATCTCGGACCGCCGTTGAGAAACCAGGTAGGCCACCACGCCGTAGAGCCCCACCGAGGCCAACACCAGCGCCAGCAGGGCGAAGACGGTGAAGAGCACGCCAAACAGGGTGTACTCCCATTCGTCCTGGCTGATGACGTCGCTCATGGTCTGAACACTGAGCACGGGTTGATTGGGATCGACCTCCCAAACCGCGCGGCGCAGGGAGTCGACCAACGTTCGAGATTCCGGCTGGGGGGTCTTGATAGCCAAGACCAGCCGGGAGCCGCTGGATTGGGCCCAGGGAACGTAGATGGCGGGAAACGTCTCGCCTCTGATGCCGGCGATCTTGGCGTCCTCAGCCACGCCCACGATGGTGGACCAGCCGTCGTCGGTGGGCTTCATGCCCAGGAAGATCCGGCGGCCCAGGGGGTCTTCACCAGGCCAGTATTTCTCGGCCAGCCTTTCGTTGACCACCACCACTTTGCGTGAGTCGGGACCGTCGGAGCCCGCCAGGGGCCGTCCTCTGACGATGGACGTCCCCAAGGTTTCGAAGTAATCGGGCAGCGTCCGCATGTAGAGGGCCACTTCGGGCGTTTCGCCTTCGCCTTTGGGATGGCCTTGAGCGTGAAAGTAGGCGCCGTTGAAGCTGAGCAGGGGTTTGAAGGACATTCCGGACACGCTCTCGACGCCCGGCAGGACTTGCACGCGCTCCACCAGTCTACGGGCGAACTCCTGGCGCTGGGACTCCTCGGGATAGTCGGCTTGAGGCAGAATGATGTCGAGAGTCAGCAGATCCTGGCGATCGAACCCGAGATCGACGGTGTTCTTGTGCAGATAGCCCTGCATGAGCAGCGCCGCTCCCACGACCAGGGTCATGGAGAGAGCCACCTCGGCCGCCACCAAGCCTTGGCCCAGGAGCCGGCCCCGCCGCGAGCCGGCCGTCCGCGAAGACTCGCGCAAGGCCTCGCCGCTGTCGATGCGGGAAAAGCGCAAGGCCGGAGCCAGTCCGAACAGGAGTCCGCTGAGCAGGGACACCCCCAGGGCAAAGAGCAGGACGTTGGAATCGAAGTCAAAGGTCATCCAAATGGGCAACTCGCCCAGTCCGCCGATGCCGGAATAAATAGCGTTCTTTCCGGCCCAAGCCAGGGGGAGCGCCGCCAGGCCCGCCAGCAAGGCAAGAAAGGCCGCCTCCGACAACACCTGGATCATCAGGCGTCGGCGGCCGGCACCCAGAGCGCCCCGCACGGCCAGTTCGCGGCGGCGCACATCGAAGCGCGCCAGGGCCAGGTTGGTGACGTTGGCGCAGGCGATCAGCAACACGAAGAGAACCACGCCCAACAGGACGATCAGCAGGAGCCGGTCGTCATCTTGGACGTTCTCCTCGCGCAGGGGCAAAACCCTGACCTGAATCTCGGCGTTGCTCATGGGCGACTGCTGAGCCAGGCGGGACGCGATGCCCTGCATTTCCGAGCGGACTTCCTCGATGGTCACACCCTCGGCTTTGCGCGCCACCACTTCCAGGAAGCGGTTGGGACGGTCCTCCTCCTTCTCAGCCCTGCGCAGCGGGATCCACAGGTCCTGCAGGAGATTGAAGCGGAAGCCCGGGGGCATGACGCCCAGGACTGTAGTTTCCTGGCCCTCGATGCGGATGGTCCGACCCACCAAGCCGGAATCGCCGCCGAACATCTGCTGCCACAGCCGGTAACTGATGACCACCGTGGGGGGCGCCCCTGGCCGGTCGTCGGCGGGACCGAAGACCCTGCCTTCCAGCGCCGGAACCCCCAAGACCTCGAAGAAGGCTCCGCTGGCCTGGACTCCGCTGATGGAATGAGGACGTCCTTCGCGGTCGATGACGGCGAAATCATCTCCGTCGAAAGCCGCCATCGATTCCAGCGTCTTGCTGCTCCGCTCCCAGTCTTTGAAGTTGGGATAGGAGACGGCCGAGACGCGCAGATCTCGGGAAAACATGAACTCGGTGAGGTAAAGCAGTTCATGAGGCTGGTTGTAGGGCAGCGGACGCAAGAGCACGCCGTTGACCATGCTGAAGATGGTGGTGGAGGCGGCGATGCCCAGGGCCAGGGTCACCACGGCCAAGGCTGCGAAAGCCGGCTTGCGCCTCAGAATCCGAATGGCGTATCGAAGGTCTTGTCCCAACAGTCTCATGGTCCAGCTTCTCCTCAGGTCTCGTCTTGTCCCTGGCGATGAAGGGTCCGCCTGCGAGCCGAGACTCCAGGGACGCGCCAAACCTTGACGTGGAGGACCGGCTTGCGGCCTCTCCACCTCAAACAGCTCTTCAAAAGGCACATCCAGCGCCTTGAGCAGGCGCCGCCGGGTCTCCCCACCGGGGTACGGCCGCTGGCCGTTGACCAGCATTGAGAGATAAGATCGGCTGACCCCGATGCGAATGGCCCAGCGGTTCTGCGTCATGCGGCTGCGCCCGATAAGGCGGGCCAGCCGCTGATGTTTTAAGCGAACTCTCACAATCGCGTCCTCTTCACTAAAACGATGCCGGATCAGATTCGTCAACCATTCTCTCACGGTTTCTGTTCACACCTGTTTACAGGGGGATTTCGAAACAAGCCCGGGAGGGGGCCGTCCGCGAGCGGCGGCCGGAGAGGCGCTTGAATTCAAAGGGCTCAAAATAGACAATAGGCTGTGAACCGATATTCGGATCGGCGAAGGCGGGCTGAGGCGGCTCGGCCTCACCCGACCCCCGCATGAAAGGACTCCCCGTGTATAGCAAAATCAGGATTGTGCTCTCTCTGCTCCTGCTGCTCTCGGCGGCAGGCTGCCAAGGCAGCATTGGAGACGCCGTGGCAGCTCAGCAAGAGGAAGGCAACGACCAATTTTTCAAAGCCGATCCCCAGGCTGATTTCGCCGGCTCTCATATCCTGGTGGCCTATAAAGGCGCTCAACAGGCCAAGCCGGAGATCACCCGCAGCAAGGAAGAAGCCAAAGCCAAGGCCCAGGACCTCATCGACCAGCTCAAGGCTGATCCGTCTAAATTTGAGGAACTGGCGCGGCAGGAATCGGACGGCCCCTCGGCGGCCCGTGACGGCAGCCTGGGCGCCTGGCAGGAAGGCCGCATGGTGCCCGAGTTCGATGCCGCCGTGAAGACCCTTCAAGTGGGCGAGATCACCGCTGAACCCGTGGAGACCGGCTTCGGCTTCCACGTCATCCGGCGCGATTCGCTTGAAGTTGAGCATTTCGGCGCCGAAGCCCTGGTGATCGGTTATCAAGGAGCTCCCCGGGCGCCGGCCGAGGCCACCCGCAGCCAGCAGGAAGCCCAAGCGCTGGCCGAGGAAATCAAGTCCGAAATCAACAGCGACAACTTCGAGCAGATGGTGGAACGGTACTCCGACAACGAAAGCAAGAAGCCCGTCTTCATGGGCGTGCTGAAAAAGGGCGATCCTGCCCCTCAGGAGATCATGGACGCCATTACGCAGCTCCAGGTGGGCGAAGTGTCGGGTCCTCTGGAGATGCCCTTCGGATACGCCTTTGTGCGGCGCATGCGGCTGGAACAGCGGGCCGGAGCCCACATCCTCATCGCCTATCAAGGAGCGCAGCGCTCTCAGGCCGAGCGCAGCAAGGAAGAGGCGCTGGAGAAAGCCAGGGAAGTTCTGGCTCAGGCCCAACAGGATCCGTCTCAATTCGCTGAACTGGCCAGACAGCACTCCGACGGGCCGTCAGGGCCTCAAGGCGGCGACCTGGGGGTGTGGTTCAAGGGCCGGATGGTGGGAGCCTTCGATGAAGCCATGGGTGCGATCGAGCCGGGTGAAATCTACCCCGAGCCCGTGGAGACCGAATTCGGCTACCACATCCTGATGCGCAGAGCCGTGCCCGAATAATCCGTTCTCGAAGGGCGCCGGAGCGGGTGCCTGGGAGGCCGCTGCGCTCAACGCACCAGCGCGCTTTCCATCAAGTGGCGACGGGAGCGGCTTGGGTGAGTCCGCGCAGCACTTCGACCAGATCGGAGGATTTGAAAGGCTTGCACAGATAGGCGTCCATGCCGACTTCAAAACAGCGCTCCCGGTCCTCCCTCAGAGCGTGAGCCGTCAAGGCCACAATGGGAACGTGTTTGGAGCGGCCGTTCTCTAGCTGGCGGATGCGCTCGGTGGCTTCGTATCCGCCCATTTCAGGCATCTGAAGGTCCATCAGGATGAGATCGAAACGGCACTGCTCGTAGATCTCCAGGGCTTGGCGGCCATTGTCGGCCACCGTCACCCGGTGGCCTCGCTTTTCCAGCAGGCGGACGGCCAGGCGCTGGTTGACCGGGTTGTCCTCAGCCAAAAGGATCCGCAAGCCTTCGTGATCCTCCAAGTCCACTTGACCCTGGGTACGAATGTGGCCGTTGTCGGAGATGCGGTGGCTGGAGGTCCGGCGGGCGCGGGACAGGGGAACAGAGAAGCTGAAGATGCTGCCCCGCCCCACCTCGCTTTCCAGATCGAGGCGTCCCTTCATCAAATGGACCAGGTGGGCTGAAATGGCCAGCCCCAGGCCGGTGCCGCCGAAACGGCGAGTGGTGGAGCCGTCGCCTTGGGTGAAGGCTTCGAAAATGCGTTCCCGGGCCTCGGGACTGATGCCGATGCCGCTGTCCTCGACCTGGAAGCGAAGGCTGGCCGGCCCATCTCCGGAAAGCCCCACAGCGAGGGTTACGCCGCCTTCCTCGGTAAACTTCACGGCGTTGGAGAGCAGGTTGGAGAGCACTTGGCGCAGACGGGTGGGATCACCCACCATTTGGTCCGGCAATTCCGCATCGAAGTCGGTGCTGAAGGAGATGCCCTTCTCGCGGCACTGGGGACCCCAAACCTTGGTCAGGTCGCCCAGCCATTCCTTGAGATCGAAGGGAATTGCCTCCAAGCGCAGCTTGCGGGCCTCGATCTTGGAAAAGTCCAGGATGTCGTTGATCAGTTCCAAGAGCGTGTCCGCGGACAGGGATACGGCTTCCAAACAGTCGTGCCTCTCTTCTTCAGTCTCGCTGCCCAAGGCCAGCTCGGTCATGCCGATGATGGCGTTGAGCGGAGTGCGGATCTCGTGCGAAACGTTGGCCAGGAATTCGCTCTTAGCCTGGTTGGCCGACTCGGCCAGCTCCTTGGCCTTCTGCAACTCGGCCTCGGCCCGCTTGCGCTCCGAGACGTCCTGATAGAGCGCGTAGACCCCTACCGGGGAACCGTCCACATCGAGGCGCACTCCGTGGACCTCGACATCGATCCAGGCCCCGTCTTTGCGGCGGCGCTTGGCGCTGAAGCGGATCAGTTGTTCGCCGCTCATGGCGCGGGCCGTGTATTCGCTGGCCTTGCGGTTCTCCTGACGGGGAGCGATCAGACCGTCCAGCTTGCGTCCCAGGATTTCCTTGCGGCGGTAGTGGAAGATCTGCTGGAAGGCGGGATTGATCAATTCGATGCGGCCGTCCTTGTCGAGCACCACAATCCCCAGGGGCGAGTTCTCGATGAGGGCTTCCAGGTAGGCACTGCGCTGGGCCACCTCTCTCTGAACGCGCTTCCGGGCTGAAATGTCGCGGCATACACAGACGAAGCCGATTCCCTCAAGAGCCGTTAGCGCCAATAATTGATCGAAGGGCAAGCCGTTGCGCCGACGCCCTCTGATCTCACCCCTCCAATGGCCCTTCTCCCGCAAGACGGGCAGGATGTCGCGCCGGAAGCGGGCCAATTCGCGAGGACCGTAAAGGGAACGCCAGCTCTCGCCCACCAGTTCGCCGGGCGAGTCGTAGCCGAAGATGCGGGCATGGGGCTCGTTGAGGTAGCGGTAGCGCTGATCAGGGGAAAGAACGGCGATGCCGTCCAGGGCGTTGTCGAGGACGGCGGAGTGGATGCGCTTTTCAGCCTCCCATTGGAGCTTTTCCTCCTCCAAAACGGCCAAGCGTCGCCGGACCTCTTCAAGCTCGCTCATGGTGTTAACGCTGCTCATCCATGCCCGCCTAGCTGTTCTATCGGCAAGAAGCAGCGATTCCTTAACACCAAATCCCGCATTTCGAAAGGGGCCCCAAAACCATCCCGTCAGGGTGGAAAAAGAGCCGGAGGCACAGCCGCCAGTGTCAGAAATGCCGACACCGAAACTGCGCGATATCCCCCAGAAGAGGCGCAAGAGTCCAAATTTTGGGTTGGTTAAACTATGGTTTAGCTCAGTTTTGGTTTTGACAATTTATCTGGTTCTGGTAGAATATTATGCAGTCGATAACTTTGGCATGGGAGTTGCCTCCCAGATTGCCTCACACTTGCAGGTAGAACCAATACCAATCTACAAACTGTTTGCTGAATGGGAGGGGGATCATTCATGCAGCAATCTCGAACTGTACTTATCTTATCTCGCTATCAGATATCTGGAGAGGCCATCAGTGCGTTTCTGGAAAGCTGCCGCGTCCTGGACCGGCCCAAGTTTCAGGTGGTTTTCAGACGCTGTCCGTCCCCGCTGGAAATGGCCCAAGTCGAGGATGTTCGGCCAGCCGCGGTGCTTCTGATTTTCCCGGAGCGGACGCCCGTAAGGATGTCCGGCCTCAACGCCTTGTTTCCATTCGCCAAAGTCATCGTGCTGGCGCGTGACGTGAGCGACGAGAAGCAAGCCCGCTGGATCGGACAAGGCGCCGGCGGCGTCATCGACGAGAAGACCGCCGCTGACCTGAGCGTGTTGGAAAGAGCTCTCGATACTGTCCTCGACGGACAGGTCTGGGCCTCGCGTCGAGTCTTGACCAAGTGCCTGCGCCAGCCTGAGGAAGAGCCTGGCCGCAACGGGCATGACTTGACCAAGCGCGAAGAGGAACTGGTAGGCCTGTTGGGTCTGGGCCTTACCAACTCCAGCATCGCCGAACGGCTGCGCATTTCGCCCAAAACGGTCAAGGGCCATCTCACCAACATTTACCGCAAGCTGGACGTCGACAACCGTCTCCAGGCTGTCAACAAGATGCGTCACCAAACGGCCGCGGCCGAAAGGACGCTTGTAGGCGACACGACCAGAGAGAAGGTCTCCCCTGACCGGGAAGTTTTACCTTGAGCGCGGATTTCCGCCGTCTTTCAGCACGCTGTCCACGATCTCGATCAGTTCATCGGGCTTGGCCAAGCCCAAGGCCTTTTTCCAATGTTCCTCAGGCACATTGCCGATCAACAGCACCGACTGGTGATTCTCCTTGGACTCCACCATCTGGCCCAGCCGGCCCAGAATGAACTCCACATTGCGGGGCGGACCGGTCAGGAAGTACCATCCCGGCCCCGCCTCGAAGCGCTGGGCGAATTCCTTGAGCCGTTGTGGAGTGTCGTAGACGGGATCCACCGTGATCGAAATCAAGTGGACGTCCCGGCCCACCCTGTCACCCAGGTGATCGCGTATGGCGGCCATGTTTCGGCTGAGGACGGGACAGACTCCGGTGCAGCGGGTGAAGATAGAGTCGATGATCACCACTTTGTCCTTGAGCAGGTCGCTGAAAAAGCGGTGGCTGCGTCCGTCCTGGTCGACCAGTTCGGTATCGGTGAAGTAGCTTTCAGCCGCTTCCTGGGCCGGCAGCAGAGGCGCCGTCCAGAGGAGCAGCAGGAGAGCGGTCGCGAGTGTCTTCAAGTTCATAGCCTTTAGCGGGTTGATGGTGCTTCCTGGAGTTGGGCCAGGATCTCCAGCAGTTTATCAGGGTCGGCCAGCCCATTGGTGCGGGTCCACTGCCCGCTGGCCTCATTTCCGACCAGGATGGTGGGCGAATGGTCGACCTTGTCGGGCGAGAAGAGCCCGAGGCTGCGCAACAGACGGTCGACTTCAAGCTTGGATCCGGTGACCAGGGTCCAGTTGTCCCCGCGGGCGCCGAAGCGCGCCTGCCAGGCTCTCAAGCGGCTGGGGCGGTCAGTGACGGGATCGATGCTGACCGAAATGAGCTGGACCTCGCTGTCCGGCCCCAGCTTTTTCTGCAGCTTGGCGAAGTGGGCCCCCATGGGCGGGCAAATGGTGGTGCAGGTGGTGAAGATGGTCTGCACGGCCACGGTGCGTCCTTGGATCAGGTCGCTGAAGAAATGCACCCGGCGTCCCCGCTGGTCGAGCAGCTCGACATCGGGGAAGGCCGGAGCTTTAACGGCCTCGGTGGCCTCGTCGGTTTGCGCCGGATCATGGCATTGGGCCTCTTGGGAGGCCTCATCGGCGCCAGGGTGGTGGTGCTGATGGGTTTGGGCCTGCAGCGCAGCGGCGCTCAGGCAAAGAGTCAAGAGAAGCGTCGGAAAGGCGGATGACCTCATTATTGGTCTCCTTTGGCCCCCGCCGAGCCGGACTCGACCCGAATCACGGCGAAGGGAGATTCGTTGTAAGCCAAGCCCAGCGAAGTGCTGGAGGCGAATGCGTAATAGATTCCTGATTGCGCGGGCTTGAGAGTGACTTGATAGAGTCCGGGAGAAGCCTCTTCAGCCCAGCTTCGCCGCTGTTCCAGTCCCGGGGCCCGGAAAGTCAGTATGCGCAGGTCTTCCAGGCCTTCGATGGCGGTTCCTGAAACAGGATCCTTGAGGCGGAAGCGAAGAACTGTCTCCTCTCCGGCCCGGGCCGCCATGATGGTGTTCAAGGGCTCCACGAGAGGTTGCCGGTTTGCCCTGCGCTTGGCCTCCAGTTCTGGATTGGGCGCAACCTTGACACTGAAGCAGTGGACGATTCGCGGCGAATCGAGGAAGAAGGCCAATTCGTAGTCTCCCGGACGGCGAAGCATGGAGGAGGTGCCGTAGAGTCCCGGTTCGAATTCCGTCAGGGAACGGTCCACGGCCATGACGGCGCGCGGCTGGCGGCCGTAGTTCTGAAAATGGCCCATGGGAGCGGCCATCCCCTCCCGGTAGTAGTAGATGGCGGTGTCGGCCGCGTTGGCGACCAGAACCGCGGTGGCGCCGGGCGCCTGGACGATGGTGTCGGCGGCGGCGGGCATGACCTTGCCCAGCGGCGAGCGTCCTCCGGGGAAATCGATGACGGGCACGGGCGCGCCCTCTTCTCCCAGTTCCTTGAGGGGAATCATGAGGATCAGCTCGCTTTCACGGTGACGAATGTAGGCGATCTCGTCGGTAAACGACACCTGATCGGGATCCTCCTCGGTGCTTCCGGTCTGCACCACCTTATTGCGGGAAGCGTCGATGATGTTGACCAAGTCGTGCTCAGGGTTGACCACGAAGGCCAAGTTGGGGCGCGTGCTGAAGCGGATTTGGGTGGCGCCCGGCTGCACGGTGATGCGCGAGCGCACTTGATGGCTGTGACCGTCGATGACGGCCACCGATCCGCTGGGATCCAGGGCGTAGAGGGCCTGGGCCGTATCGGAGAAAGCGATCGAAACCACCGCTTCGCCCACTTCCACAGTAGCTTTTTCGCTCAGTTCGCGGATGTCGAAAACCGAGATCGATCCGTCCCCGCCGTTGGAGACGAAGGCGTAGCGTGAATCAGGCGTGAAAGCCAGTTCGTGCTTTCCCGCAGCCGTTGCGAAGACGGCCTTGCGTTGCAGGCTGGAGGTGTCGAATACGGCCACTCCGGAGCTAGATCCAGAATCGGCGCCAGCGTGGAAGGAGGCCCAGACATAGCGCCCGTCGGGCTGGACCGCCACGCGGGAGACGCCTTCAGCGGCCTCCAGGTTGGTCTTGACGTCCCAGGTCGAGAGGTCGACGACCGCCACTTTTCCGGCTTCAGGCATGGCCACGTAGAGGGCCTTGTTGGGACGGTCCAGGGCCCAGTCCTCGCCCGGACTCTCAAGATGGATCAAGTCGAGCAGCTTGGTGGTCCCGAAGCCGAAGAGGGGGTCGACCACGGTGATGCTGTTGTCGCTGTTGAGGGCCAGCACGTGGTAGACGTTGAAATCGACTTCGGCCCGCGAGATGAGGCTGCCGCTCAGAAAGGCGCCGACGCGCTCACTGCAGGTTTCGGACTCGGAGGCGTTTTCCGGCACCCGGTCCATCCAGGCCGCGGGAAAGACTCCGCCCAGGGGAAGTTCGCTGTTGGTGTCGCGGATGCGGAAGCTGAGGTCTACCTCGTCGCCTTCACGGAGAGGCTGGCCGGGCTCCAATTGGCCTTCCGCCGGCCGCATTTTGAATTCAACGCGGATCCCTTCTTGTTCAAAGGAGCCCTCGTAGGAATAGGCCCCCTGGGCCGAGGCCTGTTCTTGAGAGGCTTTCTCGGGGGCTTTTTGGGCGGATTCCTCTGGCGGGGCCTCTTGGGAGGGCGATGAGGCTGTTTGAGACTGGGCGGAGAGCGATCCGCTCACCATCAACAGCAGCGTCAGGAATAAGGTTTTCATATTTCATTCTCGCTTCAAACGGCAGGTTCTGAGAAAGGCTGGAAACAAAGAGAGCCGGCGGGCTCGCGCGAGCCCGCCGGCCTGGATTCGGCGACTTCCTCCTTTAGAATTCGTCTTCGGTGAGACTGATGGGGCTGGTGCGCGGCCCGAGGACGCGCATCAGACCCCAGAGTCCTCCGTCGAAGAGGAAGGAGGGCTGGTCGCGGTAGAGGTAGTCTCCCTTGATGCCGAACTCGCCTCCGGCGCCGTTGATGAGGAGGGCGTCGAAGTGGTTGGTGGGTCCGTGGCCCATCTTGGCCCCTTCCCAAAGGGAGAGGGCGTTGAAGCCCAGTTCCGTCGAGTCGTTGACGTAGGGCTCTTGCTGCCAGATGTGTCCGTGGACCTGGAAGACGTGGTTGCGCTGGTTGCCCGCAGGCTTGAGGACGCGGAAGCGCACGTCGTCTCCCGCACGAGCGTAGAAGAGCGGCGTTTCAGGATCGCCACCCACCTGACCGTTGGTGAGGATGTCGGTGATGACAAGATCACGCGTCTCGGTCAAAGGTGCGTCGGGTCTGAAGCCGAAACGGAACCACATGGGCTCGGTGCGGTAGTTGAAGGCCTTCTGGGCTGAGTCTTCAGGATCCTCCGACTCGGCCAAGTTGGGCACGGCGTTGGCATCGCCGTCCTCGGCGTTGCCGCATCCGTCGCAGCGCAGGTTGACGTCGCTCTGATAGATCAGGGTGAATTCGCGGAAGAATACACCTTCAGGCGTCCTGACCGTGGCCGCGGCACGGGAACAGCGGGGCTGTCCGTGCTGGCCGCAGGTCGAGCGATCGGCGTCTTCGCGCCATTGGGCGCCTTCAGGCTCGATCAAAAGGGCTCCGATGGCGCCCTTGTGAGGCTGCTTGATGCGGTCAGCCGGAATCAAATTGATGGCGCCGAACTCGATGGGCGGATTATCAACGGTTCCGTCGTCGTTGATGAAAATGTCGCCCGCATACCAACGGTAGCTCACCGTGTGGCCGGGATCGGCGGTCTGGATCTGATTGATTCCGACGTTATTGCCGTCGTCGCGGCTGACATCGTAGAAGACCAACTGGGGATGCAGGCCGACCTTGTTGGAAGGCCTGATCTGGTTGGCGTTGAAGTTCTCCACGATCATGGGCAGCGTGAAGAAGCCGTCCTGATCAGGAGGATGGTTGGGCAGCCGGTTTTCCAGCTTGACCTCGATGCAGTCGCCCGCGTTAGCGCGCAGGATCAGAGGCTCGGGCTCCAGATGCGACAGCAGTTTGCCGTTGGCGTCCAGATCGGAGGCTCTGACGTACATGATGGCATGGGGATCTCTCAGGGGACCCCAGTTCTGGTTGCCGGGGCGCCTGTTGTAGATCAGCGGTCCACCCAGGATATCCCGGGCCAGAGCCGCCACCACCTTGAAGCCGCGCACTGGCGCAGACTTGGGGCAGACGCCGTTGAAGCGTCCCTGCTCACCCTCCGCCACTTCCTTGCGGCCGGCGGGATTGTTGGGCAGGGGCAGGATGTCGGAGTTCTGAGCGCGCGAGACGCGGATCAGTCCCCACAGCCCGTTCCACAGGTCGTCGCTGGAAGATCCGGCGGCGTAGAGGTGGTCGGCATGAGCCTGGACGGGATTCTTGACCAGTTGGGGAACGATCATCTCGAAGTGCTCCGAGATTCCCATCATCTGCGAATTGCGGTAGCCCGAATCGGTCCAAGAAGGCTCGAAGAGCCACTTGATGCCGTTGACGCTGAAGTTGTGTCCTTCTTCGTGGGCCCCTACCAGAGTCCTGATCTGGACCCGGTCGGCCTCCAGGACCTGCATCAGCGGCGTGAACGGGTCACGCGGCCGCACACCGCCGGTCAAGGGCGGATAGAAGTTGGGCTGCACGTTGAAGCGGGCGTCGGCCCGGTTGACGCGTGAGGAGAAGGCCAAGGCCAGATCTCCGGCGTCTCCGCCAGCCTGTTGATTGGTGAGCGGGTCGCGCGTCCTCAAAGCCAGAGGCTCGTTGCGGTAGTTGACCACCATGGTTCCCGGCTCCTCGGCAGAGACGGCTTCGGGGCAGGGAGGCTCGGGTGGATCGAGTCCCATTTCCTCGAGGATCGCCAAGCCCTCTGCAGTGACGGGACAGTTGTCGACCTTGGCCAGCAGGAAGGGCAGTCCCACTTCCTTCTTCCCTGGCGGGTTGATGGAGAATTCGAAGCAGTCGAATCCCAGTCCGGGTACGCCGATGCCGTTGCACATGCCGGGCTGCTGTCCGTCGGGGAGTCCGGCCCACTCGTTGGGGAAGGTGGGTCCTTGCCCCTGATCGAGATTGGCGTGGCTGTCGTCCTGGTAGGCCAGTCCGAAGTCGGCGAACTCCAGGAGGAATTCGCGGTAGCTGTCCTGATCTTCAGGACCCGCCAGGATGTCGGCGCGCCATGAGGTGGGTCCGCCGTCGAAACGGCTTCCCAAGATCACGCCGGTAACGGGATCGCGCCACTTGGAGGTCTCGGGTTCCACCACAAGTCCGGCATAGAGTCCGGCCTGCTGATGGGTGGACGGTCCGAAGTGGTCGTGGGTGAAGACCGTACGCAGGGTTCGGTCGTCGCCCGCCAGATTGAGAACGTCGTCAGCATACCAGCGCTGAACGGTGGTCTGCGCGCCCCAGAAGCGCCTGTCTTGGAGCTTGTCGTCAAAGAAGGGGTGGGGCTGGGCCACGGGGCAGACGAAAGTTCCGTCGCGGGGATCGCCGCCGAACTCGTCTCCGTGACAACCATTGTGGGCGCGGATGGCGTGGATGCGCTCGCGCACCTCGTCGGGACTGAAGCTGCCGTCCTCGTAGTTCCATCCGTTGGCGGCGCCGTCAGAAGCCAGCACGTCGAACTTCACCAAGTGGATGTGCTGTCCCAGGATGTCGGTGGGCGTCCGCACCTGGAAGTCGTCCAACTCGTAGATGTTGGGCACCAGGTTGGTGAGGTAGTAGCTGATGCAGTCGCCGCTGTTGGCGCGGAAGAAAAGCGGCTCGGGAGGCCGCACGCCGTCGAAGGTGTCGACCACATCTCCCCACAGCGAAATCATGCGCAGTTGGGGATAGTGCCAGCCCGCCTTGTTGTAGATGACGTCCAACTGGATGTCGGCCGCCTTGTATTCGCGAGGGAAGGGCACCTCCTGCATCTGCTGGGTGTCGAAATGCTCGATCTGGGGAATGGCATCGCCTAACTGAAAGCCCTTCTCCAGGCATTCGGGATAGAGCGGTCCGCCCACACGGCACTCCAGCATGCAGGGCTCGGCGTAAGGAGCTCCATGTTGGCGGGGAAGTCCGTTGGCGATGAACTGCGAAGGCGAGCCGTCGGTCAGGAAGGTGGAGTGGCGCCGCTGCTCGTGAAAGCGCATGGCCACTTCTTCCACCGGATGCCCGTTCTCATCGATTTCCAAGGCCTCGACTCTTTCCAATTCCTTGGTGAAGTCCAGGCGCGTCTCGATGTGCAGGGCCTCGCCTTCCAGGAGGATGTGGCGAGGCAGTCCGCCGTCGTCGATGGTGTCCAAGGGCGGGTGAGGCGCCCTGGAACCGGCCGCTCCGGGCACCCAGAAGGGATAGCCTGGATTGCCCAGTCCGGGGATGTCGGCGGGCGTCAGGTCGCGCACGAAGGTACCGTTGATCTGAACCTGGCCTCCTCGGTTGGGAAGGCGCGGGTCAGGGGCGACGGTCACGCGGGCTCCCGGCGCGGGCGCCATGGGCTGGCCCGGAATGGGGACCAAGCCCGGAATGGGAGTTCCCCGTTCGATCTCTCCGTCGGGGAGGCGTCGGGTACCGTCCTCGAAGACATCATGCACGCGCCACAAAGCCCACATGCCCTGAGCGAAGTGGGGATAAAAGTGGCAGTGGAAGATGGAGTCGCCCACGGCAGCGTTGCGGTTGCCCGATCCGTTGTAGGTCATCTCCAGGGTGAAGGAGCTGCCGGGTCCGATGGCTTGGCTGTCGAGATAAGCCGAGTTGTCGGAATCAGGAGCGTAGAGCCACTGGTGGGTATGTTGGTGATGGATGTGGTGTTCCTTCGACCCTCCATGGAGAATGCGGAACTTGACATGATCGCGCAAGTAGGCGTGATAGACGTTGGAGGGGTCGGCGGGATAGAGCGCCTCGTTGGCGCGGCAATTCGGATCGCCGACGCAGGCGTTGGCGGGGGTGTCCACAACCATGGCGGGATCGCCCACCGTCCAGGAACTGAGGAAGAACTCCTCATACTTGCATCCCACGCAGTCACGCATGGGTCCCACGTCGAAGCGGTTGGCCAGAATCTCGGCCCCGATGCCTCCCGTTCCGTAGTTGATGGCGAAGGCGTCGCGGACGCTGTGCAGGGTGTGTTGGAGAATCGGGTCCTCGAAGATGTCGAAGGCCTGCACGGCTCCGATCTCGTCGTGATACATGATGGTGAATTCACGGAAGCTGCGTCCGCGGTCGGGATAGACGGGATTCTTCCTGGCCTTGAACGGACCCTCGATGATGGCCGTCAGATCAGAATGCACGATGCGTCCCGCTTGCAGCATCTGAAAGACCGGGCGTCCGGCCTGAGGGTGCCCGTTGGGATAGACCTTGTTGAAATCGAGGATAGGCTGTCCCTGGGGCGTGCGTGCAATGGTCGCGATGCGCATGTCCCGCGCCGTCACTTGGCTGCGGATCCAGTTGGTGCCTCTGGGCTCCACGTTCACCGCTCCAAAGAGTCCGGCGTTCATCTGTCCGCCGTCGCCCTCTCCGGTAGTGGTTGCGCCGCTGCTGTAGAAGACGTGCTGGCCTTCCTTCTCGGCGAAAAGGACGTAGCGGGCCGTGCCTCCCGGAGGCACCACGCCGTTGCCGGCGTTGCCGTTGGTTCCCACCCGCGATCCGTCATCAGCGATGGAAGTGACGAGTTGCAGCCCCACCACGTGGATGGATGCATCTCGAGTTGCCACCTGTTCGTCATCGCGCCGGACCGGATCAAGCAGATTCTGAAACCGGATATGGAGACAGTCGCCCTCGTTCATACGCAGCACCAGAGGCCGGGGACGCTTGGTTTCACGCAAGTCGACGCGGCCCTCCTGACACTGCACGTGAGCGCAACTGTTGGTAGGCACCGACTGATCGGCGCCGACGGGAAAGACGTCCCGGGCCAAGGCGTACATCATGCCCTGAGGCTGCATCGCGCCCAGGCGGTTCCAAAAGAAAACCTTGTCGAACGCCACCACGTGAGCCGAAATCTGACGCTGGCAGCTTTCGCCCCCGGGCGTCCCGACTTGAGCCTGCACGCTGACGGGCAGAAAGACGGTTGTCAACAGTACGAAAAGTACCGTCCTCCAGAGCCGGGCCCAGTGAAATCTTTGTTCTTGGGTGCTCATATTAATGAATCCTCCTACTCAGAACGCGGGAGAGACTGCTCCCGTGGCAGCGTCGAAGCCTGGGCCGTGAAGAATACCGGCGCGTCGACCCGCCTCCGGTCGACCGACACGGAGGCGCGGCCAGGGGCAAGACTGCTGGCCAGCCTGGCTTCTCCATAAAAGTTGAGTTGCAAGAAGCCTTATGATGGACCACCATTTATTGGCCGTAAATTGGACCATGGGCGCAAATCCTTCACGACCATAGTCTCACCCACCGCGACTAAGGTCGCAGTCGCTGGTCCTGCCAAGGAAGTTACGGCGGGTGAGTCGGTACTGTGCGGCCAGAAGATGCCGATTGGAGTCCTCGCAGGATATCAAAGCGGTTCTGTCCGCCAGCCGAAGGGCATGCTAGTCTGCCAAGTCGCCGACCGGCGTTCACAAACGTCGGGGAGGTCGGGCGGCGTTATAGGAGGATTGGAAATAATGAGCTTGTCCTTTTTTCTGCTTTGGGCCTCGGCTCTGGCCTCGGGACCCGTCCAGCAGTCCGCTGAGGACGCCAAGGCCTACGGGGTCTACGGGCAGGTCGTGGAAGAGCGGGCTTCCACCCGCATCGGCTACTGGTACCGCAACGTCAACGCGGGTTTGGGAGAAGTCGTCGTGACTTACGGACGTCCCCTGTGGAAGCCCGAATACGACCAGCAGTTCGACGCCATGACTCGGGGCAAGATGTGGCGCATGGGCGACAACTTCTGGTCGATCTTCGACACCCAGCTTCCGGTCACGCTGGGCGGCGTCGAGATCGAGCCTGGAATCTACTACCTGGCCGTCCGCCGCTCAGCCCAGGACGATTGGGAACTGGTCTTCGTCGACCAGCGCAAAGCCCGTCGCAAAATGCTCGACTCTTACGACGTCAGGACCCGTCCCCAAGAGATTCCCATCCTCTTTTCGGTTCCGCTCAACTTTGAGAAGACCTCGGAGAAGGTCGAGAAGCTGACCGTGATCTTTGAGCTTGACAAGCCGGCCAAAGACCGCGGTCGTCTGCGGCTGACGTGGGGCGACTTCGCCCTCTCCGCCCCCATTGTCGTGGAAGTCACTCCATAGCCCCCATTTCTCACGGATTGTCTTGGGGGCCGCAGGCGCCGTGATGACAAGGCCTCGCAACCGAGGCCCGCGCTAACGTACTGCAGGGTAGGTTGAGCAGGCCGACCGAGGGCAACGCAGTCAGCGCCGATGGATGCGAACGCAGCAGACCACCTGGCAGAAATGCGGGCTCGGACCCCTTGGTGGCCAGCCAGTTCACGCCGAGTCAAGCGGCATCAGCCCAGGGCCTCCTTGAGCATGGCCTCCAACCGGGGCCAGGACGATTCCTGAAAAAGGTTGAGGGCGGGCAGTGCAGTGAGCTTTTCGATTAGGCGGATGCCGGCTTCGGTGTTTGTGGAGATTCCGGTCACCAGATCGGGTTTGAGCTTGAAGCCTTTCATCACGCCCACTACGGCGTAGGGATCGGAGGCTGCCAGGATGGTGAAGGCCACCCGGCTGCGCACCCGTTCGAAGGCGGCCGCTCCGTTGTAGGGCTCCAGGGGAGAGGCTCCGGCCTCAATGACGGCCACGTCGTCGCCGGCGTTTTCGATGCGGGTCAGCAATTGGTCGAGGGCCTGACGGTAGTGCTGGCGCTCGCAGATGGTGGAGGGCAGTCCCACGTCCACGAAGTCGAAAATGTGGGACGCTCCGGCATCACCTACGCTGAGGACGTCCTGATAGCGTCCTGCGCCGGTGATCTTGGCGGCGCTGACCGAATGGCCCATCTTGATCAATTGGCGGGTGACGATGCGGGCTGAAGCCGTCTTTCCCGCCGACATGGAGGTTCCGATCAGCAGGATGACGGGCCGGGTGAGGCGCTTCGGCTCCAGGCTGCGGACGCAGTCGCTCATGCGCCGTTTGCGGCCCTCGACCAGGACGTGTCCTTGGTAGACCAGCGAGAGGAGCGAGGGAATGAAGGGAGAGCGGGACGTGCAGCGTCCGAAGATGGCGGCTCCGGTCAGGGCTTGCATGACGAAGTCGCCGCTGATCGCTTTCCAGTCTCCAACGGCCTCCAAAGTCGCGTAGCGGCGCCCGAAAGCGCCCACTACCAAGTCGCCGCGGGCCACGCCGGTCACCCGTCCATCGGCCAGTTCCACGCGGCTTAGGTCGCTGGGCTCGGAGACCACCTTGCCCACCACGTAGTCTCCCGTCTCCCATTGCTCGCGTCCGATGGGACGAACCTGAAACTCGCCGCTGGACAGGTCGGAAATGCGCGTCAGGGAGGAGAAAAGGTACTTGCTCATGATGTTGTCTCGCTCTGCCTGCCCGTCGCCCCGTGCGGCTCAGGAGCCGGGAGAGGCCTGGCCTCGCGGCTGCCGCTGCCGCCCGTCGCGGACCTTGAGGCGCTGAGCTTCTTCCCGGTCCCGCCTCTTTCCCTCGCCCCGCTCCGGAGGGGCCATCAGAAGCAGGGCCAGAAGGGCGCCCCGTTGGGCCAGACTTTCGATGTGCAGGAACTCGTGGGAGGCGTGTGCTCCGCCGCCCACGGCGCCCAATCCGTCCAAGGTGGCGGCGAAGAGGCTGGTGGTGTTTCCGTCCGAGGCACCTCCGGCAGAGCCTTCCCGCAGGTCCAGTCCCAATTGGCGGCCCAGCCGGCGGGCTGTTTTCCAAAGCCGGCGGTTGCGGGGGGTGGGCTCCAGCGGGGGACGTCCCACCGACCCGTCCACCAGCAGGTGGACGCCGGGGGTGTGGGGCTCTAAAGCGTAAATGGCCTGCTCGATTTCGCGGGCGTCCTCCATGCTGGGGACGCGGACGTCGACCACGGCTTTGCTCTCGGGCGCCACCACGTTGGGACGCAGACCTCCGTCGATGGTGCCCACGTTGACGGTCACGCCGCGGGCGGGGTCGTTGAGCTGGAAGAGCTTCTGGATGACGTAGGACAGCTCCAGAATAGCGCTGGCACCGGACTCGGGCTCCAGTCCGGCGTGGGCGGCCCGTCCCCGCACGCTGATGGTGAACTGGCCGATGCCCTTGCGGGCCGTCTTGATGAGTCCTTCGCGGCCCAGGGAGGGTTCCAGCACGAAGACCCGGCAGACCCGGGGAGCCAGGCGGCGGATCCACACTTCGGACTCGTGGGAACCGGTTTCCTCGTCGGAGTTGAGGAAGACCAAGGGCGTCACCGCCGGGCGCAGCTCCAGGTGGTGCAGGCAGCGCAGGGCGAAGATGATCTGGGTCAGCCCTCCCTTCATGTCGTAGACGCCCGGTCCGCTCAGGTTGCCGTCCTCGATGACCACCGGCATCTCCCTCAAAGTGCCCAGGGGCCAGACGGTGTCGGTATGTCCCAGCAGCATCTGGCAAGGGCGGCCCCGCTTTCGCGCATCAGGACGGGCGTAGAGGTGTCCGCCGCTCTCGCGTCCTGGAATGATGCGCACCTGATAGCCGATCCTGCTCAGAGATTCACCCAAAGCCTCCTGGACCCGCTTCTGGGTGTCGGGATGGTTGGAGGGCGACTCCAAGAGGGCCAGTTTCTTGACATAGTCGGCCATCTCGTCGAGGCGGCTTTGGAAATAGTCTTTCACTCGCGGGGCGAGGTCGGCTGTGGCGGCACGCTTCACGGTCTACCTCTGAAAGTCTTCGGGAAAAGGGAAGGCGTGGCTATGCTCGATGACGGCGAACCGTCCGGGATGCAAGTAGGCCAGCAGGGACATGTCGAAAATGAGTTGGCCGTCGTCTTCTCCGGCCCGCCGCAAAGCGTCCTCGCGGGCCGAGGCGGCCAGGATGCGTCCGGCGATGATGCTGTTGTCGCCGAAACCGTCGATGATTTGTTCCAAGCGGCATTCCAGGCACAGCGTTGCGTCCTCGACCAGTACTCCCTCCACCTCGCGGGCTTGCACCATGGGCAGGGCCTTGAGGGAGGGCTTGGCGCAGTCGCTCTCGCGTGGTCCGGCCGCCAGGCTGGTCAGCAGGATCTGGCTGGGGCGGGGAAAGCTGACCGTGAAGGCTTGTTCGCGCCGGATGTTCTGATAAGTACTGTGGCGGGGCGTGCACACGAAGCCGAAGTGGTTGCCCCATCCCAGGGGAAAGGCCATGTGCTTGGGCGCCAGGTTGAAGCTGCCGTCCTCTTCGCGCGTCCCCACCAGGACCAGGGGCGCGACGGTAAAAACCCTCTCCCAGATCGATTGAGAAACGTCCAGCGGGATATGGGGCGACTTTTCGGCGGCTTTGTCTGGTGCAGGGGCGTCGGCGGCCGACTGGGTCGGCCTCGCATTGTCCTCGTCGTTCATTTGTCCTTCAGTTTAACGCGAAGCGCGGGCCAGGCGAAGTCTACCGCCTTGATAGGCGGCGGCGGCGGTGTTGGAGAGCCGGGCCGGGCAGCGCTCCGGCGGCCTTGATATGATCCTCAAGCGTCTCGACCGAGGCGCAGGGAGACGAGATGGCCAACGTTATTTTTGTAGCCCCTTTTTTCCTGGAGACGACCCTGCGTTTCATCAACGGAGCGGCTGACTTGCCCGAGGTGCGGCTGGGGGTGATCAGCCAGGATCCGGCTGAAAAGA
>DATIPO010000148.1:0-2976 GCA_035471925.1 Acidobacteriota bacterium
CAGAAGGACCTTGAGAAAGCGCTGCAGGAACTGGGAGAGTTGCAGCAACGCCTGCGGGATCGGGCTAACGGGCTGATCAAGGGCGGTCAGTCCCCCACGGTAGCCAGCGTGGAGCGACACTGTCAGCGCTTGCTCAAGCGCCAGCATCTCAAGAAGCTGATCAAGGTTCAGGTCCAGGCGGGTGACGGCAAGACGCCTGTCTTGACGTATGCGTTTGATGAGTCGGCCTTGCATGAACTGGCCAATACTTACTTGGGCAAGAATCTGCTGATCACCACCCGGTCGGAATGGTCGAACGCCCGGATCATCGAGGCCTATCGCAGCCAGCACGAGATCGAAAACCTGTTCAAGCAAATGAAGGATACGGCGGTGGGTAACTGGTGGCCCTTACAGCACTGGACCGACTCGAAGATCCGCGTGCACGGCTTGTATTGCACCCTGGCGGTGTTGTGGCGAGCATTGCTCATGCGACGGCTGAAACAAGCCGGCCTGAGGTTGTCGGTCAAGCGTGTCTATGCGGAACTGAAGAAGGTTAAGCAGGTGATCAACCTCCAGCCCAAGCGCCGAGGCCAAAAGACGCCTGCCCGGCAAGTGGTATTTACCCAGCTGAGCCCGGTCCAGGATCGGATCCTGGACGCCCTTGACCTCAAGTCAGAAATGGGCTCTTTAGGGTAGAGCCGAGCTGTAAATATTCGCTTAACCCGTTCTCACTGCCGACTCAAGGCTGAAAAAGTTTGGGACACACGCGCCACAATCGAGTATAAAGCGGGCTATGGAAAGTCTACTACCCTCTTCTGGTTCCTGCTCCACCCTGCCGGTCCTCTATCGGGGCGGACAGAGCCCGTTTGAGCAAGAGACGGTGCAACTGAGCAAGCAGGCGCATATCCAGTTAAAGTGGGAAGCGAACTATTGGAAAGCGCAGCATCGTCGGGCGTTGGCGCGTATTGCGGAGCTGGAGAAGGAGATCGAGCGGCTCGAGGCGAAGAATTGCGATCTCCAGCAGCGGCTGTTTGGCCGGCGCAGCGAGAAGTCGGGGGCGAAGTCGGAGCCATTGCAGCCCCCGGTGTCGGGACCGAAGCGCCAGCGCGGGCAGCAGCCCAATAGCCCGGGACATGGCCGCAGCGATCGCAGCTTATTGCCGGTGGTGGTGACGGAGCAGGATATTGCCGAGGAGGCGAAGCGCTGTTCGATCTGTGGAGCGGTGCATCGGCGCTTGCCGTTAACCGAGGAGTCGGAAATCATCGAAGTGGAGGTGCGGGCGCATCGGCGCCGGATCCGCCGGGCGGTGTACCGGCGTGGCTGTCAGTGCGAGGGCCAAGGGGAATTGATCATCGCCCCGCCCGCCCCGCGCGTGTATCCGAAGGCCACACTGGGGGTCTCGGTCTGGACCGAGGTGCTGCTGGACAAGTATCTGTATCTGCGCCCGACGTATCGGCTGTGCCAGGCGCTGGCCGATCGGGGTTTTGAGCTCTCGCCGGGTACCCTGACCGACGGGCTGCGACGTCTCGAGCCGTTGTTCGAGCCCCTGCTGGCGGCCCTGCACGAGAAGCAGTTAACCGAACCCCATATGCACGGCGACGAGACCCGCTGGGAGGTGTTCGAGGCGATCGAGGGCAAGGTGGGTCACCGGTGGTATCTGTGGGTATTTCGCAGTGCCTCGGTGGTGTTCTATCGGCTGGAGCCGACACGCGGCGCCCGGGTGCCCAAGGCGCATCTGGCCGAACTGCGCGTGGAGGCGTTGATTTTCTCCTGTGATCGGTATAGCGCCTACAAGTGCCTGGCCAACGCGATTCATGTCATTATTTTAGCCTTCTGTTGGGCCCATGTACGGCGCGATTTTCTCCAGCTCGCGCGGGGTTATCCGACGTTGACCGACTGGGCGCTGGGTTGGGTGGAGGCGATCGCGCGCCTGTATCATCTCAATGGGCAGCGCCTCCAACACTGGGATCGCGACCACGCCCTCGATGCCCAATCGCCTCCGTATCAGATCCACCAGCGGGCCCTGGAGGCGCAGCTAAGCGTCATGACCGAGCGGCGCGAGCGGGATCTGGCCTCGGAGACGCTGCACCCGGCCGCCGGCAAGGTCCTGACCAGCCTGGGCGAGCATTGGCCGGGGCTCATTGTGTTTGCCGCGCATCCCGAGGTGCCGATGGACAACAACCCCGGCGAACGGTCGCTGCGCCTGCCGGTGACCGGGCGCAAGAACTTCTATGGCTCGGGCAGCCTGTGGAGCGCCCGCCTGGCGGCGGGCGTCTTGACCGTCCTGCAGACCATCCGGCTGTGGGGACTCAATCCCCATCACTGGCTCTATGCCTGGCTTCAGGCCTGTGCCGATAGCGGTGGGCAATCCCCGAGCGACCTCAGCCCCTTTCTGCCCTGGCAGATGGATGAGGCGCGCCGAGGCGAGCTCTCCCAACCCCTGCCCGGGTCGCAACCGCGTGCCAGCCCCACGACCTCCTTCCACGACACCTCCTGATGCGCTATTGCGGGCGCGATTTCAGCCCCCAGGAGCTGGCACGGATCCGCCAATTGATGGCCGAGCACCCCGACAGTACCCGCGCGGAGCTGGCCCGTCTGACCTGCCAGGCCCTGGCCTGGCGCAAACCCGATGGGGGCCTCAAGGCCATGTCCTGCCGGGTGGCGATGTTACGGATGCAGGCCGACGGACTCCTTGAACTGCCCCCGCCACGCCACCCGCGCCCGGCGATTCGCATCGGCAAGACGACACGCACCGCCCCGGGCCCCCTCATCGACCGGCCGGTCCACGCCCTGCCCGAACTGCACCTCAAGCCCGTGGAGCGAACCACCTCCGGGCTGTGGAATGAGTTTATCCACCGTTACCACTATCGGGGCTACACCCCTCTGCCCGGCGCCCAACAGCGCTACTTCGCCTACAGCGGCGCCACCCTTCTGGCGCTGCTGGGTTTCGGCGCCGCCGCCTGGCAGTGTGCGCCCCGCGACCGCTTCATTGGCTGG
>DATIPO010000149.1:0-4111 GCA_035471925.1 Acidobacteriota bacterium
GGACGATCAACAGCGTGGCACAGCCCGATTTGGCTTCCGGCGAACGGCGCCTGCTCATCCTGCCGCCGGGCGGACATACGCTGACGGCAGAAAAGGAGGGCTTCCATCTGCATGTCGCATCCGCCGCCGTTCTCCCCGGTCAGCGGACGCCTGTAGAGATGCGATTGGAGCCCTACGTTTTCGCGCCCGACTTGACCCCGCGCTTGGACGACTTCATCGAGCGCTACAAACTGGGCGAGCCGACCGAGGCCGGCGACTTGGAGGAAATCGTGGACGAAGTTGCGGCCATCCGCGCTCGGCGGTCCTTGCTGCCCGAAGAGCGCCGCTGGGTCGAGGACGCTGTAGCTCTACTGGTTGACCGCTATGCCAGCGAGGGAAGGCTGCAGAAGATCTCGGCCTTGATCGATAAGTGCATCAAGGCCTTCTCCTTCTTCCCCTACTCTCTCACCATCGGTCGTCCCATCGATGCGCAGGCAGTCGCGGGAAAGGGAATAGGTCTCCTGCGCCTGCGCTTGCAGCCCGCGGCCGCCCATCTGGAAATCGACTCCACCTATTACGGATTGCTCCCCGAAGGACAGAGCGACATTCTCCTGGCAACAGGGCTTCACAACATCCGGCTGCACCGGGACGGATTCCTCCCCCAAGACAGAGACGTCGAAGTAGCGGAGCTTGTTGAACCGCCGGACGATGTCGAGACAGGGCAGCGTCCCGGACCACCGTTTCCGGGGGTAGAGGTTTCGCTTCGGTTGAAGGCCGTGGATGTTTTCCTTTTCGCCGACAGCGGCGCTTACGATGTCGACGCCGACGTGCTCGGAGAGGTCTCCTTGGCTGCCTTGAATTCTTCGCTGTCACTGCTCAGGCCAAGCCAGCAGAAGATCTTGCGGGCCGCCGCCAGGGATAGGGGACTAGACACTTCGGCCTGGGTGGCTTCTTTGCGCATTCTCCCCAAGGACGCCGGGCCTGTGGCGGTGACTTTCAGCAGTCCCGGCCATGCTTCGCAGACGACCCGACTGCCCCTGGGAGACGAGGAGGTCTGGAAAGACGCCGCCCTGAACGAAGGTGTCTTCGTCGCGGAGGGGATTGTCCGCCTCGACCCCCTGCTCGGCACGCTCAAAGTCTCAACCCGACCGGAGGGGGCCCACGTGACGGCTGGCGGAGAAAAAATCGGAACAACGCCCCTGGAGAAGAAACTCCCGGTGGGCGAATATGAGCTGCGCCTCCGCAAGGGCAAGCTGCGCCACCTGCAGACCGTGATGATCGACGAAGGCCAGGTACGGGAAATCGACGTTCGCCTCAAGCCGCCCTTGGTCTACCTGGGTACGCACTCTCCCCACTTGGAGGCGGGGAGGACCGCCGAAATCGAGCGCCGAATCCGTGACCAACTCCCCCAGAACTTTACCCATTACGCGATCAACTACCAGGATCCTTCCAAGTATGAGTACACCCTCGACTTCCTGCGCCAGTCGTTTTCTCCCGGGGAAAGCGGAGCCGCCAATTCAGCACTTCACCTGCAAACCTTGCGCGAGCGGTTCGACTCCGATCTTTTTCTTTTCGCCTATTTTCCCAGCGAGCGTGATTTCCTCGCCAACCGGCTCTCCTTCCTGCTCTTCTCGACCTTGTCCTCCCGAGCCGACCGACGCGTGGTCGACGCCTATTCGGCCCAGGAGATCAGCCGCTTCTTGACAGTCGTCGACTCGACGGCATTGCGCCCTGAGGACCTGTTCCGGGCCGACTTGGGATTTCAGACACTCGCCACCCTGCTGGAAGGGCGTGAGTTGACCGTGGCGGTCGTCGATCCTCAAGGACCTGCCGCCCGGGCCGGTCTCCAGAATGGAGATGCTATCCTCAGGGTCGACGGCCAAGTGGTGACCTCCGCCTCCCTTAAGCAGACCCTTGAGAGCAAGCCGGCTGGAAGCAGCTTCAGCCTGGAAGTCAGGAGGGCTTCAGGAGAGACGACGACACTGCCAATGGTCAGTCGGCTACTTCCCCGGCTCATGCCCGAGACTGCCGGCCGGGCTCTTCTCAACGGCCTCCTGCTCCAGTTGGACTTGCTGCTGGATGAGGCTGCCCCTGGATTACCGCGCAACGTGGTTCTGCTCAACACGGCCCGCGTCCATCTGGAGTTGGAGGATTGGGAGTCGGCCATCGAAACACTCAACCGAATCGGCGTCGACCAGCCGGAAAACCGCATCCTCAAGGCTGCAGTAGCCTACTTGCGGGGTTTCGGCTATGAGCACCTGGATGAGCTGGAATTGGCGCGTCAAGCTTATCGGAGGGCAGCAGGGGACGATAACTTGGCACTGACTTCAAACCTTGGTTTCGCCTTCCAAGACTTGGCCCGCTGGAGGTTGAATTACCTGCGATGAAGAGAAGATGATCAAAACGGCGATGGTGACGGGGCTGTTGCTGGCCGCAATGACTCAGAACGGAATGGCTCAGGCCGGCGAGGCCCGTCTTGAGACGGCTCTTTCCTTCGAGAAAGAGGGACGCTTCGAGGAAGCCCTGATCAACTACGAGCGGCTGTTCGATTCGGGGGCTTCCCAAGACGTCGTACTGCAGGCCAAGCTGGGAGCTGGCCGCATTTATCTGGACGTCATGGGCGAGGTGACAAAGGCCTCGGCCCTCTTCAACGAGGTGAGCGCACAAGTCACATATCCTGATCTGGCAGCCGGGGCCCTGGCCTGCAACGGAAAGGCCTTGCTGGCCGCGGCCAAGGACGCCGACGACCTTGACCAAGCCGCTTCCGAATTCGAAGCCGTCATGCGCACCTACCCTGATTCGCCCGCGATGGCCGAGGCCCTCATGTCTTCGGCTCGCCTCTTCGAGATGCAGCGCAAATATGATCGGGCGGTGAGCAACTATCAGACCCTGGTCGTCGAACATCCCTCTGCGGAAAGCGTCAGCGAGGCCTTTCGCCGTCTGGGGCGGAGCTTGCTCCAGATCGGGGCTTTGCCGCAAGCCCTGACCGCCTACCAGAGGGCTCAGGAAGGCCCAGCGGAATCGGCGGCGGCCGCGCATGCCCGGCAAGAAGCCACGCTTGTCTGCCGTCTTTTTCTGTCCCGTAAGCTTCCTTTTCAGACCCACTTGCTGGCTTCCAAGACAGATGCGCTCAAACTGGATTCCCCCAGCCGTATGGTCGTGCAGGAGGACGGCAATATCCAAATCGAGGACAAGAACCGTTTCTTCCGGCTTTCTCCATCGGGAGAACTGCTCCCCAGCCAAACGGCTGGCCGCTACGACTTCCGGAGCCCGTCGGGAATGGGCTATCGGCTAACTCGCAACGGATTCGCAGCCGGGGACGGTGCCAGACCGCTCATTCCTTACTTCTTCAAAGACGAAAAGCGCAAGCACTTCAAAGAGATCACGGCTTTGGCGGCCAGCCGCTATCAGACCATCGTCATCTCCACGAGAGGTCCGGACGGCCTTTACTTTGTCGACCGGGAAAGCGGCGAGGCATCACTCTGGCATGCTGCGGGGGGCGGCTCACCCCGCATGCGGCTTGACTCCGAAGACAACTTCTACGTGCTGACCCGGGACGGATCGGCTGTCTTGATCCTCAACCGCTGGAGCTCCCGGCTCTATCGGGTGGACGTCAACCCGCTGGATATGAAGAAGATCTCCGATTTCGCCTTGGACAGCTTAGACAACCTCTATTTACTGGACGAGAAGGGGCAGTTCATCATCCTGGGAGCACTGAGCCGCGCCGATGAACGGCGCCTCAAACCCCTCCACCGCCAATCCGTACTCGACGCCCGCTCCAAGCCTCTTTCCGACCTTAAGGTTTTAACCGTTCGCGCTGACGGCACCGTCTACGTGGCCTCGAAAAAGCAGGTCATCGCCTTTCGCTAGGGCCTTTAGGTCGTCGACAAGTTCATACGCAGGTCAAGTTTTCCGATATGGTCAGCGGCCTCGCAATTTCATCGCGCGATGAGGCCGGTCGCAAGTATTAGACCACCAGGCGGCCCACACGATCAAAGTCACCGACGAAGGGCAGCTCCGCCCATACGTTCTCGGCGGCATGAGGCGCTCGCTAGGAGAAGCGATCTAAGCGAACCCAACATTTTCCTCAAAAAAATGTGATCTTTCGAGGGGGGTGCGGCATCTAATTAGG
>DATIPO010000150.1:0-42194 GCA_035471925.1 Acidobacteriota bacterium
AGCGCTCCATGGTCGTCCCCGATCAGGAGTGGGAGATCTCACAGACCGTGGACGCCGATCCTGCCATCGATCCGCGCCTGGCCAGCGCACACGAGGCCCATACCATCCTCAATTCCAGCGGCCAGCCGGCCCACGGCACCGACAAGATGGCCTGCTTCACCTGCCACAGTTCCTGGATGACCAGTTGCTTCGGGTGCCACCTCTCCATGAAGGCCAACCTGAAAAGACCCATGCTCCACAACGAGGGGACAGTGACCCGCAATTGGACCTCTTACAACTATCAGGTGCTGCGCGACGACGTCTTCATGTTGGGCGTGGACGGGACGGTGACCGGTAACCGCATCGCCCCGGCCCGCTCCAGTTCGGCGGTCCTGGTCAGCTCTCAGACCGGCAACCGCGAGTGGGTCTACCTGGGCCAGCAGACCATTTCCGCCGAGGGCTACAGCGGACAGGCTTTCGCCACTCACGTCCCCCACACCGTCCGCGGACGGGGCGAAACCAAGATGTGCACCGACTGCCACGTCTCCTCGGACAACGACAACAACGCCGTCATGGCCCAGTTGCTCATGCAGGGGACTAACTTCGTCAACTTCATGGGTCGCTACGCCTACGTGGCCACCGGACCCAACGGCATGGAGGCCGTCGTGGTGGCCGAGCGCGACGAACCCCAGGCGGTGATCGGCAGCTACCTGCACAGCTTGGCCTATCCCGACCGCTACCAAAAGCACCTCGACAGCGACCGCCAGCTCAAGGAGGCCTATCACCATCACGCCGAAGACACCCGCTCCATCCAATTGCGCGGCGAATACGTCTACTTGGCCGACGGTCCCGCCGGACTGCGCATCTTCGACGTGGCCAATATCGACCACAAGGGATTCTCCGAGCGCATCGTCACCGCTCCCGTATCGCCCCTGGGACAGCGCTTTTCCGTCAAGAGCCGAGATGCGACTGCGGTAGCCGCTCCCTCGACCCTGGCCGTCGATCCGGTGCGGACTCAGCGTTCTGAAAATCAGGAACAATCCATCGCCCCCATCTACGGCTACATCTTCTTCACCGACCGTGAGGAGGGCCTCATCTTGGTGGGTGCGGCCACGCTGCTGGACGGCAACCCCTCCAACAACTTCCTCAAGAGGGCCTTGACCTACAATCCCGACGGACTGCTGGACGGGGCCGTCCATCTGACCATTGCCGGCAACCACGTCTACGTGCTCTGTGACCGGGGGGTCGTGATTCTCGACCTGGAGGATCCGCTGAATCCCAAGCAAGTGGCCGTTGTCGGAGCCCCCCAGGTGCGGTCGCCCACGGCCCTGGCGGTGCAGTTCCGCTATGCCTTCCTGACCGACGCCCAAGGCCTCAAGGTGTTGGACGTCACCGACCCCTCCAAGCCGCGCCTGGTCGAGGACGCGCTGGTTCCCCTGTCCGATGCCCGCAACCTCTATGTGGCCCGAACCTACGCCTATGTGGCGGCTGGCAGCCAGGGACTTGTGATTGTCGACGTGGAGCGTCCTGAAGAGCCGCGCCTGCACCTGACCTACGATGCCGACGGCGCCATGGACGACGTCAACGACGTCAAGCTGGCCATGACCAACGCCAGCCTCTTCGCCTATGTGGCCGACGGCAAGCACGGACTTCGCGTGCTTCAGTTGACTTCGCCCAAGAAGACGCCCGGCAACTTCGGCTTCAGTCCGCCGCCCTCGCCTGAGCTGATTGCCACCTACCACACCCACGGTCCGGCTCTGGCCCTATCCAAGCCCCTTGACCGCGACCGCGCGGTGGACGAAAGCGGCAACCAGATCGCCGTCTTCGGACGCCGCGGGGCCCGTCCATTCACCCTGCAAGAAATGCAGCGCCTCTACCTGCGCGACGGCCAGGTCTACACCGTCGACAACCAGCCCTCCTCCGATAACCAGGAGCAGGGTCCCGCCGCCTCCTCCATTCCGGAAACGGCAGGGTCGAAGAAGCACAGGAACCCGAACCGCCATTGAAGCAGCCGCTATTGCACCCTTACAGGGTTCTTCAGAGGCGCTGGCCTGACCCAGGGTGGCGCTCGCACGCTTCGCGTCCTCGCTCTACCCTGGGCTGGCCTATGGCTCGCCTTCAGCGAGCCCGGACTCCGCGTATCAACACCGCCGAGAACCGCCCCCGCGCCAACAGCGAGGACCAATCCACAAAAAATACAGCCAGCCCAACAGGGCCGCACTCAGCACCGACAGTCCGAAGGTCCTCGGCGATCGGAACATTGCCCGTAACCTCAGAAGCGGCAGCATCCAGGGAAGAGAAGATGCCGTTGAACGCACGTCATTCCCACCCTTTTCAGGGCTTCTCTGGAGGTGCTGGCCTGACCCAGGGTGGCGCTCGCACGCCTCGCGTCCTCGCATTACCCTGGGCGAGCCATAGGCCAGCCCGGCCGCTGTGTTCGAGTTCGAGTCTGGGCTCGCCGAAGGCGAACCATGGGCCAACAGTCATTGTGCGCGAGGTCAAGTCTGGGCTCGTTGAAGGCGAGCCATAGGCCAACCCAGTCAGTGTGTTCGAGTTCGAGTCTGGGCTCGCTGAAGGCGAGCCATATGTCAGCCCAGGGTCAGCCGTTGTCGAGCGCAGCGAGACAAAGGCGCCACCCTGGGTCCCAACAGCGCGATCCAGAACGCTGAAAGCGTGAAATAGCGCTACCTTGCCTCGCCGCAAAAATCTCACGACCTGCCCTATCGGGGCGGAGACGAGGGGAAGCGCACGGTGAAGGTCTTGATGTCGTCCGTGCGGTTCGAGAGCTGGGGCTCCGGCACCAGGCTGGGCAGGATCTCTTCCTCGGGCGTGATCAGCGTCCCGGCTGGACGGTTGGCCAACACTCTCAGATAGAAGGCGTCGAGTCCGGTGGCAGTGAAGCTCTTGGGATTGGCCACGAACTGGGTGAAGACCGAACTCAGCAATTCCTGTTCCCCGGCCAACCCGGTCAAGGCGATCTGCTGAAAGTCGGGATCTGTGTTGTTGAATTGGCGCAAGAAGATCATCGAGTAGAAAAAGGCCGTAGCGATGCGGGGAGCGTCGCAGACATTGTTCTGTTCAGGCTGGCACAGATCGTTGAAGACCGTACCCGGATTGAACAACAGGGCGCTGCCACGCACCTCGAAGCTTGAGGTGTTGGCAATCACGTCTGATTCGATGGGGGTATCCTCCCGGGTAATCGAGACCAGAACGGAGCCGATCCCGGCCCCTTGAGGAGGTCCGGCAAGCGAAATCTCCCGGTACTGAGAGCGTCCGCCCAGACGGGTGGTTCCCCCTTGGCCGTCACTCACCCTGATGTTCAACAGGGGCAGCTCGAAGTAGACCCATTGCCTGAAGGCATCTCGGACTTGCCTGATTCTGTCCACTTCCTGCTGCCCGTCGGCCCGTTCGAAGGCGCCCACGTCGAAGATGAACTCAAACTGCTGGGCAGGCTTGAAGAGCCGCCCGAAGAATCCCGGCGGGCCCAGAGTGGCCGCAAACCAGGCCGGATTGATGCGGGAGAGCGGAATCAGGTCGATGTTCAAAGGAGGAGACGGAAACAGCAGTTCCTGCTGGAAGGGCAGGAAACCCGGGAACTCGAGGCGCAGGGTCCATTCGCCGTCGGGAACGGGACCGATGAGGACACCGCCGTCCTCGTTGATGGTGCCGACGATGGTCTGTCCGCCGTTGGTCAACGTGATGGAAGGGCTGCGGGGGCCGCCGATCGTTCCGCGGGCCGACAGCGGCAGGCTATCCAGACTGACCTGTCCGTCCAGCGATCCCTCTCCCAGGGAACCCAGTTGAGAGGAAAGAAAAGGACCCGCCGGCGCCGCTTCGGCGCCCAGCGTGGGCAATGAACTGATGGTGACGAAGGGGAAGGGATCGGGCGGCGACGGCTCCAGGCTTTGCAGCAAGGCCGCGCTGACCGAGAGACGGTCGCTGACCACTTGCACGAAGCCCTCAAACTGGCCGATGGCCCCCGTGGGTTGGCCCTGAGCGTCCTCGCAGTCAATGCCCGTCGCCGCCCCGCCGAACTCGTCGATAAAAGCCGCCTTCTGCTCGTTGGGCCCGAGTTCGAAGCTGCACGTGGCGACCACCTCGAATTGGTCGTCGAAGGCCGTGGCCGTATACTGAACGTCCATGTTCAAGGGGTTGGCAATGGCGATGCCGGAGCGCTTCTGAGGCGTCTCCTCCGCCGTTCCCACGGCAAAGAGCCCGTGATACTCGCGCGGCTGAGCTGGCGGGACGTCGGCCACGCTGGCGACCATGCCGTCCCTCAGGAGCACGAATTTCAAGGAGGCGGCGACTTGGCCGTCGCTTTCGTCCACCCGGGTCCAGAAAACTTCGCTGAGGAGTGCATTGGGGGGCGTATCGGGCGGGGTGATGAACTGCATGACGAACTGCTGCGGACCCAGCACGTCAAACTCAAATCCGCCGGAAACCGGCATCTGGCTGACGGCCTGCGGACTTCCATCGATCAGGATAGTGCCGGTGACCAGGACCTCCATCGGCTCGCCGTCGGCCCGCACAAAGCTGACCTCGCCCTGCACGCTGCGGAAGCGCTTGATGAGGGAAAAGGCGTCAATCTGGTTGCTGGCCAAGGTCATCTCGGTCCGAAAGCCCAGAGGCCCCTGGCCAACGGCCCCGTGAGCGAAAAACTCGTCGGCCAGCAGGGTGGCGGAAGTAAAGGTGAGGGCTGCCGCGGCGCATAGAAACACGACGCCCAGCTTGGCGATCATTGTTTGAAATCTAGACATGTCAACCTCGTTTTCGATGGGTCCGCAGAGCGGACGTCTGTCGAGTTCCCAATACCCTGCATCAAGCGCCGTCAACTGGAACGCCGCATTTCGAAGGCCTTGCGCACCAGCGGCGACACCCAGTTCTCGTCCAGTTGATAGTCGCTTTCGAGCCTCAGCGCTTCCTCAAACTCCCCCATTGCTTTGTTCCAATAGTCGGCGTAGCTCTCTTCACCATTGAGCAAAGCCGCTGTCGCATAAGCCACGCCCAGATAAGCGTGTGCGTCAACCATTTCAATCCCGAACTGCTGGGCTCGCTTCAACTCGCGGATGGCCGACTCGATCTGGCCTTGATAGAGAGCTTGCAGGCCCTTCTTGAGCGTGTCGCGGGCCAGCGTCTGGGAAGCCTGCCGCTGATCGGAGCTGGAGTCCGAGGCAGGCGTCGAGTCGAGGGCGGCCAAACGGTTCTCAACAAAGGCGATGTCGTCGTCGAAGCGCAAAGAGGCGGGGGCGAAGGCGAAATCGCTTCCGGCCAGGGAGCGGTAGATCTGAGCGGCCGATTGCAGCGCCTGGCGGTCGATTTGACCCGCACGAGATCCCTGTTCAACCAGTCGGTCGGCTTGCCGCCACCGCCGTTGGAAGTCCTCGGCTTGGCCCAGTTCATCCTGGGCTGGACGGTACTCTGGATCAGCCTCCAAGGCCTGGCGGTAGAGGCCGATGGCTTCCTCCATCTGACCGGACTGGGCGGCACGCCGGGCCTCGCCAGTGAGCACGCGGGCTGCGGACTGACCGCGGTAGTCGTCGACGAAAGCCAGCGTCGATCCGTCTCGCTGGGCCCGGGAGCAAGCATCGGAGGCCTGCTGAAAGCGCTGCTGCTGGAAGTTCTGGCGGCAGTCCTGCTCCAGCTCCAGCAGGTCCACCCGTGCCTTCAGGCCGTCGTCCGCGGCCCGCTGGGGAAACTGGTCCAAGGCCTGCTGGAAAGAGCTCAATGCAGCGTCCAGGTCAGGCGGACTTTGATCCAGCGCCGTGCGGGCGGCCTCAACAACGGAATCGTATTGAGCCGCCTGCTGGCGCTGGCGGATGCGCCGCAACGCCTGGTCAACCGCCGGACGGCCGGGAATCAACCGGTCGGCCTGCTCAAAAAGGGACCGGGCTTGCTGGGGGCGTCCATCGTTCAACAGGCGCTGACCCTGGGCTACCAGTTGCGAGAAACGGCCCTCCTGGGCATCGCTGCGCAATTGTCCCAAGCGCTCACCCTCCTGCTGATCGAGTTCGAGGCCCGACTCTTGCTGCAAGGACTGAAGGGCTTCTTGAAAGCGTTGGGCATCGAGATGTCCCTGAACCTCCTCGACCAGCTTGTCGAAGGCTGGATTGCCCTGAAGAGCCTGAGAAACCAAGCCCTGGTATTGCTGCAGGAGGGCGGCCTCGTCGCCGCGCAGCCGGCCGTGGGCTTGAGCCGCCGCCAGACGGGTTTGGGCCTCTTGGAAGCGGCCCAAGTGGTAGAGGCTCACCCCCAGATAAAGATGAGGGAAGTAGGCCTCGTCGAAGTTTCCGTAGGTCGGCTTGCGCGGAGAGGCCTTGTCGTCGGCGTTCAGAGCTCTCTGGAAGTGGGCCGCGGCCTCGGCATAGTTCCCCTCCTCGAAGGCCTTCTTCCCCTCTTGGTAGGGCTCCAGCCATTGACGATAGCGCTGGGCCATGAGGCTGCCGTTGAGCCCCGCCGCCAGCAGCGCCAGCGTCAATCCAAAATGGACGATCCGGACGGCCATTGAGTCTCCTTAGGGAAAAGCGAAGGCCAGTGAAGCCACAATCTCCTGAAAGGAATCGATGCTCACCCAAGCCGCATCGATGCGCACCCGGTTGTTGAGGATCAGCCCTCCCCCGGTGGTCCAACCGTACTCGGTGCCGTCATCCGGAAACTGGAAGACGCTCTCGAAAACGGCGTCGTTGAGGGGGTCTCCAGTGCTGCCCACGAAGCGCTGGCGGTGATCGGGATTGGTGAAGAATCCTGCTCTGAAGAAGGCCGTGTTGCGTCCGGCGAAAGGGACGCCCAGCTCGCCTCCCAGGTGAGCTTCCCAGACATCGTCGATCTCGAAGTCGTTCTCGTCGAGGGGATTAGCAGCGTTGGTCGCGGCTCGCGAGAAGATGGGTGTGAAGTCTTCGAGAAGGTCAGAATATTCGATGCGGACGGCGTCAAAGGCCAGGGTCAGGCGGTAGCTGTCGATGTTGGCCAGACGGGTGGGCGCCACTTGCAGCCCGAAGCCATAACGGTCGGGGACGTTGATCGACATCTCAACGGGAAAATCGGGAGTGCCGTCGCCGTCGACATCGGCGGGCCCGCGGTCGGGCGTGGTCAGGTCGAAGAAGTTCTCCTGCAGGTCGAAGCGCGCGCCCTTGGCGTAGATTGCGCCCAACGAAAAACCGTCTACCACGTCATAAAGGGCTCCCACCGTGAAGCTCATCGCAGTGTCGTCGTCGTTGATGACCGAACGGCTGATGGCCGTACTGTTGGCCACCGGAGGTCCCGAAGGGGGGAAGTCCAAATCGAAGCGGGTTTCACGGGTTTCTGAGTTGAGGACGTCCGCCGAAACCGTCAGTCCCACGTTGAACCCTTGGGCTACGTTGACGGCGATGGAACCGGCGTAGCTTCGCCCGTCCATATCGAAAGTGCCCTGACTGGGAAAAAAGGTCACAACACCAGGTCCCAGGTCCGGAATGATCCGCGGCTCCAAGGTGAAGTCTTCCTCCAAGTTGAGGAACTGGTGGATGGTGAAAGAGGCCCAGACCCGATCATGCAGTTTCTTGGTGAAGCTCAAGAACGACAGGTAGTCGAGTGAATTGCCGAAGGTTGTGGTGCGGTTGGTGGACAAGGAATCAAACTCGGCCAGCCGTTCGATGTCGAGATCGGTGTGGCGATATTCGACGTAGAACTCCGCGTTCCCCAGTTGTACGAGTCCGGCGGGATTGCTGATGGCGGCGGTACCGTCGTTGGCCAGTCCGATGAAGGTGCGTCCCATGCCGGCGGCGCGGGCTCCCGGCGGGGAGAAATTGAACTGAAACTGCTGAAAAAGGCCGTCGTCAGTCTGGGCCGAAGCCCAGGATCCGAGCGCCGTAAAAAGCAGACAGGTGAGGACCGAAATGCGGATGCGCGGACGATTCATGGGACCTCCAGTATAGGTTGGAAGACAAGCTTCCAGAGTCTTGCCGAATGCACGGGTGCTTCCTTATGATTACAGAACGATCTGTCAAGGCTTAGTCTCTCATTGCACAGCATCGCCATCATTCCTTGATCAGCCTCTCCAGCTCCTGGTCTTTGCCGCTCAATGAGGGATGGTCGGCGGAAAAAGTGAATTCGCTGCGGTCGGGAACCGAGAGGTCCAGTTGGCCCTCGCCCCAGGAGTCGTGGCGGACCTTGAGCAGGTAGTCGCCCGGCGGCAGCGGAATAGTCACCGGGGTGGCGATGGGATTCTCCAGTTGCAGGCCGGCCTGGTCGCTCTTGCGGGTGACCGATTCGATCCAAGCCCAGGGCTGGATGTTGATGCCCACTTGGACAGTGCCTTGAGGCAAACCCGCGGCGATCACCCGTCCCGGCCTGAGACTGCCCGAAGGGGCCTGCCCGTTGTGGGAAAGCAGGTCGCGGACGCGGCTGGGCAGCGCATCCGCCGTCTCTCCCGGCTGGACCTGATAGATGTGCCCCAGCGAGAGGGCCGGCGGCAGATCGTCGGACCCGCCGGGCGTTACGTCGGCTGAATTGGCGGTAAAGAGCATGGGCCACAGCAGCGTCACCGCCACCAGCGCCACTACTGCCGCCGCCGCGTAGCCCAAGCGGGTCATCCACTGGCGGCGCCTGGCTGCCGCCTGCTGCCGGCACTCTTGCCGCAACTGGCGGGCTTCGGAGTGGTCAGGACGAAGCGTCAGGAGTTCGTCGAGCAACGGCAAGGCCTGGCCCGGCTTGCCGCTGCGCTGGCGCAGACGCGCCTGAGAGAAGAGGCGTTCGCTCTTGACCTGCCTGGAGATCTCGTCGCGGCGTTGGCGCAGCTCGGTGTCATCGGGCTGCAATTGCAGCGCTTCGTTAAGCTGGGCCAGGCAAGTTTGCAGATCGTCTTTCTTCTCGGCGGCTTCAGCCCGTCTCAGGCACTCCTCCAGGCGCCGTAAGCGTTCCTGCTCGCGCAAGGCTTGGCGGGCTTCCTTGCGGATCGCCTCGGCCCTTTGGTCCTGTGAATCCAGATCCAGGACCTCCTGGGCCAAGGACTCGGCCTGGCTGAATTCCCGGCTTTTCAGCGCCGCCTGGGCTTTGGACCGCAGCTTCTTGATCTTCTCCAGCCTCTTTGCCAGCTTGCGGGCCTGTTGGCCGGCTTCGCGCAGCGGTTCGTGGGCCGGGTCGAGCCTGAGGCCTTCCTTCACCGCATTGAGCGCCTCTTGGGGCTTGTTTTCGCCCAGGGCGCTCTGAGCCGTCTCGAACAGGGCCTGCAAGCGTTGCCGCCTTTCCAGTTTTTGGCCGGCTTGTTCGGCGATTTCCTGGGCCTGGTCGTGATCAGGACGGGCTTGGAGGATCTCTTGCGCTGCCTGCCGGGCCTCCTCCAGACGGTCATCCTCAAGGGCGCGGCTGGCTTGCAGCAGGAGCTGATCGAGGCGCTGCTGCTCGATCAGCCGCTCGGCCTCTTTCGCTATGGACTGCGCTTCATCGAGCAGTTTCTTGGCCTGAGCGTCTCGGCTGAGGCTCTGGGAATCGACATCCTGGGCCTCGCGGGCTGATTGCAGGGCTTCTTCGAAGCGCTCTTCTGCAAGAGCCTTGCGCGCCTGTTCCACAGGTTGGCGCAGACGCTCCAGATCGATCTCCCGCTGGGCCTTCTGGGCCAGGGAGCGGGCCTGCTCAAGCAGTTCTTGAAAGGGCGCTCCCAATGAAGCAGCCTCGGACTCAGAGGCTCCATCGAGGGCTTGCCGGACCGTTTCCAAGGCCTCCTTGGGATTCTCGGCCTGCAGAGCCCGTCCAGCCTGGGACACCATGCCGCTCAGTTCTTGAATGCGGGCCAGGGCCTTCTGGGCCTTTTCCGCCGCCTCTACAAGCGGCGGATGATCGGGTGCCGCCTCCAGGCCTTGACGGGCCGCCTTGAGACTTTGCTCCCATTGGCCTTTGCGGGCCTGGACCTTGGCGTTCTGGAGCATTTGGTCCCGCTGGGCGAGTTTGCTCTGCTCGTCCTCGGCTTGAGCCAGCAGTTGCTTGAGATCCTCGGCTTCGGGAGTCAGTTCAAGGGCTTCCCGAAAGCTCTCTGCCGCCTCTCCGGGCGAGCCCTGTTCAAGATGTCGGCGGCCTTCTAGCGTGAGGCGCTGGGTCTCCTGGCGGAGCTCGATCCGCTGGCGGCAGCGTTGGCTGATGTTCTGGAAGTCGGAGTGTTCAGGCTCGATCTCAAGTCCCTGGCCGGCGGCTGAGAGAGCCTTCTCGAAGTCCTGTTCCTTCTCGGCCTTGCGGGCCTCCCGCAGCAGAGACTCGATGCGCTGGCGGCGTTCGACGCGCCGGCGGGCTCGTTCCACCAGCCGGATCAGGGCGGCATGGTCTGACCGCAATTGGAGCCCCTGCTGGGCGGTTTCGATGGCCGCTTCGAGCTCCCCGCCGTCCAACCGCTTTTGGGCCTTCTCCAGCAGCTCGGTGAGTTCTTTTTCTTCCTCCAGCCCGCGCAGAGCCCGTTGCTTGAAGTTTTTCAGTTGCTCATTTTCGGGGGCCTGCTCCAGGCCCTCTTGGGCCTTCTCCAAAGCGCCCTGCCAGTCTTCCTGCTCGATGGCTTGGCGGGCGTCATCGAATACTTGGGCCAGGGCTTCCTGCTGCTCGGCTTGGCGGCGCAGCTTGAGTGCCTCCTGATGGTCGGGGACCAGCGAAAGGACGTCGGCGGCCCGTTTGAGGGCCTCTTGGTGACGCCCTTGCTCAAGGGCTTCCTGTCCTTCCTCGAGGTAGCTTTCGATGCGCTCGACTTCGCCGATGCGTTTTTCGCACAGCTCAAGGCGGTCGAGGGCGACGGCATTTTCGGGATAGTCGTCGAGAATCTGCTGGACGGTTTGACGGCAGGACTTCCACTCAGCTTGCTCGAACTGCTGCTGGCTGGCGGCGAAGAGCTGTGAAAGCCGCTCCAGTTCGTTTTCGCGGCTGTTGAGTTCGTCCAGGCGCCGCCGGTAGTCTTGGCAGAAAGCGAGCAGTTCTCCATAATCTTCGGGCGGCGATGCGGCAGAGGCATCGTAGGCCACGGTGTGCTCGGGATCGACTCGCAGGGCGGCCAGCGTCTTCATCCAGTCCGAGTCCTGGGACAGGGTCTGAAGGGCATGGTGGCCGAAGTCGTTATGGAGCTGGTGGAGTTCGTCGGCCATGTCGGAGAGGCGGCCCCGCAACAGGCTCTTTCGCTGGGACAGGGACTCCAGATAGGATTCGATGGCCCGGGCCATCTCGGTGCCGGATTGGAAACGGTCCTCGGGCTTTTTGGCCAGCGCCTTGTCGACCAGAGCCACCAAGTCGTCGTCGCATCCGGGCAGGTGTTCTCCCAACTCGGGGTGGTTCTCGATGCAGATCTGATTGATGAGGGCGGTATAGTCGGGTCCGGGGAAAGGGCGCTCCTCGGTGAGCAGTTCGTAGAGGATGACGCCCAAGCTGAAGAGGTCGCTGCGTCCGTCGACGTCTTTGCCGAAGTGTTCGGGCGAGGCGTAGTAGAAGGTGCCTAAGAAGACGCCGGTCTGGGTCATGACCGAGGAAGTGGTGAGACGGGCCACGCCGAAGTCGAGGATCTTGACGGCGTCCTCGCCCACGCGGATGTTTCCGGGCTTGATGTCGCGGTGGATGACGTTTTTGGAGTGGGCGTGTTCGAGTCCGCGGGCCACTTTGGCCACGACTTTCAGCTTGCGTTCGAAGGGCAGGCCGAGGCTTTCGTCCTTGCGGATCTGTTCCAGGTCATGGCCTTCGATGTACTCCATGGCCATGAAGGGCGGCTGATCTTCGTCCTCCCCGCCCCCGCTGTCGAAGATGGCCACGATATTGGGATGCTGAAGTCCGGCCACGGCCTCGGCTTCGCGCAGGAAGCGTTTACGCACGTCCTCGTTGGCGGCGTAGATCGGCTTCATCACCTTGATGGCCAAACGGCGCTTGAGCACGGGATCGCTGGCCTCGTAGACAATGCCCATGCCTCCGGAACCGACTTCCCTCTCGATGATGTAGCGGCCGATCTTTTCGGGTGTCATGTTCAATTCAGTTGTTTAGGCTTCATCGGGCGGCTGGCAACGGATGAGGATGACGCTGATGTTGTCCTCTCCGCCGGCCTGGTTGGCCTGCTCGATGAGCGCTTCGCAACAGGCGTCCAGGTTCTCCGACGAGGTCAAGATCTTCTCGATGCCTGCATCGTCGATCATATCCGTCAGTCCGTCGCAGCAGAGCATGAAGATGTCCTCGGGCTGAGTTTCCAGCCGCTGGACATCGAAGTCGAGTTCCTGGCTGCCGATGGCGCGCGTCACCACGTGGCGATAGGCGTGGGTGTCGACGTCCTCGGGGTCGATCAAGCCCATCCTCAGTTGTTCCTGGACGATGGAATGATCCTGGGTCAACTGCTGGAAGCTTCCTTGGCGCAGCAGGTAGATGCGGCTGTCGCCCACGTGAGTGTAGAAGACGCCGCTTTCGTCCACCAGCAGGCACACCAGAGTAGCGCCCATGCCGGCATAGAGGTCTTTTTTTTCGGCCTCGTGGCGGACCTTGATGTTGGCCAGGCGGACGGCCGTCCCCAGGATGTTGTAGGCGAAAGGCTGCTTGATGTCGTAGCCGAAGGGCCAGGTTACTTCGCTCGTCCCCAGGCTGAGCGAGACGAATTCTTCCACCGTGTCGACGGTGAGTTGCGAGGCTACTTCACCGGCCGCGTGGCCGCCCATTCCATCAGAGAGCACAAAAAGGCCGCATTCGGCGTTGACCTTGACTGCGTCTTGGTTGAGCCGGCGCTTCAATCCTTTGTCGGTCCGGGCCGCGAAATCAAACACGTGCTCCCTTCTTCTGGAGGAACAAAATATCCCTCCATGTTACCCCCCGCGCCGGTAAAACTGCAACTGATTTGACCGCTGATCGCCCGCCCGCCGGGGGCTTGGAGGAGTCCTTGACGGCTGCTCCGGCGCACGCTCATAATGAGGCGGAAGGTACCCCGAAATCGTCTATCTCGAAGGTCGCCCCGGCCCCTTACATCATAGGGCCGACGGGCATTCAAACGAGCGGAGCAGTCACGATGTCTCAAGCAGAATCCTCTTCGGGGCAAACGGTGATCCGGCGCCGGGCGCTCTATCAGGACCGGTGGAGCGGCTTGGATGAACAGACCGGCATCCTCGACCTCTCGGATCAGCCCACTCCCCAACAGCTCAAGAGCAAGTCGGACATCTTTGCCGATTTCGATCCCCAACTGCTTGAGCAGATCTGCCCAGACATTTCCGTCGCGCGCTGGAAAGCCGGGTCGGTGTTCTTCGAGGAGGGAACCTATATCGACTTGGCCTTCCTGATCGTGAAAGGCCAGGTAGAGGTTTTCCTGGAAAGCGTCGAGGAGAGCCGCGCCAGCCGTCCCTTCTTCGATCCTGAGCGGACCGGAATCCACCGCCTCGAGGATTTGCGGCCAACCCCATCCGGGGATCAAGAGGCCGCCGGCCAATCTTCGGGCCAGACCTCGTCCTCGCGCCGCGCCAAGCTGCCTTCCCAGATCACCCTGCTCACCAATATGGACGTGATGCTGCCCCCCTCGGGGACGGCCCTTCTGCGCCAGGGCGAGATATTCGGCGAGATCGGAGCCCTTAACGGCTGGCCGCAGTCGGCCGCAGCCCGGGCCAAAACGGACTGTGAAGTGGTGCAGATCCGCCTGCCCGCGCTGCGCCTGATGAAGCGCAAGTCTCCCCAGTTCAAGAAGTGGGTCGACGACATCTACCGCCGCCGCACCCTCGTCCACCAACTCAAGGCCACGCCCGTGCTGCGTCACTGTTCCGAAGGGCGGCTGAGAGAGCTGGACGTCGAGCTGGAGTCCTTTCGGCGGGGCCAGACCATCGTCTCTCAGGGAGAGCCGGCCGAGGACTTCTACATCGTGCGCTCGGGATTCGTGCGGCTGACACAGGAATTCGCTCAAGGACAGGCCACCGTGACCTACTTGTCCAAGGGCATGACCCTGGGGGAAGTGGAATTGCTGATGGAAGGGGTCGACCAGTGGCGCTGCACCGCCTCCTCGGTGGAAAACAGCGAGCTGGTCAAGATCTCAGGCGAGGACTTCAAGAAGCTGACCGAAGGACAGGAGGAGATGGCCTCCGAGCTTTGGGAGATGGCGGTCCAGCGCATCAAGGACGTCTCGGCGGGAGCCTCCGACGTGGGACGCTCGGAGTTCATCGAAGCCTCTCTGGGCAACGGACTGGCCCAGGGGTCCAGCGTGCTGCTCATCGACCTCAACACCTGCACCCGCTGCGACGACTGCGTGCGGGCTTGCGCCGACACCCACGGCGGCATCCCGCGCTTTGTGCGCGAGGGCGACCGCTACCATCAGTTCCTCATTGCCCGCTCCTGCTTTCACTGCCAGGACCCGGTTTGCATGATCGGCTGCCCCACGGGAGCCATCCGCAGGGCCGACCATGACGACGTGGTGGAAATCCTCGATGACATCTGCATCGGCTGCCAAGCCTGCGCCAACAACTGCCCCTACGACGCCATCGTCATGCACGAAACCGGTGAGGACTGGCCCTCCGACGCCCTGCCTCAGAACCTGAGGGGCAAGCCGCGACTGCTGGCCAGCAAGTGCGACCTGTGCTACGACCGGGGACACGGTCCGGCCTGCGTCAGCAACTGTCCGCATGGTTGCGCGGTGCGGGTGGGAGGCATGGACGACTTCCTGGACTTTTTACCCGAGGACGCCTAAGCCCCCAATGCTCAAGAACCTCACCATCACGCGAATCATCGGATTCTCTGCCGGGCTGCGCTGGTTCCTGATGTCGGTGATGGCTTTGCTGGTGATCGCGGTCATCCACTCCTCTCTGGCCGAATGGAGTCCCGGCAACTGGTGGGGATTGTCCTACGGCTGGGCTGCGGCGCTTCTCATGGCGGGAGCGGGGGCCTACGCCTGGCGGCGGCGCATTCCGGCAGCGGCGTCCAGCCGGGGATTGGGATCGGCACGCTCCTGGCTGCAATTCCACATCTACGGCGGACTCCTGTGCCTGCTGCTGATCTTCCTGCACATGGGATTCAGCCTGCCCACGGGACAGCTCACCTGGCTGCTCTTCCTCCTCAGCTTGTGGACGATTGTGAGTGGGCTGCTGGGCGTGGCGATACAGAAATACTATCCGCGCCTGCTGGCTTCGGGACTGAGCGTTGAAGCCCTCTACCAGCGCATTCCCGAACTGACGGCGGAGTTGAGGGAGCGGGCCGAGAAGCTGATCGAGGAGTGCGGCCCCGCAGTGGGCGAGTTCTACGGCGACCGCCTGGAGCCGGTCCTGGAGGCGCCTTCGCCCCGCTGGACGTACCTGCTCGACATCCGCGGCGGAATCGACACCCGTTTGAGGGAATTCGACCACCTCAGCCGTGTTGTGGGTGAGCAGGAACGCGCTCATATAGAGGAGTTGCGCCGCATCTACCGCGCCAAGCTGGAGCTGGACGCGCAGTATTCCGTCCAACGCCTTCTGCGCGGATGGCTGGTGATCCACGGACCCCTGTCGTTGGCCTTGTTGGCCTTGTTGCTCTTGCACATTCTCTCGATTGGCTATTACTGAAGGAGGAACCGCGGCGGTTGGCCATGAAGAAGAAGCGTCACTTTTCGCCCCTGGAACTGAAGGTTTCGTCCCGCTATGTCTATCCCTCGGGACGCAAGCGCTGGATGGCGCTGGGCCTGCTTGTGGCCTTGGCCGCCGTGCTGTGGGCGGTGCTCGACTTCTTGATGCTGGACGCCGGCTTCGTTTCCAGCGGTCCGCTCTCCTCCCAGCATGCCCGTCTGGCCTCCGACTGCTCGGCTTGCCACAGCTTTCCCAACGCCACGCCCAGCGCCAAGTGCGCCTCCTGCCACGAGAGTGAGCATCAAGCCGTCGCAAGCGCGGCAGGAGAGTCTTCAGGCCAAGCCCGGGAAGAGCTGGCGCTGTACGGCTACCCGGCCCATTACGCCTACTTTTCCGACGACCTGGAGCGCACCGGCGAGGCCGCCCAAGAACACGACTGCAGCCACTGCCACAGCGAGCACCGGGGACGCCTGGCTTCCATCTCACAAGTCGACGACAGGCGCTGCACGTCCTGCCATGAGTTCGCCTCCTTCGCTGAGGGGCACCCCGACTTTCTGGCCTCGCTGGGCGGGTTGGGCGAAGTCAGGGAGGAGGGCGGCCTGAAGTTCCCCCACGCCGTCCATGTCAACAAGGTGTTGCCCGAGGAACGTAAGCTGGAAGGCGAGGCGGCCTGCCTATTCTGCCATCGTCCCGAGGCCTCAGGCGAGGGCTTTCAGGCGCTGTCCTTTGAATTGCACTGCGCAGAGGGCTGCCACCTCAACAAAGACTCGCCACTGCTGCCGATGGCCCGGAGCGGCGTATCGGGAAGCCCCGCCGTCCTTGCACCGGAAGATTTGCGGCGGGCCGATCCCACGGCGCCCTGCCTGCCTGCCCTCGATGCCGCCGCCTTCCGTCGGATTCCGCCCGGGGATCCGCGGCGCATCCGCCTTCAGGTGATCAACCACCGGGACTGCTGGATCGAAGAGAATCTGCGCATCTTGCGACGCACCCAGCATACCGGCTTGGGTGTGGCCGATGTGCTGGCTCAGCGCGCGCCTGTAGAGGCCGCGGGGACATCCGGCCCATTCGACGGTGACTTGCTGCGGCAACGCTACCGGGATGCGGTGGAGGCGCTTTCTTCGCGTCTGCTGCGGGTCCGCCAACTCGACCGCGCCTCGCAGGCCGCTTCGGGGGACGGGGACGATTCGCAGGCTCCTTCCCGCTTGCCTCCGGAACTGCGGCGGGGAGGCGCCGCCGAGTCGCGGCTGAGGACCGTCTCCCAAGGGCTGGAGCGTCCTGGAGCGCTGGGCCCGGATTCGATGTTGGCCGCCGCCTCCCATGAAGCTGTCGGCCAACTCGACGAATTGCTGCTGCAGACCTTCAACGATTTGCAGCGCGGCGGATACCTGCCTCAGCCCGCCTTCCCGTCCGGCGCCGCTCAGGCTGCCGAGGTCATTCAGAGCCTCACGCTGCCCTGCCGCGAATGCCATTCCGTATCATCGTTGGGCTTGGCTCCGGTGCGGGCCGACCAGAAGACCCTGCGACGGGCCCGTTTCGACCACTCGGCCCACCTGGTGCAGATGCAATGTGCCGAGTGCCACGCCTCGTTGACCAGCGCTCAGGACGACAAGGGAGAGATGCTGCACCTTCCCTCCATCGACACTTGCCGCGGATGTCATAATCCTGAGATGAGCGCCGACGACTGCGTCACCTGCCACTACTTCCATCCCTACAAGGACCGCCGCATGCCGCTGCTCTCAGCGGGCAAGGGAGGCCGCCCATGAGCCAAGCTCCCGTGAATGATTCGCAGGCTCCGGAAACCCGGGCGCGTCTCTTCTGCCAGACTGGACCGCACCGCGGCCAGGCTTTCTTCCTGGGACTGGAGGCAGATATCGGCAGCGCCGCGGCGGCCAAGATCACCATCAAGGGTGCCAAGATGGACCAGCGCCAGGCCCGCATCCGCTATTCGGACCGGCTGGGTGCCTATGTGCTGGAGAATCTTTCCAAGTCGAGGCCGCTGTTGCTGGACGGCAAAGCCGTGACCCGTCCCAGGCGGCTGGGGGATCTGCACGTGCTCACCTTTCCCGGGGGGCACGACTACATCTTTCAGGTCCTGCGCGACGAGGTGGGAATGGCTACCAGTCCCGGAGTGTTCGTCAAATATGTGCCCTCGGGCCTGCTGGAGGAGTCCCAGCGCGACCCCTCCCAGCGTCCTGAACCGAAGACCCGTTTCGACCAGGTGTTGCCGACACCGGCGGTCTTCTCAAAGGAAGCTGAGGAAGGGCCGGCCGGAGCTGGGGAGCGCCAAGAGGCGATGAAGAGCGGCACTCCATCGCAGGGCAGCCAGCAGCGGGACCAGAAAAGCGAGCCGGAGCCGGTTCAGGCCCGGCGGCAGGAGGAGGGCCCGAGTCCCTCTGCTGACGAGGACACACAGGCCGGGGCCGCCTTGCCGCTTCCCTCCTTGCCCGGTGGCGTCGAGAAAGGCGCGGCACCTCCAGAGAAGGAGGATTCAACGCAGGAGGATTCGGCGCAAGCCTCGAAGCCGCCCGGATCGGATCAAGCAGTCCAGGAGCCCCCCGCCCGAGGTCCTTCTTCCCAGCGCGAAGCTTCACAACCGCCCGCCCCATCGGCCGCGCCATCGAAACCATCTCCGCCTCAAGAAGATGCTGCCACGCCGCCTGAGACAGGGCAGAGCGGCGCGCGGGAAGCGCCCTCAGAAAGGCCGGCAGGCGAAGAGTCCCCGTCCAGGACATCCCCGCAAGCGGCTCCCTCCGCCGACGCAGAGCAGAGGCGCTCCGGCTTCCTCCTGATGGTGGCGGAAGAGCAGGGGACGGCGCGCAGTTATCCGCTGCGTGAAGGCAAGAACCTGATCGGACGCATGGACGACTGCCAGGTTGTCCTGGGCCACAAAGCGGTTTCGCGCCGCCAAGCCGCCCTGCTGGTTTCGCCGGGACGGGTGGTGGTCAGCGACTTGGGCGGCCTCAATCCCACTCTGGTGGACGGCCAGCCGCTTCAGGGCGAGGTGGAGTTGCGTCCCGGACAGGAACTGCGCATGGGACCTTTCCGGGCCACCTTGATTCGCCGCAGCGAGGAGAGGAAGGGATCATGACCGTCGGCTACGAAATCCTCGAGGACGGCACGCTCAAACTCGATCCGCCTGCTGACTTGCCCGAGGTCCTCGACCTGCTGATCGTGGGAGGCGGACCAGCGGGTACGGCTGCCGCGCTGAGGGCCCGCGAGCGGGGGATGACGGCCCTGGTCATCGACCGCGACGACATCATGTCGCGCATCCGCGACTATTCCAAAGACAAGCTCATCTACCCCAATTACGGGGGCGAGGACACCATGCGCTTCCCCAAAGGCGGCGAACTGGTGTCGCAGTTGCCCTTCGCCCCCATCGACAAGGACGAGCTGTGTTCGTCCTGGAAGAGCCTCTACCTCAAGCACGCCATCCCGGCCCGCGTGGGACTGGAACTGATGGGAGTGGAGCCCGACGCGTCCGAGCCAGGCGTGTGGAAAGCGTCCCTTTACAGCCACAAGCTCAAGCGCGAGGAAGAACTGCGGGCCCGTCACGTGGTGTTGGCCATCGGACGCGGCGTGCCCCGCACCTTCGACATTCCCGGCAACACCATGGGCATCCACTACCGTTTGGCCGACGCCGAGGACTTCGTCGAGGGTCCCGTGTGCGTGGTGGGGGGCGGGACGTCCGCCGCCGAGGCCGTCATCGCCATCTCGCGGGCCAAGATCAAGGCCGGGGACGAAACGGCCATCTATTGGTCCTACCGGGGCGAGAAAATGCCGCGCGTCTCCAAGGCCCTCAACGAGGAGTTCTTCGAGGCCTTCGTGCTCAACGGCAACATCCGCTACTGTCCGCGCAGCGAGCCGGCTGCCGTCCTGACGGGCGATGATCACCAGGAGTATCTGGCCATCCGCACCGACCGGCGCAAGATCGAAGGCCGGCCCAGTGAGGCCGTCCACCTGGAGTTTCCCAAGGAGCGCTGCATTGCCTGCATCGGCGAGGACATCCCCGAGAAGTTCCTGGACGGGATGGGCATCCGCATGGCGGCTCCCGGCGGCAAGAAGAAGTTCATGGTGGTGGATCCAGTCCTGCAGTCGGAGCAGGCGGGCGTCTACATGATCGGCGACATCCTCAGCCAGTACTACTTGTGCGCCGAGCCGCCTTCGCCCGAAGCCGAAGATCTCGAGCGCCGGCGTCATCCCGGCAACATCAAGAGCGCCGTCCGCGACGGCGTGTTCATCGCGGACGTGGTCTACGATCGTCTGCAGGGCGGCAGCGGCAAGTCGGTCCAAGTCGAGGACGCCGAAGAAGAGGCCGGCGCCAAGCCTTTCGTCAGTCCGGTGGAAGGCGGCGACGACGACTACGACGACAACGTGCGTCCGGCAGCCGATGAGCCGGCTTGGCTGATCCGCGTCCAGCCCGGCGGCATCGAGGACGCCCGTTTCGGGGTGCGCGGCAGCGGCCCCACGACCATCGGACGCAGCGACTGCGACATCGAGCTGCCCGACGATCCTCTGGTGTCCCAGCAGCACGCATCCATCACCCGTACTGCGGAAGGCTTCCTGCTGCGCGACGACGGCAGCACCAACGGCGTCTTTCTCATGCTCGACCCCGACCAGGAGCGCGAGGTTTTCAAAGGAGACCTGATTGCCATCGGCCAGCATTTCCTGCTCTTCGGGGACCGTGAAGGCGGTTTCTACGTGGGCGTCTACGACTCCAAGGGACAGATGCTGGAGCGCTGCGACCTGGAAGACGGCGAGATCGTCCTGGTGGGACGTCAGGGACCCGACATCATTCCCGACAAGGACGACCACACGCTCTCCCGCCGCCACCTCAAGATCCTGGTGCGCGAGGGACAGGTCTTCGTGCGCGACCTCTACAGCAGCAACGGCTCGGCACTGCGCATCCGCGAAAGCGTCCTGGGCCATCAAGACCGCTTCCGCATCGGCCAAAGCCAGTTCATCTTCGCCCTCAAGGACGCTCCTCCCAAAAAGAAGGAAAAAAAGAAGCTGGTTTCTTCCACTCAGCCGGGCGTGGAGACGGCTCCCGAGCGTCCGCCTGAGGAGGTCACGGTCACCGTTGACGGCCAGTCCTACTCCATGGCCGGAAAGACGCTCCTGGAAGTGGCCGAAGAGCACGACCTCGACATCGAAGCCAGTTGCCGCAACGGGACCTGCGGCATCGATCCCGTCAAGATCGTTTCGGGACAGGAGTACCTCAACCCCTGCGACGAGGACGAAGCGGCCACTCTCCAGCAAAACGGCCTGAAGTGCGGCCGTCACCGCTACGCCTGCAAAGCCCGCGCCCACGGCCCCATTGTGGTGGAATTGATGGATTGATCAGGCGCTATTCCACCCGCAGGGCCTTCACTGGGTCGATGCGGGTGGCGCGGCGGGCCGGCATCCAGGCCGAGAGTGCGCCCACCAGGATGACCGCCGCCAGCACGGCGGCATAGGTCGCGGGATCAGTGGGCCGTACTTGGAAAAGCAGTTGACCGAGGAATCGGGTGGCGCCCAAAGCGGCCAAGAAGCCCAGTGCCGCTCCCGCCAGGACGATCGTGAGCGCCTGGCGCACCACCATGACTTGCATGGCGGCGCCGTCCGCGCCCAGGGCCAGGCGCAGACCGATTTCGCGGCGGCGCTGAGAAACCGAATAGGCCACGATTCCGTAGATCCCGATCAGGGCCAGGAAGGCGGCGCAAAGGGCGAGTCCCGAGAGCAGCGCGGTGTTGAATCGCGGTTGGGCCGTGGCTTCCCACAGCAGGTCCGAGATGGCGGCCACGCGCGAGGGGGCCAGTTGAGGGTCCATCTCCCCTAAAACCTCGAGGATGGCGCCGCTGACGGTCGACGATTCCAAGCCGGACTGGGCCACCACGTGCATCTCGGCCGTTGAGATGCGTCCATAGGGCAGGTAGACCTCTGACTCGTACTTCGACTGCAAGCCCTGGTGGCGGATGTCGGCAACTACGCCCACGATTTCCACCTCGCCCAGCATGGCCATGTTCAGCTTGCGTCCGATGGGGTTGACGCCTGAGAGGTAGCGGCGGACCAGGGTCTGGTTGACGATTCCCGCAACCCGCTCGCCTTCGGCATCCAGACGTTCAAAGGGACGTCCCTGGACCATCTTCATCCCCATGGCCTGGAAGTATCCCGGCAAGACCAAGCGGAACTCGGCGTTGGGCCGAGAGGAGGGAGAGGCGGCATCCAGTCCCGGAACCGAAAACTCCATCTCGAAGCCCAGTCCGATGTCGCTCATGGGCAAGTCCGAGACGGCGCCGGCGGCTTCGATGCCGGGCAGTTGCCCGATGCGGTCCACCAAGTTTTGAAAAAAGGGCTTGAACTGGTCGCGGCTGTAGCGCGATCCTGGCAGTTTGACGGCCACCGAAACCACGTCCTGCTGGCGGAAGCCCGGATCGATTTCGGTCAAGCGCCAAAAGCTCGTCATCACCAGTCCGGCGCCCACCAGCAGGACGATGGCCAGCGCCACCTCGACCATCACCAGCAACTGGCGCACCCGGACTCCCCCGCCGCCCTGAGTGCTGGACGATCCCCCAGTCTTGAGCAGCAGGCTGAGGTCGGGGGTCATAGTGCGCAGAGCCGCCAGCAATCCGAAGAGCAGGGTGCAGGCCAAAGTCAGTCCTGCCGCGAAGAGCAGCACGGGGGCGTCCAGCCCGATGGACTCGACGCGGGGGATGTTGCGGGGCAGGAATCCACGCAGGAACATCACGCCCCAATAGGCCAGGGGGATGCCCAAGCCGCCTCCCACAAGTCCCAGGACAAGGCTCTCGGCCAGCGATCGATGGTAGAGGCCCAAGCCGCGAGCGCCCAAGGCGGCCCGCACGGCGATCTCGCGGCGGGTCTTGGATGAGCGCGCCACCAGGACGTTGGCGATATTGGCGCAGGCAATGAGCAGGACCAGGAAGACAGCGCAACTGAGCACCCACAGCGTGGTCGAGAGGTCGCCCAGCAACTCCTGCCGCAGCGGACGGGCCGTCAGGCTCCATCCCTGGTTGCTGTCGGGGAATTCGCGGGCCAGTTGGGCGGCCATAGCCTGCAACTGGGTCTTAGCGCCATCCAGCGTCACGCCCGGGCCCAGGCGGGCCACCGAGTCAAACATGCGGTGGTCGCGGTCGAGCATGACACGATTGCTGAAGGCCATGGGGAAGTACAACTCGACCTCGCTGTTTCCGGGCGGGAACTCGAAGCCTTCCTGGGCCACCCCCACCAGGGTGTAGGGCTCGGAATCGAGTTCGATGGCCGATCCGATGATGGACGGGTCGCCTCCAAAGCGCCGCATCCAACAGGCATGGGTGATGACGACCTGCTTGTTGTGTCCGGGTGTTTCGGCTTCTTCGGTGAAAAACTGTCCCGTCGCGGGTTGGGCCCGCAACACGCTGAACAGACGCGGTGTCACCGAGAGGCTGCCCACGCGGGCTGGCTCCTCCAGTCCGGTCAGAGTCGAACCGATGGAACGGTAGAGGGCCACCTGTCCGCTGAAGGCTTCAGTGCCCTCGCGCAGGTCGCGGTAATCGGCTGGAGAGAGCCGGAAGGTCTCTCCCGTTTGCGACTCGCTGAGGGCCCAAACCACCACGAGTTGGTCTTCCTCTCCATATCCCAGCGGACTCAGCAGGACGCCCTCGACCACGCTGAAGATGGCGGTATTGGCGCCGATGGCCACGGCCAGAGTCAGGATCACGGCCAGGGTGGGACCGGGGGTGGAGAGCAGCGAGCGGACCGCCGCTTTGAGATTACTCATCTGGTGCTACCTTTCTTCGCGAGTGGGTGCCCGGGGGCGAGCCGTTGCATCGGGCTGAGGCGTTTCTTCAGGGTGTTCCGGCGGCACCGCTTCATGCCGCTCCCTGAGCCATTGGTGAAAGCGTTCCCGCTGCTCAGGACGCAGCAAAGCGTTGATTTCGTTGTGGACTTCCAGCTTGGCTTTGCGGACCTCGGGGCGAAGCTGCTCCCACATCTGCTCCACTACCTGGTGGCGCTGGGCCAGAATGGCGTGGATCTGGGCCACCTGCTGCTCATCGAGCTGCAGGACTTCGACCAACTCGGCCATGGAGGCCCGATGCTCCTCTTGCAGGGACAACTCAGCGGTCTGGGGGGCTGACCGCTGACGTTCCAATACCACGCCGCTCAAGACGCCAGCCGCGAAGACCAACAGCAGGACGGCTCCGGCACGGAGTTTTGCAGCCATTACTTGTGTCCTCCTGCCTTACGGGGTGAGAAATGGACCAGAAGGGCTTCGGGCGGCGGCGGACGATCATCCTCCAGCAGCCTGGCCGGCACTTCGGTGGGCGCCAGCGACCGCTCCATCCAGTCCGCTGTCAAGGATGTCCGTTGGACCGGCAAGGCGAACCACAGCAGCAGCATGGCCGCCGCGGCCAGGGGTGCCAGCCAAGCCGCGCAGCGGTCCAGCACGCGCAGCCAGGAGTCTCCAGCGGCTGCATAGCGGGCCAGCGGAGTTTCGGCGTCGGACCTGATCCGCTGCGCCATCCCTTCCCAGTAGCTGGGATCTCGGGGAAGTTGCGAAGGTGGCAGTTCCATCATCAGGACAGCATTCCTTTCTGGGAGCCGATCAGGGCCCGCATCTGCTTGCGGGCCCGGTGCAGGTGCGTCCGCACGGTGCCTTCGCTCACGCCCAACATGCGTCCGGCTTCGACGCTGGTGAAGCCTTCCACGTCGCACAGGCGCAGGCAGGCGCGCTGCATGGGAGCCAAAGCGGCCACGGCCTGTTCGATCTTTCCCGCCAGCAGCGGGTCAGGCGCCTGCGCCGCTGCCGGTTCGCGTGCCGGCGACGTCAGGCTCTCAACGTCCGTGCGGTTGGCGCTGCCGCGCAAGGACGTCCGGGCCGTGTTGCGGACGATGGCGTAGAACCAAGCGCTGAATGAGCGTCGGTGATCATACTGGTGCAGATAGCGCACGGTTTTGTGGAAAGCTTCTTGAACCACGTCCTCGGCGTCCTCCAGTCCGCGGGTGTATTGGCAAGCCAGCGCCATGGCGGGGCGCAGATAGCGGCGCACCAGGGCGTCATAGGCCGCAGCATCGCCTCGCTTGGCCGCCCGGGCCAGTTCTTCGTCGCTCCTCTGGCTTGCATCGCTCATAATCCCCTGCCGGGAACCTACTCCAATGGCGGCCCGGCAGACAATCCGAACCGTTCTTGAAGATCCGGATCACCGTCAGATTCAGGCGATCGCATCAACCTATACCTGGAGCAGCCGCGATCCGTTGACACGGCTTCGCTTTTTTTATGGGCCAAAGGACCCTGATCATAGGCTCTGCCCAAGCCCGCCTCACCCTTCCGCGGCGCCGGAGCGATGGTTTCGGGCCGCCTGCGGCACCCGGCTGTCTTGGCTTTTCGAAATTGTTGATCCGGCTCCTTGCTCATCGCCTGCTCAGCCGTTACCATTCTTGGCGGTTATTCCATTTCTCAGAATTGCTTTGGGGGACAAAGCCTATGGCGCTTGATTCGAAAGCGATGCCGCAGCGGCGCGGCTTCGGTCAAACCATGCGGCACGATCTGTGGTGGGTGCAGCCTCTGGCGGTCTTTGGCGGCTTGGCGGCCTTCATCGTCTACTCCACCTGGGCGGCTTTTCAGGGCGAGCACTACCACTACGGGCCTTATCTCTCTCCATTCTATTCTCCAGAGCTGTTGGGGGACTCGCCTCATAGCTGGTTGGGAGCCAAACCCGGCTGGTGGCCCATGTGGCTGCCCTTCTCGCCCGCCTTTCTGATCCTGTGGGCTCCGGGCGGCTTCAGGCTGACCTGCTATTACTACCGGGGCGCATACTACAAGGCCTTTTGGGCCGACCCGCCGTCCTGCATGGTGGGCGAGCCGCGCAAGAGCTATTGGGGCGAGAAGTCTTTCCCGCTTCTTCTCCAGAACGTCCACCGCTATTTTCTCTACCTGGCGCTGGTTTTTCTGCTGATCCTCGCCCACGACGTGTGGAAGGCCCTCTGGTTCCAGGATCCGGCCAGCGGAGAGTTCTCCTTCGGCATCGGCGTGGGGACCCTGGTCTTGGCCCTCAACGTGGTGCTCTTGGGCGGATATACCCTGGGATGCCATTCGCTGCGCCATCTGGTCGGAGGCTACCGTAACCGCCTCTCCCAATCGTCAGCCCAGTTCACTTCCTACCGATGTGTGAGCTGCCTCAACCGGCGCCACATGCTGTGGGCGTGGATGAGCCTGTTCTGGGTGGGTTTCAGCGACATCTATGTGCGCCTCTGCTCGATGGGATATCTGACGGACTGGAGAATCATTTAATGGTGCATCCTCGCATTCATGAATATGACGTATTGGTGATCGGAGCCGGCGGAGCCGGGCTGCGCTGCGCCATCGAGGCCTCGGCGGCTGGGGCTTCGGTAGCCGTAGTCAGCAAGTCACTCTTGGGCAAGGCCCACACCGTCATGGCCGAAGGCGGCATCGCCGCGGCGTTGGGGACGGTCGATGACCGCGACGGCTGGAAGGTTCACTTCGCCGACACCATGAGAGGCGGACAATACCTGAACGACTGGCGCATGGCCCAGCTTCACGCTCAGGAGGCTCCCGATTGCGTGCGCGAGCTCGAGGCCTGGGGCGCTCTCTTCGACCGCACCGCCGACGGACGCATCCTTCAGCGCAACTTCGGCGGCCATAAGTATCCCCGCCTGGCCCATGTCGGCGACCGCACGGGCCTGGAGATGCTGCGCACCCTTCAGGATCACGGCATCCATCAAGGCATCGAGTTCTTCATGGAGCACACCGTGACCGACCTGCTCAAGTCGGGAGGACGCATGGCCGGCGCCTTCGGCTATGACCGCGAGAAAGGGCGCTTCTTTCTCTTCAAGGCTCCGGCGATCGTCCTGGCCACGGGAGGCATCGGCAAAGCCTATGCGGTGACCAGCAACAGTTGGGAGTACACCGGTGACGGCCACGCTCTCGCCTATCACGCGGGAGCCGAGTTGATCGACATGGAATTCGTGCAGTTTCATCCCACCGGGATGGTCTGGCCTCCCAGCGTGAAAGGCATCCTGGTGACCGAGGGCGTGCGAGGCGAGGGAGGCATTCTCGTCAACAGCGAAGGACGCCGCTTCATGTTCGACGACATCCCCGAGCTCTACCGCAATCAGACGGCCGACAATGCTGAGGAAGGCTGGCGCTACACCCAAGGAGACAAGTCGGCCCGGCGTCCGCCGGAATTGCTGACGCGCGACCACGTGGCCCGCTGCATCGTGCGCGAAGTCAGGCAGGGACGCGGCTCTCCCCACGGAGGCGTCTACCTCGACATCGCCTGGATCAAGGAGAAGAAGCCGGAGGCAGAAGCCCACATCAAGCGCAAACTGCCGGGCATGTACCACCAATTCGCCGAATTGGCCGACATCGACATCACCAAGGAACCCATGGAAGTCGGTCCCACGACTCACTACATGATGGGCGGGGTGAAAGTCGATGCCGAATCGCAAATGTCGAGCGTCCCCGGCCTTTTCGCGGTGGGCGAATGCGGCTCGGGCCTTCACGGGGCCAACCGGCTGGGCGGCAATTCCCTGTCCGACCTGCTGGTCTTCGGCAAACGGGCCGGAAGCCATGCCGCACAGTTTGCCAAGGAGAACCCGACCACCGGCAAAGTCGGCGAGAAAGAGGTCGAGGAATGTTCCAAGCGCCGGCTCAAGCCTTTCGAGAATAAGGACTCGGTTCACGGGACCGATCCCTATCAGATTCAGGCCGAGTTGCAGAGGTGCATGCAGGCACAGGTCGGCATCGTACGCCGGGAAGAAGAGATGAAGGAGGCATTGGAGACCATCAGGGGACTGAAGGAACGGGCCGAGCATGTCGAGGTAACGGGCAACCGCGAGTTTAACCCGGGCTGGCACACGGCGCTCGATCTGGAGAATCTCCTGACCGTGTCCGAGGCCATCGCGCGCTCGGCCGTGGGACGCAGGGAAAGCCGCGGTGCGCATTTCCGAGCCGATTTTTCCGAGAAGGATCCCCAGTTGAGCCGAACCATAACGGTGGTGCGCAAAGGTGACGACGGCCAGATGGAGGCTTCTCACTCCCAGATCGAGGAGATGCCCCAAGAACTCAAGCAGATTATCGAGGAGATGGGCTGATGGCAGAGATGACTTTCCGCATCTGGCGGGGAACGTCCGAGAACGGCTCCTTCCAGGAATACTCGACCGAGGTTTCGGAGGGGATGGTGGTCCTGGACGCCTTGCGCCGGATTCAGGCCCAGCAGGCGCCCGATCTGGCTATCCGCTGGAACTGCAAGGCGGGACGCTGCGGCTCCTGCTCGGCGGAAGTCAACGGTCGTCCGCGGCTGGCCTGCATGACCCGCTTGAACGCTTTGCCCCAAGACAAAACCGTGGTAGTCGAGCCCATCAAGGCTTTTCCCCTGGTCAAAGACTTGGTCACCGACGTATCCTGGAACTACGAGGTCAAGAAGAAAATCAAGAAGTTCAAGCCCCGTCCTCCTGGCCCCGACGGGACTTGGCGCATGAAGCAGGAAGACATTGACCGCGTTCAGGAGTTCCGCAAGTGCATCGAGTGCTTCCTCTGTCAGGACGTCTGCCACGTGCTGCGCGAACACCGGCTTCATGACCAGTTCATCGGTCCGCGCTTTTTGATTTACGCAGCCGGGCTGGAGATGCATCCGCTGGACGAGGAAGACCGTTTAGAAGAACTCAAAGAGGCTCACGGCGTAGGATTGTGCAACATCACCAAGTGCTGCACCAAGGTTTGTCCTGAGGAGATTACCATCACCGACAACGCCATCATCCCGCTCAAGGAGCGGGTGGCCGACCGTTTTTTTGATCCCATCCGGGCCTTGTTTCGGCTCTTCAGGTCCTGAGCGCCGGCAGTCGCCTCAGGGGGTTGCCCTTTGGAGGTATCAGGCATGGAATTCAAACTTAAGGAACTGTCTCCCAAGGCCATTCCCAACGCTTTGGAGAAGGCCCAACGCTACCGTTTGCTCAGCCAACCCGCTCAGGCCGAAAGCATCACCCGCGACATCTTGCGCATTGAGCCCGACCACCAGGAAGCGCTGGTGCTGCTGCTGCTGGCCTTGACCGATCAGTTCGAAACCTCGGCCCTGACTGACCGCTTCCGCCGCGCCGAAAAGGTGGTTGCCCGCCTCAGCGACAAGTACAAAGCCCGCTACTACCAGGGGATCGTCTACGAACGCCGGGCCCTGGCCCAGCTTCGCAAGAACCTTCCCGCCTCGCTGAGCGGCGCCTACGAATGGCTGCGCCGGGCCATGGATCAGTTCGAAGAGGCCGAAAAGATCCGTCCCGAGGGCAATGACGAAGCCCTGCTGCGCTGGAACAGTTGCGCCCGCATCATCCACGACTCCAACCTGGAAGCCGAGGCCGAGGACTCCTTCCGTCCGCTCTTGGAGTAGGCTTCGCTAGAATGGTGCCGATGAAGAAGCTCAAGTACTTCGTGGCCACGAGTTTGGATGCCTGCTTGGCCGATCCTGAAGGCGGGGTGGACTGGCTTTTCACCGACCAGGACTATGGGATGGGGGATTTCTTCTCTACCGTCGACACGGTGCTGCTAGGGCGCAAAACGTTCGAGTTCGGGCTCAGCCACGGGATGCGCGGCTACGAAGGGATGGACAACTACGTCTTCTCCACCACGCTCGACCCGGACGACTATCCCGAGGTCACCGTCACTAGCGAAGACCCCGCCCAGCTCGTGGCCCAACTCAAAGGGGAAAGCGGCAAGGACATCTGGCTGGTCGGGGGCGGGCAACTGGCCCGTCCTCTCTTCGAAGCCGGACTCGTGGACGAAGTGTCGACCGCCGTGCACCCCATTCTCCTGGGCCGCGGCATCCCTTTGCTGCCTGAAACCGAGCGTCCCATCAAGCTGCGCTTAGAAGAAGCCAAGCCCTACAACACGGGCCTCGTCACCTTGCGCTACTCGGTGGACTCGTGACCGCACCTCACCTCACCGGTATTGCGGTTTAGCTGGAACGCCCCAACCTTCTGCGCGCTCGCCCGCAGGGGCCGCCGCGGCATCGGGTTCGGTACATCGGCCTTTAGGGGCATCGGTCAGGCCAGGGCCAACAGGCTTTCCTCGACAACCCCTTTGACCAGCTCGACTTTGTAGGCGTTCTGCTCCAGCGGATCGGCGCCTTGTGCGGCTGCCAAGCTGGCCTGGCGGGCCGTGTCGCGAGTGATGGTCTTTCCCTTCAGTACCTGTTCGGCGGCCTCTGCCCGCCAAGGAATCGGCGCCACGCCACCGAGGACGACGCGGGCCTTGGAGATGCTGCTTCCATCGAACTCCAGTGCCAGGGCCACGCTTGTCAGGGCGAAGTCCCAGGCCAGGCGTTCGCGTACCTTGCGGTAGGAACTGCGCAGGTTTGCAGCAGGCCGGGGCAGCAGCACCTCGGTGACGATCTCGTCGGCCTTGAGGATGACCTCCCTGTCGATGCGCTCGCGCGGCAGGACGAAGAAATCGCCTGCCGGCACTCGCCGCTCGCCTTCCGGTCCGGCAATAGTGAGCTGGGCCTCGAGGGCAACCAGCGCCGGAGCCGTATCCGAGGGATGGACGATGTAGCAGGGGCCTCCTCCGAAGATGGCGTGGTAGCGGTTTTCACCGGCGAAGGCGAAGCACTCGTCACCGCCCTTCTTGAGGCAGTGGAACTGGCCTCGGTAGTACCAGCATCGGGGACGTTGACAGAGGTTGCCGCCCAGCGTCCCCTGATTGCGCAGTTGGGGACTGGCCACCGCTGCCGCCGCCTGGGAAAGTCCCGGGTAACGCGAGGAAATCTCGGGGTGTTCGGCCACCTCGGTGATGGTGGTCAGCGCTCCGATGCGGAGTCCCCCGTCGCGGGTGGCCCGGACTCCTTTGAACTCCTCAATCTGTCCCAGGCTGACGACCTTGTCGACCGGGAAGGTCTCCTCACGCAGACAGCCCAGCAAGTCGGTGCCTCCGGCAAACGCCGAGGCATTGCGGTCAGCCAGGTGCCGGATGGCTTGCTCTTTGCTTGCGGCACGCACATATGCGAATTTGGGCAGCATAGATCACTCTCCGCCCTGGGTCATGGATTCATCTTGGGCCTCGCGCTGCTGGATCAGTTCCAGCAGCGAGGTGGGATTGACGGGCGTACTCGTAACTCTCACGCCCACCGCGTTGTAGACGGCGTTGGCGATGGCCCCCGCGGTTGGGACGGTGACGGGCTCTCCCAGCCCCTTGGCCCCGGTGTTGTTGCATTCCAAGTCCTGGGGCTCGATGGCCACCGACGCCATGTCGGCAGGAACGTCCAGGGCCGTGGGGATCTTGTAATCGTGCCAGCTCAAGTTGCACATCTTGCCGGTCTGCCTCTTGTCGAGTACGCGGCGTTCGGTCATGCCGAATCCGATGCCCATGACGATGCCTCCGTAGACCTGCGAGTCGTAGGTCTTGCGGTTCATCACGCGTCCGCTGTCGTGAGCTCCCAGAAAGCGCAGGACGCGGACCTCGCCGGTGCGGCGGTTGACCTCCACTTCGCAGAACTGCGCCGCGAAGGGGCAGATGGCCTTTCTTTGAGGATTGGGTCCGCGATAGCCGACGCCGACCACTACTTGGCGGCGGCGGAAGGCCGGAATGTCTCCCAGCACAACCCGCTTGGAGGGATCCGTTGTGGAAACCGCGTAAGAACCGTCCAGCTTGAGATCGTCAAAGGCCACTTCGAGCTGTTCGGCGGCCATCTCCAGCAACTGACGCTTGCAGTCGGCGGCCGCGGCGCGGACGGTGGGGGCTTCGGTGGGGACCGTCTTGCTGCCTCCGCTGGGCGTGGCGAACTGGGTCGTGGCCGTGTCGGCGTGTTCGATGCGGATGCGCTCCACCGGGATGCCGAGCTCCTCGGCCACCACCATGGCCATCACCGTCTTGGTGCCCGTACCGATGTCGCTGGCCCCCATGTTGAGGTTGGCGCTGCCGTCTGAGAAGTACTTGACTACGGCGGTCGACGGCGGACCGCCGGATCCGGCGACCCAAACCGCGCCGCCCATTCCCGTGCCTCTGACCCATTCGCCCTGTCCCCCCGACCGAGTCCGGCTCTCGGCCCAGCCGAACTCCTCTGCCCCTCGCTCCAGGCATTGGCGGAATCCGTTGCTGGTGTAGGGGGCACCGCCGCGTCCCTGGCTGACTTCGGCCAGGTTGCGCAAGCGGAATTCGACGGGATCCAGTCCTACTGTTTCCGCCAACTGATCCATCATCTGCTCCAGCGCCCAAGAACACTGCGGGTGTCCGGGCGCCCTCATGGGACGCTGCTCGCCGGCGTTGATGAAGACGTTGTGGAGGACCGTCTTGACGTTGGAGCACTTGTAGAGGTCGCGGATCTGCCAGTCGAGGATTCCCGTTCCGCTGCGCGAGTAGGCTCCGCCGCTCCCCAAGCCTTCGAATTCCAGGGCCGTCAAAGTGCCGTCATTCTTGACGCCGGCCTTAAGCCGCATCTTGTTGGCGGGCCGGTTGCCCACCACCAAAAAGGTCTCTTCGCGGGACAGGAACATCCTGACCGGACGGGCCGTCTTCTTGGCCAACAGCGAGGCGATGACCGAGAACTTCCCAGTGGCCAGTTTGCTGCCGAATCCTCCGCCTACGTAGTGCCCGATCACGCGCACTTGGCTGAGCGGCAGACTGAAGATGTTGGCCAGACGGCTCTGCACGGCATAGACTCCCTGGCTCGATTCCCAGACCACCAGCTCATTACCGTCCCAGCGGGCCACGCAGCCGTGCGGTTCCAGCGGCGTGTGCAACTTGCAGTCGGTGGAGTAAGTCTCCTCGATCACGTGGTCGGCTTGCTCGAAGCCAACCTCCACGTCGCCCCGTGAATAAGTCCGGGGACCGGTGGCCCGATTGCCTCCCTCGCGGACCGGCGGGGAGTCCTCCTTGAAGGCCTCCTCGTCGTCGGCCACGAAGGGGAGCACTTCATACTCGACATCGATGGCTTTGACGGCGTCGCGGGCCTGATAGGGGGTGTCGGCGGCCACTCCCGCCACCGCCTCGCCTTCGAAACGGCAGTGGCTATCGAAGAGCTTGCCCACCGGACGGCCGTTGTCGAAATACCAGTCGAGATCAGCTCCGGGCGTGTCCTTGGTGATGACGGCCCGGATGCCCTGCATCATTTCGGCCCTGGAGGTGTCGATGGAGATCACCCGCGCATGGGCATGCGGGCAGCGCAGGATGCATCCGTGCAGCATGCCGGGCAGCCTGACGTCGGAAGGAAAAACGGCGGTTCCGCTGACTCTCTCGTAGCCGTCCACCCGCGAAAGCGACTGACCCACCACGGTGGTTGTGTCCCAGGGCTGGAGTTCGTCTGAGGGTTCCGGGGTCTCTGGAAGAACGCTGGGAAGATAGTAGAATCCCTCCTTCATCGGCGGCCTCCCTTCTTCAGCCTGGCGGCCTCTTGAGCGGCCTTGAAGATGTTGGCGTAGGCGCCGCAACGGCACAGATTGCCGCTCACGCCAATCCGCACTTCCTCGACCGAAGGATCAGCATTGGCGCGCAACAGACCTTCCACCGCCATGATTTGCCCGGGGGTGCAGTAGCCGCATTGGTAAGCGTCATGATTGACAAAGGCCTGCTGGACGGGACCCAGATCTTCGCCCTCCATCAGGCCTTCAACAGTGGTGATTTCGCGCCCCTCGGCCTCCAGCGCCAGAGTCATGCAGGCGTAGTGAGGCACGCCGTCGAGCAGGACGGTACAGCCTCCGCACTCGCCTCGTCCGCAGCCTTGCTTGGCCCCGGTGATGCCCAGTTCCTCGCGCAGGACATGCAGCAGCGACCAGCGCGCCTCCACCACCAGCCGATGCTGGCGTCCGTTGATGTTTAGAGTCACCTTGGCCGCTTCGGTGGCCTCCAGCACTTCTGCCGTCTCGGCTTGCGCGGAGGTCGCCCCTTTGGCTCCCACGGCCGCCGCCGCTCCCACGGCGGAAGCACCCGCCGCGGTCAAGAACCCTCGGCGATTCAACCTCTTTTCTCCCATGATTTCCTCTTTCCCAATCCTAGCAGTCAGCGGCCACGGTTCAAAACAATGCAAATCCGGGAGCCCGGTTCTTCCACGCTTGCCCATGTAAAGAGAGAACGTCGGAGAGGTAGGAGAGAATCATTTCCCCGTAATGCAGGAGAAGGAGTCTAGTGCTATGGGAATCGAATTGGAATGGTTCTGCCTGTTCGCGCTCCACTTGGTGGGCACGTCTTTATTCGGAGTCTTTGAGGTCGAGACGCCTTGGTGGCGGCTGATGCTGAAATGGCTTCTCATCGCCGGATTGGTCTATCTCATTTACCAATGGGCCGGCCATTGGGCCCTGGCGGCGATTATCATCCCCGCCCTGGCGGGCGTGACGTTCCACTTCATCTGGTGCCGCAAACACGCAATCCACCCCCTCCGCGCCCTTCCCAGAAGAAAGTACTATCGCCTCCGCGGCTGGGATTGGGTCGAGTGACAGGGCCTTTCGCATGGCTGTGAAACAGAGCCTTCTCTGGGTTGGCTCAGTCCACAGTCCACCCAGACAGGCGCTCACAGGGGCCGTAGTCCTGGCCCATCTCAAGCATCCCGCGTAGGCGGCCGGTCCTGCTCTCTCGTGACTGAGCCTTTTCAATCCTCAGCGAACGAGAATCGGTCGGCGGCTGAAATCACGTGTATCTTGGTTGGAAGATTCGTTCCCCGGACGTGCTCTATCCTGTAGATAACCACGTCTTCCTCAAGCGAGGGGTCCAAGGAGAACTTGATCGTAATCTCGTGAGGATTCCAAGGAAGGACCGTGAGCGAAACCCACTGTCTCATGATTCGGGCAGTGGAGAATGCGACGATCTCAGCCAGGCTATCTTCTGTCCCCTCCTTTATCCTCTGCTCCTTGATTGCGACGTCGATCACTCTAGTTTCTTTCATTGTCAAGGAGAAGTCGAACTCGCCCTCGAATCCTTTCTCGGCCGCAAGGCCGGGAAAAGGGGGAAGCCGCAGGGTGATGTCCGATGGATAGAGGGACTCTCCAGCTTGTCTCAAACCCTCGGCAGACGATGACGTGGAATGCGAACCAATGACCGAAGCAATGCAGATTAGAACCAGGATCGAAGAGGGGAACCTATTGTTCATTTTCACCACCAAAACATTTTTCAATTATCTTTTTTTGATTTGCTATAGATTCTTGGTTATCGTAGCCCGTGACATTCCCATTCGCATCGCGCACAAGTCTCGCTTTCGAGAACGCCCAGAATATGTCCAAGCTCATGGAGAATAGTGCTTGCCAGACCTTCTACGGGCGAGATGCCCTCATAGGTCTCCCAGTAGTTTCTAATCATAAAGACCATCCCATTGACCTCCTTGTCCTAGGATCCAAGCCAAAGGTTCCTGGAAGGATTGAGGTAGATCGTAGTACCGTCACTATAGGCAAAATCAAGCAAGCCTGTCTCAGGTTCAGCAAAAGTCCGCCCCGGTGGATGGTCAAACACGACCTTCCCCTGCGACCACAGCTCTGCTAGCTTGGCAGCGGCATCATCTCCCAGGAGACCCCGACAAGGACCCTCGTTGGCGACAAGATACAGACTGAGAGTCATCGCTGGGCTGAGGTCAATCTCGCTGCCGGCTCCGGACGGGTCGTGCTGCGGAGTCTGGGCCGCGAAGACTGGTTGACTGCCGCCGCCGCCGCCGAGGAGCGATGGCACTATGACACCGACCGCCGGAACACCGGGACTACTCCCTGTGACACGGAATGGGGGCACTGATGTCGACCATCGGGGTCAACATAGTAAATGGGATCGTTGGCGGCGTATCGGTAGCGGTTTAGGCCCTGGGGCTCAGTGGCGTCACCTCTGACCTCATCCGCCCCGAGCCAGCGTCCGCCCTGGCTGTTGTAGTAGCGAGCTTCGGCAGTTTCTCATGTGCCCCGTGAAACGGTGCTGGTCGTTGCTGGGGCCGGTGCTGCTCCACTCCTCGCCGAAGGGGTAGTGGGACCAGGAAGCGTCTTGAGTTCCGTTGACGTCGGTTCGGGCCACGGAGGTGCCCAAATGGTTGCCGTGGAAGAAGCGCGTGGTGTTGCCGTTGTATTCGACCAGTTTTTCCCGGCCCAGGTAGATGTGGAACTTCTTCCAGCCGGTCGAAGTGCGCTCGTGGCCCCAGAAATAGTAGGTAGTAACTCCCCCGACGGTCTTCATGACGCGTGCACCCTGGGCGTCGTAGGCGTAGGCCGCGGCTCCCGAGCCCATCGAAGTGATCTTGTTGTTGGCGTCGAAGACGTAGGTCTGCCGCGTGTCGTCGGTGACGTTTTCGGCTTCGTCGCAGTTCGAGGCGGTGATGCGGTTGGAGTTGCCGGCCACGGTTGCCGAATGAGTCGGCGGCGTTCCCTTGGTGACCGCGGCCAGGCGGTAGAAACCGTCGTAGGTGTAGACCTGAGACTTGGAGGCGTCGTTGTGGTCGGCGATTTCCATGATGCGCCCGTTGCTGGCCACCTCCCACGACGACGATAATGGCCCCAAAACGCACAGGCTTCCGCAGAAGGCGTCTTATCGTGGATGCTAATTCGCGCCCAACTATTCTCATGGGACCTTCAGAAGAATCAACCCCGTCGCCCCTGATTCAGCAAAGCATATCCTATTCCAAACCGCCCAACCTCCAAAGCCGGGGGACCGGGCAGTCCAACCTACTGCTGGCCCACAGGTAGGCTTGAGAGCTGCACCCCACGGCCTGTCCGCAGCACTGTGATTCCAATCGGGCGGGTCGACTCCACTATCAAGGTTCCGCGGAAATCGTCACCCGAAGGGAGGGTAAAGAGCTCTTCGATGAAGGCGGCCAATTGACTGCCAGTGGGTAGGCTTCTCCTGGCCTCAGAGACCAGGGTGCCGTCCCCGTTTAGGAGTCGCAGAACAATCCCTGCCCCGGTAAGAGGCAATCGTTGCTCCTCCAAATAAGGGGTGACTATGGCTAAGGCCGTACTCACCTCTGCTTCGCGGCTCACGGCGATCGAAGCCTGGCTGGTGAGCGTGGCAGAGGCCACTCCGGCCTCGGCTACGGTCCCGTCCTGCTCCAGCCGAAAAACCAAGCTGCCTGCGAGGGGCAAGTCGCTTTCGACGAGCAGCCAACCTGACTGCAAGATGTCAGTTCCGGAGAATTCCAAGACCGTCGTTGAAGCCGATCCCAGAACGAAGTCAAACTCCGGGGCGCGCTCACCCTCTAGTGTCACCCCCAGGGGGCCTCCCCCGGGATCGAAGGCGAAGGCTCGGCCCGACACGTCGGACAGATTGGGATTCGACAGGTAAACCCTGCTTGTCTGCCCAAGTCCGATCGCGAGATGGGGAAAGAAAAGAGCTCCCGAAGGACGGTAAACGCGGAGTTCCGCCGCAGTCGAGGATCCTTCCCGGCGCTCGCTGAACAGGATGGTCATTCGCGACCTGCTCTGCGAAACACCGGCGATAGTAAAAGGAAACAGAGCAGGTATCATCCAGCGCTGAGCGCCGGTCCGCGAGTCCAACGCGAAGAAGCTGGAACTGTCCAAGCTGAAATAAAAGACCTGCCCCTCCGCGACCGTCAGCCAGGCTGGGCCAGCAAATGGAAGGGGAACAATAATTGGCTGAATCGGGGGATCATCGGTCTTCCAGAGCTCGTCCCCTGTTTCGGGTCGGAGGGCGTAAACCGATCCCAACTCTTCCTTGAAATCGGCCGTCGCAACGAACAGACGTCCACTTGCGAGCTGGATATGAGCCTCAGCGCCAAAGGCGGGAAACGCCTGCTGCCAAATCTCCGAGCCGTCAGCCAGCCGGTGAGCCGTCAGGCGCCCTGTTGTGAGATCGGTGATGAAGACGGCTCCTCGATCAATTCGAAGCTGGGAACCGTCCCCTCCCGTGCTCTCACCGGCGGTCCAGATCAGCGATCCGTCATCGCTTCGCAGTCGATTTAGCTGGCCATCTGAATCAACGAAGAGTACGGAATTCGCAACTAGCAGCAACGGTGCGGCGTCGGTGCCTTCTGAACGCTCCCAAAAGGTCGAGCCATCGTCGGCATCGACTTTTCGGATAAGATCGGAAGTCGCGTAGACCGCCCCAGCTGCGGAAACGACAGGCTGGCGCCCGTCAGTTGCTCCGATTCCGCTGTGCCTCCAACGTTGCTCTCCGCTCGCAGCATCAAGGCAAATCACCTCTTGAGAGCCCGTCACAAGCAGAAGGTCGCCCTCCCATGAGGCAGTCGGCGAGAAACCCGGGTCAGAGTCAACTTGAAAGGTCCACTCGATCTCACCCTCAATGAGATCGACCATTCGGTAAAGCCCCATTGATTCGGAGTCTCGTTCGAACAGCAGAGCCCTCGTGGAAGAGGCCAGGAGCATCCTGGGGTGCAGGACGCCTTCCAGTTGAATCGTTCGCTCCAGCCGGGCTGGAGCAGCAAAACGGGTCGATCCCGAGCCGGAATCTTGCACCCCCGATTCCAAGGGGAAAGTCGCGGGGAACTGTGGCAAGGCATCCTGCGCGATCAAAACAAGCGCGCTAAAGCAAGCTAAGGCAAAGATGATCTGTGGGATGCCAATGATTTTGTGAAGAAACCAATTCAAAGCGTCCTCCAATTTCAATTCTCCGGCTTCCCGCTTCACAGTTATCATACTCGAATTGGCAGGCACGGCCCTGTCGGGGCATCCGTAATTGAGACTGCGCCAAATCCGATCGTCCAAACCGCAACATCCCACAGGAGTCTTACGCTTTTTTGCGAAAAAGGCCTCGAACGCGGGTTATCGTTCTTCTGTACACTGACCACTCGACCCTAGGGACTTTTCCTTAATCTGATTTGGCACGAAGGTTCTGGACGTGGACTCGGTTTCATTCCGAATCCCTAATTCAAATTTGAGACCAATTTCCATTTCCTATCCTCCTGTGGGGGACGGTCACCCTGGGTCGGTCCAGTCGTGGCGGTCCAGGGTGCGGTATTGGATGGCTTCCGAGATGTGGGCGGCGGAGAGGGTTTCGGCGGCCTCCAGGTCGGCGATGGTGCGGGCCACTTTGAGGACGCGGTCGTAGGTGCGGGCCGAAAAGCCCAGTTGCTCGATGGCTTGACGGAGGCGGTCTTGGGCGCGGGGGCTGAGGCGGCAGTTGGCTTCCAGTTCGCGGGGGCCCATCTGGGCGTTGCAGAAGACGCCTTCGCGGCTGAAGCGCTTGAGCTGGCGGACGCGCGACTCGCGCACGCGGCGGGCGATGGCCTGCGAAGGTTCTCCGTCAGCCTTGGATGTGAGGTCGCGGTAGGGCACCTCGGCTACCTCGATGTGGAGGTCGATGCGGTCCATCAGCGGACCCGAGATCTTGCTGCGGTAGCGGTGGATCTGGGGCGGCGTGCACACGCACTCCTTGATGGCGCTGCCATGGTATCCGCAGGGGCAGGGATTCATCGCCGAAGCCAGCATGAAGCGGGAAGGGAAGGTGAGCGAGCGGGAGGCGCGGCTGATAGTGACCTCGCCGTCTTCCAGGGGTTGTCGCAGGACTTCCAGCACGTGACGCTGGAACTCTGGCAACTCGTCCAAGAAAAGAACGCCGTTGTGGGCCAGCGACACTTCTCCAGGACGCGGATTGGTGCCGCCGCCCACCAGTCCGGCCCGTGAAATGGTGTGGTGGGGCGCGCGGAAGGGCCGTTCCACCAGGAAGCGCCGCTGGCCGTTGAGAAGTCCTGTGACCGAGTGGATGGCGGTGGTCTCCAGCGCTTCGGAGAAGCTCATGCGGGGCATAATGGAGGGGATGCGCTTGGCCAGCATGGTCTTGCCCGATCCGGGCGGACCGATCATGAGGATGTTGTGCCCGCCGGCACAGGCCACTTCCAGCGCCCGTTTGGCCGACTGCTGCCCCTTGACCTCGGCGAAGTCAGGACGGTAGACGCCCGGCGGATGGGCCAGTTCTTCCCGGCTGACCCGCACCGGATCGGCCTGGATCGGATCGTTCTCCAGCATCTGGCACACCTGGGGCAGCGTTTCCGCTCGGTAGACCTCCACGCCGTCTACCACGGCCGCTTCTTCCGAGCTTCCCGCCGGCAGCAGCAACCGGGTGACGCCCGACTTTTGAGCGCTCAAGGCCACCGGCAGAGCGCCCCGGATAGGACGCACTTTGCCGTCCAGCGAGAGCTCGCCCAGGATCAGCCATTTCCTCAGCGACCGGGGAGGCAGGGCGTCGCTCATTCCCAGTAGAGCCAAGGCGATGGGCAGGTCGTAGCAGCTTCCTTCCTTCTTGAAATCGGCGGGCGCCAAGTTGACGGTGATGGTTCCCGCGCTGGGATAGTAGAGTCCGCAGTTGCGGATGGCCGCCCGCACCCGCTCCCCGCTCTCGCGGATGGCAGTGTCGGGCAATCCGACCACGTGATAGCGGGGCTTGGGACTGGTGGAATAGTCCACCTCCACGTCGATCAACTGGGCCTGGATTCCCTCCACATAGGCGCTCTGGATCTTGAGCAGCATCGTCCTCCTTTCAGGATCCGCCCTCCTGACGGTCCTACTCCTAAGAACGCGCCGCCCCCCTCGTTGAGCGACAGAAAAATCAAGGAGAAGCCTTGAATCTGTCGCGCCAGCCGCCTTCTGCCTGACCATCCTCAAAGCCGTGTAGGCGACGGTGCCGTTTGATTTGACCTGGTTCGGCTTGCAGACCAAACTAGAGCGATGCGATGGAAGCTGATTCTCACTGTGCTTGCCTTTCTGTGGACGCTGCCTGCTTGGGCCGGTCCCTCCGACATCCCTGCATCCGAGATCGACGCGGTCTTCGCGGCTTACGACAAGCCGGACTCGCCGGGCTGCGCTCTGGGCTTGATTCGGGACGGGGAACTGGTCTACTCGCGGGGCTACGGCCAGGCCAACCTCGAGTACGGCATTCCACTGTCCTCCAAATCGGTGTTCAGAATCGGCTCCACCTCCAAGCAGTTCACGGCGGCGGCCATCTTCCTGCTTGAGCAGGACGGACGCCTGTCGCTGGACGACGACATCCGCAAGCACGTCCCCGAGCTTCCCGCCTACCAAGCTCCGGTGACCATCCGCCATCTGGTGCATCACACCAGCGGAATCCGCGACTACCTCACCCTGATGAGCCTGGCCGGACTGCGGGATGCCGACTTCTACACCGACGAAGAAGTCATCGCCATGCTGGCCCGCCAAAAGGAACTGAATTTCGCCCCTGGAGAGGAGCATCTCTACAGCAACTCGGGCTACTTTCTCCTGGCCGAGATCGTCAAGCGGGCCTCGGGAAAGAGCCTGCGCGAGTTCGCCGCGGAGCGCATCTTTACTCCCCTGGGAATGAAGAACAGCCACTTCCACAACGATTACCAAATGATCGTTCCCAACCGCGCTTCGGGCTACGCCAGGAGGCCCGAGGGGGCCTTCCGCATCAGCATGACCACCCTGGAGATGATCGGCGACGGGGGCGTCTTCACCTCCATCGAAGACCTGCTGCTGTGGGACCGGAATTTTTATTCCCGCAAAGTTGGCGGAGACGCCCTCTTCGAGAGGCAGCACGAAACAGGACGCCTCAACGACGGCGAATCTTTGACCTATGCCGGAGGCCTGACCGTAGCCAAGTACCGGGGTCTTCCCACGGTCCGCCACGGGGGCGCCTTCGTCGGCTTCCGCGCTGAACTCCTGCGTTTCCCTGAGCAGCGCCTCTCCATCGCCTGCCTCTGCAACCTGGCCCAGACGCGTCCCAGCGATCTGGCCAACCAGGTTGCCGACATCGTTCTCCAGGATGAGTTTACCGAGCCCAAGAGCGGACCCGGTCCACGTTCCGAAAGGGACGCCGAGGCTCAGCAGGAGCCGTCCTGGAGGCCCGACCGTGATGCCCTGGCCGCTTTTGCGGGCCGCTATCACAGTCCCGAACTCGACAGCACCCTCGAGGTGTTCCTCGAGGGCGAGACCCTGCGCGTCCGCAATGTGGACGCTTTCCGCGAGGCCCCCGAGGATCCCTTGCAGCCCGACTCCCCCAACCAATTCCGCCTGGGACGCATCCGACTCCGCTTTGAAGTCGGCGACAACCGCGCCGCGCGTCATTTCCGCATGGACGCGGGCAGGGTCAAAAACATCCTTTTCGAGCGCCTCCCCTAGCTGGCCGGAGGCCTCCTTGTGCTGGCGTCGAGAGCGGAACTGCGTCCTGCATCGAAAGCCGGGGACTTTGGGCCCGGGACCGTTTGCCAAGATCCACGTCGATTCCATCCGCCCGGTGGACTAGGGCTGCGCGTCAACAATTGAGCCAGCCCGTGAGGCTATTGCACGCTTTCAGCATTCGGCAATCTCGCCCCCTCAACCCGGGATGGCGCCTTCCTCTCGTTGCGCTCGATGCCGGCTGACCCTGAGCTGGCACCATCGGGTTCGTGTAGGTCTTGTATTAACAAACGGTCTCAATACACCGATCACCTCACCCCGCTGGGGCAGTTGCTGAAGAAGCCAGGCTAGAGCGAGCGCAGCGCAGTCATATCGTCAAGCGGCCCTCGGGAACTCCTTCGCTAGCCGGTCAATCTCGAACCCGCGTCAGGCTGTAGGTGGACACCGATTCCTTGCCCCGGTTCTTCCCGCTGAACCTGACTTCGATGTGGTCTTCGTCCTTGAGCGTCAGGATCACTCGGCGGGTGTAGTAGGCGTCCGGTGCGGACAGGTTGGTGATGTCGACGAATTCGAAGCGGATGACGCCCTCGGAGGGGTCGTAGCCGACGGCCTTCATGCGGGGCTGGTTTTTGGCGCCGCAGTAGTGGGTCAGGCGCAAGTCGTTGCCGTCCAAATGGTAAACGGTGCTCATGCTGCCTTGCTCACCCCGTCCAAAGGTCTCGATCAGGGCCGAACCTCCTC
>DATIPO010000151.1:0-119671 GCA_035471925.1 Acidobacteriota bacterium
GCGGGCGGTAGTGTACTGGCGGGCTGTATTGATGGAGATCCAGCGCGAGATGGGATACTTGCCCGCCCACTCGAACACGCCTGGTTCCAGCAGCTCCCGGTCGTCGAGGGAATCGATCATCCGCATCACCCGCTGGTAACCTTCCTCCAGCCTACCGCGCACCGAATCATAGGACTCGTCCCGGGCTTCACTCACCAAGTCATTATTGAGCCGCGGCGTTTCGTTCCATCGATAGCCTTGGGCGGGCAACACAGGAGTTTCGCCCCGCTGCCCCTCCTCGATCCAATCGATCACACTCTTCGTCCACCAGGCCCGAACCGCCAGCAAGTCCTTCACGCTCCAGTTCTCAACGCAAGGGACCTCTCCGGCACCCGGACCCGCTGCATCAAGCTCCTTGCGCAGCTTTTCGAAGGCTGACCGGGTCAGGTCGATGAGTTCTTGGCGGGTCGTCGGTATGGGCATGATTCATCCAGATGCTCGCTGAGCGTTTCGGCTAGTGCCTCCTTCATCGCTTGCTTGAGCAATTCATGGGTAATCTGGCTGCCTCATCAGGTCATCTATCACCTGCACTGCGCAATCCAGTCTAGTCGACAGTCTCTGACCGAGGCAAACACGCTCGGTTGCCGTCGGGGCCAAAGAATCCTGAGATCATGCAGAGTAAAGGCGATCAGCGACAGGGAAGTTGAAAGGTCAGACCGGAGGCCAGGAACCAGTCGGGGGCGGTCTCGGAGAGGCCGCGGCCAGCGAGAAAGTCGATGATGACCAAGTTGCGCAGGCGGTTGCCAATGCAGACGTCGAAGGAGTTGTGGGCGCGGAAGCGGGTGTTGAGTGCGGTGGAGCCGAAGAATTCGAAGGAGAGCAGGAGGGGATCGTCGAAGGTGAATTTCGCCAGCTCCGACGGCTTCAGTCCAAGTGAGCCCCTCCGCTAAAGCAATCTGTCCCAGTGTCCGAGGCAGTAAGGGACATTGGAACGAAGAGACTTGCCGAGACGGCCATCGGTTTGCCCCACTCTTGAGCACCGGCGTTGATCACGCTTATCGCTCCGTCAGTCCCCGGCAAGGCTCCATGCAGGCGACAGGGAGCGGCGTTATGCTAATCGAGACTATTCGAGAAGGATTCTTAGCCCAGTGGGTGCTGGGGGCGACAATGGAACTCAATGATTTTTATGCCGACGCCTTGCGCAAGCTGAGAGAAGCGGGACTGGAAGATGTGGCGCGCAAGATCGCCGTCAAGGCCCAGGACTCAATCCGCATCCGGCGCGATGAGAGCTCCAGCGGAGTGCCCGTGCCCTCCAAACTGGGCGGCAAGCCCAATCTCCCTCCGACTTTCGCTTGGCCTGTCAGCAAGTCTCATCCCCTGGCGTTTGTGGCCCAGTTCAATCTCTCGGAGGTTGCTCCTCTGGCCCAAGATTCCGACCTGCCGGCGGATGGCGCCTTGTATGTCTTCTACGACTGGAAAGAGCAGCCTTGGGGCTTCGAGGTTCAGGACTCCGAAGGCTGGAGCATCGTCTATCTTCCGCCCGAAGACCTGCATACCTTGGAGGAACTCGATCCCCCCACCGACCAGCCCGAGGACTGTCCCTTCTTCAAGGAGACCTTTATACGCTTCCACCGTCAGCGGACGCTTCCCGGCCCCGACAGCCCCGTGGCGGATGACCTCGACGAAGACGACCTGGATGCCTACTGCGATATCATCGGCGATCTGGAAGAGGAGCACCGTCCCCTGCACCAGTTCTTCGGCTATCCCAACCAGGACCAGTCAACCGACATGCCCGAGGAAGCCGCCGAACTGGCTCCACAAGCTTTTCCCGAACCTCCGCCGGCACCTTCCCAGCCCGGTGACGAGGAATGGCTGATGCTGCTGCAAATCGATACCGACGATGAAGCCGGATTCATGTGGGGCGATATGGGACGCCTGCACTTCTGGATCCGCCGCGACGACCTGCGTTTCCGGCGCTTCGAGCGCGTCTGGATGTTCTTGCTTTGTGCCTAGGGAGCCTAATCCGCAAGGCAGTCCTCCGCAGCTCCAGCCCAATAGGGTCAAATCGCCCGCCACTCCTCTGGCGCAGTCCCAGCAACGGATCTCACCGCCGCATCCTCTAGGCGACCCAAACCGGGTCAAAAGCTTGGCCAAGGATCGCCAATCCACTGGCCGCTGGCGCTCATCAAGTTTCAAGACATCGAACAGGTCTCGGTGGGGTACAATACCGGCGCTCATGCGCGATCACGGCAGCGACAATCCGCTCATCAATGAGGACTTGGCGCCTACCCCCGACGACGAACGGACTTGGGGCTTGTGGCACATTGCCTCGCTGTGGGTGGGGATGAGCGTTTGCATCCCCACTTACATGCTGGCCTCCAGCATGATTTCGGCGGGGATGACCTGGAAGGAAAGCCTTTTCGCCATCTTCCTGGGCAACGCCATCGTGCTGCTTCCGCTCATCCTCAACGCCCATGCCGGGACGCGCTACGGCATCCCCTTTCCCGTCTTCGCCCGCGCCGCTTTCGGAACCAAAGGCGCCCACATTCCGTCGCTTCTGCGGACTCTGGTGGCTTGCGGATGGTTCGGCATCCAGACTTGGATCGGCGGGACCGCCATCAACGTGGTGATGGGAATCCTGTGGCCTGGCTGGACCAAGCTGGCCCCGGGATTCAGCTTCATGGGCTACGGTTTCCCCGACTACCTCAGCTTTGTGCTCTTCTGGCTCATCAACATGTACTTCGTGTGGGCCGGGACCGAGTCCATCAAGTGGCTGGAAACACTGGCTGCGCCCTTCCTCATCGCGGTCGGCGTGGCCCTTTTGATCTGGGCGGCCTCCAAGGTGGGCGGCATCGGCGCCATCCTGGAGAAGTCGGACGAACTGGCGGCCAAGCGTCCGCCTACCGGGACGCTCCATTTCCTGGGAGCCCTCTTCATTCCCTGGTTGACCGCCATGGTCGGTTTCTGGGCCACGCTGTCCCTCAACATCCCTGACTTTACCCGTTACGCCCGCAGCCAGAGAGATCAAGCGCTGGGACAGGCCATTGGACTGCTCACCACCATGCCGCTTTTCGCATTCATCGGCGTGGCCGTCACTTCGGCCACTGTCATCCTCTACGGGCGTGCCGTGTGGAATCCCGTGGAACTGCTGCAGATTCTGAGCGAGCAAGAGCGCTCGCCCCTGTTGGGACTCATTGCCATGCTGTTTTTGGGCATCGCCACCCTGAGCACCAACATTGCCGCCAACGTAGTGGCCCCGGCTAACAGCTTTTCCAATCTCAATCCCCGCTTCATCGGCTTCCGCCAGGGAGGAGTCATTGCCGGAGTCATAGGCATTCTCATCATGCCCTGGGAGCTGCTGGACGCATACCAGACCTGGCTCATCAGTTACTCGGGATTGCTGGGGGCGGTCGGCGGCGTCCTGCTGTGCGACTACTACCTGATCCGCCGCTGCGTCCTCGACCAGCAAGCTCTCTACCAACCTGGGGGAATCTACACCTATCAGAATGGATTCAATCCCGCCGCCCTGTGGGCCTTGACTGCCGGAATCGCCGCCGCCCTGGCCGGCAAAATGCATCCCAGCCTGGACTTCCTCTTCAACGGAGCCTGGTTCACCGCCACCTTCGTCTCCATGCTGGTCTACTGGCTGGCGATGAGGAAGCCCAAGACGGACGAGGGAAGGTCAGTCGGTCAGTGATCTCTTGATCGTGAGGGCCCGGTTGGAGCTTGGGCGGCCCCGGCGCCACTCATCACTTCAAGGCGTCGAGACCCTTAGTGTCTTTGAGCGCCCGTGAGGCTGCTTGTCAAGAAATTTTCACCAATAGCATTAAAAGTCAACCTTTTCGCATTTCATAGTGGGGGTGCGATGCGAAGCAGTATTTCAAAAAAGCGGAGAGTCCGCTCCGTGAGTGTCTGCGATAGCCAAGTCTCGGCAGAATATAATAAAATCAAGCCTTTAACTGAGAACCGCCAAGGAACTTCATGGGCTCACAGCAGAGCAGGGACGCGCCACTTCTCTCGAGGCCGTTACCATTCCTGAACCGTCTGGGGTCGTTCAGGAGGCGAACGGCCGTGGCCGATTCAAGCGGTTCCTACACATACGGCCAAGTCGGGCAAGAAGCCGGAAGGGTAGCGGCCTGTTTATTGGAGACGGGTCAAGGCCAAGAGCAACGCCACTCCTCCACTTCTGCGAGGACGCCGAGGGCGACCTCCGACTCCCGTCGGCCAGCCCGCGACCTGATGGACTCACGGATTGCCTTCTTGGCCGATCCCGGAATCGATTACGTCTCGACCTTATTCGGCATCTGGATGGCAGGAGGAGTGGCGGTTCCGTTGTGCGCCTTGCATCCTCCCCGCGAGCAGCAGTATGTCATCGACGATACCGGCGCTCGCAGGCTGGATCTGAGGGAAGTGGCTCAGTGGCGATCATCCGACCCACCCGGCTTTTCGGCGTCCGCGGATAGCCACTGCGGTGAAGAAGGAACCGAGGGGTCGACCGGTCTCTCGGCGCAGCGCCGCGCCATGATCCTCTACACCAGCGGAACCACCTCGCGGCCCAAAGGCGTGGTGACGACCCACGCCAACATCGCGGCCCAGGTGGAGACCCTGGTCGAGGCCTGGGGCTGGACGCAGGACGACCGCATCCTCCACGTGCTGCCGCTGCATCACACCCACGGCATCGTCAACGCCATGCTGTGCGCTTTTTGGTGCGGGGCCTGCGTTGAGTTTCTGCCCCGCTTCGATGCCGCCGAAGTGTGGGACCGCCTGGCCAGCGGACGCATCACGCTCTTCATGGGCGTCCCTACCGTCTACGCCCGTCTCATCCGTCACTGGGAGGGATGCGATGCCCAGGAGCAGCGCCGCCTCTCCCAGGCCTGTCGCGAATTGCGCCTGATGGTGTCGGGGTCGGCAGCACTACCCGTGCGCGACTTCCGCCGCTGGAAAGAGATCAGCGGACACGATCTGCTGGAACGTTACGGCATGACCGAGATCGGAATGGCCCTATCCAATCCGCTGCAAGGTGAACGTCGACCGGGGGCGGTGGGACGTCCCCTTCCCGGCGTCGACCTCCGCCTGGTGGACGAAAGCGGCCAGCCCTTTGAGGAAGAAGGGCGCAGCGGGCAGATCCAGGTCAAGGGACCCATGGTCTTCCTTGAGTACTGGAACCGGCCCGAGGCCACCGCCGAGTCCTTCACCCTGGACGGCTATTTCAAGACCGGCGACATGGCGGTCGTGGAAGACGGCTACTACCGCATCCTGGGACGCTCCTCGGTTGACATCATCAAGACCGGCGGATATAAGGTGTCGGCGCTGGAAATCGAGGACGTGCTGCGGACTCATCCCGCCATCGCCGAGTGCGCCGTCGTGGGAGTGCCCGATCCGGAATGGGGCGAGCGCGTCTGCGCCGCTCTGGTTCCGGCGGATTCGGCCCTTGACATCGACAGCCTGCGCGCCTGGTGCAAGGACAAGCTGGCTGTCTACAAGATCCCCAAGGAGGCGCGAACCGTGGAGTCCTTGCCCCGCAACGTGCTGGGCAAGGTCACCAAGCCCGAGATCAAGAAGCTCTTTGCCGCGCCTCAGTCGGGATCTGCTCCCAACCCGCGTCCGCAGAAAGGTCGCAAGGAAGGCTTCCCCGACGAACAGGCCACCGAAAAGACAGTTTCCAGGAGCCATCATGAAGAAAATCTATGATCTCAGCCAACCTCTCAACCAGGACGCCCCCTTCTGGCCCTACTATCCGCCCTTTGAGGTCAAGTACATCAAGCGCAAAGCCGAGCACGGCGTCAACGCCCAGTACATCCAGACCTCCAACCACATGGGCACCCATTTGGACGCGCCGCGTCATTTCGTTACCAACGGACGCACCGTCGACCAGATCCCCCTCGACTGGCTCTACGGACCGGGCGTGATCGTCGACCTCAGCGATGTCATGGACGATCTGGCCGCCTACACCCCCGAAATGATCGAAGAGCGGGTGGAGGTGCGCGAGGGGGACATCTTGCTGCTGCACACGGGCTGGCACCGCTACGCCCAATTCGGCGATCAGGCCGACGAAGAACGCTACATCCACCTCCACCCCGGCGCCCATCCCAAGATGGTGGAGTGGCTGCTGGAGAAAAAGATCCACATCTGGGGCGTGGACTGCATTTCCACCGACCATCCCATGAACCTGCCCATCGGACGCTTTCTGGGCAAGGGCATGCACGGCCATTGCGACCGAGTCCGCAAGCTGTGTGAAGAGAAGTTCGGCGACAAGGGCGTCGAGGAACTCTTTCCCGACAGCGCCTATCAGTTGACCCACAACGCCCTCTTTCCCCACGACTGCATGCACATCGAAAACCTGGGAGGCGAGATCGATCATTCCGACCTGTCCAACAAACGCCTCACCTTGGGCGTCTTTCCCTGGCTCTTCAAGGGCGGCGAAGCGGCCTTTTGCCGCGTGGTGGCCTTCGGCGACCGCTGAACGCCGGCAAGATCCTGGAAGTGGGTGCTCCTTGTGGGACGTTATTCCACTCTTTTCAGGGTTGATTTCGGAGTTTGATCTGACCCAGGGTGGCGCTGCGCCGCTTGGCGGCTCCGCTCTACCCTGGGCTGGCTTATGGCTCGCCTACAGCGAGCCCGGATCGGGTGTTGGTACCTTTCGCCGTCATTGGCGAGCCTCGACTTGGCTTTCGCTGTTGGGCTGCCTGCCCTCCACAGTTTTGGCGAAGGGGGGCATGGAGTTGGCCTTTAGCGAAGCGCCGGTCGGTTGCGGCTACCCGTCGGTGTCGAAAACGCTGGCCAGGAAGTGAGGAATGAGGAGATGAGCACGAACAATGACGAGGCAGACATCGCGAGGTTGCCCGCTTATCGGCAGCGGGATCTGATCGGCAAAGGGGAGTTGTCGGCGAGGGAACTGCTGGAGGTTTGCTGGAAAAGGCTGGAGCAAGTCAATCCCCGCATCAATGCAGTGGTGACGATTTCGGAGACGGCCGAGGAGGAGGCCAAGGCTCTGGACGAGCGGCAGGCCAGGGGAGAGGAACCGGGATTGCTGCACGGCTTGGTGGTGGGCATCAAGGACGTGACGCCCGTCCAGGGCTTGCGCACCACCTACGGATGCACCGTTTACGCCGACAACATCGCCCAAGAGGACGCCTTGGTCGTGCGTCGCCTGCGCGAGGCGGGCGCCGTCATCCTGGGCAAGACCAATACCCCCGAGTTCGCCGCCGGAGGCAACACCTTCAACCCCGTCTTCGGACGCACCCGCAATCCCTGGAACCTGGAACGCAGCGCCGGCGGATCCACCGGGGGCGGTGCGGCGGCCTTGGCGGCCGGCATCATCTCTATGGCTGAAGGCACCGACTTGGGCGGATCGCTGCGCATCCCGGCGGCCTTCTGCGGGGTGGCCGGACTTCGTCCTTCACCGGGACTGGTTCCTACCGTCCCCTCGGAGTACCTGTGGGACAGCCTGCAAGTCAGCGGCGGGTTGGGGCGCACCTTTCCCGACATCGCCCTGTTCCTGCAAGCTGTCGCCGGACCGTCCGACGAATGCCCCATCTACCAGCCCACCCGCGGACGCGATTTTCTCCAGGGATGCCTCAGCGAGCTGCCCAAAGGCATGAAAGTGGCTTACTGTGCTGACATTTCCGGGTACGGCGTTGACTCCGAGGTGGAGCAGGCCTGCCGCGAGGCCGCCTTCGAACTGCGCCAGGCCGGCGTCGAAGTCGAAGAGGTCGAACTCGACTTCTCCTTCGCCCGCCAGGCCTTTCTGGCGCTGAGAGGATACTGGATGGTTTCCCATCACCTGCGGCATCTGGGCATCCTGGGGCAATTCGGGGACAACCTGCGGAGCAATATCGAAGCCGGACTCAAGGTGAGCAGCGAAGAACTGGCCGCCGCCGAGCGGGCCCGCGGACACCTCTGGCGCCTCATGCGCGATGTGCTGCAAAACTATGATCACCTGCTCACCCCCACGCTGGCCGTCCCCCCCTTCCCCGTGGAGCAGAACTATCCCGAGACCATCGGGGGCGAGAAGATGGGAACCTACATCGACTGGCTGGCCTCGACCTTCCTGCTCAGCCTGACCAGCTTGCCGGTGGCCTCGGTCCCGGTGGGGCCGGACGCCAGCGGCTTCCCCGCGGGGCTGCAGGTAGCCGGCCGTCCCCTGGGCGAAGAGCAGGTCCTCTCCACTGCCCGTCACCTGCAAGACCTGGCCGGCCTGGGGCTCCCGCCCCTGGACTAACGCAGTCATGAGGCCTGGGCCTGCCGTCACAACATCGGCACTATGTCCAAGGTCATGTCCGGGCTCGCTGCACGCTAGCCACAAGCCGGTCCGTCGGCTATGTTCAAGGCCAAGTCCGCGCTCCCTGCATGCGAGCCACAAGCCAGCCCGTCGGCTATGTTCAAGGGTCAAGTCCGGGCCCGCTGCAGGCCAGCCGCAAGTCAGCCTGTCGGCTATGTTCAAGGTCAAGTCCGAGCTCGCTGCAGGCCAGCCACAAGCCAGTCCGTCGGCTTTGTTCAAGGTCAAGTCCGGGCTCGCTGCAGGCGAGCCACAAGCCAGCCCGTCAGCTATGTTCAAAGTCATGTCCGGCTCGCTGTAGGCGGGCCGTAAGCCAGCCTGTCGGCTATGTTCAAGGTCAAGTCCGGGCTCGCTGTAGGCGAGCCATAGGCGAGCCCAGGGTAAAGCGAGGGTGCGGAGCGCCCGAGCGGCACCCTGGGTGGATTGAATGCCTTGAAATAAACCCTGAGAGGGTGGAATAACGGCTCTCGATGCTGTCCTATTGGCACTCTCGGGACACCCTGGGAAAGCGCGTCATAGCGTTAGGGGGCTGGCTCAAACTTCTGGACGCGGCTTTAAAGAGTTAGCGGCGCAGGACGGCTGAGGCGGTAAGGCCGGCCAGGAAGCCGAAGAGGTGAGCCTCCCAGGAGACGTCGGGATGCGCCGCCTGAGGCAACACGCCCCAGAACATTCCGCCGTAGAGGACCAGCGCGGACAGGGCCAGCAGCAATGAAAACAGGCTGCGTTCGTGCCAGGCGCGGGCCAGCAGAAAGGCGAAGTAGCCGAAGATGAGTCCGCTGGCTCCGATGTGCAGGGCGCGGCGGGCCGTGATCCAGACCCCCAGACCGCCGCCGATGGCGATGATGGCCGTCGCCCAGAGGAAGATCTTGCGTCCGCTGAGAGCCACCAGTCCGCCCAAGATCAGCAGCGGCAAACTGTTGCCCAAAGCATGCTGGGGGCTGGCGTGGAGGAGGGGGGCCGTCGCTAGTCCGATCAGTCCCCTGGGATCGCGGGGAATGATCCCGTAGGCTGTCAGCCGGTGGTTGAATAGCAACCAGTTGATCAGTTCAACGGCCCAGATCAGTGCCAGCAACTGCAGCACCATTTTCAAGGCCTCTTCCGTCCCTCGGCCTGCCATGGAGAGAACCATGCTCATGGCGGCCACGTTTGTCAAGGTCAGAGGAGTGGATAGGCTCGCCGCCCTGAGAATGGATTGGTCCTTTGTACGCCAGTGGACCCCCGCCTGGAGATGGCGGCGCAGTAGAATGGGCGGGCAACAACCGAAAGGCGGCTGAAGGAGAAAGAGAGACCATGAGTCAACTACAGCGTCCCCAAGAATCGGAATATGTTGAGTACTATCAGACCTATACGTCGCGGGTGCCTGACGGCGACATTCTGAAGATCCTTGAAGACCAAGCCGCGGGAACCGTCCAGATGCTGGGCGGAATGAGCGAGGAAGAGGCCGAGCGCCCATTGGGGGAGGGAAAGTGGTGCCCCAAACAGGTCCTGTGCCATCTGATCGACTCCGAGCGCATGTTCGCCTACCGGGCCCTGAGTTTCGCGCGCCAGGACCCCACAGCTTTGCCGTCCTTCGACCAGGATGCCTGGGTGGCCCATTCCAATGCCATGGAGCGCAGTTGGGAGAGCCTGATTGAGGAGTTCCTGGCAGCCCGCCGCTCCCACTTGGCGCTCTTCAGGAGTTTTCCAGACGAGGCCTGGACCCGGACGGGAACCGCTTCCGGCTATTCCTTCACGGTGAGGGCCTTTCCCTATATCGTGGCGGGACACGAACTGCACCATCGCGAGGGTCTGGGCAAAGCCCTGGCTGCAAGCGGCTAACATGGCGCCCCGCGGCCCAGAGGGCGATTCAGTGTGTTGAAGGGGAGTCGGTTCCCTAGTTCTGCGGGATTCGGCCGGTCGAGGCGGGCAGTCCGATGCGGGCCAGGAGCCGGGTGAAGCGCGGATCGCTGCGCAGCGGATGATAGGTGGGCTTGAATCCCAGGTAGACGATGGACGGATCGTCTTGCTCCAGAGCTCTTTCCAGTTCAGCGAAGGCTTGATCCACATCGCCCAGTCCGGCCAGCACCTGGGCCAAATCGGTCGGAGGGAGGTAGCCCTCATCGTTCATGGAGCGCAGTTGAGCAACAATGTCGCGAGCTTGTTCGGCCTGCCCCCGGCGGGCCAGCAGGTGACCGAAGAGGGCGAGATTGGCGGGGTCCTCGGGAGCCGTGTCGCGGGCTTGGCGGGCAATTTCAAGGGCCTCCGGCAACTCTCCCCGACGAAGATGCATAAGAGCCGTTTCACGCAGCAGCAGCGAGGACCGGGGCGCGATTCGGCCGGCTGCCTGAAAGTGTCTCCGGGCCTGCTCTGCGTCTCCCAGCGCAGCCGTTACCGATCCCAGCTTAACCTGGGTGAGGAGAGAGTCAGGCTCGAATTGCAGTGAGTCTCTGAACTGGTCGGCCGCCTGCCGGTAGGAGCCCTGGGCGATGAGCATCATGGCGTACCACTGGCGGGCCGGGACGTAGGACGGATCGAGCAGGATGGCCTGCTGAAAGCTCTCCTCGGCGGCCCCAAAATCGCGTTGGTAGAGGTAGAGGGCCAATCCCAATGAGGCGTGCGCCGACGCCAACTCGGCGTCCAGGTCCAGGGCGGTGCGCGCGCTGCGCAGGGCCTTGGGAAGCATCTCTTGAGGCGGCTCCAAACCGTAGAGCGCCAGTAAGGCCGCCGCATCGGCCACCCCGGCATGGGCCTCCGCCATTTCCGCATCAGCCTCGACCGCGGCTTCGAAGACCTCCAAGGATGCGCGCAGTCCCTGGGGAGTCCGGCTCTTCCAGTAGGAGCGTCCCCGCTCATAGAGATCACGGGCGTCTTCCTGGTTGCCCGTCAAGTGCGCAATGTCGATCCCGCCTTGGCATGCGCAGGCCAAAGCCAGCAGAGCCAGCAGGGGTGTCGTCTTTTTCATGCCTTTAGCCTAGCAGATAGGTCAAAAGGGTTGGTTTGCTGGCGAGATTTGACGCGCCACCTCGGCCCGCCCTCGTCGATTCGTCAGGGTCCCCCCCCCATTTTCCATCTCGAAGCGGGCAGCGGGTCTTGGGCCGTAGCCCTAAAAAGTGAAGCGGGGCGGGGATCCCGCCCCGGCTGGATTGGAATGCAGGCCGGTTTTAGAGGCTGAAGTCAGGATACTTCTGGCGCAGAACTTCGGCAACTCTCTCCAGCGGGCGTTTGAGGTGGCCGGTCTTTTCCAGTTTCTCTTCGTGACGGGCGATGAGGCGGCTGCCTGAACCGATGGTGATGCCCAGCCGGCGGCACAGCGCCGAGAGGGTCAAGTACCGGCTGCGCTTGACCACGATGCCCGCCGCGGCGCGGGCCAGCGAAATGCGTCCGAAACGCTTTTCAGGATCGCAGAGATCCTCTTCTCCGACGCGGTCAAAAACCGACAAGACGGCGTCGATGATGTCGTCGAGTGATACTTGGCGCTTGAGGTCGCGGCGGCGCGAGTTTGTGACGACCTTGCGGACATAGTTGCTGTCGACTCCGGTCTTGGGCGCTTTGCCCTCAGCCCTGGGCCAGACCTCCTGAGGCTTGGCGTCGTGCACCTGGAGGATGCGGAAAAGATTGTCGAGGTTGATGTTATAGCGGTCGTTCTCCAGGCAATTGTAAGAACCCAAGGCGATGCCCGCGCGCCGGGCTACCTCATGCGATGATAGTCCGCGGGCGATGCGCAACTCCTTGATGCGTGTGGCCACATAACTGTTGACTAACCGCTTGTCGTCTTCGTGCCCGTCCACAGATTGGCGTCCGCCGGGAGACGGAGTTCGCCCTTGTTCGGTGCGTGTCTGTGCTCTCAAAGCTCTTCCCCTTTCCTTTTTACGGCTCGTCCACCCCCCGACGGCGCGCCTGCATGGCGCGACACTCCGTGGACCTTGTCTGCCTAAAACCAAATATAGTTGTAAGCTATCCATACTCTTACCACAAAATCCTAAGAATTAGCAAGAGTTCTCTTAGAAAAATAACAAGGAATTAGATTCAATGGGACAGTTTGCCGTTTTGACTTGGAGCCAAGCTCCAATCCTGGCATGATGAGGAAGCGCAAAGGCCCTTGGCAGGCCTTTGCTAACTGCGAACCGAAACAACAAAGGAGACAGTTATGTTGAGGTATTTTTTCGTGGTCATGGTCAGCCTTTTCTCTCTCGGGATCACAATGATCGACGGTCCCGGATCCACTCCGGCCGGCAGCAATGAAGCGGAGTCCTCCAATATGATCACTTTCATCGGCGGAATCCCCCCGATGGAACGCTGCCTGCCCTATCCTCAGTGCATGGAAGACAAAAAGAAGGAAGAGGACTCTGGTTCGGGTGGCGGCGACTAGACGCTTGAGGTGTCCGACAGGTTCAACCTCATCTCAGGATTTCCTCGCTTGAAGGGGCTGCTAGCAGTTCCCGCAGGGTTGGACGGACAACAATAAAATTGGCCGGAGGCTGCCTAAATGGCTGCCGGTTGACTGCTCGCTGTGATTTTTCTTGACAGCCATGGGAGAGGTATGTCAAGTTAAGCGCATCGTGGATCTCTATTGGCTAGACTACTTGTGGACCCTTCTATTTTTTGCCCTGGCCGCCTTCGTGGTGGGCCGGCTGCTGACCTCTTTTCGGCGGATCAGGCAATTCCCCGTTTTCTTCGCCTATGCCTTGTGGCAGTTGGCCTCGACGACCGCCTATTGGGTGCTCTTTCTTTATTGGGGTAATTCAACCCAGCTCTACTCCGTCTACCAGGTCTTTCAGATCGTGGCCTTGGTTTCCATTACGGCTGTCCTGGTTGACATCTACTTCAAACTCAAGCCCAAGGGTGACTGGAGTCACTGGCTCGGCCTGCTGGCTTTTCTGGTGGGTGTGGGCGCCTTAGTTCAGGATCCCAAGTTCGACTACTATTACGCGCTTGTGACGGTTTTCATGCTCTTTAACTGCGCCTTGGCCGTGATGGTGCAGTGGATGCGCGTGCGCTCGCGCGTGGTCGACTTGGGAGACTCTTACACCCGAATCCTCTTTGGGCTTTCGCTGATGTTGGCCTTCCAGACTTCTCTCTACAGCTATAGCTTGCTGGGGGTGACGCCCGATTCTTGGCAGGTGTCGTTGGCGCAGCCGGTTGCCATCGTCGGGTGGATCTGGTTTGTGGTGGCGGTGTGCCGAATCGACCTTCCCCATCCTTTGGAGGAAGCCGCCGAAGGGCAGTCTGAAGAGGAGTTGGAGTTGGTGGCATCGCCGCGAAAGGCGGTGGCCGAATGACCCAGGCGGTCTTGCTGATCTTGGCGACTTTGCTGCCGCTGGCTCTCTTGGCCTTCGGACTCATGCAGCCCCGCATCTCAACCCAGGAGCGACGGCGCTGGTCGCGCTGCTCGCATGCCGTGGCCATCTTGCGCGAGGTGACGTCGGGTGACTTCGGCCAAGTCGACCGCGACTTGTGCCGATCACAAATCGACCAGTATCGGCAGTTGATCCTCCGCGACCTGTGGCAGCTCAGCCATAGCAGCCGAAAACGGCAGGTCTGGCTGATCTTGCTGGGCGTGGTTTTCTTCCCTTCCGATCTGCTGCTGCGGATTAAATCGCTGCTCTGGCCATCGGGTCTCGACTTGCATCCCCTTCTCAATCTCGAGATTCATCTCAGGCGGCGTCTGGACCCTGAAAAGGCCTGACCAGCCGTCCTTTGCGAAACATATCGAGAATGCCTGTCCGGCTGGGGTTTCCGTGCCAGGATCCAGGCGTTTTGGAAACGTTTAGGCCAGAATGAGCGTTCTGTGTTTGGGTTCAATAAAGGCCTTGAGGTATGATTTCAGGTTCAGTGGAAAAGGGAAAAAAATGGAAAGAGGGATTAGCGGCCTTTCTGCGTGAGGCACGCAAGGAGGCTGGCTTATCGACCACGGCCATCGCCGATTCCTCCAAGGATCTTCCCAAGGAATTCAGGATCAGTCCTGGCTACGTCACCCATCTTGAGCAGGGTTTGTCGCTTCCTTCGGCTCCTAAGCTGCTGACGATTGCCCGTGCTCTGGGACGTCCGGTTTCAGACTTTTACCGGTCCATGGGAGCCTTGCCTGAGGAGTTGTGTTCCCATCCGGACATCGAAGGCGACGACTACGATCTTTATGCCCGCGTCCAGGTGCTGGTCCAGCAAGGCAAGAAGGAGCAACTGGAACAGCAGATTCAGCTTTTGGAACGCGACGATAAAGACCAAAGGCGCTTGCGGGAGTTGATGGCGCGCTGTGGGGCTTCGGGCGCGGTTCTGCTCCTGCTGATGCCGGGACGGGCCTCGGCCGTGGTTCAAATCAACACACCTTTCAGGGAATGTGCTGCCCTGCTCAAGGCGCGGGGAGAACGTCCCGGCTGGAAGCTGCTGCGACCCAAGGACCGGTCCAGGCTGGCCCTGGCTTTACGCAGTCCCCGGCGCTCCTCCAAGATCATTGAGACGGAGCTTGACGTCCTCTTCATCCGCTGGCAGAAGTACGATCCCGAGTAGGCTAGAAGGCTAGGGCGGATGCCCCTTGAAAGCACGCCTGAAGTTGTGTGGCTTTGGTCGCGGTCCTGACTCGATGCAAACTTCGAGCCGCCTAGAAATCCGCCGCTCCCGCCTCAGTGAGTGCTTGACGCGTGAGTTGCCCGGGTGAGGAGTACCCGCTCAGCGCCAGAGTCAGTTCGAAGTCGGCCAGCATCCGCAAGAGAATTTCCCGCACGCCTTCTTCGCCCTGTGCCGCCAAGCCCCAGGCGTAGGGACGTCCCAACAGGACGGCGTCGGCGCCCAGGGCCAGAGCCTTGAGCATGTCGGCGCCGCTGCGGATGCCGCTGTCGAAGAGGATGGGCAGGCTGTCCCCCACTGCTGCTCGGACTTTCGGCAATGCCTCCAGCGCGCCCACCGATCCGTCGACTTGGCGTCCGCCGTGATTGGAGACGACCAGACCGTCCACCCCCACGTCGAGCGCCGCGTGTGCGTCCTCGGGGTGGAGGACGCCCTTGACGAAGATGGGCAGAGAGGTGAGCTCTCGCAGAGTCTTGAAGTCGTCCCAGATCATGCTGGGATCGGAGAATTGGGCCAGGAAGTGGCGCACTGCCGATTCGGGATCCTCCTCAGGCGGGGCGGGCAGGGCCGCCCTGAAGACGGGATCGCTGAAATAGTTGGCCAATCCCTCTCCCTTGAGGAAGGGATTGAATCCGCGGGACAGATCGCGCACGCGGTAGCCCAGGTAGCGGGTATCGAGAGTGACGACCACGGCTGCAAATCCCGACTCCTCGGCCCGCTTCAGAAAGCTCTCCGTCAATTCCGGATCGCGCGGCCAGTAGAGCTGAAACCAGCGCGGCGCCTGGGGAGCTTGAGCGGCCACCTCTTCCATCGACGTCGAGGCGGCAGTGGACAGGATGTAAGTCAGTCCCAGCGAAGCGGCTGCCCTGGCCGTGGCCCTTTCGGCCTCGTCGTGAAGCAGTCCCTGCACGCCGATGGGGGCCAGCAGCAGGGGAGCCCGGTGGGTCGCCTCCAGGAGCTTGACCGAAAGGTCGCGTTCTTCCACGTTGCGCATCATGCGGGGAACGATGCGCCAGCGGCGGAAAGCCTCCAGGTTGGCCTGCATGGTGTCCTCGCTGCCCGCTCCGCCTGCCACGTAGTCATAGGCGCTGGGACGCAGCTTCTTGCGGGCCTGCTCTTTGAGCTGGTCATAGGCCATGGCCAACTCGGGACGCCGGCCCTGGAGTCCCTCCAGATAGATCGTGTCCTGATGCTTGGAAAACGGCTCACTCATGCCTTCAAGCATATCGAAAAGACGGCACGCGCACGAGCCCTAACTTTGCGGCTTCAATGACGCGCGGTAGACTGTCGGCCATGACCTTGATCAGCGATCCGATGGCGGTCTTTGTCTTTTGCGCGGCGGTGTGCGCCTTCGTGTTCTGGATCTCCAACCGTTCCTGGGCGGAGAAGTTTTTCAGCATCATCCCCTCGATCATCTTTGTCTATTACCTCCCCACCTTCGCCAGCACTTTGGGAATCATTCCCTCTGCCTCACCGACTTACGACTGGATGCGCGATTACCTCTTGCCCTTCGCGCTCTTCTTGCTGATGGTCACCACCGATGTGCCCACCATCGTGCGCATCGGACCTAAGGCCTTGGCCATGATGCTGGCCGGAACCTTGGGCATCGTCGTCGGCGGGCCTTTGGCCTTAGCCCTCTTCGGCGGCTGGCTGCCCGAGGACGCCTGGAAGGGGCTGGCCGCCCTCTCTGGGAGTTGGATCGGAGGCGGTGGGAACTTCGCCGCCTTGAAAGAGTCGGTGGGCGCCTCCGACACCATCATCGGTCCCATCATCGTGGTCGATACCGCCGTGGGATACACTTGGATGGGCGTGCTCATGTTCCTGGCCGGATACCAGAAGCAGATCGACCGCTGGAACGGTGCCGACAACAGTGTCCTGGAAGATCTCAATCGGCGTCTCCACAGCTTTCAGGAAAGCCGCTCCCGTCCCACCACGCTTGAGGACGGCTGCATTATTCTGGCCCTGGGGTTTGCGGGAGCCGTCATCTGCCGCGAACTGGGCCTCTGGTTCTTCGACATCAGCGATCCCTGGCTGCGCGCCAATCTCCCGGCCGTGGCCTCCATCTTCTCCGACTTCACCTGGACGGTGATCTTCATCTCCACCTTGGGCTTGGGACTCTCCTTCACCCGTCTGCGCGACATCGACGAAGGAGGTGGCTCATCGTTAGGCTACGTGGCACTCTACCTCTTCCTCACCTCCATCGGAGCCAAAGCCGATTTGATGGGCATCGTGGAAGCCCCCATGCTGGCCCTCACGGGGGCGGTCTGGATCCTCGTTCACGTGATCATTTTGGTCATCGCCGCCCGCCTCATGAAGGCCCCCCTCTTTCTCTTGGCCGTGGGCAGTCAGGCCAACGTGGGAGGTGCCGCCAGCGCTCCCGTGGTGGCCGCTGCCTACTACCGCGCCATGGCCCCGGTGGGTCTGCTCATGGGCGTCTTCGGCTACCTGATCGGGAACTATGCCGCCCTCCTCTGCGCCTTCCTCCTGCGCCTGGTGGCCGGAGGGTAGAGGGCCTGTTGGCCCCAAGTGCCGCCGGCCATAAGTCGTGAGCCAGAGCATTTGCTTTTCCTTTGTGAAAGGGCGCCTGACAATGGCGGCCCTACATTCGCCAGGGCACTCGCCAAGGCTGCGGAAGGCAAGCAGCCCCGAGGTCGAAGGTCAAGTCCGGGCCGACTCTTGGGCGAGCCATATTCCGTCCCCGGGTCAACTGGCGTCGAGCCCAGAGACGAAGGCGCCACCCCGGGGTTCAGGCGGCGACATTCCAATCGCTGCATGCGCAGTAGCGTTGCGGGCCTTGATTGTGTTCCACGTGAGTTTCCCGCCCCTGTAGACTGTCGTTGATGCCAAAACGGATTCTGCTGGCTTGGAGTTCGGGCAAAGACAGCGCTTGGGCGCTGCATATGCTCGGCCGACGTGACGATTGCGAAGTGATGGGGCTTCTCACCACCTTCAACCAGGACGCGGGGCGCGTCAACATGCACGCCGTGCGGCGAGAGTTGGTGCAGGCCCAGGCAGAGGCGGCCGGGTTGCCGCTGTGGCCGGTGCCTCTTCCCTCTCCCTGCTCCAACGCCGAGTATGAGAAGCGGATGGGCGAGGTCGTCGAGCGAGCCAAAGCGGAAGGGCTGACGCACATGGCCTACGGAGACCTGTTCTTGGAAGACATCCGCGAGTATCGCGTCAAGAGGCTGGCGGGCAGCGGCATCAAGCCGCTCTTTCCCATCTGGTCCTCGCCTTCCGAGACACCGGAACTGGCCCGGCGCATGCTGGACGAAGGACTGCGGGCCGTCATCACATGCGTCGATCCTCAACAGCTCGACGCGCGCTTCTGCGGACGCCTCTACGATGAGTCGCTCCTCGCCGATCTGCCTCCCGGGGTGGACCCCTGCGGCGAACGCGGCGAATTCCACACCTTTTGCTTCTCAGGCCCCATGTTCGACCGCCAAATCGCCGTCCGGACGGGCGAGACGGTCGTCCACGACGGATTCTCCTTCACAGATGTCATCGCTGCCACGAGCATCGGAGAGGCATCGCCATGAGACACGACCCAAACGACCTGGTCATCTCTTATCTGGCTCTGAGGAAGTCGATAGGGATTCTGGGAACAGCCTTGCCTTTTCTGTTGGCCATCGGCGCTCTGCCTTTTGGTACCGGTCTTCGCCCCTCTGTCAGCAGCTACTACCACACTCACATGGGAGACGTCCTGGTGGGGACGCTGTTTGTGATCGGCTTCTTCCTCATGTCCTACAAGGGTTATGACCGCAGAGATGACATCGCCGGCAACCTGGCCTGCGTGTTCGCCGTGGGCACGGCTCTCTTTCCCGAAGCTCCCGAAGGCCCCGTCTCCGATCATGTGGCGCTGGTCGACTGTGTCCACTTCGTTTTTGCCGGCCTGTTCTTTCTGACGCTGACCTACTATTCGCTGTTTCTCTTCACCAGGACCGACCCCAAGCGTCCCCCCGGGCCCAAGAAGCAGCTCAGGATCAAGATCTACAAGGCCGCCGCTTACGTCATGCTGGTCTGCATGGCGCTGATTTTCATTTATTTCCGCCTGCCAGAGGAGGCGTCCGCCCCTCTGGCATCGTGGAAACCCGTCTTCTGGCTGGAGGCCGTCCTCGTTTTGGCCTTTGGGATCTCCTGGCTGACCAAGGGCAAAGCCATTCTCGGCCCTGACTGATGCAGACCCCTCATCGGCGTGCGGGATGTCCTCCAGGGGCCGCCGGCGAATGGCTGGTTCCGGGACTTGGCACTGTTGCGAAGGCGGCCCGCCGGAACGGCTTCCCGCCCCTTCACTGAAAGTCGAGCCCCAAGTCGAGGGTGGGGGCGGAGTGGGTGATCCAGCCGACCGAGATGAGGTCGGGGCCGCAGGCGGCGATGTCGGGGGCGGACTCGGGAGTGATTCCGCCTGAGGCTTCGCTGATGAGGCGTCCGCGGCACATCTGAACAGCGCGGCGCAGCTCCTCCAGGGGCATGTTGTCGAGCAGAACGGCGTCCAGAGGCGGTCGCCGCAGCCCACGCTCGTCCTGCAGGCCGAGGGCTTCCTCGAGCTGTTGCAGCGTGTCGACTTCCAACTCGATTTTGACCAGGTGTCCCACCCGGCGGTGGACGCGGGAAACCGCTTCTGCGATGGAGCCGGCCGCTTTGAGATGGTTGTCCTTGATGAGGACGGCGTCATCGAGTCCGAAGCGATGGTTCGATCCTCCCCCCATGCGCACGGCGTATTTCTCCAACGCCCGCAGTCCCGGAGTGGTTTTGCGGGTGCAGACGATCTTGCAATCGTAGTCCGCGACCGCCTCCACCACGCGGCTGGTCGCGGTGGCGATGCCGCAAAGGCGTCCCAGGAAGTTGAGGGCCGTGCGCTCTCCCGAAAGCAGTGCCCGGGAAGGTCCCCGCAGGCGGGCAATGGGCTGTCCGGCTGGCACGGCTTCCCCGTCCCTTACCAGGATCTCCATCTCGACCCGCTCATCGAGTTGGCGGAAGGCCTCCGCGGCCACTTCCGTTCCGGCGATTCGGCCCTTCTCGCGTGCAGCGATGACTGCGCTGCTGCGCGAATCACGCGGGACGATGCTGTCGGTCGTCAGGTCACCGGCGCGTCCCAGGTCTTCCTGCAAAGCCCGCCGCACCAAGCTGCGGTAATGGATAGGGTTCATCGTTTGCTTTCCAGATTCTTTCAAACTGAATCAGGTACGGCCAAGTAGGAATACCGTGCCAGCTCCTTCACCTCCCCACCGCGGGGCGTGGGGCTTGGTGGGCGGTGAAGCGGTCGCGTTGGCTGTCGAAGTAGAGGCGGCAAGCTTGACCCGGGTCGGAAGCCGGGAAGTCCCGGCGGAAGTGAACGCCGCGCGATTCGCGGCGCCGCAGGGCTGCCCGCAGGATCAATTGGGCCGCTTGCAGCAGGTTGATCCGTTCCCAACTGGCTTGGGTTCCCTCCTTGAAAAGGGCTTGTTGCCAGGACCGGACCTGCCGCAATCCGCTCTCCAGTCCGCAGCGGCTTCGGACCAGACCGGCATCGCGCCACATCAGCCCCCGCAAATCCTGGATCGGCTCTTCTTCGTGGGCCCCGCTGCGGGCGGGACGCCGCTCGGCGGCCAGATCCTGCAGCAGGCGCAGAACCTGGGGACGGGAGGTCTCCAGATCGCGCAACCGGGCGCTGGCGTCGGCGGCCACGCGGGCACCGAAAACCAGCCCTTCCATGAGCGAATTGCTGGCCAGCCGGTTGGCTCCGTGAACGCCTGTGGCAGAGGCCTCGCCGCACACCCACAAGCCCGGCAAAGAGGTGCGTCCGCGGGTGTCGGAGGCTGCTCCGCCGATGTAGTAGTGAGCCGCCGGTGAAGCCGGGATGGGCTGGCGGCGGGGATCGAGGCCGGCCTTGCGGCAGGACTCGAAGACGGTGGGGAAGCGCTGGGGAAAGCGGTCGCCGACAGCATCGCGGGCGTCGAGATAGACCTCAAGTCCTCGCTGGCGCTGTTCCCAGATGGCGCGTGCCACCACGTCGCGGGGGGCCAGTTCGGCTAGGCGATGGATATCGGGCATGAAGCGTCGCCCCCGTTCATCGATGAGAGTGGCGCCTTCGCCCCGCAGCGCCTCGGTCAGCAAGGGCATGGGATCGCCGCCGCCATGCTGGGCCGTGGGATGGAACTGAACGAACTCCAGATCGGCCAGCAGAACGCCGGCGCGGGCGGCCATGGCCAGACCGTCGGCGGTGGCCTCGGGCGGATTGGTGGTGTGCAGATAGAGGCGTCCCAGCCCGCCGCTGGCCATCACCACGATGGGAGCCGTGAAGAGCGCCTGCGAGCCGTCCTCAAGGCGGACCAGCAGGCCCTGGACGCGTCCGCTGTCCACCACGAAATCGAGGGCGAAAGCGTTCTCGCGCAGATCGAGGCGGGGGCTGAGGCGGGCGGCTTCGGTCAAGGCGCGCGTCAACTCCAGTCCCGTGGCGTCGCCGTTGGCGTGGAGGATGCGGTTGCGCCGGTGGGCGGCTTCGCGGCCCAGTGCGGGCTTGCCCTGATCCCCGGCATCGAAGCGCGTGCCCAGCCCGATCAGGCGGGCGATCTGGCGCGGCGCTTCCCCGGCCAGCAGGCGGACGCTCTCATCGTCTCCGATGCCGCCGGCTACCGCCAGCGTGTCCTCGGCGTGCAGGTCGGGCGAATCGTCGCTTCCTATTGCCGCCGCGATGCCGCCCTGGGCCCACACGCTGGAGCATCCGCTCTGCAAGGGCGTCTTGGACAGCACCACCACGGGACCGCCTCGCGGCAAGCGCTCGGCCAGTCCCAGAGCGGCTGAGAGTCCGGCCACTCCGGCGCCCATGACCAGCGCCGAGGCCGACAGCACTTCGTCCACGGCCCCGCCCCCAGGGCGAGTCCCGCTCTGCCCGCAAGCCCGCCCGGACTTGGGCCGCGCTTCAAGCCGATGGGCCGTCCCAAGAACTGGGGACGTTTGTCGGCCGTCCCCTGAAGGAGAGAAATCGGTCATTGGCCTTTCCCCCGGCCCACCTCCATCATGCGCTCCACGGCTCGGCGGGCGCGTACGGCGACCTCTTCTTCGACCGTGACTTCGTGGCGCATGTGGCGCAGCGAGTCGAGGATCTTGGGCAGCGTGATGCGCTTCATGTGGGGACACAGGTTGCAGGGACGCACGAAGTCAACCTCAGGGAAGTTGACGGAGACGTTGTCGCTCATCGAGCACTCGGTGATCATCACCACCCGTCCGGGACGGTGCCGGTCGACGTATTGGATGAGTCCCGAGGTGGAGCCGATGAAGTCGGCCTCCTCCAGCACGTCGGGCGGGCATTCGGGATGGGCCAGCACGTGGATGTCCTCGCCGTGAGTGCGGCGGTATGCCCGCAGTTCCTCGCCCGTGAAACGCTCGTGGACCTCGCAACGGCCCTTCCAATTGATGATGGTCTTGTCGGTCTGGGATGCGATGTGGCGTCCCAGATACTCGTCCGGCAGGAAGATGATGCGTTCCGCGTCCAGCGATTCCACCACCTCCAGAGCGTTGGCCGAAGTGCAGCAGATGTCGGTCTCAGCCTTGACTTCGGCCGAGGTGTTGACATAGGTCACCACCGGCGCGCCGGGGTAGCGCTGGCGCAGCAGCCGCACGTCTTCGCCGGTGATGGACGAAGCCAGCGAGCAGCCCGCCTCCAGGTCAGGAATGAGGACCGTCTTGTGGGGATTGAGCAGCTTGGCCGTCTCGGCCATGAAGTGGACGCCGCATAAGACGATCACGTCCGCCTCGGTGTCGGCCGCAAGCTTGGCCAGGGCCAGGGAATCGCCGCTGAGGTCGGCCACGCCGTGGAAAATCTCAGGTGTCTGATAGTTGTGGGCCAGGATGATGGCGTTGCGCTCCTGCTTGAGACGGTTGATCTCGTCTACGTAAGGAGCATGAACGGGCCATTCCACTTCGGGGATGACGCCGCGCACTTTATCGTAGATGGCCGCCGTGCGGGCGGCCACTTGGTCGTCGTAGCGCAAATCCGAGCCTGAGCCTGAAAAGGTGCCTTGTTGAGTCGTCATGTCGAGCGCTTCTCCTTTATGCTCAATGTGAGCATAAATAGGGTCAAAAATTAAGGCTCGCGGTTGAGCCGGGACTTATACTAAAGCTGAGCATATCCTCTGTCAAGCGTTTTTGAGAACTTTTTCGCCAAGGGGTGGGTCTACTCCGGGGGGGACAAACGTCTGGGAGCTGCGCCCAGGATGGCCGCGCAGGGCTTGGGATCTAAACCCTCAAACCCGGCAGACCTACGCCGGGGGCCGGTCGTTCGCGCAGCACTTCGCGCCGGAAGCGGAAGAGTTCGGCGGGACGGCCTCCAGTCTGCTGCTCCATCTGTCCGGTGCGCTCCACTAATCCGCCCTTGGCCACCAGGCGGCGGAAGTTCTGTTTGTGCAGGCGGACTCCGGAAAGAGCCTCCACAACCCGCTGCAACTGAAAGAGGGTGAAGGTGTCGGGCAACAGTTCGAAGACCACCGGACGGTACTTGATCTTGCCCCGCAGGCGTCCCAGCGCAGTGGCCAGGATGCGCCGGTGGTCGAGAGCCAGGGGACGTCCCAGGAGCGCCTCTCCAGAAGGAATGCAGCTCAGGCTGGGCGCTTTACGTCCTCGGGCCTTGGCATCGCGAACCGCTTCTTGCACCAGACCCGCCTCGTAGAGGAGTTCATAGCGGTCGAGGACGCGGTCGGAGTCCCAAGCTGATCCCCTCCAGCCGAAATTGATGGCCATGCGGTCGCGCCGCTGCTGGCGCTTGGAGGGAGAAGGGGCCTGACGGCTCCATTCCTCCAGGCAGGAGCGGGTGGTTTCGTCGAGCAGGGCGGGACGTCCTTCTCGCAGGTCCTCCCAGGGAAAGAACTCGTAGCAATTGCGCCATTGGGCTTGGGGGGCCTGCAACTTGCTTTGGCGGACCAAGGCCAAATAGGCCACCGAGATGACGCGCGATCCGCCGGTGGTCTGGGAGGGATCGCGGTTGCGGTCGCCAAAGGTGTAGAGCTGCTCCACGTAGCCGAGTTCAACGCCCGTCTGCTCCCGCACCCATCCTCGCAGGCCCAGTTCCAGCGTCCGGTCGCCTTGAGGATCGAGGGGACCGAACGGCAGAGCCTCCTGCTTGTCCTGAGCCTGGGTGGTGAGAATCAGCGGCATTTCGTCGCTGACCGCCACGATGGCGGCATTGAGTCCCACCACGATGGAGGTGTCGGATGCGTCCATGCCCATATCTTAGACCATGAACAGGCAATGTCAGGAATCGGCTGGCGGCAGTGCCTCGGAAGGCGGCCCTCGGGGAATGCTGTCATAAGCATAAATTTTTGCGAGATCTGCTTCTAAGGGTCGAGCCTCGACACGCCGATAAGAAGAAGATGCATGTAGGACGGAGTGCGCTACCTGGGGCGGCGGCTTCGGAGAGCGGCGGCTCGCGTCAGTATTCCTTTCGCCTGCTCGACGCCTCCGAGGAAGGCCTTGCCGCGTCGGCGGCAGGGCGCCGGTCGGCCACCATCGTCCGAGCCACTTCCTCCCAGGCCGTCCTCGATCTGGACGGACGGCGCATCGAGATTGACGGTCCTCTGGGCGGACGGCCGGGGAAGCGCGTGGGAGTGCGCATCCGGTCCACGGATCCACCGGTCATCGAGGTCTTTCCGGGAAGGGCATCGTCAGCCGCCCCGGGCGGATCATCCCGTTCGGAGACAGGCAGGACCGGTGCGGCCCAGGCTTCAGCAACCGGGCGGGTAGAAGCCCGGCCGTTGGGCGCTTCCCCCAACCTTCCCGCCTCGGCGGTGGTCATTTCCCAAAGCCGTTCTATCCTGCTGGCCGGGATTCAGGAGCAAGGACCCTACCCCGTTCAGCCTGGTGAAAGCATCCCACTGAGGATCCTGGCCTCCGATTCCACCCATTCCCTGTTGGCCCTGCGCGGCAGGCCGCTGTTGCTGGAGGTGGGCGGACTGCCTTCGGGACACTCGCTGTGGGCCGAGGTGGTTTCGGGACCCGAGTACCCGGTCCTGCGGCTGCGGCTTGAAGGTGAGGTTGCGGCTGCTGCACAGGCCCATCGGTCGCGTGGCCCGGCAACTCAAGCATCCGAATCGAGTTCTCCGCACTCGTCCACGGAGGCCGCGGTCCAATCGGGTCAGGGAACCGCCCGGCCAGCAACCGCCCGGCCAGCAACTGCGCCGTCATCAAACGCGCCCTCAGGAACCCATCCGGACTCGGGGCGGGACGCTCCTGCTCAGGCCCTAGCCCCGACGGCTGCTCAGGCTTCCGAGAGTGGCGAGGCCGGCCAGGCCGCCCCCGGAGCCGACAGCCGAGTGGGCCAGCGCATCCTTCGGGACTCGGCCATCAGCCAGCAGGCCATCGTAGCAGCGGCCGCCAAGGCCCTGGCTGAAGCCTCCGACCAAGGACTGTTGCGGGCCGGCGAATTTCCCACGCTTCCTCGCGGCACCCTGTTGACGGCCCGCGTCCTGCGCCATTTGGGCCCGGGACGCTCGCTGCTGGTCTCTCACGGGGTGCGCTTCCTGGCCCAGGTCCCCCGGGGGACGGCGGAAGGCGAAAAGCTGCTCCTTCAGGTGCAGTCCCGCGAGCCCCGCACACTCCTCAGCGTGGTCGACCGGGCGGCCCATTTCGAGTCGGCAGTCACCGCCATCCTGCGCGACCGCCTGGCTCTCAAGCTGCCCATGGGCGAGTCTCTGGCGCGCTTGGCTTCCCAACTCAAGGCCCTGCCCGAGGAGATTGCGGCTCAAGGCCACCTGCAGCGCCTGCAATCCCGCCTGCTGGAACTCGCCGGACAAGGACGTCCGCTTTCACCCAGCCGCTTGGCCGAAATGGTTGACGAAGGCGGGCTGCAATATGAAAGCAAGTTGTCCCGCGCCGTCCTGGCAGGACGTCCGGAGGCCCTTCAACAGATCTCCCAGAGCGACCTCAAGGCCCTCTTGCTCGACACCCTGCAGCGGACGCAAGGAAGTCCTCAGGGACCCTTGGCCCGCCTGGCTGGAGGAGTGGCCCGCCACTTGGCCAACATCGAGAGCGGTCAGGCCGCCAACCTGCTGTCCCTGAGTCAGGGGCAGGGGCTGCAACTGGAACTGCCGCTGGCGCTGGGCAGTCAACTGGCCACACTGCGCCTTTCCGTACGGCCCGACGGCCGGCAGGAGAAACCCTCGGCCCCCGGGGGACGTGGCTACCACATCGTCTTTCTGCTGCGCTTCGACTCTCTGGGGGAGACCCGGGTAGACGCCTACAGCACCGATGAGGCCTTGCGCGCCGACCTCTATGTGGAGCGGAGCCAGGCTCTCAAAAGCCTGCAAAATGAGCTTCCCGGACTCCAAGATCGGCTGCGACAGAGCGGCTTCGAGCAGGTTCACTTGCGGGTCCGCTGGCTGAAGGAAGCCTCCGAGCCGGTCCAAAAGAGCTTCGAGGCCTTGGGCGAGGAGAAGTCCTCAGGTCCCTCGGTTCGCCTCATCGACGTGAGGGCATGACATGACGGACGACCGTGACAAGAGGGACGAAAAGAAAGGCGGCTCCGCTCAAGAACGTCAGTTCGCCGCCTCTCTGCGCTACAGTCCTTATGACGAGTCGGCGCCTCGCATGACCGCCAAGGGGCACGGCAAGCTGGCTGAAAAGATCATACGACTGGCCGAGGAGAACGGTGTTCCCGTGCGCCGGGACCGCGACCTGGTGCAAGTCCTCTCCCGTCTCGACCTCAACGAGGAAATCCCTCCCGCCATTTACGCCGCGGTAGCCGAAATCCTGGCCTTTCTCTACCGGGCGTCGCAGGAAGAGGACCTCACGGGCCAGGATTCTTCAGACGGCGGCTAAGGCCTGCTCGAGATCGGCGATCAGATCTTCGGGATGTTCGACTCCGATGGAAAGCCGCACCAACCCTTCAGAAATGCCCATCTTGGCTTGGTCGTCCTTGCCCACATCGGCGTGGGTCATGGTGGACGGGTGTTCGGCCAATGATTCGGTGCCGCCCAGGCTCACAGCCAGCTTGAAGAGCTGGAGAGCGTTGAGGAACTTGAAGGCCGCCTCTTGCCCGCCCACGATCTCGAAGGAGATCATGCCTCCGGGCGCCAGGCACTGCTTCTTGAAGAGCTCGTAACGCGGGTGCTCTGGATCGATATGGCCCAGGTAATGGACCCGTTCTACCTGCGGATGGTCGGCCAGAAAGTCGGCCACGTAGCGGGCGTTCTTCATCTGGCAGGTCATGCGCAGCTTGAGGGTCTCCAGAGAGCGCAGCAACAGCCATCCGGTCCATGCGTCGGGCATGTTTCCCACGAAGGTCCGCATGGTCTTGACGCGGTCGATCAGCGCCGAGCTGCCCAGACAGACCCCTCCGATCAGGTCGCTGTGTCCGCCGATGTACTTGGTGGCCGAGTAAAGCACCAAGTCGGCGCCATGCTGCAGCGGGTGCTGCCACAGCGGACCCAGAAAGGTATTGTCGACCGCCACGTAGGCCGCGTCGTCGGGCCGCGAGTATTTCTTGGCAATGCGGGCGCAGTTCTCGATGTCGACGATGGCGTTGGAAGGGTTGGCCGGCGTCTCCAAAAAGATCATTCTGAGCTTGTCGGCCTGGCCCGAGTCAATCAGGACCTGTTCCACTTCGGCCGTGGGGTGGCTGGCGTAAAAGCCCACCGGAACGATGCCGTAGCGGGGCAGGATGTGTTTGATCAGGTAATCGCTGCCGCCGTATACGGGTTGGCTGTAGAGCACCACGTCGCCGGGACGCAGGAACTCAAAAAGCACGGTCGAGCAGGCCGCCATCCCGCTGCCGAAGACGGCGCAGGCCTCGGCCTTGTCCCATACGGTCAGGCGGTCTTCCAGCACTTCCAGGTCGGGATTGTTGAGGCGGCTGTAAATGAGCCCCAGGCTCTCGTTGGGACCTCTCTCGCGCAAACCGTAGGCGATCTCAAAGAAGGCCTTGCCTTCTTCAGCGTTCTTGAAGACGAAGGTGGAGGTCTGGAAGATCGGCGGCTTGATGGCGCCTTCTGACCAGGCGGGATTGTATCCATAGCTCATCATGAGGCTTTCGGGGCGCAGGGCGTGGCCGTTGATCGAGTCGTGTCGCTTCTTGTTGCTCATGGCGTCCTCCTCCTTGTCGTTTTTCTCTCACTGCGAGTATACGTCCCGCGGGGAAAGGGACAAAACACTGGTAGAAGGCTTCGGATGCTCCTCCAACCGGCATCCATTTCTTTGGATTTAAAAAAAGTTTCCGTTCAAAAAATTGAAGAAGGTCCTTCGGCAGGCGGGCATCAAATCGGGCATGGCCTCAACGTTATGACGCAAATGGCAACGAAGGCAGCCGAAACTGGCCCAATTTCCGCAAGTCGGCTCATCTTCTCGACATGCGGGCAACAATTTGCAATGAGCATTGCAGGTCCAAATTTTTTGGCATCGGTCTTGCTGACTTTCGGGCCAAGCGACATTCGGCTCAGTGCGCAGCGAGCACACATAGGGTAGGGAGCCGACCAACCCTTTGGAGGTGAGAATCATGAAGAAACTTCTGATTTCAATCACCGCCGTGCTCTTGTTTTGCGGCGGTATGCTGGCCCAGACCTCGACGGGCAGCATCACCGGTACGGTGAAGGACGATACCGGTGGTGTGATTCCCGGCGCCACGGTCACGGCCACGCGTCCCGATACGGGAGAAACGCGGACGGCGGTCACTGGCGATAGTGGCGTTTACAGGTTCCTCAACGTGTCTCCCGGCGAGTGGACGGTCCGGGTCGAGATGACCGGTTTTAAAACGGCCGTCGACGAGAACATCGAGGTGACCGTCGGAGAGATCGTACGCATCGACATCGCCCTGGAGATCGGCGAGATCAGCGACCAGGTGGTGGTCAGCGGTCAGGCCGAGCTGGTCAACAAGGAAGAAGGGCGGCTCTCCCAGCTTGTCCAAAGCGCCGAGATCCAGGACTTGCCCCTCAACGGGCGCAATGCCTATCAACTGGCCCAACTCGGACCCGGCATCCATCCCACCATGGGCGTGACCTCCCAGGACTCGGGAAGCAACGCTGGCTCGTCCTTCATCACCAACGGCCAGCGCCACCGTGCCAACAACTTCCTGATGGACGGCACGGACAACAACTATGTAGGCATTGCGGGCGTTCCTACGGTGACTCCTCAAGTCGACATGATCGAGGAGTTCCGCGTTCACACCAACCAGTTCTCGGCCGAGTTCGGACGCAATGCCGGAGCCATCGTCAACGTGCTCACCAAGTCTGGAACCAACCAGTTTCACGGCACGGTCTACGAGTTCCACCGCAATGACGCTCTGGACGCCCGCGAATTCTTTGACGACGAAGACACGGCTCCCTTGATTCAGCACACCTACGGATTCACCGTGGGCGGGCCGATTCTCAAGGACAAGCTGTTCTTCTTTGGCGGCTATGAGGGCTTCCGCGAGACCAGTGGCGAATCGTCTGTCAACCAGGTGGAAAGCCAGGAGATGGTGCAGTGGCTGCGCGAGAACCGGCCCAATTCCATCGCTTTGCAGCTTTTCGAGCGGTTTCCGCTCGTCAACGGCACGCCTTCCGATCCCAATTTCGACCCGGACGATCCCGAGCCGGTGGAAGTGCCGCTGTTCGACGCCAGCAAGGCTAATGACGACCAGTGGAACACCCGCATCGACTGGTCGATCAGCGACAACGACAAGCTCTATGGCCGCTTCACGCGCCAGACCCGTGAAGATCCGCCCACCATCGTGCGTCCCAGCGTGGACAACGTGGGGATCATCACCGAGCAGGCCTTCACCCTCTCCGAAACGCACGTTTTCTCACCCACCGTGGTCAACGAGTTCCGTGCCGGTTGGAACGAACGCGAACCCAATTTCGACGTTCAGGAAGGCACCTTCGACGTGCCCACCATCTCCATTCCCGGCTTCGGCCCCGACTTCGGAGCGGCCAACAACATTCCACAGTTCTTCGCCCGCCACACCTACCAGGCCTCGGACCAGGTGTCCTGGTCGCGGGGAAACCACACTTTCAAGATGGGATTCGAGTTCCGCCATGGACGCGAGAATTCCGACTTCCAGGCCAACACGCGCGGAACCTACGGTTTCGAGGACTTGCTGGCTTTCTTGAACGACAATCCTGACAGCCAGGACGTGTTAGTCGATCCCGCAACCGGGCTTCCCACCGGAACGCCCCGCCACTTCCGGGTCAACGAGTGGGCCACCTACATCCAAGACGACTGGAAGGTAACGCCCAACTTCACCCTTAATCTCGGACTGCGTTATGAGAACTTCCGTCCGCCCTATGAGGCTGACGGCATCCAGTCCAATGTCCGGCTGGGATCCGGCAACACCATCTTCGAGCGCCTGGCCACTTCCGACGTGGTGGTGGTGCCCGAGGGCGAGGACGTCTACGAGCCGGACAACAACAACTTCGCCCCCCGCCTGGGCTTCGCCTGGGATCCGACGGGAGACGGAACGTGGGCCATCCGCGGCGGCTATGGCATCAGCTACAACCGCATTTTCATGAACATCACGTCCAACATCAAGTTCAACCCGCCTTTCTCTCAGGCGGTGACGGCCGACCTCGACAACGGATTGCCGATTGTCTACACGATTCCCGTAACGGTCGATCCGGCGGTGGTTTCGGGCGCCGAATCGCGCTTCAATCCCAACTTCCTCGATCCTGATCTGGCGACTACCTACGTGCAGTCGATCTTCTTCGGTGTGCAGCGCGAGGTCTTCGGAGACTGGCTTCTGGAGGCCAACTACGTTTCCACCTTGGGGCGCAAGCTCTATGCTCAGGAGCATTTCAACCGCTTCACGGGCGATTTGCTGGACGGCGTGGCCGACGGATTCGATCCCGACTACAACATCGCCGCTGACGACTTCTTGGTCTCCGACATCAACCAGGCCTACCACGCCGGTCAGTTCTCGATCAACAAGCGTTTCAGCGACGGCGTCGGATTCAGGCTTAACTACACTTGGGCCAAGAACATCGACGACGACACCGATGTCTTTGGAACCACTTCCGAAGACCCCGGTGCTTCCGTGATCGAAAACCGCAAACTGGACCGCGGCCTTTCCTCCATCCACATCGGCAACCGCCTGGCGGCCAACTGGGTCTGGGATCTCCCCTGGGGACGCAGTTCCGACAACTGGTTCGTCCGCAATGTGGTGGGCGGCTGGCAGTTCAACGGCTTGGTCGCTCTTCAGGACGGCACTCCTGCCGACGTCAATGCCGACGGCAGTTCCTTCACCCAGACTACCGGCGGAGTGATCCGCGGAGACTTCAACGGAGACGGGTTTACTTCGGATCGTCCTAACGATCCGGGAACCTTTGATTCCGGCAGCGTTAATCCTTCGGACGCCCGCTTTGGAACCAGCATCTTTGCTCCTTTCTCGCCCACTTCCAACGCCCGCCTGGCTTTCCCCAGGCCAACGCCTGGAACCAACGGCACGCTGGGACGCAACAGGTTCTTCTACGATGGTTTCAACTCGGTTGACCTGTCATTGTTCAAGACCTTCCGCATGAAGTGGTTCGGCAGCGAAGATGCCAGATGGCAATTCCGCTGGGAGATCTTCAACGTCTTCAACAACGTCAACACGAATCCCTGGCAAGAGGATATTTCATCGTCCAACTTCGGACGTACCTTCTCGACCCAGGATGCCCGCGAGATGCAGTTCGCCCTGAAGTTCATCTTCTAGGCGCCCTCTCAAGCGGATGCTGACACCCGGGCGGCTGGAACGGAGCTGGGCTTCAGGCCTGCCTCCGCCCGGCCGCCCGGGCCTTCCTGGGACCTTCTCGGCTGCAGGTTGTGAGGCCGCGCCTTGAACCTCTTCCTGTCCAGAAGCCTCTCTTCAGGGGTACGGTTTGCCGCAGCGGCGGCCGAGCGCCTCATCGTGACCGGAGGTCAGGTATGCTGGGAGAGGAGTCGATATCGGATTATCCTGCGAGGACGTTATGATCAAGCTTTTTTCGCGGCTGAACCGCCTCGGACTGCTGACTCTGCTGCTGGCCGCAGGCCTGTGCTGGCCCATGGCTTGGGCCCAGGATGCACGTCAGGAAGAGGCCGAGGACTATTATCAAAAGTGGCTGGAGCAGGATGTCCAGTACATCATCAGTGAAGAGGAGCGCGAAGTCTTCAACACCCTGGTCACCGATGAGGAGCGGGACGCCTTTATCGAGCAATTCTGGTTCCGCCGCGACCCCGATCCGCGCACGGTCCTCAACGAGTACAAGGAAGAGCACTACCGCCGCATCGCCTATGTGAACGAGAAGTTTGGTTCGGGCATTCCGGGATGGAAGACCGACCGCGGACGGACCTACATCACTTTCGGACCTCCCGACAGCATCGAAGACCATCCTTCCGGGGGCTGGTACTATCGTCCTCACCACGAGGGCGGTGGCGCCACTTCGACGTATCCCTTTCAGATCTGGACGTACCACAATATTGATGGTGTCGGCGATCAAATCGAAATCGAATTCGTCGATCCGTCCTGGTCGGGCGAGTACCGGATGGCCTTGGAGCCCTGGGAAAAGGACGCGCTTCTGCACGCCGGTTTTCTGGGTCCTACGGACGCTGAATTGGAGGGGAGCCTGAGCAAGCTCGACCGTCCCTACTTCAATCCCGGCAACTACCGCAACACTCGCATGCAATCGCGCCTGGGTCTGCGCATGCGCGACAAGCCCTTCGAAAAGATGGTGCGCTTCTACCAGCTTCAAAAGCCCGAGCCCATCGAGTACTTTGATCTCAAGCAACTTGTGTCGACCAGCGTCACCTATGAGCAGGTTCCCTTCAAGATCGGCTATCAATATCTGAGCGTCGATGAAGAAGCGGTGCTGGTGCCGGTGACCTTGGAGTTCGAGAACCGCGACCTGACTTTCAAGCCTGCATCGGGCGAGCCAGCCTTGCTGCGGGGGCAAGTCAACATCTACGGTCTCGTCCAGAACCTCTCAGGCCGCATTGTGGAGGAATTCGACGATACCCTTCACATGGGTTTTCCGGCTGCTGAGAAAGAGGTCAGGCTGGGACGCAAGAGCGTCTTTCAGAAGATGATTCTGCTGCCGCCCGGACGCTACAAGCTGACCATGGCGGTCAAGGACGACCGTTCCGACAGGGTCGGCAGCCAGACCTTGGGGCTGGTGCTGCCCGGACGCGAGGAGGGACTCGATGCCAGTTCCGTCATCCTGGCCCGCGCGCTGCAGTACCGTAAGGACGCCGACCCGGAAATCGACCCCTTCCTGCTCGGCGACTTCAAGGTCATCCCCAATGTCACCGCCACTTTCAACCGTGGCGACCAGATGGGGCTTTATCTTCAGGTCTACAACGCCGGTGTGGACGGTTCCACCTCGCAACCCGAGGTTGATGTCGAATACCAGATCCTGCATGAGGGCAAGGTGGTCATGAGCCTGCTTGATCCCAAGAAGAACTCAGTGCTCAACTATGGTGACCGCTTGGTGCTCTTGCAGGCCTTCGACCTCAAGAAGCTCAAACCTGGCGACTACAAGCTGCGGGTCAAAGTGGCCGACCGCATCCAGGCCACCCAGCTCAGCCGCGAAGTGCCCTTCTCCGTCACCACTAGCTGAGTCGGGGCCGGCTCGACGCTTCTCCAGAGCTAGCGCCAGCGGATGATCGATCGGTTGGGCGGCAGTTCATCCGTGCGCCTCTCTCCCCCATCGGTCAGGCGTCCGCGGTGCTCGGGGCTGAAGTTGAATTGCCGTATGATCAGCTCAAACTCGCTGAAGTGAAAGGATCTCCCATGCCCCAGATTGGGATTCTCGCCCCGCGTCATGGCGTGGACATGGAGGTGCGGTTTGGTGGAGTTGCCGCTGTTGCCGACCCGTGCGATGGCTTGTCCCCGCCGGACGCGGTCGCCCTCTTGGACGGCTAAGCTCCCGGGAATCAGGTGGGCATAGAGAAAGTAGAGGTCGTCCGCAGCCTTCAAGATCAGGTAGTTGCCAGCCGCGTTTTGGAAGGTTGAGGGCGCGCCCCGTTTTCCAGTTGGCACATTTTCGGCCAAGCTGTCCTGCACGGTTACGACCTCGCCGTCAGTCATGGCGTAAACAGGCTGATTGTAGCTGAGATGGGCGTGATTGTCCGTCACTTGACCTGCAATGTCGCTCCCGTCCTCGGCGATCTTGACAAGGTCGAATCCGAACCTCTGAGAGATGAACCATTCGCCGGCCGAAACCACGACCGTCCGATGATTGCTGTCGTTGGACAGGCCGTTGCTCAGCATCCACATGCCCTTGACGGGTGGCCCGACGGTCATTGGCGGTCCCGATGGACGAAGCGGCACGATTTTCTCGAAGTCGTGGCTAAAGGTGTGGCCGTCGCGGCGCTGCCCCGAGATGCGGATGCTGTGAACCAGCCGGACTTCAGGCACCGGACAGTCCCCGAGGGCGACCCACATGTAAATCAAGGCACTCGACCCCTCTGCCAGGATCAGGTTGGCCTCCGGCTCAGGCCGCGAAAAATCGGGGAGGACCCTTGCCTTCTCAGCGGTGGCCAAGGGGCCAAGTTTCTGCCTCGACTTGCCCTCGGTGTCTCCTACCCGGATTCCTTCAATGGCAACTGGTTGGGGTTCAAGGCTGGTCAGCAGCAACTCGTAGACGGCAACGGCCTGACCGTCCTGACAAAAGGACTGGGCAGGGGCGGGAGAGGCGGCCGTGAAGGACGGCGGCCAGCCGTCATCATGAGGCATTTGCGCCGCCGCCTGAGCAGAGATAGCCGTGATGGCGGCAGCGGCAAGAACGAGCCATCGGCTCAGCAAGAAAGGACGTAGGCTTGGCACCGCACCGCGGTTGCTGAATTCTTTCACGGGACTTTCCTCCGCTGCCGTCGTTGAGTCGAAAAGGGGGTCGACGTCCGGTTACGTGACAGGTTATCGGGATGCGGGAACCCATTCTCTTCCAAGGCTCCGCAGGGCAGGGCGTCCAAGCGACTCGGACATCCCGGGGACACTATACCTGCCGCTAGGGCCACTCGGGGGCCGGCAAGTTCACACAAGTCAAAATTCAGCGACCGGGATAGTTGTCCCGACACTCGGCGGTATGAGGCGGCTCGCTACTCCTGGCCAAGCTTGCTAATCAGATCTTCAACTCGCTGGTGGAGGTCTTCCGGGGCGCCGTAGAAGACTTGGACCGTCCGTCCCCGGCGGTCGAAGATGAAAAGGGTGGGGACGGCGGTGACGTCGCCGAAGCGGCGGATGAGATCGGGGGTTGCTACGGCGACTCTTCCGACCTTGTGAGGAAAAGCCTCCACGTCCTGAGGCGGACTCTCCAATGCCAGAGCCACGATGGCCACTCCGTCACCCCAGGTCGTCCGGGCCTGCTTGAGCCATTTCAGCGTGCGGATGCAGGGCGGACACCAAGTGGCCCAAAATTCCACCAGCACGACCTTGCCGCGAAGATCGGCATCGCTCAGGGTCCGGCCCTCCAGGTCGGTGATCTGGAATTGGGGAAGGGAGGTGATTTCCTGCACTTGATCGGCTTCCAGCGACTCCAACTCTTCGCCTCGCAGGGCGAGGTCAATCATGCGTTTCAAGTCGACCTTGAATTTGGCCCGGTTGTCGGCATTCTTCCAGGGCGTGTAGCGTCCATCGCCCTCCTCTCCCCACAAATAGAAATCACGGGGACGTGCGATGAGGGCTTCATCGACCCACACGGCCGGGTAGCGCCCCACTCCGAAGCGCTCGGCCAGGGGCGACTCTCCCAGATTCTCGTCACGGTAAACGACACGGCCTTCATAATCCTTGACGACTTCCTTAATCAGCAAACTTGCTGGATCGGAAAGGTTTCAGGTGTAAGGCCAGCGCACCAGGGTGACGGTTACTGTCTCGGGTTGGGCGGTCTGGGCCAGCAGGGTGGTCACGGCTCCGCTGCCCAGGACGATTAAGAGCAGGAGGGCCTGTTGCATCACCTCCCAGCGTCGGCATCGGCTCAGGGGGTGTCTGGATGTCGCGGTGTCGTCTTGCATTTCGATTCTCTCTTTCTACTCTCTCACCCACGAGAAGTAGGCGGGCAGGGCGCCTTCCAGTATGGACGCGGCTGTTCGCAGCGCCTGCGCCGAGGCTTCTTGCTCCTCGGCACTCTTCGCCTCTTGGGGATTCTCCCCGGATGCTTCGCGCAGTTGAGCCCGGGCACGCTGGAGGAAGAGAAGCGCCAGGGAATGGTCGGAAGGGGAGGCATTGAGGCGTTGTTGCCAGGTTTCCAGCATGGCCCATTGCCGATCAGCCCGGGATGGGACGGCTTGAGCGGCCAGGATGGCGTGCAGGCGCTGCTCGCCCTCCATCAGGGGAAGGAGGGCCGAGAAAGCGCTCACCCCCGGGCCCTCGGCCTGCAGCAGCTCGCGGGCTTTTTTCAGGGACGCGTTGAGTTGAATGAAGTCGGAATGGCTGTCGATGGCACGGTCGGGATCCTCAAAAGCCTGCCCTGTCCGCTCTTCCAAGTCCTGCAAGATGCTGGCCACGTCCTCTTTCAAAGCGAGTTGGGGACCGGCCTCGTCGACAGTCAATTGCCGGCACCATTGGGCCCACTCCAGTTGCGCCAAGCCCCTCCCCAGGTAGTAGAGGCCGTTGGAAACCGAGGTGCTCCTGGCGTAGAGGCCTGCAGCATTGACGTAGGGCATGGCCTGCAAGAGCGCGCCATCGGCCATGGCCCTGACAGCCAGAGGCGTGGCCTTCCCCTCAGCCGGGTAGGAATGGCTCATCAGATTCTGGTGCAGTGCGGCGGAGTCTTCCTTGATTCCTTGCCAATAGTCCTGAAAGGCCTCCAGGCTGTCGGGCTGCGAACCGTCCGTCGAGAAGGCCGAAGAAGTCGATTTCAAGCTGTTCAGGGCCTGATTGGAGCGTTCCAGGGCCAGAAGATGAAAATCTTTCTGCAGCGCCGCTTCAACGGATTGCAACTGCGCCAGGGCTCTGCTTTTGAAGGAGGCCGCCCCTTCGCTCACCTGGAGTTGGTCGGCCTCCTTTTTGAGCTCTTTGTGTTGCAGGCTCAGCGGATCGGCCAGTGGAGCCGTCGTTGCGCTTCCTTGGAGCCGTCGTCTTTCCCGCAGCGTTTCCCGGTAGGCGGAGGGAACGGCGCTATAGCTGACGCGGTTGTCGAACTCGTGAATCAGGAAGTCGTGGCCCTTGCTATAGGCTTGGCGGAACGACTCGAGATCAATGTTGTCGCGGAACTGCTCCAGCGACTCGCCCCGCTCCACCGCCTCTTCGGCGGCGGCTATGATGGTTTCGAGGAGGTCGATATGGCGCTGGAGCCATTCCGGCGTTCGTTGGAGGGGGCCGTGTCCTGGAATGATGACGTCGACGTCGAGGGCTTCAATCTCGCGCAGCCGCTTCAGCCAGCCCCGGGCGTGAGTCTCGTGCATGAACGGCACGGTGGAGATCAGGACGTCCCCGGTCACCACTACTTTGCGCCCGGGGAGATAGACGATGGCGTCGCCGTTGGTATTGCCCGGCCCGTAGGAAAAGATCTCGATGCGGTCCTGGCCTTCGCCCAGCACAAGGCGCTCATCGAACATGAGCGTGGGAGGCGTCAGGCGGACGGCACGCAGTTCCTCCAGGTATTGTTCTGGAAGGCCTGCTAACCGCTCGATTCGGTAGCGCCGATCAGGACGCAGAGGATTCCCCCGGCTGTCGCTATTGGCATCCAGCATCTGCAGCAACTGCTCGCGGTTCTCCATGATCCTGATCTGGCCTTCCAGGCTCCTCTTGCCCGGGTTGAGGATTTCCCAGCGCGTTTCGCGGACGGCAACGATTTCAATGCCCGGAAAGGACTCCAGGAAAACTTGGTTGCCATGGTGATGGTCGCCGTGCCAGTGAGTGTTGACCAGGTAGCGGACGGGCTTCGAGGTGCGCTCGCGGATTTCCTTGATGACCGCCGCGGCCCAGGAGGGAGTGCGTCCCGAGTCGACCACCAGGGCGTAGGACTGGCACTCGATGAGCGTGATGTTTCCTTGCACCGGGTAAAGCAGGGTTTCGTCCTGGATGAAGACGGTCACTCCCTCGGCCGCCTCGACGGCGTGGAACGTCCCTCCCGGTCCGGGATCCTGGGTTGGCGCCGACTGAGCTGGCCGGGCCCGGTGGCGGGAAGCCTCCGCTTGCAGTCCGCTCTTCCCCCAAGTCCCTGTGAGCGCGGCCAGAAGTGTCAGTGCCCAGAGAATCGCTGTCATGACCTTCAATGCTAGGCGGGCTCCGGCCAGCGATCCTGAGAAAAAGATGAAATTTTTGTCCCTGCGTGGTATTTTTCCAACACCAGGGAGCCTATCTGACCGCGCGTGGACTTTTCACAAGACTTTTTCATCGGCGACATCCGGATCGAGCCCTCGCTGCATCGTGTGGTGCGCAACGGCCAGATTGAACGTCTGACGCCCAAAGCCACGCAGGTCCTGCAATGCCTGGCGCAAAACGGCGGAAAGGTCGTCACCCGTCAGCGCCTCTTGGAAGAAGTTTGGCCTGAAGCGGCGGTCAACGAAGAGGTCCTGACCCGGGCTGTGGCCGACTTGCGCAAAGCTCTGGGAGAGACGGCCTCCCAGTCCCGCCTGATCGAGACCATTCCCAAGCGGGGCTATCGACTGGCTGCGCCGTTGCGCAGGGCCCAGGACGGGGACCCGTCAGCCGCTCCTGGCGTTCGTCCGCCGGACGGTCAAGCTGACGGGACGGCGGCCTCCCCAAGTGACAAGAGGTCGCCCCTGATCCGGGTGGGACTGTGGATGTTCCCGATGGCTCTGGCTGTAGCGGTGGCGGCTGCCGTCCTGGGCACGCTCTATTGGACCGATCAACAGCAGGCGCTCGATCCCTTGCCGCTGCGGACGCGCCCGCTCACCAGCATGCCGGGACGCGAAATCCGTCCTGCCATCTCGCCCGACGGCAACCAGGTAGCCTTCTCCCAGCGTCCGTCTGAAGGCGGGTCTTGGAACCTCTTTCTGCAAATGGCCGACGGCGAGGGGCGTCTGCAACTGACCGATGGGCCCTGGCACGACCTTTCCCCGGCTTGGTCTCCCGACGGCCGCCGTATCGCATTCATGCGCTACGATACCGGCTCCTGCTCCATCTATCAGGTGTCGGCCCTGGGCGGTGACGCCGTTAAGCTGGGCGACTGCGGAGACAATCAGGCGCTCGACTTAGCCTATTCGCCTGACGGCCGTTGGATGGCCTTTTCCGACCGTCCGGCCGAGGGGGAGTCCTTCGCCATCCGTCTCATGTCGCCCGATGGCCAGCACAGCCGCTTTCTCCAATCGGTCGAGCAACAGCCCGGAGCGCAGCATTGGGGCGACAAGGACCCTTCCTTCTCCCCCGACGGACATTCTCTGGCTTTCACCCGCAGCGTCAGCATGAGGACTCAGGACGTCTTTGTGGCGCCGATCGACGGCGGACCGGCTAAGCGCGTCACCTCCGACACGGCTGCCGTCTTTGGCCACGCCTTCACTCCTGACGGCCAAGCCCTGGTCATCGCCTCCAGCCGCGGCGGACGTACTGGTCTCTGGCGCCTCGATCTGCGGTCGCTGCAATTCCGCTGGATGCCCCTCGACATTTCCTCGCCCACTTTTCCCGACATCTCTCCCGACGGGAAATGGATGGCCCTACAGAGCAGCCGCCAGGAGTCCGACATCATGCGCCTGGGCGTCGAGGACGGATCGGTCACCCCTGTTGTCGAAACCACCCGCGACGACGTCGCTCCCGACGCAGGTCCCGACGGACTGCTGGCCTTCGCCTCGGACCGCGGCGGCAGCTACGAAATCTACATCCGCCGGGATGGGCGGGAACGTCGCCTCACCTCTTTCGGCGGACCCTTTGCGGGCTCGCCCCGAATCTCCCCCGACGGACGCTGGGTGGTTTTCGACGCCCGTCCTCACGGCCACGCCGACATCTTTGTGAGCGAAGTCGAAAGCGGACGCCTGCAACGGCTCACCCGCGCCGATTCCAACGAACTCGCTCCCGCTTGGTCGCCCGACGGCCGTTGGATCTACTTCGGATCAAACCGCGGCGGGCGCTGGCAGATCTGGCGCATGAGATTCGACCCTCTTGCAACCGCCCAGCGCGCCCAGCTTAGCGACCCGCCTGCAATCGCCGCCGCATCGACGGTATCGGCTCGCCAGCTTGGTCCCCAAGAGGCTCGTGCCGACTGGCAGCGGGTCACCTCACAAGGCGGATACAGCGGATTCCTCTCACCTTCTGGCGAGTACCTCTACTTCATCAAATACGACCAGGCAGGACTCTTCAGTCTGCACCTGGATAGCGGTCGGGAATCGTTGGCCTTGGCCAATGTCCGGGGCCGGGACTCGGTGGTCGCCTGCGGTCGGGAACTCTGCCTGCTGAGTTCCCAAAAGGAAACCACCCGTCTTGTGCGCGTTGATCCCGCGACCGGAAGCGAAGAAGTCTGGCAGACCTTCCCCCGCAGCCCGTGGGGAGGGATCTCTCTCTCGCCGGATGGCCGCTTTCTCTACGCTATGCGCGAGGGCCGGGGAGAGGCCGACCTGGTGACCGCACGCCTCAGTGCCGATCCGCGCCCCTGACTGATCCAAGCCATTCCGGCGGCGGCCTCACTGAAACGATTTTTGTTTAAAGTCAACTGCTTTGTCAGTCGATAGTGATACTGTGGCGTTGCTTGTACGGTGGGCCGCCGCGCCGGACCGGGAAACGCATGCATTTCCCCCCAGTGCGGCGGCTCTCGTGCTGGCTGCTGAGCAGGACCTGCCTTCCCCCTTCCTTAGCCAACAAGATATCCACTAAGATCTTGTGGTAGACTTCCAACATGGCAGCCAAGGCAGTGCAGATTTCACTCGATGTCGAACTTCTACAGGAGGTTGATTCAGATCCCGAGACCCGCCAACGAGGGCGCTCGGCCTTTGTCCGCTCGGCAATCGAGCTTTACTTGCGAGCCAAGCGGAGGAAGGAGATTGATCGGCAGATCGACAAGGCCCTGGCCGGTCAAGCTGACGAAATGCAAGCTGAAGTTGAGGAGCTGATGGGAGCACAGGCATGGCCGGACGACTAGCCAGAGGGGAAATCTGGCTTCTGGCCTTACCTCGACCAGACAAACGCCGCCCCGTTCTGGTCCTGAGCCGTCCAAGCCTGATCCGCAACCTTACGACCATCACGGTCGCTGCCGTTACATCTTCTCGACTTGGAATCCCGACAGAAGTCGCTGTCGGTATCGATGAGGGGTTGAAGAAGGAGTCCTGCGTCAACCTCTGCAATGTTCATACTGTGTCCAAGGGCGATCTGCGCCGATATGTAGGCTCGCTGAGTTTCTCGAAGATGCGTGACGTTTGCGCGGCTCTCCGAATAGCGACGGGCTGCGACTAGGGTTGCCTGGGCCACCCTTGAAAGTGGCCCAGGCAGGTTTGCCCACACGTCAGGTTTCGCGAACTTGCTCAGCGGCCGCGTATTCCGTGGCGCTACCATGCCGCTCGCGGCCACCAGCCTGTCGGCGAGATGGTCGAATCGGATTCTCCTCACTCATAGCGCAGCACGTGCATGGGATCGATCCGGGAAGCGCGGGCGGCCGGGAGGAGACAGGCCAACAAAGCCGCCGAAAGCAGCAGCAGCGGCACCACCCCGAACGACACGGGATCGAGCGGCTCGACGCCGTAGAGGACTGCGGTGAAGAGCTGCGAGACAAGCATGGCGGCCAACAGGCCCAGAACCAGGCCGCTGACGGAAAGCATCAGCCCCTGGCGCAGGACAAGCCTCAGCACTCGTCCGCGTTCGGCTCCCAGAGCCATCCGCAGTCCGATTTCGCGGCGGCGGCGGGAGACGGCATAAGAGATCACCCCATAGACGCCGATCAAAGCCAGCAGCAGGGCTAAGCCAGCGAAGGCGCTGAGCAGGATCGCTCCCATGCGGGGCAGCAGCAGGAAGAAGCTGCGGTGCTGCTCGATGGTCTGCATTCCGGCAAGCGGCAAATTGGGTTCCAGGTTGCGGACGGCGGCTCGCATGGGTTCGGCCAAGGTTGAGGGTTCTGCCCGGGTCCTCACCCAGATGGTGCGTCGGGGCTCGTAGCTCTGAGAAAGAGGACGGTAGAAGAACGGCATCAGACTCTCCCCGATGGTGCGGTATTTCCCGTCTTCGGCCACTCCCACGATTTCAACGGGCTGCCGGTCCTCGCGGTTGGTGAGATAGACCTGCTTGCCCAGAGGATTCTCATTGGGCCAGAGTTGACGGGCCAAGGTCTCGTTGACCACCATCACCATGGGCGAATCCTGGGAATCCTGCTCGGTGAATCCGCGTCCTTCCACCATGCGGGTGCCCACGGTTTGGAAGAATTGGGGTCCGACCAAGTTGCTGGAGATGATGTAGGGATCCTCTGATCCGTCGGGACGCCCTTGAGGCAGGTAAATGGCTCGGGAGGCGTTAGCCCCGGACAGGGGAAGTATCATCGAACTGCTGACCGAGCGGGCACCCGGCAGAGCCTTCAGATTCTGCCTCAGACGGTCGAAAAAGGTCCTGCCCTGCTCAGCTTCATAGCCCAGCAAGCTGAGGTCCAGGGTCATGAAGATGAGGTTGTCGGAATCGATGCCGGTACGGACGTTCTGGACTTCCTGAAGGCTGCGGACGAAGAGTCCGGCCCCTACCAGCAACACCACCGAAAGGGTGACTTGAGCGACCACCAGCAGGCGCGGCATGGTGAGGCGGCGTCTGCTTCCCGCGGCCGACTCGGCTCCCCTCAAAACCGTTTGCAGGTCAGTTCGCGAGGCGGTCAGGGCGGGAGCGATTCCGAACACGATCCCGGCGGCCAGGGAAATGGCGGCCGTGAAGGCGATCACCGTCCAGTCGAGCTGAATATCGAGGCGCAGAGGGAAATCGAAGGCGGAAGGCAGCAAGTCCTGGAGCAGTCTGGCGAAGGCGTAGCCCAGTCCCAGTCCGGCCAGTCCGCCCAACGAGGCCAAGATCAGGCTCTCGGTCAACAACTGCTGGAGCAGGCCCTTGCGTCCGGCGCCCATGGCCAGGCGGACGCTCAACTCGCGGGCCCGTGCCGCGCCTCGGGAAAGCATCAGGTTGGCCACGTTGGCGCAGGCGATGAGCAACACGAATCCCACCAAGCCGAGCAGCATCAAGGCGAAGAAATTAACGTTGTCTGCTTGCTGGGGATTGATGCGCGAGGCCTGTTCCTTGACCAAAAGGGCTTCCACACCTTCATTGGCATCGGGATATTCTTCGGCCAGACGCCGCATGATGGAGGCGAACTCCGCGCGGGCTTCTTGCAGAGACACGCCCGGCTTGAGGCGTCCAAGCGTTTCCAGCCAGTGGCCGCGTGAGTTGCGCCAGTCGAAGCCGGCCTGGCGCGGATTGGCGACGTCGTGCATGGAGATAGGCAGCCAAACGTCGAAGCGAATCGGAAATCGGCTCCCCATGAAGCCTTCCGGCATCACGCCCACCACCTCGACAGTGGCCCCATTGAGGATCACTTCGCTTCCCAATACCTGGGGAGAGCCACCCATCTGGTTCTGCCACAGGCCGTGGCTGATGACAGCCACCTGGTTTCCCCGGTCGATGTCCTCCGACGTGAAGACGCGGCCTTTAAAGGGCTCGACCCCCAGCACCTTGAAGAAGTCGCTGGTGACCAGTTCGCCGGCCACGTACTGGCTCATTTCGCCGGGAGGCGCCACCCCCAGGGTGACCATGCGTCGTCCCGCCAAGTATTCAAAGGTGCTGCTTTGGGCCCGGAAGTCGCGCAATTCGGCGTTGCTGAACTCATGAGGAAAGTTGGCGTGGTCGTCGAGCGAGAAGAGGATGACCACGCGCTCTGGATCCTCGCCAGGCAATGGCTTGAAGAGAATACTGTGTACAGCGCTGAAGATGGCGCTGTTGACCCCGATTCCCAGCGCCAGCGTCAAGATGCAGACCAAGGCGTAAGTGCGGTTGCGGCCCAGCGTGCGCAGGGCGAATTTCAAGTCTTGCCAGAGGCGTGTAAACATGATCTCTCCTCCTAAACGGCTCATCTCCCGGCGAAAGGACTGAGTGAGAGGCTCCAGGACGATGGCAGCCCGCCGGCGCAGGCCGATCTTGAAGGCGTCCCAAAGCACATCGCGCCAATAGACCGTCGACCCCCACGACCCGCGGTAGCGTTCCTCGCCACGCTGAAGGCGCAGAAAATGCTGCATCTCTTTGGCGTGGAGCCGCCGCAGATCAGGCGGATAGGCCTGAAGGGCCATTCGCAGCAGCAGCTTGTCGAGCCATCGTGGCATAGGGTTCAACTCCGCTTCTTCTGAGCCAGGATGCGTCGGGTGCGGGCGTAGCGGACGATGTCTTCGAGACGCTTCAGTTCGGCTTCCAGCACCTGGCGGCCCAGTTCGCTGATGCCGTAGCAGCGCCAGCGCGAACTGGCCATCTCGTCCTCGGGCTGCTCCTGCGACTCGAAGATCAGATGCTTCCTATGCAGGCGCTGCAAGGCTTCGTAGAGCGTCCCGGCCCCCAGGCGGATCTCGCCTGCGGTCCGTTTTTCGACGCTGCGCTTGATGGCATAGCCATGGCAGTGGCCCTCTTCAGCCAACGCCAGCAGGATATTGAGCGACGATTGAGGCAGCGGAAGATGTTTGGCGACCTTTTCTCTTGAAGATCTCTGAGCCATCTTGTTCTCCAGATCCGGTGTCCGTCTCTTTCTTGACGGCCTACCCGAGGGCTGCTTAACAGCCATTGTCGAAAACCGATCATCGAGAAGCGATTATCGGAACCCGAGCATACTCTACCACAGTTACGGGTCCTGGTCGCCCACGGTTCAATTCTGCCCAAAAAAGTTGGGTCCGGCTCACTTTATGCCTTCCGAGGCCGCCGCCGGGGTTCTCCCGGCAGCACAAACCGTCCTGCCCTGCAAAACGCCGAAGGCTGAAGGCGATCTGACAATCCTTCGGATATGGCTGTGTCCCGTTTGGCTGTTACACTGCTTTGCGGGAGGTTGACGAGGAGCGCTGAAGGATACTAGATTGAGCGCTTTATCGAACAACTGAGGAACGAGACTCATGAGCGACAACGAGAAGCAACTGACGCCCCCCGAATGGGGCGAGAAGATTGGATATTCTGACGGCAAGCTGCAGGTGCCTGACCAACCCATCATTCCCTTTATTGAGGGCGACGGCATCGGCGTCGACATCTGGCCCGCCACCCGACGTGTACTGGACGCCGCGGTCGAGCGCGCTTACGGGGGATCGAAGAAGATCGCCTGGGCCGAGATCTATGCTGGCGAAAAGGCCCAGGAAAAGTACGGCGAGTGGCTTCCCGACGCCACCGTCGATGCCATCCGCGAGTATCGGGTGGCCATCAAAGGGCCGCTGACGACTCCCGTGGGAGGCGGCATCCGCAGTCTCAACGTGACCTTGCGCAAGGTGCTCGACCTCTTCGCCTGCGTGCGTCCCTGCCGCTGGATCGAGGGCGTGCCCTCGCCCGTCAAGGAACCGGGCAAGCTCGACGTCGTGATCTACCGCGAGAACACCGAAGACGTTTACGCCGGCATCGAATGGAAAGAGGGCAGCAAAGAAGCCGCCGCCCTCATCGGCTACATTGGAGAGCGCTTCAACAAGTCCATCCGCGAGGACTCGGGAATCGGCATCAAGCCCATCTCCATCACCGGAACCAAGCGCTTGGTGCGTATGGCCATTGAGCACGCCATCGAGCACAACCTTTCCAGTGTGACGCTGGTTCACAAGGGCAACATCATGAAATTCACCGAGGGCGCTTTCCGCGACTGGGGCTATGAGGTGGCCAGGGACGAGTTCCCAGACCGGTGCATCACCGAGGATGAACTCTGGGACCAGCACGGCGGACAGCGTCCCGAGGGCAAAGTCGTGGTCAAGGACCGCATCGCCGATGCCATGTTCCAGCAGGTGCTGTTGCGTCCTGACGAATACGACGTCATCGCCTTGCCCAACCTCAACGGCGACTATCTGTCGGACGCCTGCGCGGCTCAAGTAGGCGGACTGGGCATGGCTCCCGGCGCCAACAAGAGCAACGACGCCGCCCTGTTCGAAGCCACCCACGGTACGGCTCCCAAGTACGCTGGCCAGGACAAGGTGAATCCCGGCTCGCTGATCCTTTCAGGCGTTATGATGCTGGAGCACTTGGGATGGCAGGAGGCGGCCGACACGGTCAACGAGGCCATGGCTCAAACCATCTCCCAGAAGCGTGTCACCTACGACCTGGAACGCCAGATGGAAGGGGCCACCAAAGTCAAAACCAGCGAATACGCCTCGGCCATCATCGAAAACATGTAGCCGCGCGGCGACGCATCCGTCAGCAACGAAAATGGCCCCAAACTCAAGTCCGCAGCCAGCAAGGGAAGAGGCCCAAACTCAAGTCCACAATCAGCGAGGAAGAGGTCGAAATTCAAGTCTGCGACAGGGCGGGACAGCTTGAGAGTAAGTCCGCGATCAGTGCGGAAGAGGACGAAGGCTAAGTCCGAAGATCTGAGAGGAAAAGGTGGAAAGCCAATTCCTTCACCAGCGAGCGAAACGTCGAAGATCAAGTCCCTGCTCAGCGAGCGGAAGGTCGAAGATCAAGTCCATGCTCAGCGAGCGGAACGTCGAAAGTCAAGTCCGGGCTCGCTGAAGGCGAGCCATATGCCAGCCCAGGGTAGAGCGAAGGCGCGAAGCGGCTGAGCGGCACCCTGGGTGCGGAAAGGATTGAGAAAAAACCCTGAAAGGGTGGAATAGCGCTACAGGCGGCCTCGTTGCCACAGCTTATTGAGAGTGACATGAATACGAAAATCACCGTCATCGGAGCCGGACACGTTGGAGCCTCCACGGCTCAACGCCTGGCCGAAAAGCACTTGGGCGACGTGGTATTGGTGGACGTCGTGGAGGGCATGCCCCAGGGCAAGGCCCTCGACTTGGCCCAATCAGGTCCGGTAGAGGGCTACGACGCCTGCCTCACCGGCGCCAACTCCTATGGCGACACGGCCGGTTCGGATGTCGTCGTCATCACCGCCGGCCTGGCCCGCAAGCCGGGAATGAGCCGCGACGACTTACTGCTCAAAAATGCCTCCATCGTGCACGGAGTGACTGAGAGGGTGGTGCGCTCCTCGCCTGACAGCATCTTAATCATCGTCAGCAATCCGCTGGACGCCATGTGCCACGTCGCGAGGGCGGCCAGCGGATTCGACCGCCGCCGCGTCATCGGGATGGCCGGAATCCTCGACTCGGCCCGCTTCCGCACCTTTATCGCCCGTGAACTCGACGTTTCGGTGGAGAGCACCCACGCCTTTGTACTCGGCGGACACGGAGACACCATGGTGCCTTTGCCGCGTTATTCGACTGTGGCCGGCGTCCCCATCACCGAGTTGATTCCTGCTGACCGCCTTCAGGCCTTGGTTGAGCGCACCCGTAATGGGGGCGCCGAAATCGTCAAGCTGCTCAAGAGCGGAAGCGCTTACTATGCCCCCTCGGCCGCCGCCGTGGAGATGGTCGAATCGATCCTGCTCGACCGCAAGAAGATCCTGCCTTGCGCCGTCTACTTGGAGGGCGAATACTCGGTCAGCGGCCTCTTCCTGGGCGTCCCCGTCAAGCTGGGCCGCGGGGGCCTGGAAGAAATCTTCCAGATCAACCTCACCACCGACGAGAAGTCCGACCTGCAGCGCTCGGCTTCCGCCGTCCAAGAACTCGTCGACGTCCTGCGCAACAACGGCTACCGGGCCTAGCCCGCCGAAGGCCCGAGGTCCCTTTGAGGCATCGGCGCGATGGGGGATTCTTCAGCGTTGATGGCCTTCGGGTTTCTTGGCTTCCGCATAATCTTCCCAGGGGGAACCGGTCGCGCTGACTCTGCGAAGGGCGTATGATGCCACACGTTGGAATAAGGAGAAGCAAGATATGGGAAAGGCCTTCAGAACGCTCGTTACTTTCGTGTTCCTGATGGGGCCGGCCCTGGCGCAGAGGGATTTGGGGGTGCGGCCTACGGACTCGGGTGGGCCGCTCTCGCCTGACCAGGCGGCTTATGATGTCCGGCATTATGGGCTGGCGCTGAGAGTCGATCCTGAAGAAAAGACGATTCGGGGTGCGCTGACGGTGACGGCCGATATCGTGCATCCGGTGCCGCGGCTGGTGCTTGATCTCGACGATCCGCTTGAAGTTGAGGCCGTCGCGCTGTTGACCGAAGGGGGAGAAGAGGCGCTGGCATTCAGCCGTCCGCCCGGGCAACTCTGGATCGACTTCCCGCTGACCCGCCAGCCTGGCGATCAAGTGAGGGTGCGCATTGAATACGGAGGTCGGCCGCGGGTGGCCCCGCGTCCGCCTTGGGTCGGCGGTTTCGTCTGGTCGCAGACCTCCGACGGACGGCCCTGGGTGGGTGTGGCCTGCCAGCAAGACGGTGCCGATCTTTGGTGGCCGGTCAAGGACCATCCCTCCGACGAACCCGACAACATGGACTTGCGTTTCACCGTCCCGGCGGGTCTGGAGGTGGCCTCCAACGGAGTCCTGAGGAGCGTCGAGGAGGCAGAGGAGGGCTGGCGAACCTTCCACTGGCACATCGCCAATCCCATCAACGTCTACAACGTGACCCTCAATCTGGCTCCCTACCGCACTATCACCGAAACCTATCAAAGCCTGGGCGGGGAGAAGGTGCCCATGACCTACTGGGTGCTTCCCGAACACTACGACAAGGGCCCTTGGCTGATGGGGGAAATGCGCAAGCACCTGCGTTTTCTGGAGGAGAATCTGGGTCCCTACCCCTTCCGGTCCGAGAAGTACGGCGTGGCCGAGACGCCTTACCTGGGCATGGAGCACCAGACCATCATCGCCTATGGAAGCGACTACTCCACCAATGCCTATGGCTTTGACTGGCTCCATTTCCATGAGCTGGGACATGAGTGGTGGGGCAATTTGGTCACCGTCCCCGACTGGAACGATTTCTGGATTCACGAGGGACTGTGCTCCTACATGGAAGCCCTTTATGCCGAAGAACTGGGCGGACGCGAGGCTCTCACCCGCTGGATGAAAGGCATTCGTCCCCGCCTGCGCAACCTTCAGCCGGTCGCCCCCCGGGAGCCGCAGACCACCATCCAGAAGTACTTCGTGCCGCCCGACTACACATCCAGCGACGGGGACGTCAACTTCAAAGGAAGCTGGATCGCCCATTCGCTGCGCTGGGCGGTCGGCGACGACGAGGTCTTCTTTCAGATCTTGCGGCGTTTGGCCTATCCCGACCCCCGAATGGAGGAATGGACCGATGGCCGCCAGACTCACTTCAAGACCACATCGGACGTCCGCCGCATCGCTGAAGGCCTCTCGGGGAAAGACATGAAGTGGTTTTTCGACGTTTACCTGCGCCAGCCCAAGCTTCCCGCGCTCACCCATCGCCGGGACGGCGACCGCCTCTCCCTCAGTTGGGACGTCCCCGGCGATTTGCCCTTCCCGATGCCGGTCGAGCTCAGGATCAGCGGCGAGACCCAACGCGTCGACATGCCCGACGGACGCGCTCAGGTGGACCTCCCCCAAGACGCCGAACTGGAAATCGATCCCAACCTCTGGCTGCTGCGCGAGCAGTAGATACGCGGCGGTTGCGCAGGGCGGCGGACGCTTATCTGTGATGGTGATCACTCATTAAGAGGAAATTTCGCCTCAAATGGTGTAAAGTGTTGGGGCGAGCCATGCGGATACCAGGATTAGACATATCGGCCCATACGATCGCCGATCTTTACACTTCTCAGGCGCAGCAGCCCCATCGGGTCGCGCGTCCGCGGGTGGAGAAGATCGACAAACTTGAGGGCCGCAACGAACTCAAGACACGGCGCCGTTCCCTGTCGCCTGGGTCCCATTCCGGCTCCACCCCAGGCGGATCCCGCCCGACGATTCGGCGCTTTGAAACCTACGATCTCAAAGCCCATTCCGCCGATGTTCCGGTTCCACCGGGCCAAATCTTCGACATCCGCGTGTAGCCCCCCCGCCAGCCTAATCCCAATCAGTTCCCCCCAAGGAGAGCGACCGGTTGGAACGAAAAGTGACGTCACTCGTAGTAAACGGGGGAAATGCTAGAATCGAGAGGCATGAAAGCAAGCGGGCGGGCGGTCGGGCATTCCGGGCAGAGATTGAAACGGTCGCTGGGAGCGTGGGCGGCGGGTGCCTTCGTCGTCACCAACATGATCGGGACGGGCATCTTCACCATTCCCGCCTTCGTACGCTGGCAAACCGGAAGCGGACTCTCGGCGCTGGGCGTTTGGGCGGCGGGAGCCCTGCTGGCCCTGTGCGGAGCCTTCTGCTACGCCGAACTGGCCACACGCATGCCTCGTGTCGGCGGAGAATACCACTATCTCACCCGAATTTACGGTCCTGTCTGGGGATTCTTGAGCGGCTGGATCTCGTTCCTGGTAGGCTTTTCCGCGGCCGTGGCCGCCGCCTCCATCGGAGCTGGAGCCTACATCCTGGCCTTCTTCGACCTTGATCCCGGCTATGTGCTCATTCCGGGGACGGGCATCACCCAAGTGGCCCTGCTGGCCTCTCTGATCGTGCTGCTGCTAGGGCTCGTCCACTCGGCGGGGATGCGTCCCGGCGGACGCCTGCAGAGCGCCCTGGCCGGACTCACTCTGGGCGCCATAGTGCTGCTGGTCGTTGCCGGCCTGGGCAGCGGACGCGGCGACTGGACCGACATCACCGCCTCCACCGCCGCCAACGGAAGCTGGTGGGTGGCCCTGATCCAGGTCAGCTTCGCCTACTCGGGGTGGAACGCGGCCGCCTACCTGGCCGGAGAGGTTCACCGTCCTTCGCGCACCCTGCCGCGGGCGCTGCTGGGCGGGACGTTGGTAGTGGGCGCCGCCTACCTGGCTCTCAACATCCTCTTTCTTTACGCTTTGCCCGAGGGTTCCTGGCACCGCAACATCGCCGTGGGTCAAGAGGCGGCTCAAGCCCTCTTCGGATCGCTGGGGGGAGACGCCATCACGGCCCTCATCATTCTGGCCATCCTGGGATCGATCAGCGCCATGACCGCCGCCGGGCCCCGCGTCTACTACGCTATGGCACGCGACGGACTGGCCCCCGCCTTCTTCGGACGCCTCAGCTCCCGCAGCGCTCCCGCAGCCGCCATCCTCTCGCAAAGCGTTGTGGCCGCCTGTCTGGCCCTGACCGGAGCCTTTGAGAGCCTGCTCATTTACATCGGATCGGTGCTGCTGCTCTTCAACGCCTTGGCCATCGCCGGCGTCTTCGTGGTCCGACGGCGCTTTCCCGAAGTCAAGCCGGCTTTCTCGGTGCCGGGATACCCGCTGACGCCCCTCCTTTTTTTGGCGGTCGTATTGGTTTCCTGGGGCCGCGCCCTCATCGACGAGCCGGTTCCCACCGGTTTGGCCCTGCTCACGCTGGTTGTGGGCGTGCTTTTCTACTTCGTGGGCATCAAGCGCCGATGGATCACCTACTCGCCGCCTGATGAGTCCGAAACCCGCACCGAAGCCGAGGCCGCCTAGGGCCGCCCGTCCGTGGCACCGCCAGGCCGAACCTCCCTAGCGTCTGCGAGGCCAGGGCTATTCCATCCCATGCCGCCGGCCAAAGAGGCCTTCCAATGAATAGATTCTCGTGAAGGGTCGTACTCGGCTTTGAAGTGGCGTACAATTCGATAGCTGAACCGAAACTCTTGGGGGAGACGCCTTCCCCGATACCGACCTTCGAGCCAATGGCGACAGAAGCAGCAGACGCGGATCTCTTGCGGCAGGTGCGTGACGGGCGCACCGATGCCTACACCCAGATCTTCAAGCGTCACCGCGACCACGCCTTCGGACTGGCCTATTACTACACCAAGAACAAGGAAGACGCCCTCGACGTCGTTCAGGACGCCTTCATCAAGGCCTATCAGAATCTCAGCAAATTTGACTTCAAGCGCGAGTTCGGCCCTTGGCTGCTGACCATCGTCCGCAACCAGGCCATCGATCATCTGCGCAAGCGCAACCGCCGCAAGGCTTATGACTTGCCCGAAGTGCTTCCGGACCGGGGCGCCCAGCGCCGCACCGAGCGCGGATTGTTGCGCATGGAGATCAGAAGGGCCCTGGACAAGCTGCCTCCCGAGCAGCGCGAGATCATCTACCTCAAAGACTATCAAGGACACAGTTACGCCGAAATCGCGGAAATCCAGGCGATCCCGCTGGGGACCGTCATGTCGCGCCTTCACCACGCGCGCAAGAAACTGATCCATTACTTGGACGACAGCGATGCTTAGTCACGAAGAGAAAGAAATCTACCTGTCGGGATACCTTGACGGCGAGTTGCCTCAGCAGCAGCGCCAAGAGGTGGAGGCCATGCTGGAGGCCGATCCCGACATGCGCCAACTCTATGAAAAAATGCGCGAAATCAAGGGCGAGGTCCGCCACGCCGCGGCTATGACCATCGAAATGCCCACCGGCGAAGACTGGGCCGACGTCCAGAATAATCTGCTGGGGCGCGCCAGCCGCCGCATGGGAGGCCTCATCCTGGCTGTCTGGCTGCTGATGGTCACTCTCTATGGACTTTATTGGTACGCCTTCCAGACTCAGGATTCGCTGATCGAAAAGGTCGTGGTCTTCGGGCTGATCAGCGGACTGGGGCTGCTCTTCTTCTCGGTCCTCTCGGAGCGCATCAAAGAAAGCCGCACCGACCGCTACAAAGGAGTGCACCGATGATTCTCGCCACCACCGACACTCTCAGGGACCGGGAAATCGTCAGGACCGTCGGCTTGGTGCGGGGCAACTCGGTGCGTGCACGCCACCTGGGCAAGGACGTCCTGGCCTGGATGCGCAACATCGTGGGCGGGGAGGTTCACGAGTACGTCAAGCTTACGGCTGAAGCCCGCGAACAGGCCCTCGACCGCATGGTGGAGGAAGCTGAGCGCCTGGGAGCCAACGCCGTCTTGGCCGTGCGCTTCTCGACCTCCTCGGTCATGGGTGCCGCAGCCGAAATGGTGGCCTACGGCACAGCCGTAATCGTCAAAGAGCGCGACTAGCGCAGTGTCAACATCGTCAAGGAAACAACTGAGGCAGCAGGTCAGAGCTTCAAGCTTGCCCTGATGTTGATACACGCCTTCAGCGGTGTCGCTAGAGTCCGCAACATCACATTTTCGAAAACCCGTTATTCCACCCTTTCAGGGTTTTTTTAGGGGTTCTTGCCTTACCCAGGGTGCCGCTCGGACGCTCCGCGCCCGCGCTCTACCCTGGGCTGGCATATGGCTCGCTTTCAGCGAGCAACGGACTCGCCTTCCAGGCATATGCCCGCTTTCAGCGAGCAACGGACTCGCCTTCCAGGCATATGCCCGCTTTCTGCGATGCGGACTTGCCTTTCAGCCATATGCCCGCTTTCAGCGATGCGGACTTGCCTTTCAGCCATGAGGCTCGCTTTCAGCGATGCGGACTTGCCTTTCAGCCATGGGGCTCGCTTTCAGCGATGCGGACTTGCCTTTCAGCCATGGGGCTTGCTTTCGGCGATGCGGACTTGCCTTGGAAGGGCGGTGTCGAGGCTGCGGGGGAGCGGCACACAGTTGGCCTAAGACTCACCTAGAGCTTCGCGCAATGAGGAGGCGCGGCGCAGGCGTTGACGGGCTTGCTCCAGGGAACAGCCGTGGCGGGCCATGACCAGAGCCACGTTGATCTCTCCCGCCTCCTCCAGCAGTTGGGCCGCCCTCTCTTGACTGACGCCGGCCGCCTCGCGCACGATCTCCAAGCGGCGGGCCGTCAGCTTGCGGTTGCTAGGGCTGATGTTGATCATCCAGTTACCGTAAACGTGTCCCAGGCGGGTCATGACCAGCGTACTGATCATGTTGAGGATGGTCTTCTGGGCCGTGGCGGCCTTGAGCCGGGTGGAACCGGCGACGACCTCGGCTCCGGTATCGGCCACGATGGCGATGTCGGCGATCTGCACGATTTCGCCCCCAGGATTGCAGGTGACGGCCACAGTCAAAGCCTTGCGGCGCTTGGCGAAGCGCAAAGCTCCCAAGGTGTAGAGGGTGTTGCCGCCTGCGCTGATCCCCACGATGGCATCGCGGGCGCGAAACGTTCGGCGGCGCAGGTCGGCGGCTCCCCGCTGAGGATCGTCCTCAGCCTGCTCTGAGGCTTCGTAGCAGGCTTCGTATCCGCCCGCCATTACGGCCTGCACCCGGTCTGGATCGCTTCCGAAGGTGGGCGGACACTCCACCGCGTCGAGCACTCCCAAGCGTCCGCTGGTGCCCGAGCCGACATAGATCAGCCGCGCACCCCGGACCAGCCGCGGAGCGATGGCGTCCACCGCTTCTGCCACCTGGGGAAGAGCCTTCGAAACCGCATCAATGGCCCGCCGGTCTTCACCGTTCATCAGTTTCAAGGCCTGCAGGGTCGGCATCCGGTCGAAGCTGGATGCCTCAGCCAAGGTGCGCTCAGTGGACGGACCCCCCAGATTTTGCGCACGATTTTCGGCGGGATTCTGCCCGCCTGGGGCAGATGGTCGCTCCTGGCTCATGGGTCTCCCTCGCCTTGATCAACAGGGTATTTCGCTTGGTGCGAATTTACCCTATCATAGCGAGGGAGTCAGAGGGAATTGCAAATAGTCGCTCTTCAGGAATTTCTGCAAATATCTTGTAAGCTCGTCTAGGTCTTGGCAGATGTCCAAGAGAAGTTCTGTTTATTTGGAGTCAAACCCTTATTAATACGCGCTTTTTCGGTATCAACGAGTCCTCTTGAGAAACGGCCCTACGAATCCTCAAGGGCCTCCAGCAGCAATTCCACCGGATGTTGGACATGCAAACCAAGACTCTTGGATTGAATTCCGTATCGCAACTGGAGCAGGCAGCCTGGATTGGCTGTGACGATGCGGTCAGGCTGCACTGAGAGGAGTTCTTCCAGTTTGCGCTCCAGCAGTCGATCCGACATTTCGGGTTGCTCCAGCGTATAGAGTCCGGCTGCGCCGCAGCAGCGGTCTGCGTTGGGAACATCGGCGAGCTGCAATTGGGGGATTCTGCCCAGCAAGGCCCGCGGCTGGCGGCTAATCCCTTGTCCGTGCAGCAGATGGCAGGCGTCATCGTATGCCACCCGCAGCTTGAGGGGCTTGAGATCCCAGGCGGGGTTGAGATGGTCTAGAAACTCGTTGATGTCGCGGATACGCAGGGCTAAATCCCGCGCTTTTTGATGAAAAGAGTCCGAGATCCAGTGAGGATAGTCTTTGAGAGCCGCGCCGCAGCCGGCTGAGTTGACCACAACGGCCTCCAGATCTGGTCCGAAGGCCTCCACGTTTTGACGTGCCAAGTCAGAGGCTTGTCGGCGCAGTCCATCATGGGAATGGAGGGCCCCGCAGCAAGTTTGAGCGGGCGGCAAGACCACGTCGCATCCAGCCCGGCGCAGGAGTTCGATGGAGGCTTGGTGGACCTCGGGAAAAAGCACCGGCATCACGCAGCCGCTCAGGAAGCCGACCTTGCACCGGGCCGACCCGTAAGCCGCATAGAAGTTCTTCAGGGGCCGGGATGGGGGAATGTGGGGCAGTTTGGCCTCGGCCTGGCGCAGAGACGGCACCCGCTTCAGGACTCCGCTGGAACGCACCAGCTTCTGCAATCCGCTGCGCTGGTAAAGGCGCAGAGCGGCCGTCATCAGGCGCAGGCGGCCGGGATAGGGAAGCAGCCTCTGAAAAGCTGCACGGCGCAGCCATCCCGGCGGGTGTTCCCGGCGCAGGCGGGCCCGCGTATCGCTCAGCATCAGCTCGTAGCGGACGCCCGAGGGGCAGGCGCTTTCACAGGCCCGGCAGGCCAGGCATCCCTCCAAATGGGAGACGGCGGCTGGGTCGAGTTGGATGCGTCCTTGTTGGGCCGCCAGCATGAGGTGAATGCGTCCGCGGGGCGAATCGGTTTCGGTGCCCAACTCTTGATAGGTCGGACACTTAGGCAGGCACAGTCCGCAGTGGATGCAGTCCAGGTTGACGGCGAACGGATCGTTGCTTTGGGCCTTGGCTTTCACGTAGTGGTCTTTCGCTGTCCGCCGACTGGCTAAAGACGTCCCGGGTTGAACACCCTGTCGGGGTCAAGTGCCGCCTGCAACTGGTTGTGGATCTTCTTAAGGGGCGACGGCAAGCCCCAAACGTCGAGCTTCGATTTCAGTTTCGGTGACCCTTTCCAGAGGATAGTCGAATCCTCTCTTCGGTTCCAACGTTGCCTGAGACGCTCCACGCGCTGTTCTGAATCGGGCCTTTCGCTGAAGAAGGCATGCAGCCGGCTTCGCGGGAAAGATCCGCTGATGGCAGGCGCACCCTCCTCGCCCCCGAAAGTACCGCTCAAGTCTTCCAGCAAGTCTCCCAGGCGGCTGAGGGGCGTGCTGACCAGCAGGCAGGCCTGGGGACGGTCGGGGGCCAGCATGGCGCGCCGACTTTGGGTCCAATCCTGCCAGAAGGTCTCCTCATCTCTGCCCTCCAACCAGACCGCCGACGCAGCCTGGCTTTCGATTTGGCGGCGCTTGTAGGCGGCAGCTCCCGGGGCGTCCGCCAAGCGGGCGGCCAGCATCCAGGTGGCGGTCGAGAGAGCCTCAGGCGCCGCCCGGCAGAGCTTGCCGGAAAGGATCTCCAGCGCCGCGGGGGCGGCATGGTCGCGCAGCTTGCGGGCAGTTTCCAGAAGTTGAGAAGCGGTCCCGAAGCCGACCAGCGCAGTGGCGGGGCGTCCCCTCAGCGGACGCACCTTGAAGGCCAGGCGGGTCAGCACGCCCAGCGTCCCCAGCGAGCCGCAATAGAGCTTGCAAAGGTCGTATCCGGCCACGTTCTTGACCACTTTGCCGCCGGCATGACTGAGCATGCCGTCGGAATGCAGCACCTCGACGCCGATAATGGAGTCCCGCGGGCCGCCCAGCTCTCCTGAGAAGGGCGATTCAAGCCCCGCTGCCACCACCCCCCCGATGGTCGCTTGCGGACTTGAGAAAGGAAGAAAGGGCAGAAACTGGCCTTCTTGGCTCAGCGTTTGCTCAAGACGCCCCAGCGTACACCCGGCCTCGACTTCGACGATCATGTCACCGGGAGAGTAGTCCGTCACCCGGTCCCAGCGGCGCAGGCTGAGGACGTCGGTGACTGGCTGGGGATTGGCGCCGATGTACCAATGTGAACCCGCTCCTGCCACCAGCACCCGGCGCTGGGGACGGTCCTTCTCTCTCAGCCACTGCCGGGCTTCCTCCACATTCTCGGGAGTGAAAACCGGGGGAAGCGATTGGTCGGGTGAAATCCATCGGTAGGCTTGAGACAAATCCACGGGCCGATTGTAACAATCTGGCGAGCTGACCAAAACCAGATTCCGATTGGCTGCGCCTCGATGCGGCTGAGCGCCCGACCTGCAGGGCGTTGTCCCCCATGCGGCCCGACTGCGAAGTTAGGACGGTTGGGGAGCAGCGGTCTTCTCGGGAGGCTTTTCCTGGTCGCGGAACTTGCTCAGCACGGTGCGCTTGCTGACTTCGCTGAGCAGAGTGGTAAGGAAGATCTCGAAACGGTGCAGGGCAAATGGACGCTCGGCAGGGTCGCACTCGGTGAGTTCCTGCACGAAGTCTTCGATGTCTTGCCAGTCCTTGAAAAACAGCAGACGCTTGGAAGACTTCTCGAAACGTTCGAGAGTAGCGACCACTTCGTTGAAGCTGGAGTCCTTGCCGTCGTCGCGGGCCGACTTGGCCATGTCGTGGAGCTCGGTCAATTCGGAGATCAGCTTGACGGTCTGCTTGTAACGTTCCCACATGTCCTCGAAGAGGCGGCGTTCGTCGAAATCGGGATTGAGGAGGTGGACCATGTTGATGAAGCATTCGCGGAAGGCGTTTTGCACCAGCCCCAGAGCGTCCTCCATGACGGCGTAGGCTTTGCGGGTCTGCTCCTCTTCGGCCACGTTTTCCAGGCGCTCTTCGAAGACTTTCTTGGTTTCCATCTTGAGCGCGAAGGTAGTGCTGAAGATGGCCTCCACAATCTCGGGCTGATAGCGGTCCAGGTAATCGCGCGATTCGTTGAGGAGATCCAGAAAGCCCTGGTAGGCATAAAAGCAGTATTCGAACAGCACCAGCAGTTTGCGCACCCTGAACTGCCGCCGCATCTCCTGCTGGATGTAACGGATGAGCTGCAGGATGTGGAAGAAGTCGAGGAAAATGCGCTCTACCTGCTCTTGGATCCCGGGCATTTCCAGAGACATGACGATGTCACGCTGTACCAGGTAGCGGAAGTCGGCATTGCTGGCGCCTACCCCCAGGTTTCCGTAGGCATCGCTCTGTCGAAAACGCTCGATTCGTCCCGTGAGGACCGATCCCAGCGACTTGAATTCCAAGCGCGAGAAATGTTCCAGCCTGAGGCTGCTGGTGCCCAGGATGCGGAATTGCTCGAGGAAATCCCAGAAGTCCAGGAAGTCGGCCATCTCCGCTTGCAGCTTGCCAATGCGCCGGGCTTCCAGCCGGGGGTCCTGGTCAGCGTGGATGGCGATGGTGGGGTCAGCCATCTTGTAGTGTTCCAGTTCGCGCCGCAGCATGGCATCGGAGAGCGAGAGCAGGTCCTGGACGATCTGCATCGAGGTGCGCACGTCGATCAGGAAGTTGCGCTGCAGCTCCTCTTTCTGCTCATCCTTGCCGAAGGAGAGTCCGGGGTTGCCGTGGAAGACAACCAACGCGTCCAGCCACATCTCGAACTTCTTGAAATCGCTGAGATGGAAATAGTCCGCCATAAATGACCTGCCAACCGGTTTTCGGGCCGATTCCAGCGTTCAAGGGCCGTTTGCGCTCATGCAAGTCCATCAACGCGCGGGCCGTTCTTCTTATCGACAGCTTGCCGCTTGGGCTTAATCGGTGCCGGAAGAGCCCGTCCGCCGCGCTGGATCCGGCTGGGCTGGCAAGCTCCCCTTGAAAAGAGAGGTGAATACCTTCAGACTGTGGGCAGATCGATGAATGAAAAGTCGCCCATACTCCGGCTTCCCCTGCTGCCGGTCAAAAACAACGTCCTCTTCCCCTACCTCTTGATGCCGCTTTCGGTGGGCCGGCCAGCCTCCATCGCCGCCGTGGAAGCGGCCTTGGACAACGACGACAAAGAAATCGTCGTGGTGGCCCAGACCGACGGCGAGATTGAAGCGCCCGACTACGATGACGTCTTCCACGTGGGGACCCTGGCCCAGATCAAGAAGATCACCCGCAACGATGAGGAGGAGTTCTTAGAAGTCACCGTCCAAGGCGTGGAACGCATCAATCTGCTGGACATGGACCTGTCGGGCGTCTACCTGCGGGCTGGCTACCAAATCGATCCCATCGACGACCGAGTGACGCCCGAGTGCGAAGCGCTGCATCGGGAATTGCTCGACTTGACCGGACGCGCCCTTTCGCTGGCCACTCCCCAGGCTCCGGCCGAGCTGGGACAGTTGCTGGGGAGCACCGATGATCCTCTCCGCCTGGTGTTCCTGCTGGGCTCGCTCATCAGCCTGGGGCTGGAGAAGGAGCAAAGCCTGCTGGAGGCCGAAAGCCTGCTCGAGATTCTGGGCTTGATGTATGAATACCTCAAGCATGAAGTCGAGGTGCTGGAACTGCGCCGCCAGATCTCCTCCCAGGCCAAGAGCGAGATGAGCCGCGAGCACCGCGAGTACTTCCTGCGCCAGCAGATGCGGGCCATCCAGGACGAATTGGGCGAGTCCGACTCGGAAGAAGCCGAGGTCGACGAACTGCGCCGCCGGCTGGATAAGGCCGACCTGCCCGAGATTGTGGAGAAGGAGGCCGAGAAGGAACTCACCCGCCTGGGCCGGCTGAGCATCGTCAGTCCTGAGTACAACGTGGTGCGCAGTTATCTCGACTTTCTGCTGGAACTGCCCTGGTCCAAGTCTTCCAAGGACGTGATGGAGATTTCCCGCGTCCGCAAGGTGCTCGACGAAGACCACTTCAACCTCACCGAGGTCAAGCAGCGCATCCTCGAGCATTTGGGCGTGCTCAAGCTCAATCCCAGAGCCAAGGCCCCGATTCTTTGTTTTGTGGGACCGCCGGGAGTGGGCAAGACCTCCTTGGGACGATCCATCGCCCGTGCGCTGGACCGCGGATTCGAGCGCCTCAGCCTGGGCGGCATGCACGACGAGGCCGAGCTGCGGGGTCATCGGCGGACCTACATCGGCGCCATGCCCGGACGCATCCTCAACGCCATCCGCCGGGCCGGCGTCAACAATCCCGTCGTCATGCTGGACGAGATCGACAAGCTGGGACGCGATTTCAGGGGCGATCCGGCTTCGGCACTGCTGGAAATCCTCGATCCCGAGCAGAACCGCGACTTCCGCGATAATTACCTGGACCTGCCCTGGGACCTGTCGCGGGTCTTCTTCATCACCACCGCCAACTCGCTCGACACGGTAGCAGCCCCCTTGCTCGACCGGCTTGAAATCCTGCGGCTTTCGGGATACAGCGCCGAAGAAAAGATCCAGATCGCGCGCCGCTTCCTCATCCCCCGGCGCCTGGAAGAGGCCGGACTGAGACGCAAGGACCTGGTCATCGAAACCCGTGCGCTTCGCCGCATCATCACCCGCTATACGCGCGAAGCCGGCGTCCGCCGGCTGGAGCAGGCCTTGGGGCGCCTGGCCCGCAAAGTGGCCTTGCGCTTCGCCGAGGGCGACCGCAGTCCGGTGCGGGTCAAGGCCAAGGACCTGCCCGAGATGCTGGGCCCTGAGAAATTCTTCCAGGAAGAGGCGCGCAAGAGGCTGCCGCCGGGCGTGGCCACAGGATTGGCCTGGACCGAGGCAGGAGGGGACGTCCTCTATGTGGAGGCCAGCCGCCTGCCCCAGGCCAAGGAACTCAAGCTGACCGGCCAACTGGGCGACGTCATGAAGGAGTCGGCTCAAGCCGCCCAAAGCTACATTTGGGCTCACTGCAAGCGGATGGGGATCGACGAGAAGCTCTTCACCGACGCCGGACTGCACGTCCACGTCCCCGCCGGAGCCATTCCCAAGGACGGCCCATCGGCGGGAATCACCATGGTCGTGGCCATGGCCTCGCTCTACATGGACCGTCCAGCCCGGGCCGATACGGCGATGACCGGCGAAGTGACCCTGACCGGACTAGTGCTTCCCGTGGGAGGCGTCAAGGAAAAAGTGCTGGCCGGACGGCGCGCGCGCTTGCGTCGCATCATCCTTCCCAAGGAGAATGGGAAAGACTTGAGGGATTTGCCGGAGAAGCTGCTCAAGCAAGTGGAGTTCGTCTTCGTGGAGCGGGTTGAGGAGGTTCTGCAAGCCGCTTTCGAGGAGCTCGAAGCCTCATCCTCCAAAGGACCCAAGGCGCCTGCCCGCAGCCGACGGCGAGCTGCCGCCAAGAAGTCTAAGAGCCGCCAGGGCTCCGAGGCTACGGCGAGTCCCGGAAGGAGATGAAGCATGCCTGACGTCAAACGCATTTTGGCGCCCACTGACTTTTCCAGCGCCTCGCTGGTGGCTGTCGAGCAGGCCGCCCGATTGGCCCGCGAGTTCGGGGCCGAACTGATCCTGCTCTACGTGGTCCCACCCATCCCCACCTTGCCGGCCGACATGAACTACACTTTCCAGACGCCCGACTACAATGACTCGCTGCAAAGCGCAGCGACCGAGAAGCTGGCCGAACTGGAAGAGGAGCACGTGCCTGATGGCATTCCCGTCCGCCGCCTCATCTGTTTCGGGGATCCGGCGGGAGAAATCGTCAAAGCCGCCGAAGAGGAAAAATGCGACTGGATCGTGATTTCCACTCACGGGCATACCGGCTGGAAGCATCTGGTATTCGGGTCAGTGGCAGAGAAAGTGGTGCGCTTGGCCTGCTGCCCTGTCCTCAGCATCCGCTGCCCCGAGGAGGAAAAACTTCAGGGCGGCGAGTAGCCCGGGGGGCTTGTACCCTAGAGGGGACAGGCCGCCAGGACTCAAGGACGCAAACGAAGGCCGAGATCGAAAGGACATGATGAAGCGCTGCCAATGGGTGCCCGAAGAGGATCCGCTCTACCGCGGCTATCACGACAGCGAGTGGGGCAAGCCCGTCCATGACGACCGCGTGCTCTACGAGTTCCTTTTGCTGGAGAGTTTCCAGGCTGGTTTGAGCTGGGCCACGATTCTGCACAAGCGCGAGAATTTCCGCCGTGCTTTTGACGGCTTCGATCCGGCCCGGGTAGCGCGCTACGATGAAAGCAAGGTCGAGGCGCTCTTGCAGGACGCCGGCATCATTCGTCACCGCCAGAAGATCGAGTCGGCGGTCAACAACGCCCGCCGCTTGCGGGAGATCCAGGAAAGCCACGGTTCCTTCGACGCCTACATTTGGGATTTTGTGGACGGCGTCCCGGTCCTCAATCACTTCACCCGCCTCAGCCAATTGCCCGCCAAGACTCCTCTATCCGATCGTATGAGCAAAGATCTGAAGAAGCGCGGCTTCCGGTTTCTGGGCTCCACGACCTGCTACTCCTTCATGCAGGCCTGCGGCCTGGTCAACGACCATATTCTGTCCTGCGATTTCCGCTAAGCTGCTTTACAAAGCAATTTCAAGGGAACAGAATTGGCCTATAGCACGTTCAGGAACCTAGCAGTGCCTTTGCCGATAAATTTTGGCAAACAACAAAAATTCTGAATTTAATCGGATGAAGTATTGTATTCTCCGGCGTGTCCTGATAGGCTCCATTCAAGAGTTTTTTCTCCGACTTGAACCATATTCTGAGGACGGTTTGCCAGGTTGACGACCGGGCTCGAATCAGGTCGGAATAACCGGCGCCGGTTGAAAATCCGGCCGCGCCTTAAAGAGCTTCGCCAACGCATTGGGCCCATGTGTTTCGCGTCGAGTTTTTGACATGGCTGGCTTTCACCGGGCCAACCTTCTCAACCGCTAGGGAGGATTCCTATGTTCCGTACAGTACTGCTTCTTTCCTCTCTCCTCGTCTTATTCCTTGGCGGGGTGGCGGTGGCGCAGATTGACGAACCGGCCTTGCCGGACGGCGCCACCCATGAAGAAATTGTGCAGGCTCTCGAGAATCAAATCCACTTCCTCAATGAGGTCCGCCGCCGCGGATTGGCAGTCTTCTCCACGCCCTTCAACACCTTCGACGGACTTGGAGACGGCCCCTTCGACCCGGCTGAGTTGGACACTCGTGCCTTTGGCCAAAGGCCCACGCTGCAGGGCAACGGGCTCTTTTTGAGAGTGAACGGTTTAGATGCTCAGAGCTGCAACGAATGCCACACTATCGTCAGCAACCGTACGACGCCACCCACTTTGGGATTCGGCGGCGTAGGCGGGGCGGTTCAAAACGCCATCATCATGCCTACGCTCATCGATGTGGCCGACTCGGCTGACGACCGCGTCAACTTCGTTCCCGGCCACGATCCTTCGTTGCCGCTGGTGTTTGACGGCGAGGCCGATTACAACGGCCGCTTTGCCAACCCGCCTTTCCTGTTCGGCGGCGGCGGCGTGGAACTGCTGGGCAAGGAGATGACTCTCGACTTGCAGGCACTGCTCGACGTGGCCCAGTCTTCGCCGGCGGGAACCGTGGTTTCGCTTGACACCCACGGCGTTAACTTCGGCCACATCACCAGCCTCGGCGGCGGCGACGTCGACCTGAGCGAAATCGAAGGCATCGGCTTCACCCCTGAGGTCAACGAAGAACGCACCCCCGAAGAGGTGCTGGTGGTAAGGCCCTTCGGGCGCAAGGGAGAAAACTTCTCCATGCGCGACTTTGACCGCGGCGCCATGCAGTTCCATTTCGGAATGCAGCCCGTCGAGGTTGTCGGTGAAGGCAACGACGTGGACGGCGACGGAGTCGAAGACGAAGTCACCGTGGGCGAAATGACCGCCCTTCATGTCTTCGACGTCACCAATCCCAGACCCTTCGTTCAAGAACTGAGCAACCAGGCTCAGCAGGGATTCAACCGCTTCCAGATGATCGGCTGCAACGAATGCCACATGCCGGTTCTGGAAACCGAATCGCGCTTCTTGCCGCTGGCCCATCCTGAAGTGGCGGACGATCCGCTGGCCAACGTTTATGCGTTCATCGACTTGGTCGAGGTCGGCTTCGAACCGGCTCCGGGCGGCGGCGTCTACGTTCCGCTCTTTGCCGACTTGAAGCGGCATAACATGGGACCGGGCTTGCAAGAAGACTTCGAGGGGGCGGAGATCCCCAACTCCGACTTCACCACAGCTCGCCTGTGGGGGATCGCCGACACTGCGCCCTACATCCACGATGGCCGTGCCTCGACCCTGTTTCAGGCCATCGCGGCTCACGGCGGGGAAGCCCAGACCGCGCGCGACGCCTTCCTGGGCCTCAGCGCTCAGCAGCAAGGGAGGGTGATCGCCTTCCTGAGGAGCCTGCGCGTGCCCGAAGCGCCGAATCAGGACTTGCTGCCTTAAGCCATGGCTGCTGCCGCACGGTCGCTTCAAGGCGGCTTGCGGGAGTCAGCAGCACAATCCGCCAACGGCGTGCCGCACGCGGCTGGCAACACTGCAGTCCCTGCGCTTTCGAACGAAGGCGCAGGGATTTGTCCCTTTCAGAGGCCGTTTTCCGGCATCGCGTCCGATGTTGAGGGCGCTTGCATAGCAGAACTAGTGGCTGACGAGCCACTAGAGTCAACCAGAGGAGCCCGGAGATGAGACAAAGCCGGCGAGTGATCCTTATTATTGCCCCACTCGTTTTGATTGCGCTACTGGTCTGGGTCATGCTCGACCGAGGCCGGCCGGAGGACGGCCCGCGGAAGGAAAGCGCTCTCCCGCAGGATCCGCCTTTGATCCAGGCCGTTCTCTCCGGCGATGCGGCCCAAGTCGAAGCACGGCTCGCCCAGGACGACCCCAACGTGGCCGGCGTGCACGGCCGCACTGCACTTATGCATGCCGCCTCCCTGGGCGCCAGGGATCTGGCGGAACTGCTTTTGGCGAAAGGCGCCCAACTCGACCAAGAGGACCACTCGGGCAATACGGCACTGTTTTTCTTCCCCGCCCAGGATGATCCTGCCGTAGTCGAGTTGCTTGTTGGACGCGGAGCCCAGGTCAACCATCGCAACCGGGCTGGCTGGACCCCGCTGGTGGGGGCAGCCATGCTGGGACATGCCGATACCGTGCGCTTGTTGATCGACGAGGGTGCCGAAATCGAGGAGGTGCCAGCGGCTCTCATTCAGGCGGCTTTGAAGAATCGCCCGCAGACGGCAGAGCTGCTCCTGGCAGCAGGCGCCAGTCCCAATCCTGCCCTGCGCGATGGACGGCCCCTTTTCCATCACGTGGCCGATAAAGGATGGCTGCCGGTCCTGCGGCTTTTGCTCGCCCACGGGGTTGAAGGCGATCAGGCGGCTGGAAAAGAGTCTTGCTGCCCCGGCCAGACTCCTCTCATGGCAGCCGCCGCCAAAGGCCACAGCGACGTAGTGAAGACCCTGCTGGAGCGTGGCGCCAATCCCGACCGTTGGAACGGCGAGGGGTGGACGCCGCTGCATTTGGCGGCCCGTGAAGGGCATGTCGACTCGGTCCTTCATCTCTTGAGTGCAGGTGCCTCGGTCGACGTGGCGGGACGCGAGGAATCGAGGGCCGTTCCCCTGCTGATCGCCGTCACCGGCGGCCTCACGGAAACCGCCCAGGCGCTTCTCGATCACGGAGCCGACCCCAATTCACGCAACCGCCACCAAGTCACTCCATTGATGGCAGCGGCCTACCGCGGCCATCCTCAACTCGCCCGGCTGCTGCTCGAGCGCGGCGCCGACCTGGAGGCCGTCAATCAGGACGGCAACACGGCCCTCTTGATGGCTGTTTTCCGTCGCCACCCTGAAGTTGTCAAACTCCTGAGCGAGGAAGGCGCAAGAGTCGACCTGGAAGCCCGCATCAAGGGTTTCGGAACCGTCGCCCCGCTCATGCTCGCGGCGGGCCGCGGGGACCACGAGATTGCCGAAACGCTGCTGCGCCACGGAGCCCCGGTCGACGTCATCAACGAGATGGACGACCTGGGACGACTCACACCTTTGATGATGGCGGCCTGGAAGGGTGATGAGAAGATGGTTGAGCTGCTCTTGAAACACGGCGCTGACTCGCAGTTGACCCTGCAGGAGGGCCGCACTGCCGCCGACTGGGCCCGAGAGGGAGAACATCCTGAAGTGGAGGCCCTGCTTCGGGAGGGCTCTGAGCGGGACAAAATCAGCGAATCCTCTGGTTAGGAACGTGGATGGCAGAGTGTGCCTGATCTCTAGAAGGACCATTCATTCTGGAACTCCAAGGCGGCGAAGTCGTATTTGAAGTCGACGACACGCGGGCCACAGCTTTCGCCACCCGCATGGGAGGGCGTGACGTCAGAGCCGAGAGGGTCGAGAACTGAGGGCTTGCTTCATGCCGCCCAGAGCATGCTGGCAACTGGTCATGGTCGCTGAGCTTTGAGGGCTGTGTGGACTTGTTGACAACCTGTTGGCTCTCATGGCAGGCCTCGGCGAGAATTCAAAGATCCTCAATTAACCTGACGGCTATGCACTTCGATCGGCGGATGGGCGGTTTTCTTCTCCCGGCTTTTTTCTGTGTCTTTTCGAACCTCGTCTGGGCTCAGAAGGGAGACGCGCCTTCCTCTCCCGAATGGCATCAGTGGCGGGGGCCGAATCGGGACGGCGTTTCCTCCGAGGCGGGACTGCTCGAGAGCTGGCCCGAGGAGGGGCCTCCCCGCAACTGGCGGGTGGCGCTAGGGACCGGCTACTCTGGGATGGCCGTGGCCGACGGACGCGTCTTCACCCTCTACGCCGACGCCCGGAGCGAGTATGCGGCAGCCTTCGACGTCGGTGACGGGAGCCGCCTCTGGAGGGTACGTCTGGGGCCGCGCTACGAGAACCAATGGGGCGACGGCCCCCGGGCGACGCCCACGGTGGACGGCGACCGTGTCTACGTGGTCAGCGCCTCCGGTTTTCTGATGGCCTTGCGCGCCTCGGACGGCCATGAGATTTGGGGAATCGACCTGCCGGGCCAGTTCGGAGGACGTGCGCCCAGCCTGGGGTACTCCAATTCGCCTCTGGTGCTGGACGACCGGATTATCCTGACCACGGCCGGACGCCACAGCCGGGCCTTTGCCGCCCTCGACAAAAACAACGGCCGCGTGATCTGGGAGGGACATACTGACCCGCCCGGCTATTCTTCTCCCATCGCCGTGAGCGTGGACGGAGTCCGCCAAGTGGTTTTCTTCGCCGGGGCCTCGGCCACCGGAATTGCCCCCGAGGACGGTCGATTGCTGTGGCGCGTCCCTTGGCCCAACAGCGCCAACGAAAACGTCGCCACGCCCATCTTCGTGGCTCCCGACCGGGTCTTCTTCTCGGCCGCCCACCGCGGCGGAGCGCGCATGCTGCGGCTTCAACGCCAAGGCGGCGGCATCGAGGCCGAAACCGTCTGGCACAGCCGGGTCATGAAGAACCACTTTTCGTCCTGCGTCTACTATCGGGGCTATCTCTACGGCTCCGACCGCACAACGCTGAAGTGCATCGACCCCCAGGACGGAACAGAGAAGTGGCGCACGCGGGGATTCGGCGAGGGCTCGTTAGTCGCCGCCGAAGGCCGTCTCTACATCCTGGGCACCTACGGGCGCCTGGCCTTGGCCGAAGCCACACCCGAGGCCTTCCGCCAGATCTCCTCCTTCCAGGCCGTCAACGGCAAAACCTACACCCCTCCCACCCTCTCCGGCGGAAATCTCTACCTCCGCAGCATATCGGAAATGACCAGCTTCAAGATCCGCCGAGAAAAGGAATCCCAATGACGCCGCAGGACGCGTTCGGCGTCATTTGCTCAAAAGGCAGGACGGCGGAAACCACTTAAAGGTAACGGGGTGCGGGTGGGGATCCTCGTTCTTGAGGTCCTCAAAGGCCCACTATTTTTATTGCGCCCACTGTTCTTCGAGTTCTTCCACCCGGCGGCGCATCTTGGCTATCTTGGTGTCCACTTCGGCCTTCATCTGCTGGAATTGGGGTTCTCCATGGAGGCTTGTCCAAGTTGGATCGTTTATTCCCACGTAGCCGACGTCCACAGCCCTTTGCAGCCAGTCTAGGGCGTCTTCGTTCTTCCCCTGTATGGAGTAGATTCTGGCCATGTCGGTCAGCGGCCGAGTGGACTTGTTTCCAGCCTCCAGTTCGGTCTCGTTCAGCGCAATGCTCTCAGCGAACAATCGCTCTGCCTCGGCCCGCTCTCCTGCCTCCCAGCGGAACCAGCCCAGGGTGGTGGCAAGGCGAAAATCGCCCAATAGCGTCTCCGGCGCCAGCTCGTAGGCTCTTTGAAGGTACTCTCCGGCGCTGCGGAATTCGCCCTGAGTCAAAGCAGCAATTCCCGCCGCAAGTTGGCTCTTGGGGTCCTCTGGACTCAGAACAAGAAGTCTCTGGCTGGCCTCGGCGGCTTCCTGGAATCGGCTTTGGGACAAGAGAACCAGCCAGATCATCAGATTGGCCATAACGTCATCCGGCTGGAGCTCCAGCGCCTTACGGGTCCACGACTCCGCCTTTTCCAGTTCGCCTAAACCGAGGTAGAGGAAGCCCATGCTCCAATAGTTGTCGGCATGCAGCGGGTTGAGGTCGACGGCCTTTCTGAAATGGGGGTAAGCCTTGTCCCATTCTCCAGTGGAGGCGTAGACGTACCCCAGCGAGGAATAACTCTCGCTGGTTGGGCTCAGTCCGACAGCTTTCTTCGATTCCTCCAGGGCTTTCGGAAGCCAGCCCTTGATCGCATAGGCTGTGGAGAGCGCCATGTGCGCTTCGGCTACATCGGGATCGGTGGCGAGGGCCTTCTCGGCCTCATCGATCGCGGCGTCCAGCCAACTCGACCGTCCCCCGTACAAGTAGGCCCGCAGGGCGAATGCGTTGGCCATCCCCGCACGGGCCAGAGCGAATTCGGGGTCCAAGTCCAAGGCCGCCTGGAAAAAATCAATGGCGTTCTCGTTGGCCCGTTTGTTGTAGCGGACGTGATAGTCTTGACCTTTCAAGTAGAAATTGTAGGCGGTGAGGTTGTCGGTGGGCTTCCGCTCGATCTGGGCTTTCAATTGCGGCGACAGCTCCACTTGCAGGGCCGAGGAGATCCTCCCGGCGATTTGGCTCTGCACGGCGAAGATGTCGCCCAATCCGCCATCATAGGTTTCTGCCCACAGTTGCCCCTGACCCTGGGCGTCAATCAATTGGACGGTCACGCGAACCCGTTCTCCTTGCCGTTGGACCGTTCCTTCCAAGAGCAGGGCCACGCCCAACTCACGACCGATCTCAGGAAGGCTCTTTTCACTGTCCCGGTAACGCCGGGAGGAAGTGAAGGCAATCACCTTCTCCAGGCTGGAGATCTTGGAGAGTTGAGCGATCATCTCAATCGCCAGCCCGTCGCTGAAGTACTCCTGGTCGGGATCGCCGCTGAGGTTGTCGAAGGGGAGAACCGCGATGGAGCGTTCAAGGTCATCGGGAGCCGCGGGAAAAAAGACACCCGCGTACCAGAGGGCCATCAAGAGCGAGATCGACAGGACCGCTCCGGCCGCGATCTTGAGTCTGGAACGGCTTAGCCGCTTTGGGACCTGGGGCGTCGGCGCCGACTGGCCTGAATCGATGTCCCGTTTCACGCGCTTCAGATCTGTGAGCAGTTCACCGGCGGAGTGATAGCGAAGCCTGCTGTCTTTCTCCAGGGCCTTGTTCAGGATGCGTTCGAACTCCTCGGGAAGATCGGGATTCAGGCGGGCGAGTGAAGCAGGAGTGTTTGTCAGGATCTGGTTGAAGACCACCGCGCTGGTGGTTCCCTTAAAGGGCTGCAGTCCGGTGGCCATCTCATACAGCACCACGGCCAGCGAGAAAACGTCGCTTCGAGCGTCGAGCTTTTCGCCGCGGGCTTGCTCCGGCGACATGTAGGCCACGGTTCCCACCGCCGTGCCGGGGCTGGTCAACTGATCGTCGGAGCCCGCCGTGGGAGCGTGGGAGTCGGTTGTGATCTTCTCGGTGGCCAGCTTGGCCAGTCCGAAATCGAGGATCTTGGCGTCCCCTCTTTGCGTGATGAAGATGTTGGTGGGCTTGATATCGCGGTGAATAATGCCCTTGCGGTGGGCGGCGTCAAGGGCATCCGCGAGTTGGATGCCGATGTCCAGCAGCCGCTCGGTCTTCATAGGCTCGCCTTTGAGCTCCTGCTTGAGCGTGCCGCCTTCCAACAGTTCCATCACGATGAAGGGCTGGCCCTCATATTCCCCGATGTCGTGGATGGTGCAGATATGGGGATGATTCAGGGCCGAAGCGGCGCGGGCCTCTCTTTGGAACCGCTCCCGGGCCTCGGGATCGTCGAAGCATTTCTCGGGCAGAAACTTGACAGCGACATGGCGGCCCAGACGGGTGTCCTCGCCCTTGTAGACCACGCCCATGCCCCCGACGCCGAGCTTCTCGATGATCCGGTAGTGCGAGACCTGCCGTCCAACCATAGTCCTCTCAATGCTACGGCAGGAATGGCCAAGCGGCAACTGTCGGCAAGTCACTTGCAGTGGAGTCTGCGGGAGCAAGCGGAAGAGGCCAAATAGCCCCAAAACCATTGGTTTGAAGACGTGAGCCCTATCTCCGACATCCTGCTCCCAAAGCCCAAACCTCCGGGGCAAGCTTGCAGATAAACATGAGGAAAATGGGGCAGCTTTGATAGGTATCTGACCGGACGTTGGCGCATAAGTATCGGCAAGGCTTCAGGATACTTGCTGACAAACCACAGCCCGCTCGGCTGGGGAGAAAGCCGTACCGGCAGACCGCTGAACGTGTCGCTGCCACCGTCGGCCTTCTTCCAACCTCTTGGATAGGAATTGACATGACTCTCGAACTTCTCCTTCCCCCTCTGCGCATCATCAAATTTCCGAAGGCTTGGCTGCGCCCTGTTGTCTTGGCACTTTCCGTTGCTGCAACAGTCGTCCCGGCCTCCGCCACCAGCCTCGCTGTACGCGACCTCGTCCAACTAACCAACCAAGCCAGCTACGTCGTTTCAGGCGAGTGCGTCACGGTACAGAAGGGCACGGATCAGCGCGGTCTTCCCCACACTGTTTACGTCTTCCGGGTTGAGGAGTACCTCAAAGGCGCTGGCCATGGGAGCTTCCTCACCATTCGGCAGGTGGGATGGCCCGCTCAGCCTCCCTCGGCTGCGGGACGACAGCGCATCTTGCGGATTCCAGGAATGCCTGAATACACGCCCGGCAGGCGTTACTTGCTGTTTCTGAGAGGGGCAAGCAAGTGGGGCTACTCTAGCCCCATAGGCTTCGCCCAAGGCGTATTCACGATTCGGGGCGAAGGGCCAGGCATGTCGGTTGTCAATGCTCTCGACAACCGAAACTTGGCGACCGAGCGAGGAGTCTCGCGTCGTGCCGCACCGCTGGTTCAAGGGCCGGTTTCCTACCGGAAGGTCGCCGACATCGTCAGGGAGACCACTCGAGGCCGTTCTTTGACACAGCGTGAGATTGTCCTTCGACTTCGGGGAGGTGCAAAATGAAGAGCACACTTGCTCGATGGATTGTTCCCTTTCTTTTTCTCGGTCTGTGTATGCCCTCGTTTGCGGGAGGCCCCCTGCTGCTGCGTGAGCCGGGCGTTCCCTACAGGTGGGCGGGGAATCCGCCCACAGTCGCAGTCTTCCCCGACACCGGCTCGTTGGGACCGCTGTCTCCGGAATTGGCGGCCAGTAACTTGTCCGAAGCGCTGGCGGCATGGCAGGAAGTGGCCACGGCCAGTATCCTGCTTTCCAACCAAGGACCGGCAAACTCGGCCCTGGGTCCGGAAGGGATGGGGGACTACGCCGCCGCCAACGTGCTGTCATTCTTGGGTGTCGACAACAGTGGCGTCACGCCGATCATCTTCGACAGCGAGGACAGTGACAACAACGGCAATGGAGACATTTTCGATCTCTTGGGCTTGCCCTCCGGGGTTCTTGGCGTGGCGGCCCCCGAATTCGTCGAGGACGGGGAGATTGTTGAGGGCTTTGTCCTTCTGAATGGAGCCAGCGTCGACGAGGACGACGTGACCGGCGAGTTCTTTCGGGGCGTGATCGTCCACGAACTCGGCCATCTTCTCAATCTCGCCCATTCGGTCGTCAATGGCTCAGCCCTATTCTTCGGTCCCGGCCCGTTCTCGCCGTACCATACGCCTGCGTCGATGCTCCCGGATGGAACCACGCTTCCGATAGGGGTGGATGATGTGGAGACGATGTTCCCCCTGATCGACGTGTCGCCGCAGCAGGGCACGGGACGCGGGATGTCGACGCCCAACATGGACGACCGGGCTATCCTCTCGACACTCTATCCCAGCGCCGCTCATCCTTTCCAATCGTTCGGCGTCATTGCCGGAACGCTGCTGGCCAACGATGCGACCACGCCGGTGACCGGCGCCCAGATGATCGCCCGCAATTGGGCCGGCGATCCGGTCCTCGACGCGGTCTCCGCAATCAGCGGCGACTTCGGGCCGGCGGATGAGGGTTTCCAGGGGCGCTATCGGCTCAACTATCTTACTCCCGGTGGGCAGTACAGCCTGGAGGTTCGGGAAACGGTCATTGTCGCTGGCTATTCGACACCGGTTATTGGCTTTGCTGCCTTCAACAATCCTCCTTTCCCCGGTCCGGAAGAGTTTTACAGCGGCCCGCAGGAAGCAGGCATGTCGCCCCCGGACGATCCGGAGGCTGCCCCCTTTCTGATCGAGACTGCGGTCGGGACAGCCAACTCGGCCGACATCGTTTTCAATTCGATCGAGCCTCCTGCCAACGACCGTTGCGAGGATGCCGTGCCGATCAGTCTGAACGACCTTCCCTTCGTTGACTTCCCGGACGTTAGAGAGGCCGGAATCGAGATGGGCGAGCCGGCCGCCGTATGCGCCCAGCAACCCGAGAGAGGGAGCATCTGGTACCGCTTCAACAACGACTCAGCGGAGCCGGTGACTCTGCACTTGCGCACCAACCAAGGAATTACTGACTACTACGCGGTCATTCAGGTGTTCGAAGGTTCCGTTTGTGGGGAACTCTCCCCTTTGGAGTCGCTGTGCGACGACATGGGTGGTCTTTTCCAGGGAGGCGCCGACTTGGTCTTCGAGGCACAACCTCATACCTCCTACACCTTCAAGGTATCCAGTGCCCGGCCAAGCGATGCCATCTTCAATGCTGAGAACGCCTCCGATCTGGAGGTGTTGGTGGAGGCTGTGCCCGTCTCCGTACCCGTCAATGACGATTGCTCGGATGCCCTGGTCTTGAGCGATGCGGACCTGCCTTTTGACCTGCGCACTATACTCTCCCTGGCGAGCGTGGAAGCCCGGGAGCCGGAGGACGGCTGCACCTCGGGCGGCCAAGATGTCCTCAACAGCGTTTGGTACCGGTTCCAAAACACTTCGCTGGAGCCAATCGAGGTTGCCGTGACTCCTGTTGTAGAGCCTGGCTTCGGAAACACTTACATCAACCTGGTTCTCGAAGCCTTCCAAGGAGACTGTAGTGCCCCCCACTCGCTGGCGTGCGGCCCGATCACAAGATTCACTGGTCTCGCTATCTTTGGTGCCACGCTTACCTTCCCTCCCCAATCTGAGACGCTTATTCGCCTGCACGAACTGGTGACTCCTGCCGACCTTCGCTTCTCTCGCGTGGCTCTGCGGTTGGAGTCGCCTCCTCCTCCGCCCAATGACCTGTGCGGCTCTGCAACCGAAATCGATTTGGTGGACGGCACCTTCGTGGATGCGCAGGACACGCGTGGAGCCTCGGACGGAGGCCAAGCCCCAACACCGAGTTGCCGCTTCCCGGACGATCCGCAAAGCAATCGACCCGACCGCAGCCCCAAACGGGATGTGTGGTACTCCTACTCCAACCAGACAGGTCGCCGGCAACGTCTCACCCTCTCCACCCAGGGCAGCGACTATTCGGCCGGCATCGTGATCTACCAGGGCGCTTGCAATGGACTGGCCGAGACGTCCTGTTCGGCACAGACTCCGGTGACGAGCTCCTCGAACGCCGGCTCCGATGCGGTCCTTTCTGCCGATCCGGGTGTGTCCTATCTCATCCGGATTCCAGACTTCGAGTCTCCCGGATTCGAGAGCTATAACGGCATCCCGCTCGGCGAAGCGCACACGACGGGTGGACACTTGCTCTTTACGGCCACAGGCGAGGTCTTGCCTGATGTTGAAGTAGCGGTCGTCGAGTCGCCGGACATCGTCAACCAGGGAGCCCCGGCCACCTTCAGGGTGCGGCTGGAGAACAAAGGCGTCCAACCCGTGTCGTCCGTCGCCCTGTCGATCGGGCTGCCCGAGTCGGGTGCATTAGTTACCGGGCCTGACGGGATCGTTTGCCAGGTGACCCAGACCGAGGCAGTGTGCCAAGTCGGCGATCTCGCAGCCGAATCCGGCATCGATGCCGATTTTTCGCTGACGGTCAATCGGGCGGGAACGCTGGTTACCAGCTTCCAGGCCGAATGGCTTGGAGGGGGACCGACACTTTCCAAAACAGTGACAACTCAGGCAACTGTGGTCCCGTTCACGTCGGTTCCGTCCGCGCTGGCACTTTCCGACGCCTCCCTCAGAGCCCTGCAAGGCCCCCTGGGGCCGTTTGACGGCGCTTTCGTCGGCATCGCACTGGCGAACCTCGGGGATGAGGCGACCGAAGTGCAGGTCTCAGCCCGGGACCACGACGGGACCAGTCTCCCGGGGGGGACACAGCTGCAACTTCCACCCAAGGGGCAACTCGCCAGCTTGGCAGAACATCTCTCTCCGTCCATGGACTCAACGATCATCGCGCGCGGCCGGCCCGGCGCGGTCCGCTCCTTCTTCCTGGCCGGCACCCGAGACCTTACGAAGCTGGACGGAGTCGGTCGACAGCTCGAGGAGAGCACTGAAAGCTATTTTCTTTCAACCCCATCCAGCCAAGCGTTTCGCACACGGATATTCCTCTTCAATCCCGACCCCTTGCATCCGGCCGAGGTCAGACTGAGGCTCCATCGCGACCCCGATGCTGCGTTGATTGGGGATTCCGCGGTCGGACTCGCCGCCAACGGCGCCGCCTTCCTGGACACTTTGGATCTCTTCGGTGAAGAGACCGAAGACGGGTTCGTTCATCTGACCTCCGACTTGCCGGTCAGGGCATTCGACCTGAGGGCGTCGGACGAGAGCTTCGTGGCAGCCCCTGCGCGGGTGGAGGAAGGCAGTTCTTTTCTTCTCGCTCCCCACGTCTTCGCTGACGGCAGCGGCGGCAATGTCGACATCCGCTTGCTGAATCTGAGCGACATTGTGGTTCATGTGGAGGCGACCCTGCGCCGGAACGATGGGATGACGGATTCCAGCGCAGAGTTCGATTTGCCGGCCGGCAGAGCCTTCACGATTGACATGAAGTCTCTCTTCGACCTTCAGTTCGAGGCCGGCGAGCCGATCAGCGGATCCCTTCTCCTCAAGCTGACTGATCCCCGCACACTGATCACCATCGCGCAAACCCGGCTGCCGGTAATCGGAAGCGTGGCCTTCCGCGGAGGTAGAGGTTTCCAGGCCGAAGTGCCGCTGGTTTCGGCGACGCCCTTCGAGGGCCTTGTCTACGACCCGGACACCATCTACAGCAGCGCTGTCCTTCAGGTGGCTCAGAGCGCTGACTTGAACTACTTCACCGGACTGGCCGTCTGGAACCCCTTCAATCTGTCGGCCCCCCTCGTCGTTCGAGCCTTCGACAGCGAGGGAAGGGAGACCGCCAGGGTCGAGACAGTGCTAGCTGCGACCCAACGGGTGATCGATTTGCTCAACGGAACGTCCCTGTTTGGTAGCGAGTTCAGCCAGATCGGCGGGCATATCGAGGTCGAGTCGGCCGGCGTTCCCCTCGTCAGCTATGCGCTCTGGGGAAGCCTTGACCTTTCCTTCATGGCGGCTGCCGAGGTCCAGCAATTGCCGACCGTGCAGCGCACTCCAGAGTAGCCTCGAAAGGACCGCGCTGTTCGCAGTAGCGGTCCTCTTCGGGAGGTTTCACGCACGGGTGCCAAGGGCCGCAAAGGCCACCCCGGTTCTTTCGCCTTTGGCGCCCGCGTGAGGATTCGATGGCGGCTACATTGTATGTGCCCAATGCCTTGCCGTGCGTTACAGTGTCAGATGGAGTGGTTCACAATCGCTGAGAACCAAGGTCGTAATCTATGACGCGCCTTCAGAAACTGGCTTCACTCCGCCGGGGCCACCCGATTCCCTCACCTAATAAGGACGAGGTCGACGTCTGAGAGCGCACGGCTTCAGGATATCATGACAAATGCCCCATCCTTTACCCCATGATGGGGTAAGGACCACGGGCTCTGGACGAGAACAGATTCGGTCGCGACGCCTTGTGATCACGATGTCTGCGGGCCCACTCGCCACCACAACCCGTGAGAAAAGCGTCTAGGAGGTTTCACGGTTGGGGTCGGGAGGGGGTTGGCGGCGGGCATAGTCGGTTACTGAGGTGAACTTGCGTCCCACGCTCAGGACGCAGAAGGCGATGGTGACGAAGAATGTCGCGAGCTTGGCTCCGGCCAGCGGCAGGGACAGCCAAGCGATGATCAAGGCCAATCCGCACAGTGACGCCGTCCAGCCCACGAAGCGGTGCACCCGCTGCCAGTCGAACCACTCCTCCTCCTCCCGCCAAGGCGAAATCAGCTTGGGCAAGTAGTTGCCCCAGAGGGTCAGGAAGAGTCCGAATAAAACTCCCTTGCCGCGCTTGAGGAAGGGCCGCCAGTCGGCATCCAACAGGCCCGTGTGCACGGCCAGGTGGGATGTGATTCCGACGGCCAGCATGAGTCCCAGGGCAGCGACCACCGTCCGGTGCCAGTCCATGCAGTCGTGGCGCCGTCCAGTCCCCCCTTGCAACATTTCGATGCTTGCCCAGAAGAGCGGCAGAAAGAAGATGACAAAGGCCCAGCGTCCTGGCCGCGTCGGATCCAGCAACCAGCCCCAGATTCCAAGGCCGGCCAACGCCACGACCGCGACCGCAGCCAAGTTCAGCGGTTTCAAGAACTTCACGGCGAGTCCTCCTCAGGGTCCAGCAAACCGAGCGAGCCCTTGGGATCCAACTTCCATTCCAGTCCGAAGGACTCGGCGAATCCGAGCAAGGCATCCTCCAAGACCGAGAGCCGTAAGCGGTAGGTAATGGTCGTGCCCTGCTTGTCGGCATCGATCAGGTTGGCCTCGCGCAGGACGTTGAAATGCGCCGACATGGTGGGCTTGGACAGGTCGAACTGTTCAGCCAACTCCCCCGCGGTCATCGACCGCTCCCGAAGGAGTTGAAGAACTCGGCGGCGCGTAGGGTCGGACAAGGCTTTGAAGACTCGGTTCATAATTCGATATTTCGCATATTATCAAAATAATGTCTCCAGGGCAAGCAGTTTCGAACGCAGATCATGGGTCGGCTCACTCCCAGCGCAGCGCTTCCAGGGGGTCGAGTCGGGAGGCGCGGCGGGCGGGGAGGTAGGTGGCCAGAAGGGCCACGACACCCAGCAGAGCGGTCACGACCAGGTAGGTAAGGGGATCGAAGCCGCTGGTTTGGAAGAGCAGGGACGACATCCAGCCGGTGAGCAGAGCCGAAGCGGCCAAGCCCATGAGGAGACCGGCTACCGTGAGGACGGCCCCGTGACGCAGCACCAGCAGGCGGATGGCCCGGCGGTCGGCGCCCAAGGCGGCGCGGATGCCGATTTCCCGCGTCCGCTGGCTGACGGTGTGGGAGATGACGCCATAGATGCCCACCACGGCAAGCAGCAGGGCTCCCGCGGCGGCTGCGGCCAGCATCACCAGGGTAAAGGTGCGCTGGGCCGAAGAATGGGCCACGATGGCGTCCATGCCCTGCATGTCGGCCACCGCCAGATTGCCGTTGACCGACCACACCGTGTCCTGCAGGCTTTGGGCCAGTCCGGTGCGGGCGCGACGGTCGACTCGGACCACGTAGGACATCGAGCGCAGAATGAAGTGCTCCTGCCCCCAGAATTCGCTTACCAGCAGGGGCCAGTAGACAATGGGCGGGACGGGTTGGGCCAGACCGTCCTCACGCACGTCTCCGATTACGCCCACGATTTCGCGCGGATTGCGGTTTCCGCTCTCGAAAAGGCGCTTGCCCACGGCCTGGGCAGGCTCGGGCCAGTAGAGGCGGGTGAAACTCTCGTTGACCAGTACTTTCGAGGTGAGGTTGTGGACGTCGTTCCACTCCAAGGCGCGTCCCGCCAGCAGCGGAATGCCCATGGTTTCCAGGTAGTCGGGGGATATCCACTTGAAGAGGCGTCCGGGAGGCATCTGTCCGGCGGGGACGGGAAACTCCTGCACGTCCAGGAGGTCGTCGTAAGATCCCTCGCCGGCCAGTGGACGCGTGGAGACCAATCCCACGCCGCGCACGCCCGGCAAGGACTCGATCTCTTCCTTGATGCGCTGATGCGTCCGGGCCGCCGCCACGGCATCGGGAATGACTGGTTGGGGAACGTAGAGGCGCATTGTGAGGACATCTTCGGGCTGAGAGAATCCGGGTTCGACGCGCGACAGCTCGATGAAGCTGCGGGTCAGCAGCCCCGAGCCGATGAGCAGGGTGAGAGCCAATCCCACCTGTCCGGCCACCAGAACGTTGCGGGCGCGGTGGCGCTGTCCGGCTTGGCTGGCGCCGCGGCTGCCGCCTTTGAGGGCCTTGACCAAGTCGAGGCGCAGCGTCCCCAGCAGGGGCAGGACCGAGCAGCAGAGCACGCTCAGCAGCGTCACCGCCGCCGCGAAAAGCAGCGCCTTGCCGTCGACGGCGATTTGGGTCAGGCGAGGCAGGTTGCCGGGCTCCAGCATTCTGAGCAACTCGATGGCGCCGCCAGCCAGAAAAACGCCCAGGACTCCGCTCAGCAGTCCCAGCATCAGCGTCTCGCTCAGGATCTCCCGGACAACCTGTAAACGGCTGGCGCCCAGAGCCCGGCGGACGCCGAACTCGCGCCGCCGTCCCTCGGTGCGCACCAGAAAGAGGTTGGCCACGTTGGCGCAGGCGATCAGCAGCACGATGCCGACCGTAGCCAGCAGCACCCACAGCACCTCTCCCACGGCACCCACGACCTCAGACTTGAGGGGGCGGATGTAGGGCGCGAATCCGGCGTCGTTCAACATGTCGAGACTGAGTCCGCGGGTGAATTCCTCGGTGGCCAGCGGAATCATCCGCTCCACGTCGGCTTCGGCTTGCTGGGTCGTGTATCCCGGTTTGAGGCGGGCCAAGCCGCGGGCGCTGAAGTTGGCCATGCGGGCTTGGGCGCGATCAAAGCGGAAGGGCATGATCACGTCGGACTCCAGATCAAGAAAGTGGAAGTCGCGGGGTAGGACGCCGATGATGGTCCAGGGGACGCCGTCGATCTGCAAGGCCCGGCCCACGGCTCGGCGGTCCGCACCCAGTTCGCGCGTCCAGTAGCCGTGGCTGACGACGACCGTGGGCGGGGCGCCGGGAAGGTCGTCCTGGCGACTGAAGAAGCGTCCCAGGTGGGGGCGGACCCGCAGCAGCGGCAGCAGCGCTTCGGTGACCAGCATGCCGTCGACCCTCTGCGGACGTCCGCGTCCTGTTACCGTCACCGGCGACGTCCGGTAGAGCGCTACGTCTTCAAAGGTCCGGCCTTGTTCGCGGTAGGTGAAATAAAGGGCCTGCGAGAGCCCGATCGGTTCTCTCGCCAACTCGGGCGCCTGATGCAGGACGCTGACCAGATTCTCCGACTGATGGAAGGGCAGGGGCTTGAGCAGTATCCCGTCCAGCATGGAAAAGATGGCGGTGTTGGCACCGATCCCCAGCCCCAGGGTCAGGACAGAGAGAGCAGTAAAAAGCGGAGCATTGCGCAGCCGGCGCACAAGGTGACGGAGTCGGGTCATGGTCGGTCTTCCTCAGTTCGGTACAGTTTTCCTATGCAACCTAGGACGTAGCTCGGCCTCGAAAGGTTGGTGCCATCTCTGACGTGGGCCAAGAGCGGTTGATTAACGAGCTGGAAAGAAAGCGTTCGTCGTCCGCCAGCACGCTACTCCGGCTCCCGTTGATCCAGCACCGTCAGTAGTTTGCCGGCGATGTCCCGGGGATCGGCGTGGACCGAGTTGCTCATAACCGTCACGCAGGTGCCTTCGGCGGGGATGGCCAAGAGGTAGGTCTTGGCTTTTTGCTGGGACCCTCCGTGTTCGACTTGGCGACGACCGTCTTGCTCGGCGACCCTGAAGCCCAGCCCGTAGGAGGTGGAGGATCCGTCTGAGGTTTCCTGTGCGGTCCACAGGAGTTCCTTCTCGGCGGCGGTCAGGAGGTCGTCATCGAGAAGCCCCTGGCAGTAATCGGTCAAGTCCTTGATGGTGGAAATCACGCCTCCGCCGGGAAGCTTCCAACTGACGTCAGAGCTGCCTTGCCGCAGGACTTCGCCCGCGAAACGGCGGTACCCGGCCGCCCGGTTGGGCAGATCCGCCCATTCATAATCGGGCTGAAGCGTGTCGAGGTCGAGCGGTTGGGTAATGTGCTCCCGCAGGAGATCGGCATAGGAGCGGCCCGAAGCCGCTTCCAGCACTGCGCCCGCCAGATTGAAGCCGAAAGTCGTGTAGCTGAAACGGGTTCCGGGAGGAGCGATCAGCGGCTTGTCGTCGAAGTAAGCCAGGGCCCAGGCGAAGCCCTTGTTGACTTGGGGATCGTTGGCTTTGAGATTGGGCGGAGTGGGCGACCCGCGTCCATTGCTGTAGTGCATGATTCCGCCCAGATGGCCCAGGAGCTGGCGCATGGTGATGACCTGTTGTGCCGACTCAAGGGGGACGTCGCGGAATCCGTCCCGGCAGGGGGATGCCGCTTCTTGTCCTCTGTCGCCCCCGTTGGAGTCTTCGCCGCAGGGCTGAAGATAGGTTGGAGGGACCCTGTAATACTTGAGGTAATCGGTGATGGGACGGTCCAAGTCGAGCTTGCCCTGCGTTGCCAGTTTGACGGCCAGGATGCCCGTCAGCGTTTTGCTGATCGAGGCCCAGCGGAAGAGTGTTTTGCGGCTATCGACCGGGATTTCAGCTTCGCGGTCCTGCCAGCCGTAGCCTCTCAGATAGTCGACTTGCCCGTCGATCACGGTTCCCACGGCCAGCCCCACCAGATGCTGGGACTTCATGACCTTGTGGGCCAGCATGTCGATGTCTGCTTGGGGCTCCTCGACTGGCTCCTCAACCGGCTCTCCGGCGGCGGCCAGGGGGGCTGCTCCCTGGAGCAAGAGGAGCAGCAGGGCCAGGAAAGAGGTCCAAATCGTCTGAGTCTTGCGCTGCATGCGGTTCTCCTTCGTCTGCGGCAGGCATCCACGTGTGGACTTGGCGAAAACTCCTTCATTCCTGTCATTCCCGGCGGCTGGGTTTTGGGCTTCAGGGCTTGCCAAGGGAGAGCCTACTCCTTGGCGCAGGAACGGGCAAGTCGTTGTTTTCTGGAATCAGATGCACGTGGACCCCATCAGCCGGTCCGGCTTCGATGGGCTTTCAGCTTGGGCCGGCGCGGCCAAGAGGGTCAGGGAAGTTGAATGCCGCGGTCTTCGGGATTCTCGGCGGGGCGGTAGAAGATGGCGATGTTGCCGATCACGCCAACCAGGTCTGAGGCGGTGCGTTCGGCCATCATCTCAGCCAGCTTCTTGCGTTCGTCTTTGTGGTCGACAAACTTGACTTTGATCAGCTCGTGGGACTCGATGGAGCGGTCGAATTCCTCGACCAGCGGCTCGCTTAACCCATGCTGTCCCACTTGCACCACGGGCTTCAGATTATGAGCCAGCCCGCGCAGGTACTTGCGTTGTGTTCCAGATAATCCAAGCATAAAGCCGACTCTAGCATGAACACCCCCGGCGATGTACGACTCGGCCCAGGACCGTGAAACCGTAGGGCTGTTTGAACTGAAGGTCGCGGTTGCATCGGTCGATTGCCCTTGCGGATGGAGTACTTGGCGACGGTCGAAGGTGTCCTGCCGGCCACGATTTTCTGATCGACGCTGATTGATCGAGCCGCCTCAGCCCTGCATTTCGGCGATCAGGCGTTGGACGGCGGGGGAGGAAGGGGCGTCGACAGGGACGCCGTTTTCGAAGTGGATGCGGGTGCGCGGGTGGGGACGAACCCGGGGGCCCGGCAGCAGGATTCCCGTCAGGTTGAGCGGGTCGGCGGCCGAGATGGAAAGGCGCTCCGGGTCCTTGGGTTTGCCGGCGCGGCGCAGTTGGCGCAGGGCGTCGACAGCCTCGGGCAAGGCGAACTGCTCGCCGATAAGACCCGAGACGAAGCGTCCGCCGCGGACCTCTCCCCGCGATTCCAGGCGCCGCAGGGTCCACAGCAACTCGCGCCAGGGCACATTGAGGGTTTCGCGCTGGGTCAAGTCGCGGAAGACCACACCCCAGCGGTTGAGCATCTGCCGCGCATAAGCCTCCACGGTCTCGCCATCGGTGTGACCGGCGGCAGTAGTTCCCACTTTGGCTGACAGGGGGTCTGCTCCAGGACCGACGGAAGTATCGGAAGGGTTGTTGGCCTGCCCGGGTCCGTCGCCAGTATGCCGCTGTTTCTTGCCGGCCTCACCTGTGGCGGCATCCTCATGAGTGCTTTCTGAGGCGCGACGGTCGATTGAAATATGCCTGCTGAGCGGTCGCAGCAGGGTCCAGCGTCCGGTGGGAGAGCCTTCCTTGCGGGGGGCGGCGCGTCCCCGGCGCAGCGACTTGCGGCGGACGGGCTTGCGGCGCCGCTTGGGGTCGATGAGGCGGCGCAAGTTGTCGAAACCATCGGCGGTGGCCAATCCTGAGGAGGCCAGTTCCCACAGCCCTTCCTCGACCTGGGAAGGCAGTAGTCCAGTTGCCCGGATGAGGTCTTCCAAAAAGCTGGCACCGCAGCGTTGCAGCGCTTCCAGCACGGTTTGTCCGTGGGTGGAGAGACCAGCCTCAAGCGGATCTTCGCCATGGTGCAACGAAAGCAGTTCGTCCAGGTCCTGGCGGTGAAAGAAGGCCACAGGGGCCAGTTTGTTGGGACGTCCGCCGCGTCCAGAGGGTGGAGACGGCGAGGTTGAGCGGGAACCTTGTCGGCTCCCCGAGGCTGCCGAGCTGTCCGTCGCTTGGGCATCACCGGCTTTCTTCCCGTTCGGCTGCCGAGCCGTCCCGCCACTTCTCGAAGCAGGCAGGGAAGCGGGCTCGTCGTCGCCCGTTGCGGCGTTGCGCACGCTAAGCCGCCCCCAGGCGAAGCGTCCCGAGAGGCACAAAATGTCGAGCAGACCGTCGGAATAGTCAGACAGTCGGCTGGGGAGGATGGCCGTTTCCCAAGCTGAGGCCGGGGCTTCCAGTCCCTGCAGTTGTTCCAGTACCTGCTCCAGTCCGGTCTGCCCGTGCAGACGGGTTCCCGGTGCCAGATGTTGCCAGCGGAAGAGAAAGCGCATGAAGTTCGCGGCTGAGACCGGCTCGATCTCACGGCGCAGGCGGCCCAGAGTGAGTCGGTGGATGCGCGCCAGCAACCGCCTGTCGCACCATTCCAGGGCAGGCTCGCCGGGACGGAAGTTGCCTCGCAGGATTTGCCCCTGTCCTTCCAGCGCCGCCAAGGCGATTTCAATGTCGCCCGTGCTTAGGCCCAGCTCGTCTGCCAGCTCGTGGGCCGTGACGGGGCCGCAGGTTTCCAGGCGTCCCCGAACCACTTCTCGCAGGGCGTCCTGGCGTGAGAGTCCCCGGTCGCGGTCCCACAGGAAGGGCTCATCGTGGGTCAGCTTGAGTCCATAGATCTTCTCCACCAGCAAAGCCCTCTCGACGGCGGCCCAGAGGACGCGCCGCACTCCGTCATCGCCGTCCAGCCTGATGCGCAGGACCCGATGGGAAGCGGACTGCATCTGGCGCGGATCTTCCCCGACCCCAGGACCGGCCTGCGGTCCTGGGTCAGCAGACGACTTGGCTGTCGGCCCATCTCTGGAGCCTCCACCTGCTTCCGGCGCCGGAGCGGCCTGGGAGTCGAGCGCCGCCGAGCCACTCGAAGACAAATTCATGGCGCTTGTGCCCGAATCGTCCGCACCGGTCGCCGCCGTGATCTGCTTGGGATGCAGGGCCTGGAAGTGTTCTCGGCAATCGTCGTGGCGGTCCTCGAGGAGGACGACCAGACTGAGCAGGGCGTCGTGCAACTCGTCGGGGTCGCGTATCAACGGACGCGCTTCCTCCACCACCTGCTCTATGGCCGAGGCGTCGAGCAGGCCCATCTCTTCCTCGCGGGGCGGGAGGAAGCGGCGCGTCTGCACGGCTCGGGCCCGCCGTTCCTCCAAGGGGGCGTCGTCGAGGAAAGCGTAAGGGTTGGCGTTGAGAATCTCGTGGGAGAGGGGCGAGGGCTCGGGGGTGTCGACGGCCCGGCATTCGATCTTACCGGCCTCGATGCGGCCTAGAAGTTCTTCCAAACCCTCTACGTCCATGGCCTCGGTAAGGCAGTCGTGCAAGGTGTCCTTGACCAGCGGATGGTCGGGGACCTCGATGTCGCCCACGATGTTCTCAAGACAGGCCGCGGACTCGGGAAATACCGAGGCCAGCAGGTCGTCGGATCGCATGCGCTGAAGCTGTGGAGCGATCTTCTTGCCTCCTCCGAAGCGCAGCACCTGCAGGGCGCGTCCGGCATTCCAGCGCCAGCGGGTGGCAAAGAGCGGAGAATCGAGAGTCGCCTGGACCAACACGTCGCGGGCGGTGGAAGAGCTCAGAAAGGCAAACACGCTTTCCAGCGGAAAGCTGTGCTGGTCGCTGAGCGAAATGCAGATGCCGTTTTCGGTGGCGGCGGCCTGCAGTTCGAAGTTGAAGGAACGGCAGAATTTCTTGCGCAGCGCCAGTCCCCAGGCCCGGTTGAGGCGGCTGCCCAGGGGCGAATGAATGATGAGCTGCATGCCTCCCGACTCGTCGAAAAAGCGCTCGGCCACCAGACAGTCCAGGCTTGGCATCTGATCTTCCAGCGCCCGCCGGGAGGCCCGCAAGTAATCGACGGCCTGTTCGGCTCCCGAAGCACACAGCTTGCCGTATTCCTGCAGCCACTCGATGGCTTCGTCGCGCCCCAACTGGACAGCCTTTCGCCGCACTTGGCTGAGAGCCCGCGAGAGTTCGATGCTGCGGGCCGGGACTTCGCCGAACCAGAAAGGGATGGTAGGGGCGGCGCCTTGGGCGTCCTCGACGCGCAGAATGCCCGCTTCCAGCTTGCGGATGCGCCAGGACGTGTTGCCCAGCAGAAAGACGTCGCCCTTGGAGCTCTCGATGGCAAAGTCTTCGTCGACGCTTCCCACGGTGATGTCGCCGGGTTCCATCTTGACGATGTAATCGGCTACTTCGGGAATGGCCCCTCCCGAGGTGATGGCGCTGAGGCGGGCGTTGCGGCGTCCGCGGATGAGGCGGTTGACGCGGTCGCGGTGCAGGTAGGCGCCGCGGCGTCCCTTGCGGGTAGAGGTGCCCTCCGAAAGCATGGCCAGCAGGGCGTCGTAATCGGAGCGGGCCAGCTCGCGATAGGGCATGGCCCGGCTGAGGACGCCGAACAACTCCTCTTCGTCCCACTCGCGCGAGGCGCACTCGGCCACGATTTGCTGAGCCAGCACGTCCAGCGGACTCGGGGGGATGAGGATGCGGTCGAGGTCGCCCTCTTGGATGGCGTGGGCCAGGGCTGCGCATTCCAGCAGATCGTCGCGGCTGAGGGCGATCAGGCGTCCTTTGGGGACGGCGCCCTTCCAGTGGCCGGAGCGTCCGATGCGCTGCAAGGCCAGAGCGATGGTGCGGGTGGCTCCGATCTGGCAGACCAGGTCGACGTGTCCGATGTCGATGCCCAATTCCAGCGAAGCAGTGGCCACGACGGCCTTGAGCTGGCCCTGCTTGAGGCGCTTTTCGGCGCTCAGGCGGATCTCCTTTGAGAGACTGCCGTGGTGGCAGGCCACCTGCTCCTCTCCCAAGATCTCGGACAGGTGATGGGTGACGCGCTCGGCCAGGCGCCGGGTGTTGACGAAGATCAGGGTGGTCTGGTGATCCTCGATGTTCCGGGCCAGCAGGCGGTAGACGTCCTTCCAGGTGTCATGCGAAGGGACGGCGGCCAACTCGTCCTCGGGGACGGCTACCTTGAGGTCGATGTGGCGGCGGTGCCCCACGTCCACGATCTCGCATTGGCGGTCCTGCCCGGCCAGGAAGTGGGCCATCTCCTCCACCGGCTTGACGGTGGCCGACAGTCCGATGCGCTGCAAGGATCGTCCGCACAGCGCCTCCAGCCGTTCCAGCGTCAGCATCAGGTGGGAGCCGCGCTTGTCGCGGGCCAGAGAGTGAATCTCATCGACGATCACCGTCCGCACCGAGGTCAAAGCCTGGCGTCCGTACTTCGAAGTGAGCAGGATGTAGAGCGACTCGGGCGTGGTCACCAGAATATGTGGCGGATGCTTGAGCATCCGGCGGCGCTCATGCTGAGGCGTGTCCCCGCTTCGCACCTGGGGACGGATTTCAGGCAGGTCCAACCCCATTTGGGAAGCCTCTCGGGCGATTTCCCGAAGTGGTTGCAGCAGGTTGGCCTGAATGTCGTTGGCCAAGGCTTTGAGGGGCGAGATGTAGACGATCAGGGTCTCGTCGGGCAGCCCCTCCTCGAGGCCGCGGCGGGCCAGGGCATCGATTCCGCACAGGAAGGCTGAAAGCGTTTTTCCCGAGCCGGTGGGGGCCGATATGAGGACGTTGCGTCCTTCATGAATGAGAGGCCAGCCGCCCTTCTGCGGCGCGGTCGGCTCTCCCAGCCTCTCCTCAAACCACTTCGCCACCGCCGGATGAAAGGCCTTCAAACTCATGCTTCTGCCTTCAGCCCCCCGGTGCCCGCCGCGGGCTGGAAGATATGAAAGGTCTCCTCTTCAACCATGGGGCCGGTGCGCAGGAAGACCTCCTGCAGCCGTTCATCGGCGATCAGCGCCGGCCAGCGTTTCTCGAAATCGGCCATGTCCTCGAATTCCCACAGTTCGATGAACTCGCCCACCGTCCCCACCATCGACTTGAAGATTCCCGAAAGCTGGAGTCCATGCTCGTCGACCAAGGGGAGGATCTCTTCCTGGAAGATGCGTTCGAAGGGAGCGATCTGGTGGGCCCGCACTCGATAGCTCACCCGCAGAAGGATCATATTTCACCATTCTAACATGTGGACTGCGCCGATCCCCGGGGAGAGGAACTCAGGGGGCTTGGAGGTCGGGCCAGAGGGACTTGAAGTAGCGGTAGGTCTGGAGGCCGCCTGAAAGATTCTTGGCGTCGTAGCCGCATTGGCGCAGGGCCCGCACGGCGTAGTAGGCGCGTTGCCCGACCATGCAGATGATCCAGATCTCCCGGTCTTTGGGCAACTCCTCCATGCGGTGGCGCAGTTGGGAGAGGGGCAGGTTGACCGATCGGGGAATGTGTTCCTGCTGGTACTCCTTGGGCTCGCGGACATCCACCAGCAGAGCATTGGTCTCGGCCAGACGTCGCCAGTCGGCCAGGGGCAGGTCGCCTCTGAGATGATTGGCGGCCACCATCCCCGCCATGTTGACGGGATCTTTGGCGGCTCCGAACTGGGGTGCGTAGCAAAGTTCGGCTTCTTCCAGGTCAAAGACGCCGGCGCCCATTTGAAGGGCCATGGCGATGGTGTCGATGCGCCGCTCCACGCCCTCCTCGCCTACGGCTTGAGCGCCCAGGAGCTTTCCTTCGGGACGCGAGAAAAGCAGCTTGAGATGGATGGGGCGCGCGCCCGGATAGTAGCCTACGTGATGTCCCGGATGGAGGTAGACGCAGGCAAAGTCCTCGACGCCCTCGGCCCTCAGTCCTTTTTCACTGGCCCCGGTTTGGGCCACCACCATATCGAAAATGCCGCAGACGGCCGTCGATTGGGCTCCGCGGAAGGTGGCGGGGCGCTCTAGAATGGAGTCGGCGGCAACCCTCCCTTGGCGGTTGGCGGGTCCGGCCAAAGGGAAGACCTGCGGGGTGCCCGAGACCACGTGTCGCACTTCCACGGCGTCCCCCACGGCCCAAATGTTGGGGTCCGAGGTGCGCATCTGCTGGTCAACCCGGATGGCGTCTTGGGATCCCAGCTCGAGACCGGCTTCGCGGGCCAGGGCTGTTTCAGGACGGACGCCCATGGCCAGGATCACCAGGCCGGCTTCCAGAGACCGGCCCGACTCGGTCACGACTTTCAGGCCGTCCTTAAGCTCTTCGAAGCGGGCTAAGCCGTCGTTGAGGATGAGCTCCACTCCTTGAGAGCGGATGTGCTCTTCCACCGGTTTGGTCATCTCCGGATCCATGGAGGGCAGGATCTGCCTGGCCTTTTCGATGATGGTCACCGGTAGTCCCCGGCGGGCCAGGTTTTCGGCCATCTCCATTCCGATGAAGCCGGCGCCCACGATGACCGCTCCCCGCGAACCGGACCGGCGGTTCAGCCAATCGCGGATGCGCCGCGAATCAGGAATGGTGCGCAAGGAGAAGATGCCGGCAAGGTCAATCCCGGGAATCTGGGGTCGAATGGGAGCAGCTCCCGGCGAGAGCACCAGCGCGTCATAGCTTTCCTGATAGGTTTCGTCGTTGCTCAGATCTTTGACCTCGACCAAGCGCTGGCGGGGATCGATGGAGAGGACTTCGCTGAGGGTGCGCACCTCGATGTTGAAACGTTCCTTGAAGAGCTCGGGAGAAGCAACCAGCAGACGGGCTTCGTCGGAGATCACGTCTCCGACATAATAGGGAAGGCCGCAATTGGCGAAGGACACGTAGGGTCCCCGGTCGAAGACGACGATGCGGCAGCTTTCGCACATGCGCCGGGCCCGCGCCGCGCAGGACGCTCCGCCGGCCACGCCGCCTACGATGACGATCTTCTTGCTCATGCGGCGATCTCCAATGGACACGAAGCAAGCATCAGGCCAAAAGCCCTATACGGGGGCGTTCCGGGCCGCCAGGTGGGTGAAAAAGTGCTCACGCGTCTATTTCAGCGGCCAAGTCGGCAGCCCGCACACTCCAAGCGCTGTGAGGCAGTCCGCTTCACCTGGAGGAGGAGAGGCGGCCGTCCGGGAACAAGCTGTCAGCCCCAATCGGCTGCCTTGTTCCGTCTCCCATCGCTGCAAAGGCGCTGTGCCGGGGCTGAGCCATTTGCCGTGTCGGCTGGGGTATATCGCGAGAGGTTCGCGGCCCGGGCTGACACACCTCCTCATTTTTTGGGATACTAGCGGGGTCTGTAAGTCGAAAATAGAAGGAGACCATCCCTTATGAAGAAATTCGTTTCTCTAGTAATTTGCCTGACTCTCATGAGCGTCGGCCTGTGGGCCGGAGTGGTGGTGGAGTCGACCGTAACCGATCTTTCCAGCAATCAGACCCATCCGCAGAAAATGTGGGCCCAGGACGGGCTTCTGCGCATGGATGTTGAAGACCCCAGCGAAGACAACACGTCGATCCTGTTCCTGGGCGACCGGGTGGTGTTCGTCAATCACGACGAACGGTCCTACATGGAGATGGACGAAGAAACCATGCGCGAGGTGGGCGCCAAGCTCAGTGAAGCCCAGAGGATGCTGGACCAGCAGCTCAAGAACTTGCCTGAGGCCCAACGCAAGCAAATGGAGAAGATGATGAAGGACCGCATGGGGGCCATGATGGGCGACGTCATGGAGCCTCCTCGAGTCGAGAGGGCCGGATCAGGCTCGGCCGCCGGCTACGACTGCACCCGCTACGACGTCCTGCGCAAGGACGAAAAGATCGTGGAGCTGTGTGCCGCGCCTTCGTCCGCCCTGGAAGGCGGACAGGAATTGGTGGAGTCCTTCCACTCGATGACGGCCTTCATGGAGGACTTTCTGCAATCGATTCCTCAGGCCTCCGAAATGGCTCAGGGCTATCTGGGCGCCTTCTCCGAAATCGACGGATTTCCGGTCATGTCGCGCCGTTTCCAGAACGGGCGCGCCGTGGAGGAGACTGAGATCAAGTCGATAGAGTCGAGCAGCCTTGGAGGCGATGTCTTCGCCATTCCTTCCGGCTACAAGAAGCAGAAGATGATGGGCCGCTAGCTCAGGACGTTCAGGTGTCGAGGCTGCCGACCGAGTCGGGTTGGCGGTCTCGCGCCGGACGGTTTTGAAAGACCTTGGCCTTCTCCCCCAGCATGCGGGTGACATGGGTCAGTTGATGACGCAGATTGCGCTCCTCACCCACGATCACAGCCCGTCCCCCCTTGACCTCGCGGCGGAACTCCCGCCAGTTAGAAGCTTTGCAGGCCGTAAAAGCCGTCCCCATCATGGAAAGATAATGGCCGTCCGAGCCGCCGGTGACCGGCTTTGCGTTCTGTACCGCCCAGCCCACCGCCATCAGATTGCTCTTGTGGGGCAGAACCTGATTGATCACTTCAATACAGTCGGCGACCTCCACCAATTGAGGGTTCTTGCAGAAGAACGGATAGCTGCGGCGGGGCCCCGGCACGAAAGGATGGGGCAGGCTGACCAGCACATCCAGATCTCCCAGGTTCTCGAAGAGCCGCTCAGCCGTCAAGCGGGTCCGGCAACTGGCCAGGGATGACCTGTTGCGCCGGATGAAAGGCGCCACCTGGCGGCTGAAGAAATCTTCCAGTGCATCGCAGTCGTTGAAATAGAGCAAGATGTCCTTGCCCTCCCAGGTCGTTACTTCCAGGCCCGGGAAAACCCGTCCGGGAGCCAGGCGCTCGGCTTCCAAGACGCCCGAGATGGCGTTGTGGTCGGTAATAACCAGGTGCACGTCCAGCTCTTCGGCCCGTTCCACGATCTCTCTGACGGGGGTCGAGCAGTCATGGCTGTGGGCGCTGTGGAAGTGCATGTCGACCAGCATGTAGTCGGCACTCAAGGCAGAGATATCGGGCCGTTCGAAGACAACTTGCATCAGGCTCCATGGTCCGTCTTGGCGGCCTTGTCTGTCAAGCAGGCGAGCCATTCCGCCAGCCTGCCGGCTACAGGCCGGCGGAAGCGTAAATCCGCTTGGAAAGCGTGCCTACGCGGTCATTTGCGGGATCGTAGATGACGACCTTGAGCCAGCCGTTGTCGACCCGGATTGGAGGGTGAAAAACTTTTTGCAGACGGATTCCCTCACGGCTGACGCGCTGAAAATTCTGGTCGGAGAGGTCCATCTGGATGCGGTCCCAGACCGGCCACAATTTGTCCTTCTTGTCGTCGCCGAAGAAGTAGGCCACTACCAGGCTGCCCCTCAGGCGGTTGTCCTGGCGGGCCACCATCTCGGCGGCGAAGTCAATATCGAGATCGACTCGGAAAGCCGTCTTGCCTGACATGGTCTGGCCCGGCTGGACCTCGACGTTGGCCGAGATGTCTTGAAGCGGACGCTCGGTGTTGGCCGCGGCCACGGTGCGGACATAAGCTTTAAGCTTTTCCTGGTTCTCAAAGTCGAGTCGAGGCCGGGCGTAATAGCCCTGGCGGGCCAGAACCTTAAGGCCGGGACGCTTGACGTGCACCTTGATGGAGCGGTAGCCGCCGTTCATCTCGCCCACGGGCTCATAGCCCAGCAAGTAGCTGGCCCGGGCCGAGCGCTCGGTGTCCGACAGGGCTCGCTCGATGTCGCGGTGGATGAAGGACTGCCCGCCGGTCATCGAAGACATTCGCCGGATGGCTGCCAGAGCGTCCGTTCGCGAGAGGTTGCCGCAACCCAGGTTGCGGTCAGTGGAAAGCAGCGGATTCTGGGCGTCGAGTCCGTCGTTAATGGTGTTGAAGGTACTCTGAGTGCCGCCGTCCACGCAGTCGTAATCGGGATTGCCAGTCTGAATCGCATGGATGCGGATGCGGTAGTTGCTGGCCATGCGCCCGACTTCTTCGTAGTGCCAGCGCTGGGGCAAAAGCAGGCCCTGAGGCGTCATAAAGATGAGGTGCTTTTCGTCCGCGATGAAGCGGAGGTACTCGATGGCGCTGAAGATGGTGTTGAGGTCCTCGTCGCCAGTGACCCGCCTGGAAAGGTATTCGCCCCGTGGAATGTCGCTGATCAATGCCAGCCGGGCCGACTCGAAGGTGCCTCCGTGCTCGCGGCGAGCGCGGGCCTCCTGAGCGGGGTCCGGAGGATCCACAATCGCCCTCAGGACATCGGTCACGGGATCGCGGTTTTGAGTGTCCGCGGCGCCCGAGAGGATGCCGCGTTCGATCGTGTCCCTCTGACGGAACATTTCTTGCGACACGTCGAGCGTATCCAACCTCACGGCCTCTCGGTTCTCCTCCTTGCGCTGGCCCGTGCTGATGAGAAAGGGGGCCACGACTTGACGCGAACGCAAGCCGCTGCGTTTGAACATCTCATCAGCTTGCTGCCTCAGCTTGGGCGGCAGCCGCTTCAATTCCTGGGAGGCAAAAAGCTGATGGGAAAACCGTTGCGTCAGGACGGATTCGATGCGGGGACCGGTCTTCTGGTAATCGCGCAGAAGGGCGGCGACTTTGTCGATGTCTTGCCCGAAGTCGGTAATCCGGTTGTAGGCCATCACGGCGATGCGGTCGGGCGGCCGCAGGTCCTCCACGAATTCAACCAGGCGGTCCATGGACTTGAAATAGGTGCCGATATCGCTATGGTTGGGCACGCGTCCCAGCGCAATCAGAAAGGTGCGCGCTCCCGCGGAGGCGGTTTCCGCCGGGCCCTGCAAATCGCCTTGAGCCGAGCCGGCGGCCTCCTGGCTGCGCCTCGCAACGCCGAACTGCTGCAGGGAAAAGTTGACGATCTCGCGGGGGACCTCGTTCTCGAAGACTTCGAAATCGCCGGCTGCCAAGTCGAGCACTGGACGCCCCTTCTTGTCCAGCACCACAACGTCCACCGGAACCCGAAGCGTCTCGCTGCGGAAAAGCGCCTGAGGCGTATCGCCAGCGGGCTTAGAAGTGGCTTCTTGTTGTGCCGAAAGAATGGAAAAGGCGGAGAAGAAGGCGAGACAGGCAGATGCCCAAACCCTGGGTCGCGATAGCATATAGTGACTCCTCCCGAGTCGGCTCCAGGAGCCAATTCCTGAGAGCGGTAGCCGCGATGGGGAAAACGTTCCTTACTATAGCACACACGCCCCGAATTTTTTTCTCCCAAACTGCAATCTTGACAATGAAAGCGCTGAGTCGGTAAAAGAAGGCAGCCGGTAGCGCCTCGGCCGGGAGGAAATGCGCGATGAACCCACAAGAAGCCCGCCAGATCGCCGCTGACGCCCTGCGCGACACTTCAGCCAAGCATCTCGAGGTGGCCTTCGTCGTGGAGAAGGACGGGAATTGGGTCGTGCTTCTGACCCGGGACGACCAAGACTGGGTGGTCAAAGTGCCGGTCCACGAGTCCGCCAGCGCCGAGGACTTCCGCAGCCACGTTGCTCATGAGGTGCAGCGTCTCTTCTAACGTCCCCGAAGGATTCATCATGGCCAAGCTCTGGGGAGGACGGTTTTCGCAGCAGGCGGACCAAGTCTTCGCCCGCTTCAACGCATCTCTGCCCTTCGACCGACGTTTGCTCGACTGCGATCTGCGTTCGGCGCTGGCCCACTGCCGGACGTTGCAGGAAGCCGGAGCCATAACTCCCGACGAATCGGGGCGCTTGCAGGCGGCCCTTCGCGACATCGCAGGCGAAGTCGCCCAAGAACCTGGTTTGATCGAGCAAGCCATCGAGCAAGGCGTCGAGGACGTTCACTCCTTCGTGGAGGGCGAGTTGGCGCGCCGGGTGGGCGATTTGGGACTCAAGCTCAACACCGGACGCAGCCGCAACGATCAAGTGGCCACTGACTTTCGTCTCTACCTGCGGCGGGCCTGCGACGAATCGCTGCTGCTGCTGCGGCGTCTTCAAAGGGCCCTGCTCAAGCTGGCTGAAGACAACGGGCAGGCCGTTCTTCCCGGCTACACCCACATGCAACGCGCGCAACCTTTGCTTTGGCCCCATTATCTGCTGGCCTACGTCGAGATGCTGGACCGTGATGCCCAGCGCTTTGCTCAAGCTCGTCGGCGCATCAACTACTGTCCGCTGGGATCGGCCGCGTTGGCCGGGACCAACTATCCCGTTGACCGACGCCTGCAAGCCCGGCTGCTGGGATTTGAGGAGGTGTCCTGCAACAGCGTGGACGCGATCGCCGACCGTGACTTCCTGCTTGACTACACCTCGGCTGCCTCCATTCTCATGATGCACCTCTCGCGCTTGTGCGAAGACTGGATCCTCTACAGTTCCAGCGAGTTCGGCTTTCTCGAATTCGGGGACGCCGTGACCACAGGCTCTTCGCTCATGCCTCAAAAAAAGAATCCCGACGCCCTGGAATTGATCCGCGGCAAAGCAGCCCGGGTCTTCGCCGCCCATCAGGGACTGCTGGTGCTGCTCAAGGGATTGCCTCTCAGCTACAACAAAGACCTGCAAGAAGACAAGGAAGGCGTCTTCGACTGCATCGATACCGTTCTCGATTGCTTGCAGGTGACGGCCCTGGTGGCGCGCCACGCGGCCTTGCGTCCCCAGCGCATGAAGGAAGCGGCTCAGGAGGGCTACCTCAACGCCACTGAGTTGGCGGATTATCTGGTCCGCAAGGGACTCCCCTTCCGCCGGGCTCACGACTTGGCCGGCCAAGCCGTGCTCCGCGCCATTGAGATGCAGCGGCCGCTGGAGGCCATGCCTCTTGAGGACTACCGCCAACTCTCTGATCTGTTCGAGGACGACCTCTACCAGTCGCTGACGCTGGAGAGCACGCTCAAGACCAAGGACGTGGAAGGCGGGACGGCTCCCCGCCGGGTGGAGGCGGCCTTGGAGAAGGCCAAGCAGCGTGTGCGGGCAGCTCAGGACGAAGCTGAGCAGCGCCTGCAAGCTCAAGACCGTGAGAGTCTCGATTCCGACCTTCCTGGGCCGCGCCAGAGGGACTCGTGATAAGCATCCGTCAAGATTCTGGCGCTTGGCGTTGATCGATTGACGCTTGCGCAAGGAGCCGTTTCCTATCCGGCAATGTGCTGCAAAGGGCTTCCAGGACTGGGAAAAGTGCTGAAGTCGTTGGACTGCCGCGGCTTGGCATGATGCTTGCGTCCTCGCAGGGCGGGGTAAAACGACTCTCCAGCTTCCGCCCCAAACTGATGGGGGAGGCGGAGGTTGGAGATGAGGGCAAACAGGCTCCGGACGCTCATGCAGGCGTCCGGGGCCGGTGCTCGCCTCCTGAAAGGACAGTCCGCTATGACCACCGCCGGCCACGAACAGCATCTTCAAGATCAGAAGAAGGAAATGGAAGACATCTTGAGCCAGGTTCGCGACTATGTGGCGCGCCTGGCCGAAGGCTGCACCCTGGTCCGCCAGGACTTCCAGCAGGGAGAGCACGCATTGGGACAGAAGCGGCTGGCGGAAATGCTGGACGGACTGGGCTGGGTCACCAAGGCCTTCATGGTCTCCAGTCCGGTGCTCCAGGAACACGACATCGGACTCTCGGTGGAAGAGCTTCCCGGAGCCCTGCGGCCAGTACTCGAGGGGCTGCAGAATCAGGACTTCGGGTTGGTGGGCGACGTCCTCGAATATGAGGTCCAGCCCATCTTGGAAGACTGGCGGGGAGAGCTGGCCAAGCTGCCGGCTTGAGGGCGGTCCCATGCAGATGCCGGCCAAATCCTCCACAATTCTCAGCATGAAGGGCAAACTGGCGCTGGACGGCGGGAATCCTGTGCGCCGCGAAATGCTTCCCTACGGTCGCCAGACCATCGAGTCCGCCGACGTGGAGGCCGTCCGCCAGGCGCTGCAGGACGATCTCATTACCACCGGCCCGCGGGTCGATGCCTTCGAGGAGGCCTTCGCCCAATCCGTGGGCGCGCGTCACGCCGTCGCCGTCAGCAGCGGAACCGCCGCCCTCCACTGCGCCGTCCAGGCCCTGCGGCTGAGCCCAGGGGACGAGGTCATCGTTCCCTCCATGACCTTCGCGGCCACGGCCAACGCGGCACTCTTCGTCGGCGCGCGCCCTCTCTTCGCCGACGTCGATCCCGAGACGCTTCTGATCGACCCCGCTTCGCTGGACAGACTCCTCGGCCGACGCAGCAAGGCCGTCATCGCCGTCGACTACGCGGGCCAGCCCTGCGACTACCCGGCGCTTGGTGAGTTGGCCGGTCAGCGGGGAGTGGCGCTGCTGGCCGACGCCTGCCATGCCCCCGGCGCCCAACTGGACGGGCGTCCGGTGGGAAGCTTGGCCGAGATGAGCTGCTTCTCCCTCCATCCCGTCAAGCATCTCACCTGCGGGGAAGGGGGCATGATCACCACCGACGACGCCGGGCTCGCCGAGGACATGCGGCGCTTCCGCAATCACGGCATTTCGCTCGATCACCGGGCCCGCCGGCGGAAGGGGTCCTGGTACTATGAAATCTCGCGCCTGGGCTACAACTACCGTCTCACCGACATCCAATGCGCGCTGGGACTCTCACAGCTCTCTCGCCTCGACTCCTGGGTGGCCCGCCGCCGCGCCATCGCCCAGGCCTACGATCAAGCCTTGAGCGGGATGGAGGCCGTGCGTCCGCTCAAGGTGCGTCCCGGAGTAGAGCATGCCTACCATCTCTACGTGGTGCGGCTCGATCTGGACCGCCTCAGGGTCGGCCGGACTCAAGTCTTCCAGGCTTTAAGAGCCGAGGGCATCGGCGTCAACGTCCACTACATCCCGGTCCACCTGCACCCCTTCTATCGTCGCGAATTGGGGACCTCGGAGGGACTCTGTCCCAACGCCGAAGCCGCCTATCAGGACATCCTCACCCTCCCCCTCTTCCCCGCCATGGCCCAAGCCGACCAATCCGACGTCCTCACCGCCCTGCAAAAAGTCCTCCACGCCTACCGCCGCTAGAACAGGACGGTCTGAGATTCGGGAGCGCCTAAAGGCCGAGACCTCGGAGTTAGCGCTGCCGCGTCACTCCTCGTCTTCTTCCAGTTCGATGCGGATGCGCAGGGGGGTGGCGGTGTCTTGGTAGGGGGCGCCGGGGTAGGGGGGAAAGGTGCGGGCGCGCAGGATGTCGATCAACTCGCGGCCGCTGTAGGTTTTGTCAGGGTCGATGCGCAGTTGGCGGTCGAGGTCGCCGGCCTCGCGGGCCGGGGAGGGCGACTTGGGCTGAGGACGCGGCTCCAGCCGGTCCTGCAGCCACAGTGGAACCGAGGAGGCCAGCAATTGGGTTCCCGAGTCCATCAGGCGGGCATAGAGAGCGGCAGCGGTGTCTGTGGCCAAGGTAAAGACGGCTTCCTGGGCCAAGATGGCCCCCGTGTTGACGCCTTCGTCGATCAAGTGCAGGGTCACGCCCGCCGGTTCCTTGGCGGCGATGGCCCAGGCGTGGGGATGGGCTCCCCGGCCGTGAGGCAGGAGCGAAGGATGCAGGTTGGCGGCGCCCTTGGGAAACAGGTCCAGGACCTCTTGGGGAATGTCGTCACCGAAAAGGACGCTCAGTCCGTGAGTGGGCTCCAGGTCGGCCAGCTTGGCGCGGACTTTGGACGATTCCAGTTGGTCGATCCTCCAGATGGGGACATCATCGCCCACCGCATTTCGGATGCGCTCGGCATCCCTTTCGCCAGGCGGGTGGACCACGGCAGCCACCACCTGCCCGGCCAGAAACTCCACCGCTCGAATGCCCAATTCTCCATTGACAAAAAGTACCAGACGCGCCATTCAGCCTCCTTGCAAATCCATCGTCCCGTTGCAGGCCGGGGGGTCCATCTCATTCTAACCGCTCCGTCCTCAAAAGTGGCTAAACTCTCAGCCCCCCCCCGGAAGCGCCCCCCGACTCGATGCCACGGCTTCTCGGTGATTGTGTTAAGCTTGGGCCGTCATTGTGGACGGCGCGGATACGTGCCGAAGAAAGAACGGCCGAGCAACCTCCGGAGAAGACCCTCCCGCAGTTTGTGTTCCCTGTTCCGAAATAGCCGGGTGTTACCGTATCCACAGGACCGGTTGGTCCGTCCGTTACAGCGGACGGAATGTCAGTATCAATTTTGCAGATCCGGCCGGAGAGCTGGACACAGGAGTATCGAGAATCATGTCGAAGAGGATTTATGTTGGAAACCTGCCCTACAGCACCAACGAAGCTGAACTGCGCGAACTGTTCGAGCAGCACGGGGCGGTTGACGATGTCAGCCTGATCTACGACCGCGACACGGGCCGTGCCCGCGGATTCGGATTCGTGGAGATGGAAGACGGCGACGCCGACGACGCCATTGACGCCCTCAACGGGTCGGAACTGGGCGGGCGACGCTTGACGGTCAATGAAGCCCGTCCCCGCGGCGGAGGCGGCGGGGGTGGACGTGGCGGCGGCGGCCGCGGCGGTTACGGCCACGAACCGCGCTGGTAAGCAGCACCGCTGTCATTGCTTTTTCAGCCGCATCCCGGACCCCGGGATGCGGCTTTTTTAGTGCCCCTGAGTCGAAAACGGGCAGCCAGTCTGAGCACTCCGTTGCTTTGCCCTGCATAACGTGGCATCCTGTCCAGCGCATTTCATCTTTTGGAGGATTCCATGCGAATCGGCCCTGACTCAGTCAGCTTGAGGACCTTCCTGCTGGCCCTCGTTCTGCTTTCGTTCCTGATGCCCGCTTGCGGGCCGGCCGTCCAAGACGACCCGGTTGAAGCGGATGCGCCTTCGCCGCCCACGCTGGAAGCCCTCGCTCCCCGCCAGCCCTTCGTCACCTCCGACACCGACCCTCTGCGCGCTGCCCTGGTGCTGCCCCTCAGCGAGCACTTGCTCCGCACCCTGGCTATCGGCATTCCGGGAGGCCATCCGCTGGTGCGCAGCCAGCCCATGGGCAAGGTCGCCGAACACGCCCAGTTGGTGGAGGCGCTGACCGAGAACGGGGTGCGCGTCCTGGATGTACGCGACTTGGCCGAGGAAGCCATCCAAGAAGCCCGCCGCCAGGGCGCGCTGGAAGACTGGCTTAAGGAGGCCTTCCCCGTCTCGGCCCCTCGGGCCATCGAGCGGTTGGAGGAGATCGACGCCGACAGTCTCTTCAACCAGCGGGACGATCACTTCTACCTGGAGGATGAAGACCATGCCTTCGATCCCATCTTCCCAGGTGTACCTTCCATGTACTGGGCCCGCGACTGGGCCATCAGCACGCCTCGGGGACTCGTCATCGGCAACGGCATGCGATTCGGACGCTCGCGCGAGAACCACGTGGCCCGCCTCATTTTCCGCTTCGCTCCCTCGTTGGACGATATCCCAGTGGCCTTCGACGCCGCCCAACATGACGTCAACCTGGACGGCGGCGACACCATCGTGCTCGATGCCGACACTCTGCTGCTGGGCGTGGACAACCGCTCCAGCCGCGAGGCCGCGCCTCTGCTGGCCCAGGAACTGGGCATGGACGTCCTGGCCGTCAGCATGCCTCCGCGTCAGCGGGCCGGAGCCCTGCGGCGCTCGCTCCTCCACCTCGACACCATCTTCAATATCGTCGACCACAAAAAGGCGGTGGCGCTGCCCTTCTTCCTGGAAAAGGAATACTCCGAGTCCAACCCCCTCAAGAACATCCTGACCGGACTGGCCCGCCAGGTCGAAGCCATGGCCAAGGCCCATCCCGACTACGAATTCTCCGGAGTGGAAGACATCCAGACTACGATCGACGCCATTCCCGAGGTGGGCTGGGTCACCCGTTACGCCGCCGGCAGCGGAGAGGAAGAAGCGCTGGAGATGAAGCTGGTGGACTATTTCCGCCAAGAGGGCTACCAGATCATCCCGGTGGGGGGAGAGCGGGGGCAACTGCCGCTGACCAAGTACTTTCTCGAGCGGGTCCTCTACGAACTCAACTGGCAGGGCGCCAACGTGGTCCAAATCGAGCCGGGGCACGTCCTGGCCTACCGCCACAACACCCACACCAACGAGGCCCTGCGCCAAGCTGGAGTGCACGTGACGGAATTCGACGGCGATCTCCTGGCCCACCACAACGGCGGCCCCCACTGCCTGGTGATGCCCCTGCTGCGTTGGCCCCAGCGTCCAGCCGCCGCCACCGATTGATCTTCAGCTCGGTACGCCCCACGCCCCCTTCTTGAGAGTGGAAAGCTCAAGTCCTGGCAGTCCATTCGTGCCCCCAGGTCGCCGCCTGCGACCGCGCCGGCCAACGGCATCCTCGCCTCACGCCATGGTCGCCAGCTAACGCGGTATTGCGTCCGTGTAATACCGTCTGGTAGGATAGAGGGCTATGAGTGATGCGAACGCAGTCAAAACGTCCATAAGCCTGCCTCCCGATTTGTTCGAGGAAGCCAAGCGGGCCTCGGACAACTTCAGCCAATTGGTAGCCGAAGCGCTCAGGGCCTATTTGCACGAAGGGCGAGTGGAGGCAGCTATTGAGAGTTTTGGGAGCTGGGAGCCCCGTGAGCAGAGCAGCGTCGACTTTGTCAATGAATTAAGGAAGGAGCCCAGACCGGATGACGAGTCCTCCAGTTCTAATTGATAGCGATGTCGCCATCGATTTCTTGAAGGGTGAGGAATACTCTCTCCCGGTCCTGTCGCAGCTTCTCCGAGCACGGCGGGCCTGGATCAGCGTTCTTTCCATATACGAAGTCTATGCAGGCATGCGCCCCGGTGAGGAGAAGGCCACCGAGGCTTTCGTCCGCTGTTGCCGCATCCTTTTTGTCGATCAGGAAATCGCTCGAAGGGCGGCTGGACGGTATCAAAGATTTCGGCGCCGAGGCATCACGCTGACCACCGTGGACTGCCTCCTTGGGGCCACTGCCCTTCATCTGCGCATGCGCATCCTCTCGCGCAACACCAAGCACTATCCCGAACCCGGCCTATTGGTGAACTTGGCTCCCTAGCGTGCTCTGCCCGAGTTTACTGGGATCCAGAGCTTCCCCGGCTTGATTCCTCGCGTCATGACAGGTCGGTTTATTTCAAGCAGAAATCGCTGATTACAATGTTGTCGTGCGGTTCTCCTAAGCTTGCCTGCGTAAGTCAAATCGTTCACTTAAAACAACGGAGAAAGCACGATGAACAGGAAAATTCAATGGTTGATCAGTGGGTTGGTCTTGACGGGCCTGCTGGCCCTGGCCGGTATCGGTCTGGTGGTTGGAGAGATTATGGAGGCAGAGGCCTGCTGTGTCCTTCCGCCGCCAGCCTGCGGTGAATTTGGCCAGCCGGAGTGTGAATAGAACATATCCGGATCTCCGCCCTTTTGAGCGTCGGGGGGTGGAAGCTCCCGGCTCGCCCAGCAGGGAGGCGAGTGCCTGACATCAGCACAATTGGTCGGTCCACCTAGTCAGACATAGAATCTACAAGTTATTTCTATGCCATATAACTTGCACCCATAGTGCGCAACGTGGCATACTTCCGGCCATGCCCGATTCCGTAACTTGGGTGCTGTGTGGGTTCCAACTTCTGATCTTCGTTGATCTTCTCTGGGGCTGCCGGACAGAGATCGCCCGCCAGATGCCCTTGCTGGGAGCGTTTGTCTGGTGGTCCCTTGTTGCTTTCGTTTTGCTCACGGTTCTCTGGGCCTTTCAGGGTCAGGTCGGTTCCCTCTACTTCCACCTCTACTACATGACCTGTCTGATCCATTTCGGCTTTTTGACGGCCATGACACTGGATATCCACCGAAACTGCCGACTGCGCTGGACGTGGAGATCGAGCGGAATGATCGCCGTCTTTCTGAGCATCTTTCTCGGGCACTTTCTCTTCGCCTCAAGGGTCTTGGGCAGCCTCTACGTTCTGGCCATCACCTTGCTGGTGCACATTCAGGCCTTTCTGTGCGCAGCGCTGAATTTGGCTTTGGCCTACAGTTCAGGCGTCAAGCTGGGGCGGGTTCGAGGAGCGGTTCTATGGGCTGTGACGGTTGCGACCATGCTCAACTACGTGGTCTACGTGACTCCGGCCTTTGATCTGCTGCCTTACGAAGTGATGCGCCACTTCATTCCCTGGGTGTCGCTGGCCTTCTGGCTGCTGTTGGTGTACGGCCTGCGCTTCAAGCCCGAAGAGGCCTTCCAAACCGCCCGTCCCAAGACGCGTACTACATGATCCACTCTGGCTCTCAAGCCGTGCGCACGGTGACGGCGGCTTTTTCCAGGGCTTGGGTGAGATCGGCGAGGAGGTCGTCGGGGTCTTCGATGCCCACCGAGAAGCGGATAAGGGTGTCGCTGATTCCGGCGCGGCGGCGCTGTTCCGGCGTCATGCCCACGTGGGAGGTCGTGGCCGGACGGGTGATGAGCGACTCCACGCCTCCCAGGCTGGGGGCCGAGATAGGCAACTCCAGCGCATTCAGGAAGGCGTCGGCCTCTTCCACTCCGCCCTTGAGCTCGAAGCTCAGCATGCTGCCGAAACCGTCCAACAAGCGCGAGGCGCGTTCATGGTCGGGGTGGGACGCCAAGCCCGGGTAGTGGACCTGGGATACTCCTGAATGCTCTTCCAGAAACTCGGCGATGCGCTGGGCCGAAGCGTTTTGGTGGCGCATGCGCACTCCCAGCGTTTTCATGCCCCGTTGCAGCAGGAAGCAGGCGTGGGGATCGAGCGAACCGCCCAGGTGGTTGAGCTTGTGGCGGGCCCGGCGCACGAGCAGGGCCTTGCCGATGATGGCCCCGGCCACAATGTCGGTATGTCCGTTGAGGCTCTTGGTGGCCGAATGCAGAGACAAATCGAATCCCCACTCGGCGGGACGGAAGTTGAGAGGACTGGCGAAGGTGTTGTCGATCAGCGAGATGAGGCCGTACTCCTTGGCGAAGGCGGCGGCGGCCTCCAGATCGCCCACTCCGATGAGCGGGTTGGAGATGGTTTCCACATAGATGGCCTTGGTGGAGGCCCTCAGATGGTCTTCCCAGGAATCGGGGTCATTGGGGTCGATGTAGTCGATCTCGATGCCCAGGTCCCTGAAGTCCTGATCGATGAAGTTGTGGGTGCCTCCGTAGAGTGTTTCGTGAGCCAGCAGATGGTCGCCGGCGCTGAGGACGCTGAGCAGGGCCGTGGTGATGGCGGCCATGCCCGAGGAGGTTACCAGCGCGTCCTGGGCATTCTCCAGGGCGGCCAGTTTGCGGTGCAGGACCTGATGATTGGGCGTGTTGTTGAGGCGAATGTACTTGATGTCGTGGTAGTCTGCCTGCCCTCCGAATTCAAAGGTTGAGGATTGGAACACGGGCAGGCTGACCGCCCCCTCAATACGCTCCTCCGGGTCTCCGGCATGAATCAGCTTGGTGTCGAATCGCAGGTCCTTGTCGTTCTTCTTGCTCACGGCCGCTCCTTTCTGAACAACTCCAGTTTAGCCTTTCCAATCCTGCCTCGTCCATCTCCACCAGCTCAAGATATCGTGCCTCCGCCCACACCGCAGCCCGGCCCGATGTCGGCGGTTTGGTAGGGTGTAGGGCGATGAGACGCTTCTCGGACCGCCCTTTTCCACCTTACCGGCACCGTCCCGGGCGGACGCCCCACCCGGTGTTGGATGAGAAGGGGCACTCCTACGGTCAGCCGGAAGCCGATCCTCTGCCCTTCGATCCTGCCGGCTGGAGGGAAAGCCAGGACTACTTATTCGGCGTCGATCTCTTCAATCACGGGTACTTCTGGGAAGCGCATGAGGCCTGGGAGGGCATCTGGCTGACGGTGCGCGGCAAGCCTCAAGGCGACTTTCTACGGGGGCTGATTCAGGTGACGGCGGCATTCCTCAAGCGACTTGAAGGTCAGGAGAAGGGCATGCGCAGCCTGCGCCGCAAAGCCTATGCCAAGCTGGGTCCGCTGGCCCAACCTGGGGAACTTTACTGCGGAATTCGTCTGCGGGACTGGATGGACAGGGTCGATCGGGCGCTGCTCAGCCCGTCCGAGGGGGACGATGGGTCTGGGTCCCCTCCACTGCGAGGAGCGAAGGGAGATACGTCGCCCCGCTGGCGCATCCGCTTGGAGACCGAGCCCGGTGTCGAGTTGGGCGAGGCCTGAGATTCAGGCTGTTTTGCCAAGGGCTGATCAAGGACGGGTGAGCAACTGGCCGGGACGGGCGGGCAGGGCCTCTCCGTCGCGCCAGACGGCGACTCCGTTGACCCAAACCTCTTCGATGCCCTGTGAAAGCACCGTCGGATTCTGGAAATCGGAGCGGTCGAGCACCTCGTGGCGGTCGAAGAGGACCAAGTCGGCGTAGTAGCCCGCAGCGATGCGTCCGCGCTGGCTCAGTCCCAGGCGCGAGGCGGGAAGGGAAGTCATCTTGCGAACCGCCTCTTGCAGGGTCAGCAGTCCGCGTTGGCGCACGAAGCGTCCCAGCACCCGGGGAAAAGTGCCGCTCATGCGGGGATGACGCGAGTCGGTTCCGCCATCGCTGGCCACCATCACGCGGGGGTGGCGGTAAAAGGCGTCCACGTCGTCCTGCTGCATGGAACGTCCCACGATGCCGGCGCCGCCGTTCTTCATCATCTCGATGTAGAGTTCGACGGGAGAAACGCCGTGCGAGCGGGCGATCTCCTCCAGGCTTTTGAACTCGTAAGAAGGCTCTTCCTGATAGCGGGTAATGAGGACGTTGGAAGCGCCGCCCACGCGCTCGATGCCGGCCTCCACCTCGGCGGGATCATCGAATTGGCGCGAGGGCACCAAGATGGCCAGTCCGCTGGCCCAGGCGTTGTAGGGATAGCAGTCGGCGGCCACGTCCACACCCGACTGGACGGCTTGGTCGATCAGCTCCAGGGCTTGGCCGCTGCGTCCCCAGACGTTCTTGTTGCCCATCTTGATGTGGGAGATCTGAACCGGGGCTCCCGTGCGGCGTCCGATCTCGATGGCTTCTTGGATGGCCTCCGCGGAGTCTTCCTCTTCATCGCGGATGTGGGACATGTAGATTCCGCCGTGGGCCGCCGCTTCGCGGGCCAAGGACACCAGTTCTTCGGTCTCGGAGTAGAACCCGGGGTCGTATTCGAGTCCCGAGGATAGTCCCAGGGCCCCCTGGCGCATGGCCAACCGCACCAGGGCCGTCATGGCCGCGGTTTCTTCGGCCGTGGCCGGACGGCGGAAGTTGCCGCCCATCACCAGCGAACGCAGCGTCCCATGGCCCACCAGCAGTCCCACATTGACGCTCATTCCCGCTTCCCGCAGTTGGGCGCGATAGTCGCTCAGGGGGAAGGGTGAGCTGCCGTCGGGCCCCACGATCAGAGTTGTGATGCCTTGGGAGACTTGGGTAGGCGCCTCGGGATCTTCCAGCAGTCCGCGCCGGGAATGGCTGTGGAGGTCGATGAAACCGGGAGCCAGCACTTTGCCCTCGACTTGCAGGACGCGGTCGCCTTCCCGCGGCTCCACCTCGCCCACCGATGTGATGCGTCCTTGCTCAAAGGCCACGTCGACACGCCGGGGATCTTGCCCGCTTCCGTCGACGACAAGCGCCCCGCGGATCACCGTCCGCCCCTCTTGGGGTGCCCCTTGCACCGGAGCAGTCAATGAACCCGCCGTTGCTATCACCGTCCAGAGCAGGGCCGCCCACATCGCCGCAGTCGCCACGGCCCCGCTTTGGGTAGCCGATGATTCCTCGTTTTCAGCGGCCTGATGATGCTGATTGCCCGACGTCCTTTTGCGCTTCTTGAGTCGTGCACCGATGTTCATGTTGGCGATGCTAGCACGGAAGCTCGCCTCCTCCGAATCGTCCATTCTTGGACGGCCTCATCAGGCGACCGGCGATTTCGATACAATGGCGGCGTGATTGAGCGCAGAGAAAGCATAGCGGTCAAGGTCGGCGATGTGGTGGTGGGCGGCGACAGCCCCATCGTCGTCCAATCGATGACCAATACCGATACCGCCGACGTCTCCTCGACCGTGGAACAGGTGCAGGCGCTGCATGAGGCCGGTTCCGAGCTGGTACGGGTGACCGTCAACACCGACGAGGCCGCCAAGGCCCTTCCCTCGATCGTGGAAGAGCTCGAAAAGCGCGGCTGCCCGGTGCCTGTCATCGGCGACTTCCACTACAACGGTCATCTGTTGCTGACGCGCTACCCGGAGTGCGCCCAAGCCCTGGCCAAGTACCGCATCAATCCCGGAAATGTGGGGATGGGCCGCCATCACGACAAGAACTTCCGGGCCATGATCGACGTGGCTCTGGAGAATGAAAAGCCGGTGCGCATCGGCGTTAACTGGGGTTCGCTCGACCAGGCTCTGCTCTCGCGCATGATGGATGAGAACGCCAAGCTCGACCAGCCCAAGGACGCCAAGGAAGTCCTCATCGAGACCATCATCCGCAGCGGCATCGAGTCGGCTGAGTTGGCTCAGGAGTATGGCCTGTCCAAAGACCGCATCATCATCAGCGCCAAGGTCTCGGAAGTCCCCGACTTAGCGGAGGTCTACAGCCGTCTGGCGGCCCGCTGCGACTACGCTCTGCATCTGGGATTGACCGAAGCCGGCATGGGCACCCGCGGCATCGTGGCCAGCACGGCCGGACTCTCGGTGCTCCTGCAAAAGGGCATCGGGGATACTATCCGTGTCAGCTTGACCCCGCGTCCCGGCGGCGACCGGCGGGAAGAAGTCTACGTGGCCCAGCAGGTTCTGCAGGCCCTCCACATCCGCAGTTTTTCGCCTCGTGTGACGGCCTGCCCCGGTTGCGGACGCACCACCTCCACCTTCTTCCAGGAACTGGCCGACCAGATTCAGGACGTCCTGGCCCACAAGATGAGGGCTTGGAAAGACGAGTACCCGGGCGTCGAGGAACTCAAGGTGGCGGTCATGGGATGCGTCGTCAACGGGCCCGGAGAGTCCAAGCACGCCGACATCGGAATCTCCCTGCCGGGGACGGGCGAATCGCCCAAGGCCCCCGTTTATGTCGACGGACGCCATTTCCGCACCCTCAAAGGTTCCGACATTGCAGGCGATTTCCTGGAGATTCTGGAGGAATACGTGCAGGGACGCTACGGAGGCGCCGGCCAGCCGGTGGGGGCCTCCAGCGCCGAAGCCTGATGTAGAAACCGCTATGCCGCCGCGCGCCGAGCCATGATTCAAGCCCGCCGCCTCAACAAGCTCTACGGCAGAAAAAAGGCCATCGAAGATCTCTCCCTGCGGGTGGAGAAAGGAGAAGTCGTGGGACTGCTGGGTCCCGACGGCGCGGGAAAGACCACCGCCATGCGCATCCTGGCGGGCTTCTTCCCCCCCACCTCGGGAACCGTCAAGGTTGCCGGATACGACTTGCTGCGACAGCCTCGGATCGCCAAAAGCCGCCTCGGATACTTGCCTCAGCAGCCCCCGCTTTATGCTCACATGCGGGTCGACGACTATCTTCGTTTCGTGGACGCCGTTCAGGGTGGTGCCGCCAAGCCCTTGGCACGGCGACTTGAGGAGGTTAAGGCGCAGTGCCGACTTTCCCACCTCGGATCGCGCCTGATCGGCCGCCTCTCCCAGGGGAACCAACGCCGCCTCGGCTTGGCCCAAGCCCTCATCCATGACCCCGAGGTGCTGATTCTGGACGAGCCCACCGAAGGCCTCGATCCTCCCCATGTTGCCGAGCTGAGGGAGCTCATCGCGGGACTGGCGGAAGACCGGGCCGTGCTGGTCTCCACCCACATCCTTCCCGAGGCCGACAGCCTGTGCCGACGCGTCCTTATCCTCCACTGCGGCCGCCTCATTGCCCAAGGCTCACCGCGCGAACTGCGCGCCCTGCTGGGACGCGGGGCCCTCATCGAGATGCAGGTGGAGGGCCCGGTGGAATCCCTTCCCGGGCGGCTCAAGTCCTTGAGCGGAGTGCGCAATGCCATGCTGGAGGAGTCGGTCGGCCAAGGACGGCTGCTGCTGGTCGAAGCCCAAGCCGGCAGGGACGTACGGGCGGCCGCGGCGCGCACGGTAATCGAGTCCGGCTGCGCCCTCCTGGAGTTGAGAAGCCGCGACGCCTCGCTTGAAGACATCTTCCTCCACCTCACGACGGAAGACCGCTTGGAACCGCCCGGCCATGCGGCGGACGGTGGGGCCAAGGGCGAAAGTGAGGTGATCAGGTGAGTTCCCTCGCGGCTCATCCCGTCCTGGCGCTGGCCCGCAAAGATCTCTCGCGCCTCTTCGCTTCCCCCCTCGCCTACCTTCTGCTGGCGCTGTTCTATCTGGCTCTGGGAGCGCTCTTCCTCCACTTGTTGGGGGGACTGCGCAGCCAAGTTCAGGCCCTGGCGACCCAAGCCCTGCAAAGCGGCGCCGCTCCCCCCGTGGCCGACCTGCCGGCATCCCTGCTGGAGGCCTTCGTCCAAGCCCTGGCAAGCCTTCTCCTCTTCGTCGTTCCTTTGTTGGCCGTGGGACTCTTCGCCTACGAAGGGCGCCAGGGCACCCTGGAATTGCTGCTCACTTCACCGCTCACCCCGGGTCATCTCGTGGCCGGCAAGTTTCTGGCCGGGTGGGTCGTCCTGCTCTGCCTTCTGGCGCCCGCCTTGGCGCTCTGCCTGCTGACCCAGGTCTGGAGCCAGCCCGGGCTGGCTTGGCCGGCGGCCCTGCTTCCTCCCGCCGGACTGTTGCTGCTGGCCACGGCCATGTTGGCCCTGACGCTTTTCCCGGCCGCTCTGACCGATAGCCGCGTGTTGGCTGCCGTGCTGTCTTTCGTCATGCTGGCCGTCTTGTGGCTGGCCGCCTCCCTCCCCGAGATCCAAAGCGCAGGCCTCGCCCAGCTCCTGCGCTTCGTCTCCCTTCCGCGCCATTTCGACGATTTCGCCCGCGGCGTTTTCGACACCCGCCACTTGGTCTATTACCTTTCACTCAGCGGACTGGGACTGGCCCTTTCCAGCCTGGCCGTTACTTCCCGGCGCTGGAGGAACTGAGGCATGCCGCGCACGGGACGCATCACAGCTTGGGCGGGCGCCATTCTGCTGCTGGGCGGGGCGGCTGGAATCTGGTTCGGGCCGGCTCAGGTTCGCTGGAGCCTCCTCGTGCTCGCGACCGGCGTTCTGGTCTTGGCCTTCTCCCTCATGCTCGTCCGCTGGAACGGCAACCATCCCAGGCTGAGAGCCGCCGGCGCCAGCGGATTCTACTGGCGCAGCCTCGTTCTGGCCCTCCTGGCCCTGTCGGGGACGGTTGTGGTGAACGTATTCAGCGCTGACTGCTATCGGCGCATCGATCTCACGTCCGCGGGACTCTATTCGCTCTCCCCCAAAAGCGCCGCCGTGCTGGGAGAGACCCACATCCCCATCCAGCTTCTGGCCTTCATCCGTGATCCAGCGGCGGTGGAATCGTTGCACCAACTGATGCAGCGCTACCGATCGCTCAGCGATCAACTCGAGTACCGCATCGTCGATCCCCAGCAACAACCCGAGTTGGCCCGCCGGTACTCGGTTGAAACGCCGACCCAGGCGGTGGTGCAAAGCCGACTGGGAAGGCACAAGGTCGACATCCTCACGCCCTTCCAGCAGTGGCGCAACGACAACGAACAGCGAATCACCTCGGCCATTCTCAAGGTAGGACGCCTGGAGCCCAAGAAGGTCTACTTCGTGCAGGGACACGGCGAGCGTGACTTGGAGGATGGGAGCGAAGAGGGCTTCCGTTTAGCGGCTGAAGCGCTGCGGGCCCAGCGCTACCAGGTTGAAACGCTCTCGCTGGCTCACGGCGAAGCCGTCCCCGAGGACGCCGACGTGGTGATTTCGGCGGGTCCTCAAATCGACTTTCAGCCGAGGGAAGCGGAAGCGCTTCACGCTTACCTGCGGGGCGGCGGACGCCTCATGATCCTGGTCGACCCCCTCACCGATTTCTCCATGATCAGCTTTCTGGCCCCTTACGGATTGGCGCTGGGCCACGACCTGGTGCTCGACGAGTCGGCCTCGGATCCTGGTTTGGGAGCGATCGCGCCGATGGCCATCCTCGACCGTCAGCACCCGTCGACGCGCCCCATTTTCGGCTATCGGGTGGTGTTCCCCCGAGCCCAAAGCGTGCAACGGCGCTCCAGCGCGCTGGGATACGAGACCCGCGGCCTGTCCTCGACCTCGCCCGTCAGTTGGAGCGAAAGCCGGGCCGCAGCCGGAGTCCACAGCTTCGATTCGGAAGACGACCGGCGCGGACCTCATTTCGTGGCGGTAGCCGCCGCCAAATCCCTGACACGAGACGCCTCTGACCCCGATTCCCAAGCCCGCATCGTGCTGGTGGGAGACTCCGACTTCGCCGCCAACGCCTACCTCGGACGCTACCGCAACGGGGATCTCTTCCTCTTGGCGGTGCAGTGGCTGGCGGGAGATGCCGAGGTCCTCGACATCCCGCCACCCAGTCCCGTGGACCGCCATCTCGACCTGCCGCCGGGGGGCCTGCGCGTCCTGCGCTGGACGCTCTTGCTGGTCCTGCCTTTCTTGCCCCTGCTGGCGGGTCTATGGACGTGGCGACGGCGAGCCGCTGAAGAGGATGCCGCCTGATCGGCGAGGGCCATCGAGGCAGCCGGCCCTGAATCCTAAGCCCGCGTCACGGCATCTATAAATCTGCATGGCCATGGGAGGCGGTCCTGCAAAAATGCAACGAGAATTCTTAAACCAACGTGAGAAAGGCTGGGGACTACTCGGGGCCTCGCGACCCGACCGACGGCGGACATCAATGAAACGGGACATTCGACTATGGAAATAGGAATCACCTGCTACCCCACTTATGGCGGAAGCGGCATTGTCGCCACCGAATTGGGACAGCACTTGGCCCGCCGCGGACATATCGTTCATTTCATCAGCTCATCACTGCCCAACCGGCTTATGGAACTGGGAGACAACATCTTCTTCCACGAAGTCGAGCCCATGAACTATCCCCTCTTCGAGTACGTCCCCTACGACTTGGCCCTGGCTACAAAGATGGTGGACGTGGCTTCCTGCCACGATCTCGACTTGCTGCATGTTCACTACGCCATTCCCCACGCCATCAGCGGCTATCTGGCCCGCGAGATGATGCGTCCCAAGTGCTTGCCCGTCATTACTACCCTGCACGGAACCGACATTACGCTGGTGGGAAAAGACCATTCCTACCTCTCCATCACCCGCTTCGGCATCGAGCAAAGCGATGGAGTCACCGCGGTCAGCGAATTTCTGCGCCAAGCCACCTTGGAAGAATTCGTGGACGTCGACATCCGCACCATTCCCAACTTCGTGGACGTCGAACGTGTGCGGCGCATGGAGTCGCCCGAACTGCGCTCCCGCTTCGCACCCAACGGCGAGAAGATCCTGGTTCACACCTCCAATTTCCGGCCCGTCAAGCGGGTGCAGGACGTTGTGCACGTATTCGACAAGGTGCAGCAGCAAGTTCCCGCCGTCCTGCTCATGATGGGGGACGGGGTGGAGCGCTCAAAGGCCCAGCATCTGGCACGTCAATTGGGACTCTCCAAGAAGATCTTCTTTGTAGGGATGGTGGGAATGGTGGAAAGCTATCTGTCCATCTGCGACCTGATGCTGCTTCCCTCCGAAACCGAAAGCTTCGGATTGGCTGCTCTGGAAGCCATGGCCTGCAAGGTCCCGGTCGTGGCCACCGACGTAGGCGGACTGCCCGAAGTGGTGACGCCGGCCGTCAATGGCTTCCTGAGTCCGCTGGGGGACATCGCCGACATGGCCGCCAAATCACTGCAGATCCTCCACCCTGACAACCTGACCGGATTCGCCGAACGGGCCCGCCAAACCGCCGTCGAACGCTTCTCCATCGACAAGGTGGTTCCCATGTACGAGAAGTACTACCAGGAAGTCCTCGACCGCCAGCCGGTGGGTTGTTCCTGACCCGTTCGAACTTCGAAAATCGAACCTCGAACTTCAATCCCACTGGTCCCGGATAAACTCTTCGACCTCATCCCAATAGTCGATGCCGGTGCCGTCCGAGAGGCGCAGGCCGTGGTTGGCGTCGGGATAGAGTTTGTAGTGGAAGGGCTTGCCTTCTTCGATGAGGCGGTCGAGGTGGACCACGCATTCGGGGATCTGGATGCTGCGGTCCTTCTCGCCCAGGATCCACAGGGTGGGTGCGGTCATGATGCGCAGGGAGGGCAGGGGATCAAATCCGCGAGGACCCTTGAACTCAGCCAGGAGACGGCGGATTTTCCGCTCAGAGAGATCGCTCGGGCCTCCCGGATGTTCGCCGGTCAGGCGGCTGTAGTAGATCTCTTCGCCCACGGTCACGGTGGGTCCCGAGACGATGACCGCGAAGGACACCAGGGAAGACTGGGCGGCGGCCTTTGGGATGATCCAGCCGGCTTGGCTGAATCCCAGCAGCCCGATGCGGCGGCGGTCGATCCTGGGATGCTGTGAGAGAAAGCGGACGCCCGCCAAGGCGTCCTCGGCCAGCAGCCCCAGCATGTGCTCGCTGTTGGCGGGTCCGATGCCGCTGTAAAGTCCCGAGGAGCGCCCCACGCCCCGTTTGTCGTAGATGAGGACGGCGAATCCGCGCGGCACCATTTCGTCCACCACGCGCCGCAGTCCCCGGCGGGTCAGGCGTCCTGAGCCGTGAACGGCCACCAGTGCGGGATGAGGTCCGGGACCCTGGGGGAGCACCAAGTCGCCGGCAAGCACGGCCTCGTTGCTTTCAAAGTGGATGTCGTCGGGCTCTTTCGAGGCGGTCGCCACAAAACCGGCGGCGTGGGCGCTCTCACCTGATGAGCCGCTCGGTCCGCTTCCCGAACCGGCTCCCACTCCGCCGCCGCCCAGGAACCAGACGATTCCCACGGGGAGCAGGGCCACTCCGAAGACCACGGCCAGCAGTATCAGTGCGGACTTGAGATTGCGCCTGAATTCCTGGCGGGCGGCTTCTGTGCGGTCTCTGGGCCGGTCCATTGAGCGCGTCCTTAAAGTAAGGAGGCCAAAAAACGGAGCCGTCGACGCCGATTGAAAGGATGGAAACCCGACGCCGACGGCTCCTCCCCCGACAACCTATAGTCTACTGGAGAAAGGTGCCTCTTTGCCAAGCGGCCAACCGACGGAAGTCAACTGCTCCCTGCCGCCGACCGCCGTATTGTCTCCCTTCCATTCTCGCACGCCGGCCGGGGAAATCGGCAAAAAATTCACAAGTCCCACTTTCTTGCAGGCTCAGTAGTAGAGGTCAAGAGGTTGTTCCGTGGGGACGGTAGGATGTGCCCATCAGAGCAGGTTCTCGAGGGTGGGCAGGAGGGCTCGGGCGAAAAGCTGGGCCTGCTCGCGCTCCTTTTCCTGAGAAACCAGGTAGACGAAGTAGCCCTCGGTCTCCAAGGCGAAGACCGTGGCCTCCTGGCCGTGAAGAATACTGACGTCGAGAGAGCCTATGACTTGCCGTACCAGGTCCTCCCGCTGGGCCAGAATCTCGCGGGGGGCCCGGGCCTCGATGACCACCGAAAACCGGGCCCGGCTGCTTCGGGAACGGAAATTGTAGTGGAAGAACTCGACCCCTTCGGCCTGGCAGTAGTGGCCCATCGTAAGCTCGTATTCGTCCGGGAGCGATGCCAGGGCTTGGTCGATTTCAGGGCTGGTCACCGCGATGGGCAGCGGCGGCTGCTGGGCGACTTCCTGACACTGGAAGTGGTCCCTGAGGGCCTGATAGTAGTGATCGACCGCCGAAGCCGTCAGGGGAAAGAACTGCCAAACCAAATAGAGGGCCAGTGTAGCCACAATGAAGCCCGCCGCCCGGCGCAAATAGCGAAGGACGCCGGGGGAGCCGTCGAGACCGCCGACGATGCGTCCCTTCAGCCCGTCAGGGACCGGCTGGTTGTGCCAGGCTTGACGCAGCGATTCCCGCATCTGCTCCCGCGCCTGCTGCTCGTTGTCGCAGGAGGCGCAGTGTTCCAGATGACTGAGAATCTCGCGATTGGACTCCACCGACAATTCACCCGATATGAAATCATCGAGGAGCTGCAAGGTCTTGCCGCAACCGCGTGGCTGATGTCGTGTCATCACTTTCGTTACTCTAACTTGGCGGGACCGGAGTTGCTGTCGGCTACTTAACAATTGCGACGATAACCGATCCCGCTTTCCTCTATTGTCGGATCTCCAACGCTGGAGACCCTAATATCAGGCTGTTTTGTCTCCCTGCGAAGCCTCCAAGAACTTCCGCCGGAACATCTTGCGGCCCCGGTTGAGGCGCGACATGATGGTCCCTAAAGGAAGGTCGAGGATGTCGGCGATTTCCTGATAGGTGAAGCCTTCAGCGTCGGCCAGTACCAGGACCGTGCGGTAGTGCTCCGGCAGCGATCGGATGACCTGAAGCACTTCGCCGCTTTCCAAGTGCCGCGTCTCGGAGGCTTCGACAGCCAGATATTCTTCTGACACGTCCTCGATCTCCACCCATTGGAAACGCCCCTGCTTGCGCAGGTGCTTTCCCCGGACGCGGAAGAGGATGCGGAAGAGCCAGGCTTTGCAGTCGGTACCCGGCTGATAGCCGGCGAAGGACTTCCAGGCTTCTTGGTAAGTCTCTTGAACGAAGTCTTCGGCCAGCGACGGATTGCGCGACAGACCCAGAGCGGCGCGGTAGAGGGCTTGCCGGTGAGGCAGGGCCTCCTGCTGAAAGATCGTCCGTCGTTTGCGACCGAAAACCACGTCATGAGTTTAGCGGCCTTTTCCATTGGCGTCCAAAGAACTCTGTGCAACTGACGTCATGTCAAAACATTAACAAATGCTCCTTGCCGTGCTGCTTCCGTTGCCGGGCACGGCATCGGTCAGGGTGGCCATGCGCTTCATGTTGATGAGCAGTTTGCGTCCCTGGTATTCGATGAATCCTTTCTTGCGGAACCCCGACATGATGGTTGAAACATGGGGCCGGTTGGCGCCGATCAGGCGGGCCAGATGCTCGTGGGAAAGGGCGAAGCGCAACTTGCGCACGCAGTCTTGAGAGACGATTTCCTTTCCGTGGCTGGTGCCCAGCTTGATCAGGGTCTGAGCCAGACGTTCCTCGGTGCCCATGAAACTGAGCGACTTGATGTCTTCCCGCGCCTCGCCCAGCTTCTCGCTCAGGATGCGAATGAAATTGAGCGCCAGGCTGGGACGCTGGGTCAGCAGCCTCACGAAGTCCTTGCGGGAAATCACCCCCACCCAGCATTCCTCGTGTGCGGTGGCCTCCGATTGATGGGCCGGGCGGGGACCCAGGATGTTCTCTCCCAAAACGTCGCCGGTCTTGAAAAAGCCCACGATGCGCTCTTTGCCGCCTTCATCTCCCACCGCTGAGCGGACGCTTCCGCGAAAGAGGATGTAGATGAAGTTGGCGGGTTCGCCGCGCTCAAAAAGCGTATCGCCTTTGGCGTAGAGCCGGTCTTTGCAGATGCCGGCGACGGCCTCGATGTCCTCTTCGCCCAGGTTCTCCATCAGTCCGCACTGCTTGAGATGCCAGAGCTTGTCCATGTTGGCCATTTCTTTGCTCCGAATCTGAGGTGTCGTGCTCATAGTCCCTTGCTTGCTCCCTTCACCTTTATGAAATGTTGACAGGTCACCCATTCATTCCCGAAACTTCCGTTTTTTTCTGTCGGGGCAAGCGCAGGCCGCCGGCTGTTGGAGGCAGGCCCTCTCTGTTAGAATCGAAAACCTGGGGAGGATCATGGCCAAAATCATCCTGCAAGAAGACCTGCAAGGCATTCCCGAGGGTGGGACGTTCGCCGTTCCCGAGGGAGCGGTGATCTCCGATTTGGCGCGCGAGGCGGCATACAAGCGTGGGATCGTCCTGCAAGAGTCCTCGGGCGGCCTGATTGCCTTGGGGGCCGATCACGGCGGATTCGCCATGAAAGAAGAGGTCAAGGCGCTGTTGCAGGAGCTGGGACACGAAGTCCACGACGTGGGGGTCTTCGACGAATCCCCCGTCGATTATCCCGACATCGCCTTTCAGGTGGCCCTGGCCGTCTCTCAGGGGCGCTGCCGCTGGGGCATTCTGGTGGACGGCGCGGGCATCGGATCCTGCATGGCCGCCAACAAAGTTCCAGGCGTGCGGGCGGCCCTCTGTTATGACGAAGCAACGGCCCGCAACAGTCGTCAGCACAACTACGCCAACGTCCTCACCCTGGGCGGACGCATGATCTCCAGCCAAAGCATGCGTACCATCGTCCGCACTTGGCTCGACACTCCCTACGGCGAAGAGCGCCACGGTCGCCGCGTCGAGAAGATCATGGACATTGAACGGAAGTACCTGCGCTGAAGAGCGCCGGGAATCAAAGCGAAGAAATCCTCATGGCAAAGAAATCTGCGACATCTGCGAACCGAGTATGGACCCTTTCAGCCCTCCTTCTTTTATTGTCTGCGGCCTGCCAGGCACCCGAGCCTGAGACGCTGTCCAAGGAGAGCTACTCGCGCTACCTTCAGACACTTTCCGCCGACGAGTACGAGGGACGGGCTCCCGGAACCCCTGGCGGCCAGAAAGCGGCCAACTACATTCGAGACGAGTTCCAAGCCCTGGGACTGCAGCCTGTCAACGGCGACTCTTATTTTCAGCAGGTTGCCCTGGTGGGCATGACGGCCTCCTCCGACCTGACGCTGGAAATCAGCGGACAGGCCGAGCACCGTTTGACCATGCCCAAGGACGTGGTCGTCTGGGCCGGGATCGAGGAAGAGCGCATCGAGGTCTCCCAGGCTGACTTGGTCTTCGTGGGCTACGGCGTCAACGCTCCCGAAGCCGACTGGAACGACTACAAGGACGCCGATGTGGAGGGCAAAGTGGTGCTGGTGCTGGTCAACGATCCGCCTTCCGAGGATCCTCACCATTTCGGCGGCGAGGCGCTGACCTACTACGGACGCTGGACCTACAAGCTGGAAGAAGCCGCCCGCCGGGGCGCCGCAGGCGTGATCCTCATCCACGAAACCGAGATGGCCGGCTATCCCTGGGGTGTGGTGGTGAACTCCTGGACGGGCGAGCAGATGTCCCTGCCAGCTCAGGGCGAGAAGAGCACCCGCTTTGAGTCCTGGATCAAGAACGAGCGCGCCGACGAACTCTTCCAGGCGGCGGGAAGCAGCTTCCAGGACGCCCGCCAGGCGGCCGCTTCCTCTGATTTCCAGCCTATGGACCTGCCTTTCAAGGTTTCGGTGGCCTTCGACAACGCCATCCGCAGAGCCGAGGCGTCCAACGTGCTGGCCAAGCTGGAGGGCTCCGATCCCGACCTGAAGAAGCAAGTGGTGATCGTCACCTCCCATTACGACCACTTGGGCAAGTCGGTGGCCACGGTCGATTTCCGCAACCAGGACGACCTGATCTACAACGGGGCCTTCGACAACGCCTCTGGGACCGCCGCCCTCATCGAGATGGCCCGGGTCATGGTCTCTTATCCCGAAAGCCAGCGGCCCAAGCGCAGCGTGATCTTCGCGGCCGTCACGGCGGAAGAGCAGGGATTGCTGGGATCCCAGTACTACGCCCAGAACCCTCTGGTTCCGCTGTCGGACACCCAGGCCAACATCAACATCGACGGCGTCAACGTGTGGGGAAGGGCCAAGGACATCGTTCCCTTGGGGGCCGAGCGTTCCACTCTCGACCCGCTCGTGCAAGAGGTGGCGTTGGAGATGGACATGACCCTGTCGCCCGATCCTTCGCCCGAGAAGGGCTACTATTTCCGCTCCGACCACTTCAATTTCGTCAAGGTGGGCGTCCCCTCGGTCTATCTCGACATGGGACTGCAATTCGAGGACAAGCCCGCCGGCTGGGGCAAGCAGTTGATGGATGACTACACCGCCAACAACTACCATCAGCCCAGCGATGAATTCGACCCCGAGTGGCCGCTGGACGGTTCGATTCAGTTGATGGAGTTCACCATCAAGCTCATTACCGAGGTGGCCAACGCCGAGGAGATGATGCAGTGGCGCCAGGGTGATCCCTTCTACGAGACCCGCCGCAAGCAACTGCAGGCCGGTTCCTGATTAGGCTGCATGATCTTCCGCCTAGACAGCGTCAGCAAGGAATTCGGCACCCAGGTGCTTTTCCGCGACGTCACCGTCCAGTGCAACGAGGGCCAGCGCATCGGGCTCATCGGACGCAACGGGACGGGCAAGACCACCCTCTTCGACCTCATCGAGGGTAAGGAGAAGCCCGATGAAGGACGCCTCACCCGCTCCTCGGGGCTGGAGGTGGGGCGCATCGCCCAGATCCCCGATTTCCAGCCCGGAAACAGCGTCCGCCGGGAGGCGCTGCGGGTGTTCGAGCACTTCCGTGACATGGAGGAGCGCGTTTCCCAGCTTGAACATGACATGGCCGAGGGCAGGCTGTCCGATCAACTGGCCAACGAGTATGACCAGTTGCGCAGCCGCCTCCACCTTCACGGCGGATACGACTACGAAGCCCGCACCGAGGCCGTCCTCTTGGGCATCGGCTTCCCCAAAGAACTCATCGACGCTCCCTGGGAACGCCTCTCGGGGGGACAGAAAAACCGTCTCCTGGTCGCCCAGACGCTGCTTTCGCCCAGCGATCTGCTGCTGCTCGACGAGCCTACCAACCACCTCGACCTCAAGGCCATCCTGTGGCTGACCGAGTATCTGCGGGGACTCCCCGAAGCCTACGTAGTGGTCAGTCACGACCGGCGTTTCCTGGACGATGTCACCGACCATACTTGGGAACTGGAAGGCAAGCGTCTGCACCTCTACTCGGGCTCCTTCACCCAAGCCCGCAAGGAACGCCAGCAGCGGCTCAAGCAGCTTCAGGACGAGTACGAGCGACAGCAGGAATGGAAGGCCAAGACCCAGGACTTTATCCGCCGCAACATCTACGGACAAAAGACCAAGCAGGCCCAATCGCGCCGCAAGCAGCTAGAGAAGACCGAGTGGCTGGAGGCGCCCCAGCGCGATCAGGCCGTGATGCACCTCAGAATCTCGGAGGGACGGCGGGGCGGAGCCCAGACCTTCACCTTGCGCCAGGCCGATTTGGGCTATCCCACCAAGACGGTGCTGCGGGATGTCTCTTTGAGCGTCCGCCGGGGCGAACGCATCGGGCTGGTGGGCTCCAACGGCAGCGGCAAAACCACTCTGCTCAGGACTCTGGTGGGCGATCTGCGCGTGCTGGACGGAGACTTTGAATGGGGACCTAACAACGACCTGGCCTACTATTCGCAGGAGCCTGAGCTGGGCGAGGACGAGGAGACGGTCTACGACGTCCTGCGCCGGCTCGATCCGCGCACCACCGACGAGGACTTGCGCAATTTCGCGGCTCTCTTTCTTTTCCGCGGAGACGACATCGACAAGCCTCTGGAGGCGCTCAGTGGAGGGGAGCGCAGCCGCTTGGCGCTGGCGGGACTGGTCTACGAGTCGGCCAACGTCCTCATCATGGACGAGCCCACCAACCACCTCGACATCGCCAGCCGCGAGGCCCTGGAACAGATGCTCTCGACCTACAAAGGCACCTTGGTGGTGGTCTCACACGACCTCTACTTCCTGGGCAACGTAGTCGACCAGTTCTACTGGCTGCACGACGGCGGCCTTCACCCTCTCAAGGCGCTCAGCGACCTGCACTATGAAGATCCCTTGGCGTCCGGGCGCGGCCAACGACTGGCCGAGGGCACGTCTGGCGGTGACGGCGGGAGAAGCACGACCCAGCGCAGCCCTCGGAAGAGCTCGGGCCAGGGCGGCGTCCGGGCGTCCGCGACCTCGGGCGCGAGCGGTGGGGCTTCCACGAAATCGGGCCCCAGCGGTAGGGCGGGCCGTGCCGGAGATGGCGTCTCTGCCTCCAATCGCCCCGGTTCGGCGGGAGGGAAGCCCCAGGCAACGAATGCCCAAGATGCCGCCGATTCTCCCGGCCCGTCCGGACGCAGGGACGATGCCGTGGCTTCCTCCAAGCCCAAGCCCTCCAAGAACCGCCTGCGCAAGATGCGTGAGGAGGTCGAAGCCCTGGAAGCCGAAGTGGCCCGCCTGGAGTCGGAGAAGTCCCGCCTGGAGGACCTTCTGCAGGATCCCGAGCAGTCCTACGAGAAACTGCAGGACCTCTCCCAATCCCACGCCACGGTCGATCAACAACTTACCGACCTCTACTGGGAGTGGGAAGAAAAGGCCGAGGAATTGTCCCAATACGACGCCTGATCAGGATGTCAGAGGTTCACGCGATTCCCGATACCATGCCTGATTACTGGACGTCAGGGGGTTTCACGCGATTCCCGATACCACGCTTAGTGCCGGGCATTTAGGGGTCCATGCGATTCCCGATACAGTGCCTAATGCAGAACGTCAGGAGCTTAAGCAACACCCAATACAAAGACTAATGCAGGACGTCGGAGTATTATGCAACGAGACGTGTCGGAGGGTGTCGCAAAGCCCGTAACATGATGCTTTGAAAAGGCCAGTTATTCCACCCTTTCAGGGTTTTTTGGGAGGTTATTGGCTCACCCAGGGTGCCGCTCCGGCGCTAATGCGCCCTCGCTCTACCCTGGGTTTCAAGGGCGGAATTCCCGAACGCTGAAAGCGTGTAATAGCGTGAGGGACGCTTAAAACGCCCGGCGTGCTGCAACACCGGCTACTGTCGGGATCTAATAGGGACTTCAGATGTGGGTCCGGCTGGCTCATTGACATCCCACTTCTTGTCCTTCGCTTCGTCGTCGGCGTCCTTGACTCTACTCGCTACGCAGCGATTGCACGGGATCCACGCGCGTGG
>DATIPO010000152.1:0-32543 GCA_035471925.1 Acidobacteriota bacterium
AGCCGACGGCCTTCATGCGGGGCTGGTTTTTGGCGCCGCAGTAGTGGGTCAGGCGCAAGTCGTTGCCGTCCAAATGGTAAACGGTGCTCATGCTGCCTTGCTCACCCCGTCCAAAGGTCTCGATCAGGGCCGAACCTCCTCCGGTGAGGCGGTAGTTGACGAAAGCCTCTTGGTCGCGTTCCCTAATGAAGCCGCGCCAGTCGCCGGCAAGTTCTTGCAGGCGCTGGTAGGCTGATTTGTAATCAGAAGGGTCATTCTTCTCGGCCGCCGCCAAGGGAGCCAGAGTCAGGGCGGCGGCCAGGAGACCGGACAGCAGGGCGGGCAATGGGTCAGTCAGAATCGGTTTCCAGGACGTTGCTTTTATGTTCATCTTCCTCTCGGTTGTGTGCTCTCGAACAGGCTTGTCGTCGGCTTGCCAGCCTCCCACGGAAAAGCCTCGGAAATCGGCAGGCCGCCTTTCCGGCGGGCGACCTTGGCTGCCGCCGGACGCTCTTAGTGCACGGACAATTGGCGTGTGTTTACGGAACTTGAGGCGCCGGAGGGGCGTGTTAGCCCCTGAGGAAAGCCCGATGCCGCTTCTCCCGAAGGTTGGCAGAGTGTCTCATGAGCGAGCAAGCAAAGAGCTGGATCGAGGAGTTTCTCGAGGGGGCCGAACACTTCGACCCAAAGGCGGCCCAATCACAATTCCTTGAGATCTATTCCCCGATTCTGCTGCAAGTGGTGCGCAAGTTTGCGCACGACGAGGACGAGGTGTCTGAGGGCTTCGTATTCGTCTCGGAGCGGCTCTGTCGGGACCGTCTGCGCCGCCTGCGGCGTTTTGATCCGCGGGGCCCGGCGCGCTTCGAGACTTGGCTCAGGGTGGTTGTGCGCAACTTGTGCCTGGACTGGAAGCGCAGCCGCTCGGGCCGTTTCAGGTTCTTCAAGTCAATCGCCAAGCTGAGCCGTCCCGATCGGGAACTCTTCCGCCGCCTCTATCGCGAGGGCATGGGACTGGACGCCGCCTTCGAAACCCTGCGCCCGCTGTTCCCTGGCTGGACGCGGGCCGAGGCCGAACTGGGCGCAGGCCGCATCGCCGCCAGCCTGTCTGCTCGCGAACGGGCCCTCCTGGAAGCTTGGCGGACCCGGGCCGGTCCTCGGCTCAGCGGCGGCGAGCGGTCTGTGGAGGAGTACCTGCCCGCGCCTCAAGCCGATCCCGAGACCGCCGCCCTCAAGCAAGAGCAACTGTCGCGCATCCGAGAAGCCGTGAAGCAGTTGCCGGCCCGCCAACGCCTGCTGCTGAGGCTGCGCTTCGAGAAGGAACTGACCCTGTCCGAAGTGGCGCGCCTGACCGGTCTGCCGAATCCGCAGAAGGCCGACCGCGAAATCCGCAAAGCCCTGAACCAGCTTCGAACCATGCTGCGGCCGAGAAAGAAGTAGATCCGCAGGAAGGCACCGCGAGATGTCCGTGACAATACCATGAGCGATTCGAACGACCGGCCACATGAGAGTCCCCCCGTGAAGGGGAGTGAGCGGGCCAACGGCTCTGCCAGCCGTTCGCGCAATGCCGACGATCCCTTCACCGCCGGAGACTTGAAGGAAGGATTGCGATCGATGAGACCAAAGCCGACGGGCAGCCGAGGCCGCTGTCCCGACGAGATGACGTTGGCCGCCTATGCCGACGGACGGCTTGGAGACGACTCTCGGACTGAAGTGGAAGTCCACTTGGCGGACTGCGGCGCCTGCCTCGATCAAATCGCTTTTCTTGTCGAAATGGAGCGCCAAGGACAACCCGCCGAGACAAGGTCCCAAGTTTCAATGCCGCAAGTCCCAAGGCCCGAGATGCGGCCGGTCGGATACCGGCAGCCGGGGCGGCGCCGACTGACCCGGTATCTGGCGCCCATCGCGGCGGTCCTGCTGATCTCGCTGATCGCCTACGATGTCTGGCCGCCCACTCATTCCCAGCAGCACCCTGTGGAGTCCGGGGAGACGCGCTTGCTGAGAAGCACTCAGGAAGAAGCCTCAATCGAAGTGCTGGCTCCGCGTCCCGAGTCTGCGGTCGAAGCCGTTTTTGACTTCGAGTTTGCGCCGCAGGACGGTGCCGAATGGTATTTTGTGTGGGTGGTGTCAGAGGAGGGCGAGCCGGTGTGGCGCTCCCAAAGCAGCTCCCACCGCGGGCAGATCCCGCAAGAGGCCGGACTTGAGCCCGGGCACAAGTACTTTTTGCAGGTCGAGGCCCGAGGGAGGCAAGGACAGCGCTGGCGCTCGTCCTTCATTCCCTTCAGGGTCGCGCCATGAGAAGATCCCCAACCGGTTGCGGCGTTCCCCGGTCGGCGGGCACCTGCCGGCCGCTGCCGGATCGACGGTCAAGACACATTACGGCCCTGACAGATCGAATGCCGGCATTCTCCGCGCAGCGGGACCACGCTCGCCTTTCCATCAACGGGAGTGATCGACAGGACGGGTGGAAGAGCCCCGTGAGAATGGCCCTTTGGGCGGCGGTCTTGGTTCTCTCCGCCGTCCACTGCACTCAGCCCGCGGACACCGCCGTAGAGTCGGCCGACCGCATGCTGCGAGAAGGCAAGGAGACCTACCGGCTTCAAGGGGCCAAGAGGGCGCTTCCCAAGTTTCAGGAGGCGCTCAGGATCTACCGTCAGGCTGGCGGTCGGGAGGGGGAGGCCGAAGCACTGCGCTATCAGGGCAACTGCCGGCTCCAGAGTGCCGAATACGACCTCGCGGCTGAGGACTTCCAACAATCGCTGGCCCTTCACCGCCAGCTTGGCGACTTGGAAGGCGCGGCCAAGTCGCTCAACAATCTGGGACTGGCCTACTGGAATGTGGCCGACTACCCCAAGGCGCTTCAGGTTCTGGACCGGGGATTAGCCATCGCTGAAGAACTGGACGATCCGCGCATCCGCGGCGCAGCGCTGAGCAACCTCGGACTCGTCTACGACGAACTGGGTCGCCATTCTGAGTCGCTGGAGCACTATCAGGCTGCTTTGGACGACTTCCGCTCGAGCGGTTTCAGCCGGGGCATCGCCGACGCCTTGGCCAACCTGGGCGGACGCGCCCTGCTGCTGGGAGACTATCGGCAGGCCGTGCAGCACTTGCGCGGGTCGCTGCAAGTCAGTCTCCAAGGCGGACTCCAGCATCAGTCCAGCTTGGCTTTGGGCAACATGGGCTTGGCCCAGTTGGGCCTGGGAGGCAGCGACCGGGCGCTCACCCTACTCAGCGAGGCGCTTGAGGCGGCCCGCCGGTCCGGTGCCCGAAAGCAGGAGGCCGACTGGATGCGGGCCCGGGGCAAAGTCTTGTTGTGGACGGCACACTATGAAGAAGCCTGGGACGACCTGCATGGCGCGGCCGAGTTCTACGCCAACGCGGGAATGAAGGTCCAGGAGTCCGCCGCCTGGCGGGAGATCGGTGCCGCGTCCGTGCTGCTGGGCGACCTTGCCGCCGCCGAGGACGCCTTGCGTCGGTCCCTGCAAGCCGCTGACAGCCTGGCATGGCCGGCCGGAGGGGCTGCCGCCCGCATCGCTCTGGGCGATCTCCAGTGGCATCGCCGCGAGCCCGCCCAGGCGCTCACCTGGTACCGGGCGGCCTGCCGGTCGATCGAGGACGGGCAAGATGAGTCTCTGCGCACCGCTTGCCTCATGCGCGCCGCACTGGCCCTTTCCCGCCTTCTCCATCGGCAGGAGGCGCGGGCTACGGCGATCCTGGCCCTTGAGGCGGCGGAACGCCTGAAAGGCGAGCCGCTGCTGGCCCAGGCTCAGACTGTCCGGGGGCATGTCGAGCAGTCCGGCGGCGACCCTTCGGCAGCCTTGCCCTTTTACCGTTCGGCCCTGGAGTCGAGTCTGCAAGGCGGATTCCCCGAGGCCGCTTGGCGCATCGCCTACTACTTGGGCACCTGCCTGCGCCAACTGGGAGCCAAGGAAGAAGCGGCGCGGGCTTTCGAGCAGTCCATCGACCTGCTGGAATCGGTCCGGCAGGGCTTGGAACGGGATCGTTTCCACGCCGGTTATATCGACAGCCGCGACCAGCCCTACAAGGCGCTGGTGCCTCTGTTGCTTGAACTGGGGCAGGATGCACAAGCCCTGCTCGTCGCGGAACGGCTGCGCAACCGTCCCTTTCCTGGGGCTCATGCTTCCCCTGCGCTGACTTCTTTGGCGCTCCAGCAGGCCCCAGAAAGCCAAAGCCGATTGCCCGACGGGACTCTTGACAGCGTCTTCGGCCGCCTCGAGGAGCAAGGCTGGCCGTCTCGCCGGACGGACATGCCTGACCCAACGGCAGCCGATCCCGCCGAGCGTCTGGCCCGATTCAGGCAGCGCCTGCGTCCCGGGACGGCTGTGATTGAATACCTGCAAACGGCCGAGGGGCTGGCTGCCTTCGTCCTCACCCGCGACCGCTTTCATTCGCTGTTGACGCCTGTCCGCTCGGAGAGTCTGACGACCCGGGTCAGCCTGCTGCGCGAACGCATGGCCAAGACGGGCCGCCAGGACTATCGCGCTCCCGCCCGAGGACTGTACCGGCTGCTGATCGCCCCCTTGCAGGCTCGCGGCTGGCTGGAGGGAATCACCCGCCTGAGCATCGTCCCTCACGGAGTCCTGCACTACCTGCCTTTCTCAGCCCTGTTGAGCGAGGGCGGGTCTGCTGTGGAGTCAATGGCCGTCGAAAGGCGAGAGAGTCGCAGCGGAAAGCCGGGCGGGCTTCGAGGGCCAGCTTCCGAAGGCATACGCTTTCTGGTCCAGGACTTCACGGTGAGCTACTTGGCCGGACTGCAATCCGCATCGTCCGGCGATCCCCTAGCGGCTGTCAATGGCAACCAAGGCGTAGGTGGCGGCGGTCACGGGAAGACAGGAGGCGGGGGCGGCTCCCTTGCTTCACCCCCCGCCGGCAAGGACATCCTGGCGCTGGTTCCTCAGGCCGCCCGCCTTGCCAACGCCTCACAGGAGGTTCGGCGCATTGAGGAGGTCTTTCAAAGTGAAGTCTGCATCTTGATGGGCACCGAGGCTACTGAGCCGTTCTTCAAGAAACTGGCGCCGGATTATCGATTCCTCCACCTGGCCACCCACGGCGCGTTCGACCGCCGCAATCCGCTCGGTTCGGCCTTGGTCCTTGAGAGCGGTCCGGGCGGGGACGGCCTTCTGGAGGCACGTGAAATCATGGAACTGCGCCTCAACGCCGATTTGGTCTTCCTCAGCGCCTGCGAAACAGCCCTGGGTGCCGGATATTACTCCGACATTCCTCCTGGCGACGATTTCAGGGGACTGACCCAGGCCTTTCTCGATGCCGGCAGCCGAGCGGTGCTGGCCAGCTTATGGAAGGTAGACGACCTCGCCACCGCCCACTTTGCCGGCCGCTTCTATGCCGAGCGCGCCTCCGGCGATGCCGAGGCGATAGCCGCCGTCCAGAGAGAAATGCTGCGGAATGACCGCTTCGCCCATCCCTTCTTTTGGGCGCCCTTCGTGCTGGTGGAAAAATGAAAGGGCAGGCGGAAGAATTCATCCCGTGTCCGTACAATGCAACTATGAGCAAAGCCAGTTTTTTGAAAGGGTGGCTTGTCTTGACCGCTGTGACCTTGGCGGGCTGCGGCGCTTCCGCCCCGGAAGATAAGCCCCAATCATCAGCCATTCAGATACTCCAAGCCGAGCCGGGTTTCATGCACCCGGGCGACACCGAGGTCGAGGTCACCCTGCGCGGGAGGGGATTCGCTCCCGGCGCCCGGGTGGAGTTTCTGATCAGCGACACGGGGAACCCGGCTCAGGGACTGACCGTCCATTCCGTCGACTTCGTGGACGCCGAAACGCTCAAGGTCAGCCTCTCGGCCGACGCCCAGGCGCCCCCCTCCATCCTCGACGTCCGGGTCGTTGTCGGGCAGCGCAGCGGCAGCGGCACGGAACTCTTCGGAGTCGCTTCCAAGTCTTAGTCCTGCGGAAACTTCGGCGGCGCGTCCGTGCACCAGGTTTTGAAACCAGGCGGACTGCGCACGGCGTGGGGGAACCGCCGGAACGCTCATTTTGAAGAACCGAGGAGGCCCCAAATGTACGGGTCGCGGAATTTCGCGGACGATGCGAGGCAAACTCTCCGCTTTTTACCCTTCAAGCCTGGATTCGCGTCGTCGATTGTGACGCTGGCAAGAGGCTTCTCGCCATATCTGAACAGAAATCAGAAACCGTCAAAAAGTGTATCCAAGGAGACTTTAATGCAGAGAAAAATTGCAACGATGCTTCTGACCTCTATGATTCTGGCCGCCACCGCTGTGTGGGGCGCGACAGAAACCAAGACCGGCTTCCTGATTCCTTCTCAGTGCAAGTCCGAGGAGGGAGTGGTGCCCCAGCCCAAGGGCTCCACCGACGCCTGGCCGGCGCCTCACACGACCGAGTGCGCCTTGCGTCCGGCCTGCATCGAGAGCGGCTACGGACTTTGGGTTCGGGACCGCTTCCTGCCCTTCGATGAAGAGGGCCACCAAAAAGCCCTCCACTACTTCCGCACCACCAAGCGCACCAGCTACAACAAGGTCGAGGTCAGCGGCGACTTCAGCGGAGACAAAGTCCAAGTCGATTCCATCCGCCCTGTGGACTAGGGGGGCGGCTCACTCAGGGGGACAGTTTGGAACGGGCTTGGGCGACTCTCGGATCGGAGGCGCCTTGGCCGCGGATGTCGAGGAACTTCCGGTAGGAGGCGTCAGCAGCCGGGCTGCCCAGTCCCTCTTGGGCTTGGGCCATGTAGAAATGGACTGGAGGAAAGTAGCGGTAGGTAGGGGTTTCGTCGAGGAAAAGGGCCGTGAACTCGCCCCGCCTGTTGAGGCAGGCCTCGAACTCCGAGTAGGCCGAAGGAAAGGCCTGGCCGTCCAGATAGGCCAACCCCAGCAAAAATCGACCCATGACGGTGTCGGCCAGCCGCTGGGCTTCCCGGCCCGTCCGGATGGCCTGTTGGACGTCCCCAGCCATTCGCTGAGCCTCGGCCTGCAAGAGCTTGCCGTAGGCCTGTTCCTCGACTTGCAGACTGGAGCCGAGCCGCTCGGCCAGTTCGGCGGCCCTGTCAGCTCGCCCCGTGCGCAGGAAGACGAGTCCGGCTTGAAAGACGACTCCCAGCTTGCGGGTGGCCGAAAGAGCCCTCTCGGCAAACTCCCGGGCCGGTTGCTGCTCGCCCAGCTCAAGGTAAGCTGAGGCCAAGGCGACGCGCTTAAGGCCGGGGAGCGTGGGACTCTCGCCAGCCAGATCCTTCTGCAGGATCTCGATGGCGTCGCGGTGCCGGCCTTCATAGGAGGCCAAGTCAGCCAGTCCGGCGGCGGCGTTGGAGGCACCTTGCCCTCCTCTTTCACTCAGGCGCAGCCAAGTGCGGCGGGCTTCCTCCACATCGCCTTGAGCCAGTTTGGTGAGAGCCAGGTAAACGTAAGTGGCCTCGAAGGAATCGTCCAGTTCAAGGGCCTTGAGAGCCTCGCTCTCGGCCGTCTCCAAGTCGCCCGCGAACATGGCATACCAAGCCGAGTTGGCGCGCATGACGACATTGCCCGGATTGGCGTCCGCCATGGCCTTGCCCTGCTCATAGGCGTTGTCGAACTCGCGGGCGAAAAAGGCAGCATAGGCCAGATTGGCCCGCCCCACCCGGTCGCCGGGCACTTCCTCCACCAGCGCCGAATAGGCCTCCACGGCCTTCTCGAAGTCGCGGTGCAAAATGTAGTAATTGCCGCGCGTCCGGTAGCGTTCGCGGGGCGTCATGCGGTCCAGGCGCGACATGGCCAGGAGGAAGTAGCGGTCGGCCTCTTCGTGGTTGCCCAGGTTGAAGTTCATGACCGCCAGACCTGAGTAGGCGCGTCCCATTTCAGGGTCGAGTTCAACCGCCGTCTCGTAGTGCTCGATCGCCTCCTGCCAGCGGCCTTGCTGCTGCACTTCCTGGGCTCGGGCATAGGCCTGTGCGGCCTCCAGCGAGTTGCTGGTGAAGGTCTCGACCGAGGCCCGCATTTCGGCCTCAGAGGCCCGATCGCCCAAGGCGCGCCGAAGTCCCACAGCCGCCTGTCCGACGGCCTCCAGCACCTCTTCGCGTCCGCCGGCCCGGGCCTGCTCGGTATCGATCACATCGCCTGAGAAGGCGTCCACGGCTTCGAGGGAAATCGTGTAGGCGTCACCGGCGCGGGCGATGCGTCCGCCCACCACCACGTCGATTCCCTCGCGCTGCGCCACCAGGCGGGCGGCCTCCTGATCAAGCTGCTCCAAATCAGGATTCAATTGAGTCGCGATGTTGCGCGCCCGCTCGCGCCGGAAAGACTCCAGAAAGGCCGACCCTTCCAGGCCGATGGAAAGAGCCTGCTCGATGGTGCCCCTGAAGACCCGTTCGCCCGTCTCGTTGGCAAAGTCGGCGATCAAGACGTTCATGGGCTCAAGAGGCGCTGCCGGCGACGGCTCGTCCAGGATTCCCAGATTCAGCACCAGGGCCGCGGCTGCCACCACCAGCAGGACCAGGACAGGTGCCGCGATCAGCACACGCTTGCTCTTCAAAGCCTTTTTCAAGGATCCCAGCCTGCGCAGGAAGAAGCGGCCGCCGAAGGAGGATTTCCCAGTCTCCATGCCCCGGTCAAGATCGTCCAGGAGTTCATCGACGGAAGCGTAGCGGGCCTCTTTATCGCGTGCCATGCAGCGGGCGATGACGTCTTCCAGAAAGGGCGGGACGTCAGGATTGAAGGTGGTCACTGCGGCCGGCGGTTTGACGGTCCGCTGGATCATCACTTCAAAGACCGTGTGGCCGCTGAAAGGCACCCTTCCCGCGGCCATTTGGTAGAGCATGGCTCCCAGCGAGTAGATGTCTGACCTCTCGTCGAGTTCCTCGCCTTTGACCTGTTCGGGAGACATGTAGTCAGGCGTCCCCATCAGTTGGCCGGCTTGGGTCATGGCCGTCTGCTGCATCGACTTGGCCAGCCCGAAGTCGGTGAGCAGGACTTGGCCCAAGGAGTCGATCATGACGTTATCGGGCTTGAGGTCGCGGTGGATCACGCCCTGCTCGTGGGCGGCCTTGAGTCCTTCACAGATCTGACGGAAGACATCCAGCACCGTCTGTGACAGCTGGCCTTCGCGCTTGAGCAGCTCCGACAGGTTTTCGCCGTCCACATACTGCATGGTCAAGAAGGTGACTCCCTCGGCTTCTCCCAGGTCGTAGACGCGAAGGACGTTGCGGTGGGTGACCACGCTGGAAAGCTGAATCTCGCGCTTGAAGCGCTCCAGCATTTCTGGCTGGTTGGCGATTTCGGGCTTGATGACCTTGAGGGCCACTTCGCGCTGGAGAGATTGGTCGTAGGCCTGATAGACGGCTCCCATGCCGCCCTGCCCCAGCATCCGGCGGATGCGGTAGCGTTTGGCCACGATCATGCCTTCGCCGAAAGGATCGGTCTGACTGCGGCCTTGGTCCGAAGCTCCCGGCTTCTTGCTGCCGCCTCCCGACGCGGCGGCATCGTCGGCTTTCTTTTCCTCGCGCTCGGGAGGAAGATCGGTGATGGTATCGGCGCCGGACTCCACTTGCTGATCTTCAATCGAGCCCTGCAGGAGCAAGGTGCCTGCGTTGAACATCGTTTCTTGGTCGGCGAGCGCAAGGGTGTCCAGCTTCTCCAGGACTTCCTCACGCGTCTCGTCCCCCCCGGCGGGCAAATTCGGCGACTCCAGTATCTGGGAAACGGAATCGCCCCATTCCTTAAAGGAGACTCCCTGAAAGCTTACCAGCGAGGGTTTGAGCGGGGTCTGGTCGAGGAGGCAGGGGATGATGGTCTTGTTGAGGGCGATGGCGGCGTTCCACTCGAACTCGACCTGCTTGGATTTGGCCGCGTTCTCCGACCACACCAGCACCAGCAAGTCGTGAGAGGAAATGGCCTTCCCGATGGCTTTGGGCACGGCCTCCCGCGATCCCAGCTCCTGGTCGCGCACCGTCTGCAATCCCAGCTCACGCAAGGTGGCCTCGACCTGCAGGGCGGCCTCCAGGTCCTCGCTGGAATAGCTGATAAAGGCGCTTTCTCGAGGCATACCTTCTACCCTCGGCCGCCCGTTGATCAGCGGATCTCCAGAACGACGGCCCTTCTTACGAAAACCGTGCCATCGGCTTCGCTTCCGAGGTTGAGGACCAAAGTACGGCATCCGGTCGGCGCCGAGGTCCCGCTTTCGCTGGACGACAGCTTCCAGTTGAAGACGTACTGGCTGGCTGACCGCAGGTCGGTGCCGCCAGCGCAAACCTCCGTCGACGCGCAACTCGGGTATAGCGGAATCGTCTGGTCCGCGTCAAATGGACAGCTGCCGTCCTCAAGGGGTCTGGCCTCCGAGATCGTAATCGAGTGGACCCAATCGAGGTCGTGCAATTCGGTCCCGTTCCGGGAGAGCTGCCACTTCAAAGTCAGCGTCTTGCTCACGGCAAACGAACCCACGAAGGGCACCGAGTCAGGATCGTCGAAGTCGCCGGCCGGGCCGACCGGAGGAGCGAAACCGGAGAATTCGATGAAGCTGACCGTGATCAGCGCGCTGGCCTGGGCCGAGAGGTAGTTGTCGGTTTCCGAGGCCACGGCCACGATGAGGTAGGGCGTGGAACTCGGGTTGAGGACGGTCTCGGGAAAGACTTCTTGTCCTCCGGCGGAATCGAGGAAGTAGTGCACTGTCGCTCCGCTGTCGGCAGGCAAGACCTGGGCGTTGAGGACCGAGGCCAGCGGCTCAGGGTAGGTCAGGCTCTGGTCCTCGAAAACCAGCATCAGTTGGGCTTTGTCGATGATCAGCGTGAATTCGAGCTGCCCCGTGTAATTGCCTTGGCTGTCCTCTACTGTAATGACGACGATGTAGGCCCCGGCATCGGTGGGAGCTCCGGGCAGGTCGTTACCGTCAGCGTTGCGGTAGGCGACCTGGAAGGTCACGCTAGGCGGCAGGACCGGCTGGCCCTGCTCATCAAGGGCGCTGCGGACGCAGACTTCGATGGGATCGCCGTCGAAGGTGGCGCGGATGACGCCGTTGCTGAAAGCACCCGTGTCGCAGGTGCCGATGTCCAGCAGGACGCCAACCTCGATTTCGTCCCCGGTCACGTCCACCGGCGTGACGGCGAGTTCCACGACTTGAGAGAAACAGCCGCTTTCTCCGCCCGCATCGCCGATTCCGCAGCGGAATCCCTGATCGGGGACGTACTTGGCCTGCACCGAATAGGGAGAGCCGGATGCATTGAGGCCAAAATCGCCGGCTGTGAAGCTGACCTGGGCCTTGGCCTGTCCTCCCACGTCCGCCAGCGGACCCGACCCCACCAGAGCCCCGTCGATGAAGAAATCCACGCTCCCCGCCGGAAGCGATCCGTTGTAGGAACCCACTTTGGCCGTGAAGGTCACCAACTCATCGAAGGCCGCCGAAACCGACCCCTCCGATTCCAGGACCGTCCAAGTGCCTGAAAGGCCGTCTTCTTCGGCTTGGGGCACCACCACTCCGATCACTTTGGAAGGATCGTAGCCGTCCTGGCAAATCAGCGGATCGGTGCCGTCAGGGACGCAAGTCGCCCTCAGCGTCGCGAAGATCCGGCCGCCGGGGGGCGCCGTGAAGGTTGACTGGAGCAAAATCTGGTTGAGGACGCTGGGATCGAGATCCCTGAAATCAGGCAGCCCGATAATGTTGGCCAGGATCTCCTGGTCAAAAATCGGAAAGGTCTTGAGAGGGCAGTCCTCGGGGCTGGGCGAAGTGGCCAGGCAGTCCGGGTCGAGCGCCACCGTCTGGCTCTGGCTGACCCTGCGGATGATCAACTGGGCGTTGTCGGGAAGTCGCTGGAAAAGGGGGAAGAAGAAGTATCCCGAGTTGGTGTTGGCCAGCGTGTCGATCTGCCAGGTCAAGTCGACGATCTTGGTACCGTTCTTGAGGGGGCTGGTGAAGATGGCCGAATTGTAGATCTGCTCGGAGGGAAAGACCCCTCCCAGCACGCCCTGCTGTCCGTCGACGGGCCCATTGACCGGGTTGTTGAAGAGCGAGGCATTGAAAAGGGAGGCGTTGAACAGCGACGCGTTGAGAAGCGAGGCGTTGAAGAGCGAAGCATTGAACAAGGAGGCGTTGAAGAGCGAAGCATTGAAGAGCGAAGCGTTGAAAAGCGAGGCATTGAAGAGGGACGCGTTAAAGAGCGAGGCGTTGAACAACGAGGCGTTTCGGATCGAGTCGGCGATGGCCGGATTGAAAAGCGAAGCGTTGAACAACGAAGCATTGAAGAGCGAGGCGTTGAAGAGCGACGCATTAAAGAGCGAGGCGTTGAAGAGCGAGGCATTGGCCCAGTTGTAAACACTCTGATCCAACAGCGCGGGGTTGAACAGGGAGGCGCTGTAGACTGCCGGATTGAACAGCGAGGCATTGAAGAGCGAGGCGTTGAAAAGCGAAGCATTGAGAGCAAACGGCTTGGTGGGGTCGATCAACTCCGGCCAGTAGGTGGCCAGGGCGATGACTTGAGGCCAGTCGGTCACCACTCCATCCGGTCCGAATTGGGGCGTGCAGGCCGGGAAGATGAGCAGCAACGAAGGATCGTCGACTTTGCCGTCGGGAAGTCCGGCGGGCCCGGTCAGGTCGAGAAACTCGCGGCAGTCGAAGGGGACGAAATCAGGGGTGTGGATCTCCTGGCTGAGAATGTCGCTGTCTCCGTCAACCAAGTCGACGTTGACCGGCAGAGGGTTGGACGGATCGGGGTTGATCACCGTCGAGGCCTGCAAACCGCCGCTCTTGAAGCCAGGTGCGCCGATGGTCTCGATCTCGTTGGCAAACACGGTGATTCTGGGCCTGAGGTCGTTTCCGCCGTTCCTCCTGGCAAAGAGCGTGACGCCGATGGAAGTCAGGCTATCAGCCTCGACGTCCAGCGTTGGGGAAGAGAAATCAGGCGTGAAGGACACCTCGATTCCGGCGGGGGCCTGAAACGTCAAGCGGTAAGAGCGCGATCCCCGGCTCCATGAAGAACCCGACAGGGTGCCTTCGTTGAGGGTGTTTTCAAGAATGAGGGCGTAGGCGCGGGATTGACCGGGATCGGGAAAAAGAGGCTTGAAATTGCCCGGCGACCCCAAGACCACTCCGCCGCTCAGACGCGCGGTGTAAGGATTCTGGTCGAGCATGCGGGCCCGTCCGGGGATGCCCAAATAATCGCTCGACCAGTCTTGGCGCAGCACTTCCTGTCCCTCGGAATTCAGCACTGTCTCGGGCTGGGGCGGGACCACGTCGCGGCTGTCGGCAAAGGCCACGTGAGCCGTAGGCGAGGGCAGGCAGTCCACTCCGCTCTTGCAGGACGGCTGGGCCAGATTCTGCGTCCAGCCGCCGTTGGGCGCCGACAAGATGTCGGCTCCGTTGATCTCGATGTAGTCGCCCATGAAGGCCTTGTCGCCGCCGTAAAGAGGGTAGTTGGCTGCTGGATGGCGCAGTTGCACCAGCTCATATTCGTCGGGCAGCGGATTGCCCTGGGCATCGCGCTTGGGAACGATGGCCTTGGCGTATTGGGAGGCCTTGGTGACCGTAAAGACCGGGCTGTCGTGAGGCAGGGCTTCGGCCACGAAGACGTCCACTGTGTGGCGCACGGGCAAGGGGGCGAAATGGGTCGGATCGACGGGGATCAGCGACTCCAGGAACTCAGGATCGTCCAGCTTCTCGCATTCGGCCACGCTGATGTCGGCGTTGGCCCCATCGGGATTGCCGACCTCGCTGATGCAACAGTCCACGAAATCGGTTCGGCCGTCGCCGTTGAGGTCTTCGCCAGGGTCGTCGCACTGGCTCGACTTGAGCCGTCGCAGGATGTCGGGAAAGACGTCCTCGCGAAAGTCGTAGAAGACCATCGCCACCCGTCCCTCCAGGGCCGTCAGATGAGGCATGATCTGGTGACCCTGAGGCAGGGCCAATTCCGCGCTGGCGATGCCCGCAACGCCCGACCCGGAGGGAGGCAGTTGGGGATCGACGGGAGTGGGAGCAGTCCAGTTGACGCTGTCGAGGCTGGTGGTGATGACGATGCGGGCGCCGTCGCTGATAGCCCCGTCTCCGTCAACGTCAGCGCCCCAACCCTTTTGGGCCCATGCCAGATAGTGGCGTCCTTGGGCATCGATGGCCAGAGTGGGATAGGTGTTGACGCGGAAGCCCACGTAGGGGTCCTCGACAGGATTCCCGCTGCTGTCGGTCATGTCGGCGGCGCGAGTGGGGAGATCAAAGGGCTCGCTCCCTTCGAAGGCTTCCATGTCCGCCACTCTGACGGCCGGCTCGAACTTGAGCTTGTTGGACTTCCCGGCTTCTTGGCGGGCGATCCAAATCGAATCCAACTCCCCGTCCAGTCCGAACTGGCGCCAGGCCACCGAAACCCGGCCGTTCGGAGCCACTTTGACGACCGCTCCCTGACTCACGCCCTGGGTCTGGTTGACGACGGTGGCATTCTCCCAATTCTGGCCGCAGTCAAGGCTGCGCGAGACCAGCAGCTTGCTGTTGGGATTCTTGGTGCCCCCGGTAAAGTCGGCGTAGGCCACATAGACCGCGCCGCAGGGAACCGTCTGGGTGATGAAGCCGTCGACCGAACCGTCCTCGGCGTCGGCAGCCAGGCAAGCGGGATTGTTGCCGGGATCGCAATTCAGGGGCACCGCAATCGGAGCCGTCTGGGCGCCGCCCCTGACAATGTCGGCGGCGGCTGAGATCTTGTCCAAAAACTGCCCGGCCGTCCCCGACTGGATGATGTTGTCGTCGATGTGCTGGATGGGGCTGGCGAAGGGCTGGGACGGGTCGGGAGGATTGGGCAGGGCCAGCGGGAAGTCGACACCCTCGACATTGTTCAGGTCCATGAAACGGCTGCAGAAAACCGCTCCTCTGGCGTTCTCCCCCCGATCGAAAACGATGCCGCAGTAGTAAAACAGGCCATGGCTTCCAGCCCTGACTTGAGGATCGGCGACCGCCTGGAATCCGAAAAGAGGCGAGTCCTGGCATTGGGGACGGGTGTCCTGGGGGTAGCAGGGCAGCAGCGTGCTGCGCCAGTGCTTGCCTTCGTCGAGCGAGATGAAAACCCCGCCCCAGACATCTCCGGCTGAGGCCGCTCCCAAGGCGGGAGGGGTTTCCAACAGCGGAATCTTGACGGCCCGGTAGTCGTTGGCTCCGGCCAGAATGTGGCGCCTGTTGCGGCCGGAGATGGCGAAGGAGAGCTCGTTCTGCTTTGTGAAGAAGGGGTCGCCTTCAATCAGACCCGCCAGGTTTCCGGTGGGCGTGCCGTCATCCGTCTCGACGGTGACCGGCCCGCCGGCCATGTTGATGTTGGCACCCGCCTTCAAGGCGGGATCGGGAACATTCTGGGCCACGCTCGGCGCGGCCAGCAGCAACACGAATAGTGCAACCCGAAGACACCGGCACTGCGTCCCTAACACACCCATGGGCCCCTCCCCTCCAATGACTTTCGGTAGAAGTGAAATCCGTAGCGCAAAGGCTACCAAAAGTCCATCCGACTGGTCAATATCGCTGTTGTGATTTTTGGATCATGTTTGGTTGGCCTTCTCTCGTATCCTCTGTCACGAGGAGTCATATAATCTCAGGCGCCTTGCCTTTCGCTCCAGACCTCATGGCTCGTCCAAGATGAATGGCGGGTGGGCCGGGGACGTAAGAGAGTAGTTGACGGGAGGAATGGCAGGCAGTACAAACGAAGTTGCGGAACTGCAAGCCTCCCATTCTCGGGGGGCAAGGCTCGCACAAGTGGCCTGGAAAGGTGGACTCATGATCGGGATCATCGTCATTATCGTGGTCCTGCTGCTGGCGGTGGTGCTGGTGGCGGGCAAATACAATCGGCTTGTGTCGCTGCGCAACCGCTTCAAGAACGCCTTTGCACAGATCGACGTGCAATTGAAGCGGCGCTACGACTTGATCCCCAACCTTGTGGAGACGGCCAAGGGCTACATGAAGCACGAGCGGGAAGTGCTGACGGCCGTGACCGAGGCCCGTAACTTGGCCCAGCAGGCCGAGGGCAAAGCCGCCTCCAATCCGGACGACCCCGACGCCATCCGCGGACTGAGCGGCGCCGAAGGCATTCTGCAAGGCGCGTTGGGACGCTTTTTCGCGGTCATGGAGTCCTATCCCGACCTCAAAGCCAACCAGAACATGATGCAGTTGAGCGAAGAGTTGACCGCCACCGAGAACAAGGTGGCTTTCGCGCGTCAGGCCTACAACGATACAGTGATGCGCTACAACACCTACCGCGAGTCCTTTCCCAACAACATCATCGCGGGAATGTTCAACTTCCAGCAGGCCGAGTTGCTGGACGTCATCGCCAGTCCCGAAGAACGCGAGGCGCCCAAGGTTTCGTTCGAGTAGGGAGTCTTTGCATTGAGAGACTTCTTCGAGCATCAGGAACTGGCCCGCCGCAACAGCCGCCGCCTGGTCTTTCTCGTTGCCCTGGCGGTGGTGGCCGTTTTCGCGGCGGTCTATTTTTTGATGCTGGCCGCACTCACCTACGTGATCAGCGATGAAGGGGAGTTCTTGGCCGAGTTCCAGTTGGTCAACTGGCCCATCTTTTGGATCTCGCTGGTCTCGGTGGTCACCATCGTCGGACTGGGTTCGGCTTGGAAGCTGTGGACGCTCAGAGGCGGCGGACGGGTCGTGGCGGAGTCGATGGGCGGACGGCTCATCCTGCCCCAGACCCAGGACTTCAAGCAGCGGCGCGTCCTCAACGTGGTGGAGGAGATGGCCTTGGCCTCGGGCGTCCCCGTGCCGCCTGTCTATCTGCTGGAAGAGGAGGACGGCATCAACGCCTTCGCCGCCGGATACGAAACCGGCGATGCCGTCATCGGCGTCACCCAAGGCACGGTCAACCTGCTCAACCGCGAAGAACTGCAAGGCGTCATCGGACACGAGTTCAGCCACGTTCTCAACGGCGACATGCGCCTCAACTTGCGCCTGATCGGATTGGCCCACGGCATTCTCGTGCTGGGGTTGGTAGGCGAGATGATCATGCGCTCGGCGGGACGCAGCAAGAGTTCCTCATCGAAGAAGAAGGACGGCAACAGCGCCGTCTTCCTCTTCGGGGCCGGCCTGCTGATCATTGGCTGGGTGGGGACGCTGAGCGCCAACATGATCAAGTCGGCCATCTCGCGCCAGCGCGAATTTCTGGCCGACGCCTCTGCCGTCCAATACACGCGTAATCCGCTGGGACTCTCCGGCGCCCTCAAGAAGATCGGCGGGTTGGGACGCAACTCCCGCAAGATGGCCGCCTCCACCCGCGAGATCAGCCACATGCTCTTCTCGGCCCGGCTGGAAAAGCACTTCACCAGCTTGATGGCCACCCACCCGCCTCTCAAGCAGCGCATCCTGCGTCTGGAACCCGACTTCGACGGACGCTTCGAGCCCCTCAAGCCATCGGCGGGGGCGGCTGTTTCAGCGGCGGCCGGACATCCTGGCGCGTCCGGCTTGGCGGGTTCGGAAGCAGGCGGCGAGACGGTCGGCGAGACGGCCAAGGCCTCGCGCTTTTTCCAGCAGGCCGGCGCTCCTTCGGAGCAGGACATCGCCTTCGCCAGCGGCCTCTTCGAGAACCTTCCCGAGGCGGTTCAGGAGTCGGTGCGCGACCCCTTCGGAGCCCGGGCGGTAGTTTACGCGCTGTTGCTCGACGGGAGGTCCGAGGTGCGGTCAGAGCAGATGAAGCGGCTCCAGGAAGAGGCCGATCCGCAGGTTCTTGAACTCACCCAAAGGCTGGCCCGTCCAGTCCGGCAAGCCGGACCCAAGAGGCGACTTCCCTTGGTCGACATGGCCCTCCCGGCACTGCGCGGATTGGCGCCGGGGCAATACCGCACCTTCCGGCGCTGCCTGGACGTGCTGATCGAAGCCGACCAAGAGGTGAGTCTCTTCGAATGGGTGCTGCGCCACACGCTGCAACGCCACTTGGCGGCCGAGTTCGAGCCCAGCCGCCCCGCCAAGATCCGCCACATCAGCCTCTCGCAGAAGCTGGCGCTGCCATGCTCGGTGTTGCTCAGCCGACTGGCCTACGCCGGACACGGCGACCCCATTGACGCCCGTCAGGCCTTCGACCGAGGGGCTAAGCGGCTGGGGCTCTCCGGCCTCCAGTGGTGCTCTCTGGAGGAGTGCGGGCTGGACGCACTCGACCGTGCCCTGCAGACGCTGGACGAGTGCTCCCCCCGCATCAAGCGCACCGTGCTCGAAGCTTGCGCCGCCACCATCTCCAGCAACGACCGGGTGACGGTCAAGGAAGGCGAGATGCTGCGCGGCATCGGCGACGCCCTGGGCTGTCCCATCCCGCCCCTCGCGCCCGGGGATTGACCAGTCGCTGCCGCCAAACTGCGCCTGCCGGCATCCTCCCGCCGCTCGCGCCCGGGGATTGACTAAGCGGCTGTCTCTCAGAACCCTGAAGGCGTGCAATAGCGTCAAGGGCGAGCTCGCAACTCTTGACCTAGCGGCTTTTTCGGCCACACCTTCAGCCGAGCTGAGGTCCCCAAAGTGTTCGGAGGTGTTCGGACTCAGCCGCAAAGTCCGAACAGCCCGAACAGAAATCCCGCCAACCTCTTGACTCTCAGCGACTTGGACTCCTTTGATGGGGGACGCGGCATCATTCGCCGCCAAGACGAACGCCCCGCCACCGAGCGCCGTCGGACCTAGGAGAGAGGAACGGATCAATGAAAAGAGCACAGCTTCCGGTTCGAATCTGCATCATCGCAGGACTGGTGGTTCTTTCCGCCTTTTTGCGGGAGCTCCCGGCACAGGACTTTGGCCAGCGGCCTGAACTGAGTCCGCCCCAGTCGAGGATCCTGCTGCTGGGGACGTTTCATTTCGCCGATGCCGGCCTGGACGACTACAAGCCTCAGCACTCGGTCGACATCTTGTCACCTCGACGCCAAGCCGAAATCGAGGAGCTGATCGCGCGTCTGGCGGACTTCCGCCCGACCAAGGTGGCCCTTGAGTGGCGTCCCGACCGACAAGAGAAAGTCAACCGGGACTATCAGGACTATCTGGACGGCGATTTCGAGCTGAGCGCCAATGAAGTCCACCAAATCGGTTTCCGCCTGGCCCGCAAGATGGACCATTCCAAGGTGTACCTGGTGGATGCGCCGGGACGCTCTTACAGGCCCTGGGTCGATCCTGAGCAGTGGGCTAAGGAGAACGGTCAACAGCACCTGCTGGAGCGGGCCGCGCCCTTGTGGCAACAATTCGAACGCGCAGCCCGATGGGAAGACGGGGCTAAGGTCCAGCGAAGCCTGCGCCAGTCCCTGCTGATGCTCAACGATCCTGAGAGGATCCGCCAAGCTCACGGCGTCTACCTGATCGGAAGCCTGGCCGTCGGCGATGGCCAGCACTTCCCGGGTGCCGACGCCAAGACCCGCTGGTTCAATCGAAACCTCAGAATCTTCGCCAACCTGATGCGCATCACCGAGCGGCCCGGGGAACGCATCTTCCTGATCATAGGTGCCGGGCATCTGCCCATTCTCACTCATTGTGTCGAGTCTTCACCGGAATATGAGCTGGTCCCGGCGGCGCGATACCTTCGCTAAGAAAGAGAGATCATCACCATGCGATTCAAGACAGGAATAGTGGCGGCAGCGGCCTGCTGCTGCCTCGCCTCAACCCTCAATGCCCAGTCGAGAGAACCGACGCTTGAAGACCTGCTCAAGCGCAACAGCTACCGAATCGACGAGGAGGGGAAACTGGGCGGACCTGGGCTCGACTTTCTGCTTGAGGAGTCACGTCAAGCTCAATTCGTGGTGCTGGGAGAGCCGCATAACGTCAAGCAGGTCCCCGAGTTCACGACGGCGCTATTCAAGCAACTCCATTCCAAGCATGGGTTCGACTATCTGGCTCTCGAACAGGGTCCCTTTATCGTGGAGGCCCTCTCCCGGGCGGGCCGAGGGCAGGGGCGCGAAGGGGTTTTCAAGGTGGCCGGCCAATATCCCGGTGCGCTCCATTTCTACACTGATCAAGAACTCAATATGATCGCCGACGTTACGGCAGTCGAAGGCGGAGCCATTTCCCGCGTGTGGGGTGTTGACCGGTCGCTTTCGTCTGTACTGCCGCTGCACCAGTTGGCCCAGTCGGTCTCCGATAAGGATCTGGCCGCCCAGCTTTCCAGCCTCTCCCAGCAGGCCAGGGAATTCAACCTGGCTCACCTCCTGGAGCGGGAGCGGCTGATGGGCAGCAAGCCCGAATTATTCGAATCGCTGCCGGGGCAGGCGGTTGGGGTCGGGGAAGAGGCCGCCTGGACGCTGCGATGGCTGGCCGGCTCGGCGCGCAACATCCGCCTTTTCAGGGAACACACTGCTGAAAACCCCAGCGGATACTTCTCCAACCTGGAGCGCGAGGAGATGATGAAGGACGCTTTTTTGAGGCAATACCGGCGGGCCATGGCCCAAGGCGACTCGCTGCCCAAGGTCCTCATCAAATCGGGGCACTGGCACAGCCTCAAGGGACGCAATCTCGGCAATATCTTCACTTTGGGCAATCTGGTCAGCCAACTGGCCCGCTCCAACGGCCGCGAGTCGCTTCACATCGGCATCAGCGTCATCAATGAGCCGGGTCGCCACTGGTCGATCTCGGAGGATGAGGATTGGGCGCCCATCGCCGCCGTGAGCTCTCCAGAAGAGTGGACCTTGATCGATCTGCGTCCGCTGCGCCCCTATCTGCACAGCGGCCTTTTCAAGCTGTCGCCGTCACTCGAGGAAATGGCCTTCTCTTTCGATTTGGCTTTGGTCTTAGGGGGGACGGATGCTGGTTCGATTGAATGGGCCCAGGCCCTCATCCAAGCTGCCCAAGCCAAAGACCAGCCCCAGGACGAGCGCTAGCCTTCAGGCGGGGAGTCTGCGGGACCAGACCACCGCGCCAAAGAGAAGAAGCCCGAGTCCTGCGGCCCACATCGAGATGGCAGCCTCGAAGCGCACCGGCTGAATGCGCGCCTCGATCAGGTCTTGCAGAATTCTCGGCTGCGAGGAGGGGATCTCGGAATTGACCTCATGGATGACCTGCCAAATCAGGGCTGCCGCGGGCTGGGGAGCCTGCGAAGACTTGGCCAGCAGCCGCATGTAGGGCGCCCTCACCGGATATTGCTGATAAGGAACATAGAGCGCCGGTCGAGGAGTCCGGCTCAGTGCCCTCTGGCGGATGTCGGCGACAACGCCGACGATGTGCAGCGGAAGCGGGTTGCTGGCTGAGTCGTAGGCCTGTCCTGGAATCAGCACCTGTCCTCCCACTGCGTCCCGGGAACTGCCCCAAAACTGCTCGGCGAGGCTCTCGTTGACCACGGCCACGCGTTGGCTCGCAAGGTCATCGCCGGAGCGGAATCCGCGACCCGCCAGCAGGGGCAAGTTCAACAGCCGAAAGTAGCCGGCGCTGACCAGTCTGAAGTCGAAGTTGCCCCTGATTTCCTTTCCCTCGGGACGATCGGCTCTGAGCATGAGGGAGTCGATCTTGTAGGCGTCCGAAAGGGGCGGCGAAAAAGCCAGCGCGGCGCCCTCGATCTCTTGCAGCCGCTCGACCTTCTTCAGCAGGCGTTGGTGAAAGTCAGCCACCTCTTCGTCCAGGGCCGGCCAGTCGGGACCCGTTCGTCCCGGAAGGTTGAGCTGTACCTCAATCAGCCCCCCGGGATCGAATCCGAGATCGGTATTGGCCAGACTGTGCCATTCGGAGCCGAAGCGAAAGGCGGCCCCAAGCAAGATGAGAAGCGGCACCAGCGTGGCGGCGAAGGTGAGTGAAAGGAAACCCGTGCCTCTTTCTTTGGACGCCGACTTGACCAATCGTCCAGCATAGAGTGCCGCCAGGAGTCCCAGAGTCAAGGCTGCCAGAGCGGCGATGGCCACCGAACCGGCCATCGACAACCCAGACGACTCCGCTAAAGAGCGGTTGAGCCAGGGAATGCTGAGGGCCGACTCCAGGACTTGGGCCAGCCAAAGCCCAACCGGCCATCCCAGCAAAAGGCCTGCCGCGCTGCAAGCCCATTCCTTGTGCCCAAGACGGCGCCAAGCAGTCCTGCTCAGGCGGGAGTGGGCGCTGACGTGGGCGGCGGTCTGGAATGCCAGAATCCAAAGCAGGAGGGCCGAGGCGGCGATCAGCCAGGCTCGTTCCCGGAATCGTGCGGTCAAGTAGCTCCTCAAGCTCGCCGCCGCCAGACCGAAGCCTTCTTCCAGGTCGCCGTGAAGGGCCGTCAGCCGCTGGCCGATCGCCTCCAGTTCCAGGACGGCTTGGGGGAGGCTGACGCCTTTTTTCAGACGAGCGATCACTTCTTCGAAGTTGTGAGCCGTGCGTGTGCCTTCACCGGCTGGCAGGAAGGAGTGGGGTGCCCAGACCTGGCTTCTCCCCGGGAAGCTGAATCCCTCGGGCAGCACGGCGATGACGACACCCTCCACGCCATGAATCTCGATGGATGAGCCGACCGCCGAAGGGTCTGAGTCGTATCGCCGGCGCCATAGCCGCGACCCGATGGCCACCGGCATGACGCCGTCCCGGTCTGATTCAGCACCCGGCAAGCGGCCCAAGAGGGCAGGGACTCCCATCGTCTTGAAAAAGTCCTCGGTTACGATGGCCCCTGCGGCCGCGTAGGTCCCCGAGGCATCGCGCACAGGCAAGTTGGCTGAGCTGACGTAAGCGGCCACCGAATCCAGCATGCGCGTCCGCTGGCGGATGTCGTTGAAGTTGGGCCAGGATGGACTGGGGCCGACCTGATCTCCATTCGTCTGTCTGATGACCACTAGTTGACCGGACTCGGGAAAAGGGAGCGGAGCGATGAAGACCTGATCGATGATGAGCCAGGCACCCGTGCAGATCGCCACCAGCAGGACGGTGAGCGCGATGTGAAAGAAGAACGCTCCTTGGTCCGCCATTCGCCACGGCGGACGTTGGTTCGAGTCCCCCGCTCCTCGCCCCGAAACGCCTCCTGTCGTCTCCGGGGCATCGGACGAATGCGTTGCGCTCTCCTCAATCTCGAAGAGGTCCTCGAAGCTCAGATCGAGGCCCTCCAAGAGCTTGTTGCGGGTGGTGGCGGACGGATAGGGATGCTTGCCCTTGACCAAGTCGGAAAGGTGACCTCTGGAAACCTTCAGGCGCTGGGCCCAGGCATTCTGGCTCCTCCGGCTTTGGGCCAGATGGCGGGCGAGTTGATCATTGCGGAGACGGACGCGCACGTGCTTTCCAACCAGGGTCTTGAGTTGATCGGAGGGCGCGCCTCTTATTCCGGCGCTCCTCCCGTGGCCGACTGAGTAGAGGATAGCATCGATAATCGGCGTCCGAGTTACCCGGCTATCCCATGCTCGACCCGCACGAGATTACCGCGGCCTTCCCAGAGGAAAAACAGCATCTGAAGCCTCCACCCTCAGGGCGCGCTGAAGCCGAAAATAGTAAAGCCGCCGTCGACGGCCAGGCATTGTCCGGTGATGTAGGACGAGGACGGCATGCACAGGAAAGCCACGGCGGCAGCGACTTCCTCGGGTTGGCCGACGCGTCGCAGGGGGGTGCGCTCCAGCACGGATTCGAGGTACTGGGGATCGTCCAGCACCTGCTTGGCCAGCGGCGTCTCGATGTACCAGGGGGCGACGGCGTTGACGCGGATGCCGTCCGCAGCCCACTCCACAGCCAGGTTGCGGGTGAGCTGGTTGTTGGCGGCCTTGCTCATGGCATAAGGGGCTCCCGAACTGAGATGGGTGAGTCCGGCTACCGAGGTGACCGTTACGACCGAAGCCCGAGGACTTTCCTTGAGCAGCGGATAGGCCAAGCGGCTCATGTCGAACGCCGAAACGCTGTTGACTTCGCTGATGCGCCGGTACTCTTCCAGCGAATATTCAGCCGCCCTCTTGCGCACGTTCATGCCCACGTTGTTGACCAGGATGTCGAGGCGGCTGCAGGCTTTGCTGAACTGCTCGAAGACGCCTTTGCGTTCCTCGGGCTGGGCCAGGTCGGCTCGAATCAGGACGGGTTGGCGGCTTGCTGCCGCCTCCGCTCCGTGGGGCCAATCGAGGGCCTCTTCCAGATCAGTCGTTCCATCCGATCCGCGGCGCGCCACCACGAAGACCTTGGCTCCCAGCTTGAGGAATTCTTCGGCCACAGCCCGGCCGATGCCTTGGGTGCCTCCGGTGACAAGCGCGATCTGATTGTCGAGATCCCATTTTCCCATGTCGGCTAGTGTACTCGGCGCACCCGCTGCGATCCACTCTCCTTGGCTGACAAACCACTAGCGAGAGCCGAGGAAAAGCGGCAGCAAGGCGAAGTGGCCGGGTCGTAGATGAACGAGCGAGGCGGTCACGGGGTCAGGCGAGGAGATGACCACCAAGCCTTGGAACTCGTCCAGCGGTGGCAGCATGAGGCCGGGCTGGACCGTCCAATCGATCTCAGGGATGAAGGCGCCCTGCCGCGAGGCCGGCGGCAGGGCCGTTTGGGCGGTGGCCAGCAGCACTCCCTCGGCGTCGTGGAGAAACAGGTCAGCCACCGCATTCTCGGCTCCAGGGTTAAGGAGGGTAAAGCCCGTGGAGGCGAAGGGCATGGCTGTGTTGGCGACGGGCAGGACGATCTCGCGGTTGGGCAGCCCGGGACGTGGACCCGGCGCAGGAGTTCCGCGCAAGACGGCGGTGCCCAGATTGCCGGCCAGAATCAGCCAGCCGTCCAGCGGACGAGGCGTGCGGAGGCGAAGCCATCCCAAGTCAAGGCGGTCCGGCCCAATCGGGGGAGTCTCCAGCAAGACCAGGGAATGGGCCCCGACGGTGAAGCTAACCCGTCCGCTGGGGGAATCGCCGTTGAGGGCGGTAGGCAGCGGCGTCCCGTCCGAGGAGAGGAACTCCGCCTGAGCCGCGACCGGGACCGGCGCTGGGTTGAAAACCGCCAGTCTGGCGGTCAACCGGGCGCCGCTCTCTTCTCCATGCCCGAATTGGGGAAAGAGCAGCGAATGGGGGCCTGCGGCCGCTTCCTCCTGGAAGGCCGTCCGCGTTTCAGGAGAGGCGGTGCCGAGTGTGGCCAAATCGCTGCCGACCTGCAGCAGTCCTGTGGCCAGCAGGGGAGCGGGCGCGGACTGGCCCTCCACATAGCCGACAAACCGCTCCAGGTCGGTCTCAAGCCCGGGAGCGAAGCGCCAATCGATGTCGGCAAGACTCAGCACCCGTTGTCCCCGGGCGGGCACATGGAGGTCGGCTTGAGCCAGTCGTCCCGAGTCTGGATTGCGCAGGCTGAGGCGGACGGCGCGCGGCTCTTCGCCAGGATTGGCCAGCGCCAGCAGCGTCGATGCGCCCTCGATCTTTCCGTCCAAGACAGGCAGGACGAACGATTGCCTGAGGGGCTCCGGACCAGCGGCGGCCACCGGGGCACCGGCGGCCAGGAAATTGAGCAGCCCCAGCGACTCGTCCGCGTTGCCGGCTATCGGAGAGGCGCCCGCGCCGACTGGCCGGGCCTCGACCCAGCCGGAGACCGAATCTGAGGCGGGCAGTTGACGCAGTCCCCGGGCGGGGATGCTGATACGCTCGTGGACCTGACGTCCGCCTTGGCCAACCAAGGCAACTTCGGTGTCGAGAGCGTCCTCAGACGAAGAGTTGTAAAGGAGCAGTTGGGCCGTAGTCGCTTGGCCGAGAGCTGTGCCTCCGAATGCCAGCGGGATACGGTGGACCTCCTGCTCCAGCGCCAGCTTGAAGACCCCCGAGCGCGTGGCGGCCAGCAACGTGGCAGGATCGGTGGCGCTCAGAGAGAGTCCCTGGAAGAGGCCTGGCGGCAGTGAGCCCGAAAGCCGGGCAAAGCTCTGGCCCGAGTTACGCGTCACCAACAGGTCCGACCGCGTGGCGGCGAAGATCGTGTCGCCATCCTTGGAATCGAGGAGTAGCGCTTGCACCGGGTCGGCCGGGTCGGGCAGGCCGGTGCTGATGAAGTTCTCGCCGCCGTCGTCGGAGATCCACAGGTGCGACCCCACAAAGGTCACGACCCGTCCTGGACGCGCCGGTGAAGCCGCAACTCCCGAGAGTCCCCTGCGGGCCGGATCGAGGAAGCGCCATGTCTCCCCGTCATCTTCGCTGATGAGAATCCCCCCGATCAAGCCTGCCAGGATGGAGAAGTGCGCGGTCGAGGCGTAGATTCGGCGGGGTTGGAGGGGATCGATGACGATCTCGGTGATTGTGTCTCCACCGCTGCGCGCTTGGCGGACGGAAACCGATTCTCCATCGTGCTCGATTCGGGAGAGTCCCAATGAAGGCAGGCGGTTGAGGCAGAAGATGACGCTGGTTTCAGCGCCCATGCCGTCGCTCTCAGGCCGCCCATCGCGGGCGGCGATGTCGCGGCAACCCGCAGTCAGGTCGGGGTGCTCAAGCGGCTGCCAGGACCGTCCCTGGTTGCGGCTGAAGAGCAGGGCCGCCTCGGTGGCGGCATAAAGCCCCACGCTGGTGCGGGCCAAAGCCGTGGCACGGGCGGCGCCTTCGATGCCGCCGCGCCGCGTCCAGCGGGGGTCGCCGGGACTGCGCAGAAAAATCCCGCCGTCGGTGGCGGCCAGCAGCGCACCCGATTCCAGTTCCAGGACTTGATTGCTGACCGCGCCCATGCCGTCGCTCGTCACTTGCCAAGACTCTCCGCCGTTGCGGGTGATGTGGACGCCTCCAAGACGGGTAGCGGCGTAGGAGCGCAATGCGTCGCGCGGGTCGATTTGCACGTCCGTGACTTGGCGGCCCTCAAGTCCTCGGGTGACCGGCTGCCAGAGGCTTCCGCCGCTGGTGCTGCGCAGCACGCCTCCCGGCTCGGTGAAGGCCAAGATGCGGGGGGGCGTCGACGAGGCGGCCCGCAGGCCGACAATCTCATCCTCAGGGGGATTGGGTGCCGCGAACCAACTCAGTCCTCCGTCGCCGCTGATCCAGACGCCGAGACCCGCCGCCAGCGCCTCCCGCTGGGAAAGGAAAGCGACTGCCGACAGCAGTTCCATGTCCTGCCGCGAGACGCGCAGCTCCAAGGACCACGAGACACCCCGGTTGTTGCTTTTCCACAACTCGCCGTTGCCGACCGTGAGGAGGACGTCAGGACGGGCTGGGTTCAGGGCCAGGTCCCGGGCCCTGAAGTCCGCCCGGGGATTGATATCTTGCCAACTGCGTCCGCCGTCCTCGCTGCGCAGCAGAAGGCTGGTGAATCCATCAAAAACATAGAGGCGGTTGGCCGTGCGCGGGTCCACTGCCAACAGGTCGGCAAAGCCGAAGTCGCGGGGCGAGTCCACCACCCGCAGGTCCGTCCCGCCGTTGTCGCCGCGCAGCAGTTGAGATCCGTTGACGGCATAGAAGACCCCCTCTGGGTTGGGCCCGGCAATGATGTCGTCGAAGCCCTCCAAGAGCTGAACGGGAGGAGCGAGATCTTGCCAGGAAACTCCCCGGTTGCGCGTCACATACAAAGTGTCGGCCGCTGCGTAGATGCGGTCGGGATTGCCTGAATCGACTGCAAGCGCGAAGACTTCGCCGCCGGGAGGTGAATCCTCGAGCCACCGCGGTGCGTCCTGGCCCGCCAGCCAGGAGAGTCCGATTAGCCAAAACCCCAAGAGTGGAAACCAAGTCCTCATAAGATTGAGCCTCCGCGAATCCCGCCTCCATGATGCGTAAAAAATCGCACAGATGCAAGGCCTCATTTGCGGACATTGGCGTTGCGGATTGCGGGCCGGCCTTGGCTAGGGAAGGGGCAGGAGGGCGAAGTGGCCGGGTCGCAGGTGGATGAGGGAGGTGGTCAGGGCAATGGGAGAAGAGACCGCCAGCAGGCCTTGAAAGTCGTCCAAAGGCGGCAGGACGCTGTTAGCCTCGGGCTGGAAATCGATTTCGGGCAGGAAGGCCCCGCGCTGGGATCCGGCAGGGAGATCGAGGTTGGCGGTGGCGATGTGCAGCCCGTTGGCATTGTAGAGGCGCAAGGTGGCGATGACGTCCTCCTCGGAAGGATTGGCGACCGCCAGCCCGGTGCTGCGGAAGGGCGCTACGGCATTGAGGACGGGCAGAAAGCTCTCATGGGCGGGCGCTTCCGGAGAAGTCTCGGCAGGGCTCTCAGCCGGCGGACGTCCAGTCAGCGTGGCCGTTCCCAAGTTGCCGGTCAGGATCAGCCAAGCTTGCAGCGGATACGAGGAATTAAGGCGCATCCAGCCGAAGTCGAGCCGTCCTGGAGGGGGCATGGGGGCCTCCAGCAGGGTCAGGGCGTTGGCCGTTACGGTGGCTTGGGTGCGTCCCCCGGGCGAGTCTTCATTGAGGGCCGTGGGCAGAGGCGTGCCGTCTCGGGCGATAAAGTCGATTTCGACCGAGACTGAGACCGGGGCCGGGTTGAAGAGGGCCAGCCGGGCCCGAAGCAGGGCTCCGTTGCTTTCCCCGTGCCCGAACTGGGCGAAGAGCAGTTGGCTGTCTGCCTTGGGCTCGGTTCGAAAGCCCTGAGGAGGCGTGGGACGGGCGGGCGCCAGGACGGAAAGGTCCTGGCCGATCCTCAGCAGTCCTGCCACCAGGATCGGAGAAGGCGTGGCGTGGCCCTCCAGGTAGCCGACGAAGGTGCGGAAATCGGTCTCCAAGCCCGATGAAAACCGCCACTCGATCTCGGAGGGCTCAAGCAGGAGCTGTCCTCGGGCCGAGATTTCCACATCGGCCTGGGCGCGCCGTCCCGAATCAGGATTGCGCAGCTCAAGGCGGACGCTGCGGGGCTCCAAGCCGGGATTGGCCATGGCCAGCAGAGTGGAAGCGCCTGCGATCTTGCCGTCCAACACGGGCAGATAGAAGGAGCGCAGCAAGTTGTCGCCATCGGTGGCGGCGACCCCGCTGCCGGCGGTCAGGAAGTTGAAGAAGCGCAGCGGCGTCTGGCTTGGGTCGTCCTCGCCGCCCCGAGGCTGCACTTCGGCCCAACCCGAGGTGAATCCGGAGACGGTTGTAGAGGTCCTCAGTCCTCGTGGCGGAATGTAGATGTCTTGGCGGGCCTCGCGTCCTTCCTCGTTGATAAAGAGAATATCGGCCGTAACCGGGCTCTCAGCCGAAGTGTTGTAGAGCACCAGTTGTCCGTTGCTGGCAGGTTGAACGCGGGCTCCGCCGAAGGCCAGGGGGACACGGCGGACGCCCTCCTCCAGAGGCAGCCTGAAGACCCCTGATCGGGTAGCCGCCAGCAAGCTGGGGGGCTGGGTGGTGCCAAAAGTCAGGCTGCGGAAGAGAGCCGGAGGCGGCGAGGCGGACAGCCTCCGCAGGGTCCCTCCCCAATCGCGGCTGACAAAGAGCTCCACCCCCGAGGCCACGTAGAAGGTACGGCGGTCGCTGGGATCGATGACGGCCGACTCTACTCCTCTTGGTCCTGGCAGAGTCGATGTGCCGAAGGTTTGCCCGCGGTCGTTCGAGATGTAGACGTTATTCTCCTGGAAGGCCAGCAGGCGTCCTTCATGGTGAGGCGAGAGTGCCAGACCGATCACGCCTTCGCCTCGGTCGCCGGGGTTGGAGCGGTTCCAAGTCATGCCGTCGTCGGTGCTGACCGCCAACGATCCGAAGCGGGTGGCGAACATGCCGAAGGTAAACTCGGCAACGTAGATGGTCCGTGGCCGGAAGGGATCGATGGCGACATCCCGGTATCCCAGAAAGACCTCTTCGATTGAACGCACCGATACCTCGGACTGACGGTGCTCGATGCGAAGCAGATTAACCGGGGGTCGGTTCGTGATGCAGAAGATGACTCCCCGTTCTTCCGGCTCGCCGAGGTTGTCGGCGCGGGCATCGATATGGGCGCATCCCACGTCCAAAGCTGGATGTTCGAGTCTCTGCCAGGACTCTCCTTGATCGGCGCTGAAGAGCAGGCCACGCGAAGATGCCGCGTAAATTCCGATCGCAGTTGGCGCCAAGTCGTAAGCCCGGGCCGCCCCCTCGATTCGGCCTCGCCGCGTCCACCTGGGATCGCCCGGACGGCGAAGGAAGATTCCGCCCTGGGTCGCGGCCAGCAGCGCGCCCGATTCCAGTTCGATCACGTGGTTGGCCACCGCGCACAGGCCCTCGCTGTTGAGGTGCCAATGCTCTCCCCCGTTGCGGGTGATGAAAACGCCGCCCGAAAAGGTGCCGGCGTGGACGACAGAGGAGTCGCGCGGATCGGCCGCCAAATCCGTCACTCTGCGATGTTCGAGTCCCCGGGCGCGTTCCTCCCAGGTGCGTCCGCCGTCGTCGCTGCGCAGCACCCGCAATGCTGTCGAAGCGAAGACGCGGGACGGCTGGGAAGGAGCCACGGCCAGTTCCTCGATGTCCTCTTCGACGGGACTCTGCAAACGTTCCCAGCTCCGTCCTTCGTCGGAGCTGATCCACAGCTCTCGGCCAGCCGCCAGCGCTCCGCCCTCTGAGGTGAAGGCCAGGGCGTCGAATGGGTCGTCCTCACTGGCCGAGAAGAGGACCCGCGTCCAAGTCGCGCCGCCATCTTCGCTGCGCCAGATGTTGTTGTCGTCGCAGGCCAGCAGCCATTCAGGTTGGTTGGGATGCAAGGCGAACCCGGAGAGGCGGAATTCGGGTACTGGACTGATGTCTTGCCAGGAGCGCCCGCCGTCGTCGGAGCGCTCCACGCTCGGCTTGGAACGGTCCTCCAGGTAGAGGCGGTCGGAATCGGTCGGATCGACGGCCAGAAGCCGAGTTGAGGAGAAGCTGCGCGTCGACTCGACCGCACTGAGAGTGGCTCCGCCGCCTTGGCCGCGGAGCAGGGCCGAACTCTCCACGATATAGAAGGTGCCCGGCAGGGACGGAGCGGCCACAACGCTGACGATTCCGCGCCGAGGGACCTCGGCTAAAGCCCAAGTCGTCCCCCGATTGCGCGAGATGTAGAGATGGCCGGCCGCGGCATAGATCCGGTTGGGATTGCCGCCGTCCAGGGCCAACTGGGAAACCTCGCCGCCGGGAGGCGAGTCCTCGATCCAATTCGGTGAATTCCCCTGCGCCAACAGCCCCGCGCAGAGTACGGTCGCCGTCGCACCCAGGCAAATCAAATGAGCCGACATCCGTGGTCGCATGTTTCCTCCCGGAAGGAACACCTCTATTATTGCGAAAAATTGCGCATAAATCAAGACCCGGGTCTGGAAAATGCCGATTGACTGGGCTCTGGCTGTGTTCAAACTGGAAGCTGGACGGGGCTGTGCGCAGGACGGCGTTGCTGGAAGGGAAGCCGTCCCGCACCCGGGAGCGGGTGCGGATAGCGGTCTCCCGGGCCGAGGACTGCTCCGGGCGCGGAGAGGGCCGCTTGGCCAGCCTCTCGGGGATTGTCTGGCCGCTTCCTGGAAGCTGCTTTCACCATGCCGCTCAATAGCGGTATTGGCTGCGTTCTTCGAAGTGTTGGGAGCGCTGGTCGAAGCGCGAGAGCACTTGGCGGGCCTTTTCGGGCACGTGGGCGACTTCATAGTCTTCTCCTACGAAGTCCTTGACGGATTCCAGCGAGTCGAAGCGCATGATGGTCATGAACTCGACTTCGTCGTCGTTGAGGACGCGCCGGTAGACCCTGATCGACCGGTAACCCGGAATCTTCTTGGCGGCGATGCCGGGAATGATCTCTTTGTTCAGCAGCTTTTCGTAGACATCGGCATTTTCATGCGAGGTCCATCCCCTCCAGACTCTCGAAATCATGCCCTCATTGTGCCTAGGGTTCGGCCTGTGGGCAACCACTTCCTTGTGGATTAAGGAGGATCTTCTGGGAGCGTGCTTAGGAGCTAGAGAGGCTTTGCAGTCGTTGTAAGCAATTGGGTTTCGCCAGTCGGCGTGAGGTTCGGGGCGGCGGAGATTGCGTTGAGGAGCAGTGGAGGCGGGTTGCTTCCGAGCGTGTGGGAGAGGAGGAGAGGGAGGTAGGGAGGTGATTCAGCGGGGCCGCAGGAGTGGATGACCGTTCCAGTAGGAGACGTGGTGAAGAGCACGAAGGCTTCGATGCTGTCGGGGGAAGCGATGGCGTAGCCGCGCAGCCTGTTGGCGATCGCCTTGAGAGTGGGGAGCTGGGTGTCCCAGGGACCAGCGATGGATGGGGATGATGTCGGCTCGCTGTGAGAAAGGCGGTCTGGGTGGGAAGTCTCGTCGTCGGGAATGAGGTCGTTATCCAGGGCGTCCTGGAGGGAGAAGGGGATGACGGCCTCGGGAGGTGGGGGTGTGGTTGGGGGTTCGGTGAGGGTGTAGCGGTAGTAGGTGGTTTCGTGGCGGTAGCGGTTCTTTTGGAAGAAGGGGAACAGGTCGGCGTGTTGGTCGGGGAGTTCGATGATGAGGCGGTCGGGGCCCAGGACGGCTACTTTTTGGCTCAGGGACGTGAGCAGGTGTGAGCCGATGCCGCGTCCCTGGAAGTCGGGGTGGACGCCGATGCGGCGGATGAGCACCTCGCGCGGACGTTTGCCTGCGATGAGGACTCCGATGAGGCGGTCGTCCTCGCGGGCCACCATGCAGTTGCTGGCCCACATGTCGAGTTCGCGGATCTCGGCCTGGAAGGCGGCGAGAGTCAGCGCTTCGGCGTCCGGGAAGTGGACGTCGTAGCATTGATTGACCGCCTCGACCAGCATGGGGATGTCGTCGGGGCGGCAAAAGCGAAAGGAGGGCATAAGAAGAGGGCGGCGCCGCTTTAAGAGTGCAGCGCCGCCCCGTAGACCTACTCCAGGATCTTCTTGCGCTTGCGCACCATGTCGGACATCCAGCCCGTCTCGTTAGGGACGCCGCTGCCGCCGTTGGCCTC
>DATIPO010000153.1:0-27641 GCA_035471925.1 Acidobacteriota bacterium
ATGGCGTGAATCGGAGCCGGACCATCCTCGAAGAGGTCAAACCCGAAGGACAACACCAAATCAGAACCCGACCAGTCGAGAGCCGGCAGGCCGTCCAGACCTTGGGTCAGGGCATAGGGCAGAGCATTCTCCTGATCGGTGAAGAGGCACTGAAACCGTCCCATTCGGCCCGCAAGGTGCTCCACGAGATCTTGAAACAGCAGGCTGCTGGGGCCGCAAATCGCGGCCACCGACCCAACTTGGTCCGACTTAGCGGCGCTCTCTTTCAGCCGTCGGGCAATCTCCTCCAAGGCCTGATCCCAGTCGACCCGCCGAAAGCCGCCGCCCGGGCCCTTGCGCAGCGGATGTCTCAGACGGTTGGGTGCATAGAGAACTTCCAGCCCGGCCATTCCCACAGGACACAATCCGCCCCTATTGAGCGGGTGATTGGGGTTGCCCTTGAGACCCACCGGCAGGCCGTCTACCAACCGCACCGTAAGCCCGCAGGCTCCCGGACAGAGGCCGCAAACCGTCTCAACTTCACTCACCAGTCCGGGCCCCCGCAAGGCCTTCTTTACAAGCCCTTCAGGAACGGCCCATGGCCCTGAACACCCTCCCACGACTGCCGCCGAGGCGATCCCCAGCAGACCGAGCACCTCTCGACGGCTGAACGTCGGTTCGTCCCCACACCTCCCGATTCCGCCGGGAGCCGAGGAACTGGAGGCGGTCTGGAACCCGCCATCATCGGTGACATGCGATGCAGTCATTGGGCACCTCCTTTTCCTGGTGGCAGTCGATGCATGACTCCATGCTGATCGGCACGAGGGGCCGAGCCAGCGGCTCATCTCTGGCTGCTACCGGTCCGTGGCAGGTCTGGCATTCGATTCCCCCGATCGCCGAGTGCAGGCGGTGAGAAAAGAACACGTCCTCAGGGACCCAGTAGACTTTGGCCCAGGGAATGGCTTGGTCGGCCTTCACGAATTCGGCCAGTTTGAGCTCGGCGGCTGACTCGCCCAGAGGCTCCAAATGACACACCGAGCAAGTTTCCACGTTGGGAATCGTGGCCCGTATTCCGGTCGAGGCATAAAGGTGACAATCGGTACAGTCGGCTCCCAGATCCTCCACATGCAGGCGGTGGCTGAAGGCGATTGGCTGATCCACAGGGTAAGGATCCAAGGAATAAACGGCGCCCGCGCCCGCCAGTGCGGCGCAAAGTGCTGCGATGATTGCGATTTTGATCAGCCGGCTCACGGGTTCAGTCTCCCTTGGCTGCGGTTATCGGCCCCGCACCAAACGGCGGGCGCGGCCGAGCTCCACGTTCATGACCTCCTTTTTCACCAGCATGGGCGAGTAGTGATAGGAGAGAGTGGCCGTGAGCTCTACGGGCTTGGAATTCCAAACTGGAAACCGAAAGCGTTCCAAACGCGGTTGGCGCGGCGCCAGCCGATTGTCGCTGAGAATCTTTCTCCCGCGCAGAATGATCTCGTAGTCGTCTTTGAGCGGGCGATTGCTTTCGTCCGCGACAACCTTGCGGTAGCTGCGCCTCTGGATGCGCGAAAGTCCTGCGCTTTCAGCCTCAACCTCCAGCACAACTTCGCGAGATGGCATGCCGGTGGGAACCATGTGCCCGGAGCCCACGTTGTTGACCTCGACCTGAACCTCCAGCCACTCCTCCTTGCGCTCGGCCCCTACAATGCGGACCTCCAGAGCACCCCGCAGTTGTGTGCTGTCGTGGATGAGGCTGTGAAGATGGATCTGGGACCCCTTCTCCCGGGGTTGATCGAAGACCACCTTGCCGGTGCTAAGCGCCATGTGGCAGTTCTGACATTGGACCCCTTGGGCCGCGTAGGGTCCTTTGCGCCATTCGCTGTAGGTTCCCATGATGGGCGCGCCGCTTGGAGCAAGGTAGTTGTGGCAGCCACCACAGAACTCAGACCGGCCATGCAGCTCTGAAAAGGCCACCTTGTGGGCTGGAGAAGCGGCTTTTTTGATCACCCCGCGTTTGACCGGGCCTAAGTCAACCGAGTAGGGCTCCTCCCGGCCGTCGAGGTGGACTTGAGTGACCGTGTGGCAGAAGTCGCAACTAACCCCTTCCCTGGTCACGCCCTGAACCAGTTGGTAGTCACCGTTCATCATCGTCAAGGGAGCGTGGCAATTCAGACAACGCCGGCGCGCCTCCTCCCCGCTCTCCTTGACCGCCTGCATAAAGGCGGTGTCGAAAACCGGGTCCACCAAAGAAAAAGCGTGCAGGCTCTTCTTCCAGGAGTCATAAATGTCCATATGGCATTGGCCGCAAACCCTGGCGCTGGTGTAGCCGTCAGGATTGATGACGGGCAAGTCGGACTTGGCCGCCTTCTGCAGGGCCTGCGCGGCCGGCCCGGAAGAAACAGCCAGGACACGTCCCCCCGGACTGGGGCAGAGGAGGCTTGCCAACAGCACCAGCAGGGGGACGGCGAGAATCAGCTCAATGGGACCGTTCGAGTTCCGTTTTGAAATCATGGCAATCCTCCCTTTCGAGGCTTGTCAGCCCGACACATCGGACGGGCCGCCCTGTCGTACAGGCTACATCCAATCGGCTCCTGCCTCGCCAGCGTCCCCCCCCTCATCCAACCTCGGACGCCCGCGTATTCGGCTTCGGGCGTCCTCGGTAGTCATTCAGTCCTGCGGTCGGCTACTGGACAGGAGTCACCGGCAGGGTCGTGAATTGGCCTGGCTGCGATCCCAGTTCAAGGGCCGTAGCCGCTACCAGGCCTCCTTCGGCCTCAACTGTGAGGGTCCCCGTAAATTCGGCAGGGCCCGAGCCCGGCGCAAAGAAGTCGAGGAACAACTCGTCGATGAAACGGGCCGAATGGCCGCGGAATGGAAAGTCTTCCAGAGTAGTGGAAGCCACTTCCAGTCCGTCCTCCCCGCGAAGGACCAAATGGAGGGTCAGGCTGGCCGCGTCGTCGTCGGCATGATGGAGGGCGATCGCCGTTCTGATTCCCTCGGCCGTTTTGCGGACGGGAACGATAAAAGCCTCCAGAGGCTGGCTGCTGGCCACGCCGGCGACTCCGATTCCCGGGATCTCAAAGCGCACGACTCCGCCGAAGGCGTTGTCGCCGAAGACTTCAGCCGATCCCACAACCACGTCGCCTTGTCCCGATGTTCGGATCGTGACTCCTCCCTGGGGGGGAATCTGGAAGTCGATGCTGGAATGAGGTCCTGCCACCAAGCTGGAGAAGGACCCGCCGCCTGGGCCGGTAACCGCGGCTTCGATGTCCAGTTCAAGCGGATCCCCATTGTCATCGAAGAGATCCATAGTGGCGTCAACTGTCCGCCCGGCGGACGGGTTTGTGAAGACATGATCCACCACGAATCCACCGCCGTTGCCGGTCTGAGCGAAGAACAAGGAAGTAGGCTGAGGGAAGTTCAACGTGTAGACGGTAAAGTCCGCTTGTCCGCTGCCGGCGGCCGAAAAACTGTGATCCTCGTGATCCAGCAGGTTGTCAAAGATTTCACAGACGAAGCGCACCGAACCTCCAGGCCGCGCCGTGAAGTCCTGGGGCATCCCTTGGTCATCGCTTTCACCTGCCAGCCGGCGGACGAATTCCACCGTCCAGACTCCCTCCGACCAATTGCCCACAGACCTCACCGAAGCCCGGTTTCCGGTGGGCAGACTGAGCAGCCTCCCCGCAACCACGTCATTCTCCTGAAACTGGTCGCTTTCCTCGATCAGCACCGCCAGGTCGGCGCTTCCCAACTGCGTTCCAACGGCATTGAAGGCGTCCAGAGCCGCCTGATCGACGGCCAGGAAGGTTACGTTGGCCCCGGGTCCCGAGGCGGCCCGAAACTGCGGTCCGGTCTGAGCCTCATTTCGGTTACGGTCGCCCGAGCCCGTACCCGAGTCGCTGTGGCGACCGTCGGGTCCGTCGGTGTCCCAGTATTTGTCATCGGTGTAGCCGAGGGGCAGAAACCGGGTCGCCTTGGAATGCCAAACGTCGACCCGTCCAAACCGGGGAGCCATTCCCTCGCCGGGATGGCACATGGTCACGCAGGAGGGTCCGTCTTCTCCGTTGAGCGAAGACCCCGAGTTATCCGTCACCTCCCAGATGAAGGCGATCCGGTCTTCGTCATCGGAAGCGTTCCACTGTGAACCGTCCCAGGTCCAGTGGTTCTGCTGGACGCTCCTGGTAGCATCTGGCCAAGTCGCCAGGATGTAGAAGTTGTCCTCATCCATCATGGCTTTGACGGTCACACCGCGTGACGTCGTGATGGAATCGGAGGTCCACTCGCCGGCGTCCTCAACGCCATCGATCACCGGAGTCCCGATACCCGCGGTCAACGAGGTCGGAGACTGTCCCCGAACGACCTCGGGAGACGCCAGATAAATCAGCGAAAAGGCGGCCAACGCCGCGAGTACTGCGAAAAGGATGCGTTTCATGACTTCACCTTCCAATCCGAAAGCAGGGCGCCCGCCTGAACGGCGGCCGGTGCTTTTCGCCAGAGCGAGCAGCAAGACGCATGCCGCAGCCTGGAGGAGGCGGAGCGCCGATGATCCTAATCCAAAGCGGGGAAGCTCTCAGCCACTGTGACACCCTTTTACAAGGCCTCAGACCTAGCGCTCAGACTGAAAACGCAGTCGACACTTTGCCCGACTGCTCCTCCGGCAGTTCAGGCAATTTGCCCATCAAATCACTGCGCCTTGACAGGGGCGAAGGAGCTTAAAGGTGCAACCGTCTCTCAGAGGCCTTGCTTGGGGGAAGCCAAGTGGTGGCCTATACTGAGGTCAAGCTCCCTTTGATCATCATCAACGAGGAGGGGCGTAAGTGACAGGCTTTCGGATCTTCCAGACCCTTCACTTCAAAATCGCTTCCGGCGTCATCGCTACGATTGTGCTCATTTCGTCCCTCTACTTCATAGCCGAATACCGCTCCAACCAGCGCCATCTGCTCTCAGAACTGCGCACGTCAGCCGACCAACTGGCTGGCATCGCGCTGGAAGGCCTTTTGGAGATGGCCATGATGGGCGAGCACCCGGAACTGCTGCAGGGCTCGATCGAGCGCCTGGGGGCCAATTCCTCGGTGCAACGAATTTTCCTGCTCGACCTTTCAGCTCAAGTGCGCTTTGCCTCCGATCCTGCTGACCTCGGTCTGAGCTTCAGCCTGCAGCAAGAGGGCTGCCGCACTTGTCATGAGGAATCCGCCCCCTCTTCGCGGCGTTCCGAGTTCGTTCAGGTGGCAGGGGAAGACATCCTGCGCTACGTCGCTCCGGTCCCCAACCGGCGCCAATGCCACGCCTGCCACGACGCAGCCGCGCGCTACAACGGGGTGCTTGTTATGGACTTCCCGACGGCTCCGATCAAGGATCGTTTGCAGGCCGAACTCAGCGGCTCGTTTTACCGGGCCGGCCTGACCGTCCTGGCCACCTTGGTCGTGCTCGGGATTCTGATGAATAAGCTGGTCATACTGCGGCTTAAAAAGCTCACCCGTGCAACGGCAGATTTGAATGAAGCCAGCCAGTCGCTTGAGCTCCGGGATTTTCACGGTGTCGATGAAATTTCTCAACTGGCCGCCTCCTTTCAAGGCATGACCTCCAGGATCAACGCTTCTGTCGAACGGCTGCAGAGTCAACGGGCCTACCTTCAGATGCTGATAAACAGCTTGCCTGACGGCCTTATCGTGGTGACGCGCAAGCGGCGGGTCGAAATGACCAATCAGGCTGCGGACGCCATCTGGAACCCGGGCGAGTTGAAGAAGCTGCTGCGGCCCGATGGGCCTTTTCCCCAGATCGCACAAGCGCTGGAGAAGACCTTTGACGGGGGACAGTTGGTGGCCTGTGAGATTCGGCTCCAGGGCCAACCGCCGACACCGGGATCTGGGGATTCAGAGCTTGGCATCTTTGAGATTTGCTGCTCTCCACTGCTGGGTGACGAGGCGGAGGTCGAAAAGTCGGTCCTGTTGGTCCGCAATGTCTCAGAGCGGAAAGCCCTGGAGGCCCAAGCAAGCAGAACCCAGCGGCTGGCCAGCGTGGGAAGGCTGGCGGCCGGCTTGGCTCACGAGATCAATAATCCGATGGCTTCGATCACAACCTGTGTCGAGGGGCTGACCCGTTATGTCGAGGGCTCACCCCAGATTGGAAGGTCTCAAAGGGAAGAGATCAAGGATTATCTGGCAACAGTCGGTGAAGCGGCCAGACGCTGCAAGGAAATCACGCAGCGACTTCTGAGCGCTTCCGTCAGGCATGGACCCGGCAAGATCGAAGACGTGGTCCTGGGCGATGTCGTAGTCGAGGCATTGAGGCTTGTCCAACACCAAGCCCAGAGCCGAGGCGTTGAAATAGCCGCAGATTGTGGGAGGTCCACCGTGGTGACCGGTGACAGGAGACAACTCTCCCAACTGGTCCTCAATTTGCTTCTCAATGCCTTGGAAGCCGTGTCTGAGGGAGGCAGGATCGAGATTTCGGTCGCCCGACGGGACGAGTTTGTCCGGCTCCGCCTGACCGACGACGGGTGCGGGATTCCCCACAGCGACCTGGAGCATATCTTCGATCCCTTCTTCACCACCAAAGCGGAAGGCCGGGGAACGGGACTGGGACTTTCCATCGCCCAATGGATCGTGCGTCGGCACCAAGGACGTATTCAGGTCTCCAGCAAAGCCGGTTGGGGCGCGGTCTTCACGGTGCTGATTCCAGCTCAGGAGGAGGGGGGAGCTTGAACAGGATCCGCGTGCTCTTGGTCGATGATGATGACCTCCTGAGGAAATCCCTCGCCAAAGAACTCCGCCACAGCGGCTTCGAGGTAAAGACGGCCGATAACGCACACCACGCGTTGGCCCGAGTTAAGGCCTGGCTGCCGGACGTGGTCCTCCTCGATATCCGCCTGCCCGACTCGAACGGGCTCGACACCCTCAAGGCCATCAAGAGGATCGACGCCTCTGTGGAAGTCATCATGCTGACGGCCTACGGAACCGTGGATACAGCAGTTTATTCGCTCAAGGCCGGTGCCTACCACTACTTGGTGAAACCGGCCAAGTTGGCGGAAATCGATGCAGCTATCCACAAGGCCTACGAAAAACGAGGCCTCGCCCTTGAGAATCGAGCCTTGCGCGAGAAGCTCCGTCAAGACGTTCACGGCGACGTCATCGTAGGCGAGAGCCCGCAAATGCAGCGGCTGCTCAGATTGGTTGAGCGGGTGGCGCCGTCTGACCGCACCGTCCTCATTCAAGGAGAAAGCGGCACCGGAAAGGAGTTGGTGGCGCGCCGGATCCACCGTCTCAGCCAGCGCCGCGATGCACCCTTTGTACTTGTCGACTGTGCCTCCCTCAGCAAGAGCCTTCTGGAGTCGGAGCTCTTCGGACACGAGAAGGGCGCCTTTACCGGTGCGGCAGGCATCAAGCACGGTTTTCTCGAAGCCGCACACGAAGGCACGCTTTTCGTGGACGAGATCGGCACACTGGAGCCTGAGATTCAGTCCAGCTTCTTGCGCTTTCTGGAAACCGGAGAGTACCGCAGAGTAGGAGGTACCAAGATACGTCAGGCAGATTTGCGCATCGTGGCCGCAACCAATACTGACCTTTCTAAAGCTGTCCAGGATGGAGAATTCCGCGAGGACCTCTACTTCCGCATTAGCGTCATCGTCGTCTTCGTGCCGCCGCTCAGGGAGCGGCAAGGGGATATTCCTCTACTGGCCAGACACTTTCTGGAAAGGGCTACTTTCGGAGATTCGCCCAAAGAGCTTTCCGGGGCTGCCCTTAAGGAACTGGAGCGGCACAAATGGCCCGGCAATGTGCGGGAGTTGAAGAACACCATCGAACGGGCTGCCCTGCTCTGCGATGCCGATAGAATCCAGCCGTGGGATCTGAAAATCCTCTCCTCGCCCGCCGAAAAAATGGTCCGGAGGTTGGCAAGGGAAGAAGAAATGGCTTCCTTGCGAAAGGTGGAGTCCCGCTACATCCACTGGGTATTGGAGCGGGTGGGAGGCAATCAGCAAAAGGCGGCTGAGATTCTGGGAATCGACCCCAAGACCCTCTACCGGCGGCTCAAGAAGGAGCGGGAGTAACGTGCATCGCCGGGCGGCCGTGGCGGCTCTTAGGACGGGCCGCAGACAACGGCGCGAGCGGAACGGGGTTAAGGCTTGCGCAGGGCGCAGCGTACGACATCGCCCAGCTCTTTTCTGGAAAGAGGCGTCGTCAGCAAGTAGAAGATACCCAGTGAGCGCAGTTCCCGCTCATCCTGGAGGCTCTCCGGGTCGCTGACTGCTGCCACCGGCAAGCTGGGGTCGACTTCGTGGAGCAGGCGAACCATCTCACGCCCGCTGTTGTCTTCGGCGGCCACCGATCCCAGCGCGACGATGCCCAACTTGTAGCGGTTTCTCAGGCAGAGCTTCACGATTTCGCTGGGATGGCTCGATGCGTCGGCCGTATATCCCTGTGATTCGACCAGGACGTGCAGAGACTGCACTGACGAAAAGTCCTCTCCACAGATGAGCACTGCCGGACTCATGTTCGAATCTCCTGCTGGCCGCAATGCATCCGCGGTTCCAGACGGCGGGTCCGCGCTCCGCGCCCCAATTCCAAAGTAGAGGGAACTGGGTCCGGCAAGTCCCCAGGCCAGGGGCCGGCCCTCCAGCCCGGCATGGAACGTGAGACCGATCCATCAACAAACTTGGTCGGGCAAAACGCGACATTCCCGCTTATGAGAATCGGGCGTCTTGCCTTGCTCTCCCGCTTAGGCAATGTGGGTTTCTAGGCTCTGTCTCGCTTTGGCCCGCTGCATCAGCAATGGCAGCCGGCTTGCGAGGAGCGCATTGAAGACGGCAAGGAGCAAAGGCTCCTGCAACGCGATCACAAACGTCTTCTCAGGAAGGACGTGAGAAATGAAAGCCACCATGATTCCGCTCCCCCTCCTCCTCGCCGCTTGGGCTCTGATCGCCCTTGGCAGCGTCTCCAGTGCGGACGACTACTCCCTAGTCGGGAACAAGAAGTGCTTTCCCTGCCACATAAAGGAGTTCAAATCTTGGCAAGAAACCAAGATGTCCAAGGCCTATGACCTGCTTAAGCCGGGCGAGCGTGCGAAGGCGAAGAAGCAAGCCGGACTCGACCCCGATAAGGACTACACCGGCGACGCCGAATGCCTGAAGTGTCACGTTACGGGCTGGGGCCGGCCAGGGGGCTTTGTCAGCTTCGCCGAGACGCCCCTGCTCGTCGGTGTCGGTTGCGAGTCCTGTCACGGCGCGGGCAGCGAGTACCTCAAAGACCCCTACATGAGCATAAAGAACAAGGACTACAAGCTCAGCCAAGTAACCGAGGTCGGCCTCGTCGCCCCGGTCACCGAGTCAAGGTGCACTCCCTGCCACAATGAAGAAAGTCCTTTCTTTAAGGAATTCGACTTCCAGCAGCGCAAGGACGAAGGAATCCACCAAGTCTTTCCCCTGCGCTTCAAACACGAATAGCCTATGGCAGGCAGATCTGTTCGCCAGCGGCGCTTGGGCGTCGCTTGTTCGGGTTGACGCTGCCCGCAGCGCTCCGGGGCACGGTCACGCAGCCTCGCTCAAGGGAGTTGAAAGAGCCCTGCGCCGGCTAGATAAATCGCGTTACGGCCTCTGCCCGCGTCGACTGCGACCCCCAAAGCTGAGATCGGCTCGTCGAAGGCTGGAATATAGCCCCAGACGCTGAAGCGTCCTCCGTCATTGTGCAAGATTACACTGGGCTCCAAGCGAGAGTTGTCCAAGCTTCCATTGGCGACGATCAGGTCGTCCCAGCCGTCCTTGTCCAAGTCGAATTTGGCAAGTTGCAGAACACTGAAAGAAAGGCTGAGTCCGGCCTCGGCAGTCACGTCCTCAAAGTTTTCTCCGTCCAGGTTCCGCAGCAGACGGAAGGAACCGTGATCGACCTGCCGGTTGCCCAAGAAGCCTTCCATGGGTCGGACGGCTTCCGGGTATCGGGTGATCAGCAGATCCTGGCGTCCGTCCCGGTCGGCATCAATGAACAGGCCTGAAAAACCCTGCCCGCCCAGGCCATCAGGGATCCCGGCAGAGGCCGAGGCGTCGGCAAACATGCCGTTGCCTTCATTGCGGTAGAGGACTGGAGGCTGTTTCCAGCGCAGCACGAGCAAGTCCTGGCGACCGTCGCCATTGTAATCGCCAGTGGCTGCATCAACGACACTACCTTCCAAAGCGACTCGCGCCTGACGTCCACACTCCAGGAAAGTGTTTCCTGGCAGGTTGCGAAAAAGGCGCAGCGCCGGAACACCTGTTTGCTGATGACCGGCCTCCAGCAGGTCCAGCCGCCCATCGCCATTGTAGTCGAGAAAGATCGCCTTCACGGTGGCCCTCTCGCCTCCCAGTCCCGATCTAACTGTGACGTCCTCGAAAATCGGGGAATTCGGCCGGCCTGTCTGGCGGAGGAGCCGATTGCGCCCCAACCCCGTGTAGCCGCCAGCCACCAGGTAGAGGTCGAGCCGGCCGTCTGAATCGAAGTCTCCCCAGGCTAAGTCCCAGGCCTCTTCAATATCCAGGTTCGGCAAAGGCTGGCTCTGGAATTGTCCTTCATGATTGCGGTAGAGGCGGAGGCCTTGGATTGATCCTGCAACAGCCAAGTCGGCGTCGCCGTCACCATCGTAATCGGCCCAGGCTCCACGACGTGCCTGTCCAAGTTCAATTTCTTGACTGACCCTGACAGCTCTCCCAGGCGATCCGAGGAGAGGGTCAGGATGCAGCTTGAATGCCTCCGGCATATCGGGCGGGTATCCTCCCAAGCGCCTCCAGCTCCAGTAGAGATAAACGCGCGAGCGGGCTGCTGCTGCTTGCAGGTAGCCGGGCAGTCCGGCTCCCGCAGGGCGGGCCGACTCGGTCCGGTCGGGGCTGATCGGCGCGGGTCGCCGACGATCCGCTGAGGCTGCTTCGTTGGTTTGGGCAGCCACCTGATCGCCCTCCGACACAATCCCAGTGCCCGACATGCGCACTTCACGACTCTGTTGCTCCAAAACCTCCTGAAAGCGGGCGGCCGCTTCGCTAAAGCGGCCCTGGCGAAAGCGCACAAAGCCGGACCAGAAAATGCCCTCAGCCGAGCGAAAGCCGGCTGCCTGATCAAAGCACTCCAGGGCCTCTTCCGCGCGTCCCTGGGCAAGTGCCAGCCGACCCAAACGCACGAAGCCTCCGGATTCCTCGGGATAGAGTTCCACGCTCTTCAGCAGAGCGGCTTCCGCTTCCTCGAAGTCCACAGGCGCTCCCGGCCAAGGTGAGAAGAGGACCAGGCCGAGTTGTGCATATCCCCGGTTGCTGTCAGGATTGATCCGCAGCAAACGCCGATACACTTCAACGGCCCGGACATAGTCCCCGAGTTCAAAATGGCAGTTGCCCAAGTAGTAAAGTGATTCTTCGTGCCGGGGATTGATTTCAAGAGCCCGCTCATAGAGATCTGCCGCTGTCCGCCACTCTCCCTCGATACGTTGTTGCGTGGCCGAATCGTAGGCGGCCCAGAAATCCTTCAGCTCCTGGCGCAAGGCATGAGTCCGGCTGGAGGCCCGCGGTCCCGCCGCCCCGTCTCTGTCGAGAGACTGCCACGCCGCCAACCCCATCAGCACGACAAGCAACGCAGCCACGATCAAGAGCCCGGGCTTGCCCATTATGGTTGCTCCCTGATCAAAATGCTGCGGTCTGCTGACACGTTCTCCAATACCCGCCGCACACCGCCCGGAAAAGTCACGGTAACGCGCTCAGCCACGGCTGCTGCTCCCAAACCGAAGTGGAGCTGCAGCGGACCTTGGGAGAGATAGGAAGGCTGGGCACCCATCTCCTGGACTTGGCGCAACTCGCCTGCCACCACTTCGACACGGCCGCCCAGTCCGAAGGTGTTGCCTCCGGCCATGCGCAAGCCGACGGCAAGCCAATGATTGGTCGGCCCCTGATCGGCGGTGCGACCCTGGTTGCGCAAGAGGCGGACGGGAGCAGAGTGGTTGACCACGAGGATGTCGAGGTCGCCGTCCCCATCATAATCGGCGCAGGCGGCGCCGCGGCCCACTTCCTTCCGCTGGAACCACTCCCCCGCAACTTCTCCAACTTCGAAGAAACCTCTCTCCTCCCCACCGTTCCAAAAAAGCAGGTCGCGCATGCCGATTAGTCGGGGCGGATCGGAATCGTCCTGGAAGGTGCTGCCGTTGGCCAGGAAAAGATCTTGGCGGCCGTCGTTGTCGTAATCGAAGAAGAAGGTGCCCCAACCAATGTAATCGAGGGCGATTTGGCCCAAGCCCACCTCGTCGGCGATATCGAAAAAGGTCATCTGACGAGGATCGAATTCCTCGCCCAGGACTATTCTCAAATTGTTGAAGAGGGCGTTTTCCTGGGCTATCCAGTGAGAGATGAAAATGTCTTGGTCGCCGTCGTTGTTCCAGTCACCTACGCCTATACCCATCGCACCTCGATAATCGCTGACGGCGGCGGTGTGAGAGACCTCCTCAAAAGCGCCGTCTCCCCGGTTCTGGAACATGGCATTGTCGGAAATGTCATTGGCCACGTAGAGGTCGGGCAATCCGTCCAGGTTGAAGTCGCTCCAAGCCGCGGCCAAGCTGCGTCCGGTCGGATTCGCGACCCCGGCCTGTCCGGCCACCTCGCTGAAACGCCCTCGACCGTCGTTGCGGAAGAGCAGATTGCGCTGCGGAGGATAAGAGGAGGGATTGAGGGTGAAGGGAACCTGGGCTTGGTATTGGCTTTCCAGCCTGCCGGCATCCTCTTGGTTGTAGCTGTATTGCACGTAGCCGCAAACATAGAGGTCGATATCGCCGTCCAAATCGTAATCGGACCACGAGGCTCCGCTCCAAAAGCCCCGGGGACCGCGCACTCCAGCGGCTTCCGAGACCTCCTGGAAGGCACCCTGACCGTCGTTGCGAAAGAGTCGGTTAAACCCGTAGTTGGTGAGAAACAGGTCGAGGTCGCCGTCGCTGTCATAGTCGCCCCAGGCAGCGCCCATGCTCCAGCCTCGATATCCGGTCCCGCTGAAGGCGGTTACATCCGTGAACGATCCGTCGCCTTCATTTCGGTAGAGCCGGTTGCCCGCTGGGGAGGAGGCCAGCCCACTCTCCCCCAGGGTCAGGGGACCGGCCGTGTTGCATAGATACAGATCCGGGTCTCCATCATTGTCGTAGTCTCCCCAGGCCGCTCCAGATCCCATGTCCTCGGGAAGCTGAACCGAGCGGTCACCGTGAAAGTGCCTGAAGTCAATCCCGGCCTCACTGCTGACATCTTTGAAACGGATGCGGGGATAGCCTCCGGGCACATCGCGGCTGAGGGAATCGGAGATGCCTTCCACGCGTTCGCCGGGTGTGTATGGCCGGACCTCAGGCCGCATCTTGAGAACCAACACCAAAGCCGAGAAAAGGGCCACCGCACTCAGAACCGACCAGCCGACCAACCGCCTGTAACGTTTGGGAAGGCCCTTTGAGCGACCCCTGCCGGACTCATTTGCGGGCATTTTGGTCTCCATCTAACGCGCTTTCGCTTTCTAGGGCCGCCAGCCGGCAGTAGGCCCGAACACGAGTCGAGTTCCTGCGGCAACAGGGCCCTACTCTCCCGGGGTCTCGGGCGGCTCAAAGCTTCTAGTCGGTCCCTTCGGCGATGCGTATGACTACCTGAGCCGAGGACATGGTGGTCACCGGTGCGGTCAGTCCCGCCTCCTCCCCGAATAGGAAGTTGAGCAAGTACTGGTCGAACTTGCGGTAGTTCAGCTTGGCCGAGACCTGAAGGGTGCCCGAGTGCCCCGGGGACAGATCCAGCGCGATCCTCTTTTCAAGCGGCTGCCGGGGACCGGGGCCTTCAGACTCGACGGGGAATGTCTCAGGACAAAAGAACGCGAACTGGGCCATATCAGAAAAACCCGGAAAGAGGGCCCGGCGATGGCGCACGCCCACCATCTCCCACAGATTGTGGCGGTCGATGAGGTTGCCGTAGCGGTCCACGGGCTCGGCCTTGAAAATGAAGGAGCCGGGCTCGATGAACCCCTTTTCGTCCACTCGTCCTGTGACGTACACCTCTTGCCCCTCTTCGTCAGTGACCACGACTTCGATCCAGGCCTGAATAATGTCGAGTGGACCCGTGGGGAAATCGTGACCTACTTTGTTGGAGGTGATCACGACCTTGAGATCGACTTGCTCTCCCGGAACAACCGTATCCGGCGCGTTCAGATCAATGGACACGGCCGGCCCCTGAGACCACTTCTCGGCGATCTCGGGAATCGGGTATCGGCCCTGAAGCCACTTTTCAGTCAGCTCCAATTGCTTCTCCCAGCCGGGCAGCTTGAGGAGAGCGGGCATGACTTGGTTGGCGGCCAGGAAACGATGACTCCGATGGCGCTGGTCGGAGGCGCTCCGATTGTAGTCCGAATCGTCCCCGGACGCGGGATCGTCGGATTGCTGCAAAGGCATATGGCACTCCCGGCACTCAATGGTCTTGGAAGGCTGTCCTGGATGGTTCCAGCGGCTCTTGCGCCAGTTGTCGAACTGATTCTGCAACTGCACCCATCCGACCTTGTTGATCTCCGAATCGATAAACTGCTTGTGGCAGGCGGCGCAGTATTCCGGCGTCTTGAAGAGGCGCTTGCTCAGGCTTTCTACATGAGTCCGCGGGTAGGCCCGAATAAGGAAATCACGCAGCACCCGCGTCACTTCCTTGGGATCTTCTTGATACTCAAGCTCGAACATGTAACGCGGCGGCTGAGCCATGACATAGTGAGCATTGCCCTTGAGATCAGTTTCCCGGATGGAGTGGCAGCTCAGGCAGGAAACCCCTTCCCGGTAGCCGGCCAGGTTGGTCAATTTATCGGAATCCGTGAAGAGGTTCTTAGTCCCCGAGAAGAGTGAAATGGGGTCGTGGCAGCCCCCGCAGTAGCGGGTCGACTCGGGCCCGTTCTGCTCGGCCATCGTCAGTTGAATCTTTTGAAACCCGGCATCCATAGCCGACCAGCGGTGTGCACTGACCTGCCACTCCTCCAGAATGGCCTCGTGGCAACCCGCCGTGCCACAACTCTCCGAGCCGGAAAGCGATCGGGAGTCGAAGGCTCGGCCCGTGTCGGTGACCGCTAGGCTGGGGGCAAACGGACGGTCCTCTCCATACTTGAAGCTGTAGTCGGAACTGAATGCATTGACTAACTCTACCGGCTGGTAGATGAGAAGAGCGGCAACCACCGCGACGAAGAGCCCCAATGTAACAGTCAGTACGCCGGCTGCATAGCCGCCGGGGGTCCTTTGACGAGTCTCGGGGGCGCTGCGGGCGTCGCGGACCGCCAGCACGAGGATGTGAGGAACCACGAAGATCAGCAGCGCCAGGGTCGAGATGATGTGGACCATGTCCCAGCCGTAGCTGATGCGTTTGGAGAAAAGGGCCTGATAGGTCAGTACCAGGCCCGAGGCGCCTGCCGCCAGGCAGGCCAAAGTGGCGAGGTATCCGGTCAGTTGGACGTGAGTGAAGAGGTGCCTGCGGTAACGCCACCAATGTCGCAGCAAATAGTAAAACCAGGGAGCCAGGAAGATCAGTCCCACCAGGGTGTGAAAGATCACCATCAATTGATTGGGCAGGCTGAAGGGAAGCAGCCAAATAGAAAGTCCCGTAAGCGTCTCGAAAAGAAGAAAACCGGTCGTCCAGATGGCCAGACGGGTCTTCCAAGGATCCGATGCCTGAAGTCTAGCGTGACGGTTTTCTTGTGTCATGAGCTTCCTCCTGAGGCTTCATTCGCTGCCTGAAGACAGGCCGCATCAACGTTCTGAGAACTCCGTTGTAAAGGCGGTAGGCCCTCGAGGAAAGCCCCGGCGGCAGCAGGTAGAGGGCGTCGGTAGGCTGGACGACCAGGCTGACCTCGATGTTGGGGGCCACACCGATTGGGATGCGCTTGCGAAGGCAGCTTTTAATCATGTGGCGAAAGACTATTCTCATTTCTTGGTATCGGGGCGGCGGATAGCTTTCCATTGCCGAGCCCCGCAGGGGCCGGAAGACGCAGACCGTGGGGAAGGCTCCGCAATCCGTGATCAAGTCGATAGCGCGGAGAGTGTCCTCCACAGGCTCGACTCCCGCGATGATCTCGCCGCTGACGCGTCCTTTCCCCATCTTGGAGGCCGTATGCTCCATGGCTCTGAAGAAAGTCTCCTGTCCCAGGGTGTGCTCCTTTCCGGGGCACAGTTCTCTGAACGCCTTCTCTCCCATGAACTCGAAGCAAAATGAAAAATGGTCGACGCCCAGATCGATCATCTGGTCGTAGAGGGACAAATCGCGCTGTGGGACGAGCTGCAATCCCACCAGCAACCCTGTCTCCCGTTTGACGGCTTCAACGAAGGGCCGGGCCAGCTTGAAGTCGCGTCCCTCTTGAAAGCCGCTGTTGAAATGAACGAAGGTAATTCCCGACTCGCGTTTGGCTGAGAGGCAAGTTTCCACCACGTCGCGAACCGACTTCTTGGTTGTTTCGTTGATGCCTACGTTGAGGCCGGTCGTGCAGAACTTGCAATTGACGGCTGGCTTCCTGACCCAGTAACGGCAAACCGGCCCGATGTAGATGCCCAGGTAAGTTCCCTGCAAGGTCCCCACTTGTCCCATCACAGCGCCGCGGCTGGTCCGGTCCTCATACCAGTCGGGAATGGATGCGATACGAACGGGATAGCGGCGCGTTGACGACTCATCAACAATCACGAAGCCCTGGGGCGAATGGCACAGCAGGTAGGGCGATCGCTCGACAAAGCTTTCCTCGACGGGCGCATTAAGCCAGATGGGCTTCAAAGGACCGGGTATGATCAGTTCCAAGCCGCTTCCAAGTCCGGCGCGGGTGCGGCGCGCTTGACGGACGCGCGACCGCGACTCGTCCGCGATCCGCAAGCCTCGGCAGAAGAGGGCGATTTCCAGCTCGCAGGGATTCATCGGACGGGACTCGTCGCCGTCCATTCCTCTGCCTGCGTTTATCGCAGAGTGAAACCTCCGGGGATGCATCCCAAAACAACAAGCAATAGCCGTTCCAATCCCCTGAGCCCGTATTCCGGGCCTCTCGGGCCATCCGGCGGCGCGATTTAGGCCAGTTGGCACCATTCGCAAGGTCCGCTTGCGTCATCTGCCCCAGATCACCTCTACCAGGCATGGATGCAAGCTTGAGCCAGCTCAGAGAGCAGTTCAGTGTCGTCCTGCAGCGAGCACGCCTCAAATTCGATGGAAGCCGCGCAGGACGTCTTCGACGCTCATGCGCAGGACGATGGGGCGGCCGTGGGGGCAGGTGTAGGGGTTCTCGCAGGCGAAGAGCTCGTCCAGGAACCACTGCATTTTGTCCTTGCTCAGCGGCGTGTTGATCTTGATGGCGGCGCGGCAGGAAAGGCTGATGGCGATTTCCTCACGCAAGCGCTGGACGGCTTGGCCCGAAGAGTCCTTCTCGCGGGTCCCCGCCGGCAGATCGTCGAGGACGCCTTCGATCAGGTCCTCAACGTCGCAGTTCTTGGCCACTTGAGGGAGTCCCTTGACCACGATCGTCTCCTCGCCGAACCAGTCGACCTCGAAGCCGTTGCCCTGCAGTTCGTCCAGAATGTCGTCCATGACCACCTTCTGCTGGGGCGTAAGGTCGATGGTAATGGGGACGAGAAGCCGCTGGACGGGGATGTCCTGGCCCGACTGCATCTGGCGAAGAGCGCGGTCGTAGAGGATGCGCTCATGGGCCACGTGCTGGTCGATCAACAGCACCCCGTCGCGGTCGGCGGCGATGATGAAGCTTTCGACAAACTGTCCCAGCACCACCGGAGCCGAGGAGATGTGGGTGGTCTCGGGAATGTTGTCAGCGTGAGGATCGGCGCTGCGGCGTCCCGGCTCAGGGCGCGCGTAGTAAGTGTCGCCGTGCTCCTCCACGGGAGAGCCGCGCTGGTATGGCTCCCGGGCCTCCTGTCCGGAATGAGCGGGAGCCTGCCTCCCCGCCCCGCCAGGAGACGGATAGCCGTGTGGATAGCTGGGTCCTTGTCGGCCATACCCGAAGGGAGGCCCCGACTGAAAAAGCGGCGAGGACGCCGTCTGACGATGAAAGAATCCTTCGATGCTGCGGGCCACCCCGTGGCGGCGGTCCTGAGAAGGATCTCCGCCCTCTTGCCGGAGCTGGTCAGCCGGAACGTCGCGGGCCAAGCTGCCCAGATCGGTGCGGTGCTTGAGCAGCGCTTCCTCGATGGCGTGAAAGACGGCGCTGTGCACTTCGCGGGAGTTGCGGAAACGGATCTCGGTCTTCGCGGGGTGGACGTTAACGTCCAGCAGCGCCGGGTCGGTCTCCACAAATAAAATCATCGTGGGATGCGCCGATGAGGGAATGAGATCGCGATAAGCCTGCCGGATGGCGTGCATCAGCACCTTGTCGCGAACCATGCGGCGGTTGACGTAGAGATACTGGCTCTGGGTGTTGCTTTTCTGCTCGTGGGGCAAGGACGTGAATCCGTGCACCCGCACACCCGACTTCTCGAAGTCGACTGCCGTCAGATTGGAGAGGAATTTCTCTCCCAAGACCTGAAAGACCCGTTCCCGCAGCGATGCTACTCCAGGAGCCTCGAATATCAACCGGTCGTTGTGGCGGAAGCGGAACTCCACCTCGGGACAGGCCAGCGCATAGTAATGGACCTGCCGCGAGACATGGCCCAATTCAGTACTGGTGGTCTTGAGGAATTTTCGCCGGGCCGGAACGTTGAAAAAAAGATCCTCGACGATCACCTCGGTGCCGGACGGCCAAGCCACCTCGCGGACCTCCACCAGCTTGCCGCCTTCATACTCGATCTCGGTGCCCAGCGGCTGCTGCTCGGCTCGCTCTTCCTCGACCGTGCGCAAGCGGAGGCGCGAAACCGAAGCGATGGTCGGAAGGGCCTCGCCCCGGAAGCCCAGAGTGCCGACGGCGTCCAGATCTTCCATGCTGGAAATCTTGCTGGTGGCGTGGCGCTGGAAGGCCAAACGGGCGTCCTCTTCGCTCATGCCGGTGCCGTCGTCGCGCACCACGAGACGCTTTTTGCCGCCGTCGGAGGCCTCCACCGAAATGCTCGCCGCCCGGGCGTCAAGGGCGTTCTCCAACAGCTCCTTGACCACCGAAGCCGGACGCTCGACGATCTCTCCGGCGGCAATCTGGTGTGCCAGCACCTCAGGCAGGACGTGTATCTTAGCCACGGCGCCGATTATAGGCCAGGACCGTGTCACCCTGGGCGGACCAGCCCGGAGTCAGGGACAGATGGGAAGCGAGCCCAGCCGGGGAAGGACCAACTCAAGAAGCCGGGACGGCCTGCATGTCGCGGACCAGGTTCTTAGGCAGGTTGAACTGGACGTTTTCAGTGGTCGTAACCAGTTCCTCCACCTTGGCGCCTTTGGCGCGGAAGAACTGAACCACTTCCTTCACCAGGTTCTCAGGGGCCGAGGCTCCCGAACTGATGCCTACCGTGCGGACCTCTTGCAGCCACTCGGGACGGATGCCCTCCACGTCATCGATAAGGTAGGCCTGTTTGGCGCCGCACTTCTCGGCTTCTTCCACCAGACGGTTGGAGTTGGAGGAATTGGTCGATCCCACGACCAGCACCAAGTCGGTCTGGCCGGCCATTTGGCGCACGGCCATCTGACGGTTCTGGGTGGCATAGCAGATGTCGTCGGCGGCCGGCCCCTCGATATGGGGGAACTTGGCTCGAAGGGCTTCGATGATCTGGCGGGTGTCGTTGAGGCTGAGGGTGGTCTGAGTGATGTAGGCCACCTTGGGAGTGTCGACAGTCAGGCTCTCGACATCATCAATGTCTTCGACTAAACGGATATTCTCCGGCGCCACGCCCATCGTCCCCACCACCTCGTCATGACCCTGATGCCCGATGAGGACGATGGTGTAGTCCTTCTTGGCATAGCGGCCGGCCTCGAGGTGTACTTTGGTGACCAGCGGACAAGTGGCATCGATGACGTTGAGATTGCGGAGTCTGGCGTCTTCACGCACGGCCGGAGAAACGCCGTGAGCGCTGAAAATGACCGTCTTGCCGGAGGGCACTTCCTCCAGTTCCTCCACGAAGATCGCCCCTTTCTCACGCAGTTCCTGAACCACATGCTGATTGTGGACGATCTCTTTGCGCACGTAGACCGGCTTGGGATAGGTCTGGAGCGCAATGTTGACGATGTCGATGGCCCTGACCACGCCGGCGCAAAAGCCGCGCGGAGCCGCTAAAATCACCTTTTCAACCATGGTGGGATCTTATCATAGCCGTCAGTCGTGGGATCTCGTTCCAGCGAGTGCCTGAAAGCTGTCAGGTAGGACAAAAAAAGTCCCAAGTGATGTCCGAGCGCAGTCGCATCGCTATATGCGGCGCTTCGAGCAGAACGGAAGATGCTGGATACCCGAAGAAATCCGGCTTCTTCCGTCCCTAGGCGTCGCGGGCAAACCCGATAACTGCTGCTTCCGCCGAGCGAACCCGGCTTCCGCTTCACAGCCCCGTTCCCGTGAAGGAACAGGAGAGAATCACTGACGTCGCCGTCGCTTCTGCCGCCGCGGCCGAAGCCGCTTTGCCTTCCGCGGGGCTTCAGACCCTTCTTCCGAAGAATCAGGGTCTCCGCTTGTCCGACTTCGGACTCTCAGCCGAAGCTGAAGGCCCTTATTCCGGCCAAGCGACCCAGCCAATCCTCGTACCGGCTTGGCTGTGTCCGTCCACCTCTTGGGACGCTTCGAAGTCTATAACCCGCACCCTGGGGGGTCAAACATTTCTCAGGACGATTTGCAGTGCACACGGAGTGTGCATCGGCCTATTCACAGCCAAAGCGCCCTCTTAACGCCCTTTTAATCATCCGTTCACAAGAAATTCACAGGCTTTTCCACACCTACCCCCCAGAGGCCTGAAAACGCCTTTTTTCAGCCCCTCACGCCAAATTAATCAATGGCTGAATTGGACGCTTTTAAGGGCTACAAATGGCCTTTTCGGGCCTCCGGGCAGTCTTCGCCCCTTCCCACGGCTTGCCCCGGCTCTCCCTGCAAGGACAACTCTGGAGACCTGACCTCCAGCAATGCCGCGCTGGGCCATCGGGCGAGTCTCTTTTCAAGCGCCGTGGAAGACGATAGGGGAAGCCTGAGCACGACCGATCTTCACCTTGACTTCAGCCCCCGGATGGGGCAAGCTGTTTATGGTCCGTTTTCCCGCGGAAGACGAAATCAGCAATCGCCAAGACAGAAAGTTTGAGGAGAGATTCGATGAGAATGATTGACCCCATTATTGGAGAGTTTCAGCACGAAGCGGCTCTGACCCGCAAGTGCTTTGAGAATATTCCCGCCGACAAATGGGATTGGACGCCTCATGAGCGTTCCATGAATATGGGCCAGTTGGCTTCTCACATTCGTGAAGTCCCCAGTTGGACCCACGCCATCACTGACGAAGACAAATTTGTGCTGACCGACGACTACCAGCCCCAGATAGCCTCCAGCAAGGAAGAACTGCTGAAGCAATGGGAAGCGACCGTGGCTGAGACCTTGGAGAAACTGCAGACGCTGGGCGACGACCGGGCCATGGACACCTGGACCATGGAGGCGGGCGGACAGACGGTCATCGAAATGCCGCGCATTGCCGTCATCCGGGGGATGATCCTCAACCACCTCATCCATCACCGCGGCCAACTGGCCGTCTACTTGCGGCTGGCGGGAGGTAAGGTGCCCTCCATCTACGGTCCTTCGGCTGACGACGACGGGCAAGGCGGGTAGGCCGATCGACAGCTCAACCTGGAGGCCGGGGGCTCTCTGCCTGAGCCGTCGGCCCCGGGTTTCCTGTCGCGCCCAGGCGCGAGGGCCTGAACCTTGCTTCGTTACCCCCATTCTGTTTCAGTAGTCTTAGTCCAATGCGCCGCAAAGAACGCGGTCAGCGGAGGGAATGCTGTTCAGACCCTTGCCGGGCCCGCGATGAAGGACGGCCCCGCAAGCTTCTCTTGCCCAAAGGACGACTATGAGTTTGCAACGCCGCTACACGATGACACCCCGGCGCCTTTTGCTCGGCGCCTTTTCCCTCTTTCTTGCCTTATCCCCCGCCGCCGCCCAGCAACCCCAAGACGCCCCGGCGGTCCAGGAGGAAAAAAAGCCCTTCTCGGTGGAGGACATGCTGGCCATTAAGCGCGTCTCCTCCCATGCCGTCTCGCCCGATGGAACCAGCGTCGTCTTCGTGCTCAGGACCACGGACCTGGAGGCCGACCGGGGACGCACCAACTTGTGGATCATCCGTGAATTGGGCTCGCCGGCCCAACAACTGACTTCACACGAGGCTTCCGATTTCAATCCCGTTTGGGGCGACGATCAAACCGTCTACTTTCTTTCCACCCGCTCAGGATCGTCCCAGGTCTGGAAGATCCGCACCGATGGAGGCGAAGCCATCCAGGTCAGCGACCTGCCTTTGGACGTCACCAGCTTGGTCCTCTCGCGCCAAGGAGACAAGGCGGCCCTGTCGATGGAGGTCTTCCCCGACTGCGAGACTTTGGATTGCACCGTCCAGCGCTTGGCCGAGCACGAGAAAGAGCAGACCACGGGGGTCGTCTACGACCAGCTTTTCGTGCGCCATTGGGACACCTGGAAGGACGGCCGCCGGTCGCACGTCTTCCTTCTTCCCCTGCAAGGAGACGAGCGAAGCCCCACCGACCTGATGAAGGGAATGGAGGCCGACTGCCCCTCCAAGCCTTTCGGAGGACCCGAAGAGTACACCTTCACGCCCGATGGCCAAGGCTTGGTCTTCACGGCCCGGGTGGTTGGCAACGAGGAGGCCTGGTCCACTAACTTCGATCTTTACCACGCTGCTTTTCAGGACTTTCCCAAGCCCCGCAAGATCACCAAAAACCCGGCCTGGGATACCCAGCCGGTCTTTTCCCCCGACGGCCGGACGCTGGCTTACCTGGCCATGCAGCGCCCTGGATTCGAAGCCGACCGCTCCCGCATCACCCTGCGTCGCTGGCCTGAGGGCGAGGCGCGGATGCTGACCGAGCAATGGGACCGCTCTCCCAGTTCTTTCGCCTTCTCACCCGACGGCGCCACGCTTTTCGCTTCGGCTCAAAACCTGGGCCAGCATTCCATCTTCGCCATCGACGGCACCAGCGGGGAGGCCGAGGTCGTGGTCCTTAACGGATACAACCTCTCACCCCAGCCAGCCTCCGAGAGCCGGATCGTCTATTCTCACGACAACCTCAAAGCGGCGGCGGAACTCTACTCCGTCACTCCCGGCTCGACTTACGCCCAGCAACTGACCGAGTTCAACGACCAACATCTGGACTCAGTGGCCATGGGTGAATTCGAGCAGTTCGCCTTCCAGGGCTGGAACGATGAAACCGTCCACGCCTATGTGGTGGCTCCCGCCAATGCGGTGGAGGGCCGCGAATACCCGGTGGCCTTTTTGATTCACGGCGGACCTCAGGGCTCCTTCGGAAACCACTTCCACTACCGCTGGAATCCTCAGGCCTACGCGGGCGCCGGCTATGCGGTGGTGATGGTGGACTTCCACGGCTCCACAGGTTACGGACAAGACTTCACCGATTCCATCACCGGAGACTGGGGCGGCAAGCCGTTGGTCGACCTGCAGAAGGGCTTGCAGGAGGCTCTGGTGCGCTACTCCTGGATGGACTCTGACAGCATCTGCGCACTGGGCGCCTCCTACGGCGGCTACATGATCAACTGGATCGCCGGCAACTGGTCGGACCGTTTCCGCTGCCTGGTCAACCATGACGGGCTCTTCGACATGCGCATGATGTACTACGTGACCGAAGAGCTGTGGTTTCCAGAATGGGAGCACGGCGGGCCCTACTGGAAGGCTGCCGAGCAGCACGAAAAACACAATCCCGCTAACCACGTCGAAAACTGGAGCACACCCATGCTGGTGGTCCACGGCGCCCTCGACTACCGCGTCCCGCTGGGGCAAGGACTGGCCACCTTCACCGCTCTGCAGCGCCAGGACGTACCCAGCAAGCTGCTTTTCTTCCCCGACGAAAACCATTGGGTGCTGAGTCCCAACAACTCCATTCAATGGCACAACGAAGTGCTGGACTGGCTCAACCGCTGGAGCCGGGAATGACTTGCAGGCGTCCGCGACGCAGCGGACTGCAACAGTCGGCCATCCAACAGCACCGGGAAACGCCCGGCGAAAACCAGCATCGTATCTGGCGGAGGACAAGTGAATGGATCAGAGACGCAGATGGATTTTTCTTTCTTTGACGGTGGCGGCGGTTGTGGCTTGGGCCTTGTCGCAGCAGATGGCCGCTCGCTCAAGTCAAGTGGAGCCCGTTGAGACGGTTCCTCTGGAATCGGCTCACCAGGGGGGTGCACCGGTGGTGGTTGAGCTCTTCACCTCTGAAGGATGCTCCAGTTGCCCCCCGGCCGACCGACTGCTGGCCGAACTGGCCGAGCAGCCGCTGGAGGGCATCGAGATCATTCCCCTCAGCCTGCACGTCGACTACTGGGACCGGCTCGGCTGGAAGGATCCCTTTTCGTCTCCCCGGTTCAGCGAGCGCCAGCGGCGCTACGGCGAGCTGTTGTCGCTGCGCAACGTCTACACCCCCCAAATGGTGGTGGACGGCCGCCGCGAGTTTGTCGGCAGCGACCGAACCCGGGCCCTGCGTGAAATCAAGGCGGCGGCTCATCGCGGCAATCCCGAAATCGACGTCGAGGTACTGGAACGCGGTCCCCAAACGACCGCTCTGTCCATCCGGCTGGACCAAATGCCGCGAGACTACAAATCACCCCTGAAACTGATGCTGGCGGTGACTGAGAACGGGCTTTCGTCGAATGTCGCGCGAGGCGAAAACAGCGGACGCCATCTTCGCCACGATGCGGTGGTGCGCCTGTTGCAATCCAAGGTCCGCATTCCCGAAGACAAGCAGGACGCACTCGACTACCGCACGTCTGTCCAGATTGAATCCGACTGGGAGCGCAGCCAGCTCCGCATCGTGGCCTTTCTCCAAGACGGCCAAGGCGCCATCCACGCCGCCGGCAGCACAGCTCTCCAGTAGCGTGCGAACTTTGTGCTTCTCCTGGTACCGTGGCTTGCGCCAGCGAGTTGACCGGGAGCAAGGCGTCGCTCGGATGCGTCTCATGCCGGAGGAGCAGGAATCCGGCGGATCAAGGATGGCCGACTTCCGCGGTCCCCGATTCTTTAGTAGCGGTGCGACTGTCCGGGCTTGGTGAAGACCTGGGCGGACGGGAAGATGCGCTTCAGGGTGGCGATCTGCTTGGCCTGCGATTCGTAGCGTCCGAAGTAAGCCTCGGGAGCGTGTTTGTCGGCCACGTGCATGGCAGCGATGTGCTTGGGTTGAAGCTGCTCCCGGATGACCTCGATGAATGCGGGGAAAGTCATATACCAGGCCGGGACCAGCGCCACGTCCACCGGTTGCGCCTCCATCTCCAGAGGAGCCCAGTCTTCCACGGTGGCCATGGTGTCGCCGATATGCAGGACACGCCGCCCTCCCAGATGAATGATGAAACCCAGATTCTGCACCTGAGGGTTGCGGTTGCGCCCATGGTGGAGGTTGAGGATCTGGACCCGTACGCCGTTGAGCGTCCGCTCCTCGATCTTGCCCTCCTCGGGAAGCACGCCGCGGACGCGCTGCAAGAGTCCATCGGCCGAGTCGAGTCCCAGACGTGCAACCGCCTGAGGCGTGGAGAGGAATTCGGCCTTGGAGTTGGCCTCCAGATAATAGTTGACCGGGTCGGGACTGAAATGATCGTCGTGATGGTGGGTGGCCAGCACCAGGTCGACGTCCGCGAAGCCGTCTTCGGCGGCCAATAGCCGGTTGCGCAGGTCGGGAGGCGGGGTGACGTAGCCGCGCAGCCCGTCATAAAGAGCGTCGACAAGCACTTTCTTGCCTCCGCCCTCCAATAGGAACCCCTCGTTGCCCAAATGGGTGATGGTGACCTGAGCCGAGACGCTGGATGTGACCAACAGGGCCAGCAGCGCCCCCACGGCAATCCGCGCCAGGACCAATGAACTGATCGTTTTGGGGTGGAGGCCTTGTGCGCTCATAAAACCATTCTAATACGCCGCAAAGCCGAAACGAACCGCGCTCCCGGAGGCAGCCGGAACCGCCATGCCGGCCGCCGTCTCCCTGTTTCCAGGCTGATACCAATCTGCTACGATCAAGTTTCATGCGCAAATCTCTTGTTTTGCGGGCTTTTGGGCTGATCGGTCTAGCCGCATGGCTGAGCCTGCCGGGTTGCGCGAGGGCGGAGCGGGAATCTTCAACAGAGCCGGTTTCCCAGGATGGATTCTACGAGGAGACCTATCGTCCCCGCTATCACTTCACTCCGCCCGAAAAGTGGATGAACGATCCCAACGGGATGGTCTATCACGACAGCGAGTATCATCTTTTCTACCAGTACAATCCTGAAGCCATCCTATGGGGCCATATGAGCTGGGGACACGCCGTCTCCCCCGACATGCTGCATTGGCAACACCTGCCGGTAGCCCTGCGCGACACCCCAGAGAAGATGTACTTCTCGGGCAGCGCCGTCTTCGACGAAGCCAACAGCAGCGGACTGGGCAGCGCCGAGAATCCGCCTCTGGTGGCCATTTATACGGCCCACATGCACTCCCGCGATCCGCTGCTTCAGCGCCAGGAACTAGCCTACAGCACTGACCGCGGACGCACTTGGACGCTCTATGACGGCAATCCCGTACTGGACATCGGCGAATCCGACTTCCGCGACCCCAAGGTTTTTTGGCACGAGGCCAGCCGACGCTGGATCATGGCCGTCTCCTTGGCCAACGAGAAGCGCATCCAGTTCTACAGTTCCTCCGACCTCAAGCGATGGGATCTGCTCAGCCAGTTCGGTCCGGCGGGAGCGCCCGACAAGCACAACTGGGAGTGTCCTGACCTGTTCGAGCTTCCCGTTGAGAACGGCGGGGAAGGCGAGACCCGCTGGGTGCTGGCCACCGACATGGGATCGGCGGCCATCGCCGGAGGCAGCGGAGCCGAGTACTTCGTGGGTACCTTCGACGGTACGGCCTTCACCGGCGACGACCCGCCTGAGCGCGTCCGCTGGGTGGACTACGGAGCCGACTTCTACGCTTCTCAGTCCTTTTCAGGCATCCCCCCTCAAGACGGGCGGCGCATCTGGCTGGCCTGGATGAACAACTGGGACTATGCCCGCGACATCCCCACCGATCCCTGGCGGGGAATGATGTCGATCCCGCGCCAGCTTTCTTTGCGGCGTGTGGGAGACGACTTGATGCTGGTGCAGCGTCCTGTTGAGGAGTTGCAGAGACTGCGTGGCCCGGAAAAGCGTCTCCAAGTCCTGACCTGGGGTCAAGGCGCCCAAGGCGCCCAAGGCGATTCAATTGAGGAGGTCAACCGAAGGCTGGCCTCCCAAGGCATCGCGGGCGCTTCACTGGAGATCGTGACGCGCCTGCGTCCGGTGGACGGCCAATCGCTGGGGCTGAGCCTGCGCCAGGGCGGCCAGGAAGAAACCCGGGTGGGCTACGATCCCGCCGCCGGGGAGATCTTCGTCGACCGCAGCCGTTCCGGCGTTTCGGATTTCCATGAGGGCTTCGCCGCCCGCCATACCGCGCCTCTGGACCCCAATGAGGACGGTACCGTCACCCTCCACATCTTCCTTGATCACTCGTCGGTGGAAGTCTTTGCCGGCGACGGACTGCGGGTGATCTCCGACCGCATCTTCCCTTCCCCCGAAAGCACTGCGGTAAAACTTTTCGGCGCGGCGGGAGCCGTGGAAGATCTG
>DATIPO010000154.1:0-1504 GCA_035471925.1 Acidobacteriota bacterium
ACACTTGGGCCGCAAGTCGCTGATCGTCGGCAATCTGGACAGCCGCGGCAACGCGGACATGCTCCACGGGTTGCGGCTGATCGACCCGCCGCCGAATTACCAACCCGAGGCACGCATCGAGAGCAAGGTCGAGCGCTTCAGGAGGCATGTGGAGGACAAGTCGGTATCCCAGAGCAGCTTCTACGTCCGCTTCGTCCGGCACGGCAGGCACGGGCGGCGTCTGCTCTCCTTCGAACTCGAACGCAGAGAGCAAGTTGCTTGACAAAAGTCAGAGTGCTGCTCTATCTTGAAAATGGCAGCGGGAACCGACTCCGGCGGACCCGGACCTCCCGGCAGCCCCAACTTGACCCACCGACCCGGTTGACACCGGCTTTTCTTGACACTTTGGTACAGTCTCACCGGACTGCCTTTCTCTGCAAGCTGGGAGAAGGTCCGCTCCCGACCACTCCATGACGTTCCACGGTTGAAGCGACAAGCCTGGGAGATCTGCGTCTGAGCAACCCGAGGGAACGTGAAGCGAAAGCGAGCAACCCGTCGAAGCCGGAGCCGGGCCACGGTGGCCGGGCACACTGCCAGCGCCGAAGAGAACCGCCGAGCCGCCCGCCGCCGCCGAGGCACCTTTGCAAGGCGGCTGCGCGTCGTGGACGCCCAGCACACCGCGGGAGAGTTCGCAGGCGGCAGCACCAACCATGACGGCAACCAGCGGGGAGCCGTCAGAACCCGCCCGCCCGTCTCAACCTTCTTTCTGCGCAGAAATGCGGCCAAGGACGACGAGGACGGGCGCCGCGACGCCAACTACAAGCAGCTCGGAGACGACGTCCGGGCGCAGAAGCACCGGACCATCGGCCTGCTCGTCCAATACGGCCTGGCCAAGGAGCCGGAGCGGGCCGAGCTGATGGAGCTGGACCTGAGCGAGCTTCGCAGCCGGCTTCCCTTGAAGGCGCTCAGGCGCAAGCCGCAGCCCAACCCCTGGGAGCCGCCGAGGCTTGAAGGCAGCAAGACGGTAGGCCCGGCGGCTCATTAGACGATCCTTTCGACATCGAGGCTCCTCCCTAACCCTGGCGAGTGCCCAAGGCGGCGGCGCAGCGGTTCACAACGGCCCTGCCGCCGCCGCTTCCTGTTTGAAAGGCTTTTTCAACTGAGGTGAAAGCAATGAGCGAACTGACCCTTGAGTTTTCGAACACCCGCGGCGGAAGCGGAACCCAGCAGGATCCCTTCATCGCCACCCACGGCATCATCACGGTCTTGCGGGGGACCGGACTGAACCACCGCTCGACCATCCCGCGCACCAGCGGCTACGACAAGTCCGCCTTTTCCCCGGACGAAAGGTGGGGAAGCACCGACCGCCACGGCGTCGGCTCTCATACCTACACCATCGACTGGCCCAAGCTCATCGGCCCCACGCCGGTCACTTTCACCCAATGGGTGGCGCATCCGGTTAACGGCTGGAAGAAGGTGGAGCGGAAGGCCTGGTTCGCTCCTGAAACCGAGGGCGACCCGCTGG
>DATIPO010000155.1:0-39143 GCA_035471925.1 Acidobacteriota bacterium
CCTCTTCGCCCGCATGGTGGGCGGCGTCAAGATCGAGGTTGAAGAGGAGCCTGCCGGCGTTGCCGTGTGATCTGTCCCGCGTTGCGGCGACTCTTCCTGGAGCATGTCGATGGCAGGATTCGTTTTAAAATCCTGCTGGCCAGCCAGGACTACGCCCTGCTGTTGGGTTCATTGCCGCTCTTTGCTGTTTTGGGTGCCATCAGGATGCTGACCCGAAAGGTCGACTGGAACTCGGTATTCGGCCAAGAATGAGGGCGGCCAGAATGTCATCGGCTCTCTGAACCCAGGGCGAGAAGATTGATAAAGAGGCGTACGGCACCCGGCACTCCTTCTGGCATCTGGCGGTAAAAGGCATAGGCGCAGTAGATGTAGTGTCCCCGTCCGTAGCGGGCGATCAGCAGTCCTCCCCTTTGAGGAGGCTGGCCGTGATCGTGACTTTCCAGCAGGGGCGCATATGCCTCGTCCCAGGAAGTCAGGAACTTGGATCCCCGCTCCTGAACCCAACCCTCAAAGTCGGCCGGGGTGATGGGGTTGGGAGTGCGAAAGACCGGGTGGGATGGCTGCAGGATGCGGACTGGAGCACTCTCCTCGCTGACTTCCTGCGGCGAGGACGTCATGCGGTAAGGGTAGGGACCGAAGTTGCGGTCGAATTCGGGCGTCTGGTATTGCACCAATAGCGTGCCCCCCTGGGCTACGTAGTCCAGGAGCCTGGAGTTGTGGGCGATCAGGTCGGGACGCACGGCGTAGGCCCGGACGCCGAGCACGATCGCGTCGAGAGCACTCAGGTCGCCTGCAGCCAACGCCTGGGAGTCGAACATCTCGACTTTGACTCCCAGCCGTGTCAGCACATCGGCTACCGAATCTCCCGTGCCTTCCACGTAACCCACCCTCAGCTTCTCGGGCAACTTGAGCTGGATCAGCTTGAGAGTATGCCGGGCGGGTTGAAAGTAGTTGAAGCGTCCCAGACCGGGAGCCGTCACGGTCGTGAACTCTTCCCGGAAAAGGCGCCCGTCCGAAGCTGCCTGGGCGCTCACGGCATAGTCGCCCTCAAGCGCAGCGCCGGGAATCTCGAGCTGAAAAACAAGCTCCTTCTCCTCTCCGGGCCGGTCAAGAGCAAATGCTGCCTCGGCGGGGCGCGAGGTCCAGCCGGCAGGCATCGTGAGTCTCAGGCGTCCCGACAGCGGATCCTGGCTGGCGGAGCGGATCCGCGCCGTCAACGAATGGCGGCGGGTGCCCCGTGGCAGCACGCTGGAGGAGCCTGCAAAACCAACGCTCAGGCGCGGTACGACGGTCAAGGGAGGATAGGCGGGACCCTGGCGCGGGTCGTACTGAGTGACGCGGACGGCGTCGCGGCCCTCAAACTCAGCACCCGCCACATCCAGAGAAACAAACCCGTGGGCCGGATAGGGCGGCAAGGGCCGGCCGGCCCATTCCTGGCGCCGCAGAGTGTAGACATTCTCGTCAGGAGAGCCGCGCAACCAATAGGGGCGGGTAGGTGCCGCGTCCTGGGCTACGCGGACCCGGAACTCGGCAGTAACCACTTGGCCGGGGCCGACGTCGCCGGGAGGCTGTCCCAAAAGTTCGGACGTCCAGCCGGAAGGCAGGTCCAGGCCCACGCTGTTCACCGCGACCCGCTGGCTACTGGGATTGGCCAGTCGGAACGCTACCTTGAATTCCTGTCCCGCCACAGCTTGCAAAAAAGTGGGGAAGGCCTGGAAAGGGCCGCGCTCAGGTTGGCGGCGTCCGCTCATGACCTTCCACTCCCAGTCCAGACCCAGAGCTTGCCGCAGTGCCGTCTCCAACTGGCGCTCTTTGTGGACCAGCCTGAAATGAATCTCGGCGTCTTGCCGGGGCATTTCTCGGGAGATGCGGTCCAGCAGTTCACGGGTCGTCTTCAGTCCCTCGGCAAGGCGCGCAACAAGGGCTTGAGGACGCCGGGGCTGGAATGTTCTGGCCGATTCCTCGATGACCGCCGCCAGCCGCCGCAGTCCAGAGCTCAGCCAATCCGGAGCTTCACCGTCCAGCGAGGCCGCCAGCCCAGGCAAAGTGGTGTCGATGGCCTGGAAAAATCCCTCTTCGGGACCGTCGGGCAAATCGAGGGCGCTGTCGATCCGCTCATAGTAGATGGGAAAGGAACCGGACCTGGGCGCCCTTTGCGCCATGTTTTGGGTCCGTTCATGGTTGAGCCCCAGACGCGCGATTTCAAAGTAGGAGCGTCCCAGCAGCGGATCGTGTTCCCCGGCATCAACCCTGACATGCCACCGGTCCACCGCGAAGGGACTGTCGGGGCGACGGCTGTGCAGGTAGAGTTTTTGGGCTTGCCAGGGCCGCAGCCCTTGCTCGATCTGGTCAGGGAAGATCTCGTCATCCGCCGCCAGGCGAAAAGCCCGCCGCGCCGCCAGCCCCACCAAGTGGGCGGTGGCATGGCCGCCTCCGTCCTCAGGATGATCGCGAAAGCGGGCCACGATGACTTGGGGACGCTCCTGGCGGATGACCCGCACGAGATCTCGCAAGAACGCCTCCTCGCCGCCCCATTTTTGAAGGGCTTCTTCCACCCGTTTGCTGAATCCGTAGTCAATCAGGCGGTTGAATCTGGGTTCGGCGGCGTAGAAGCGGGCCGCCTGCACGAGTTCCAGGGTTCGCAGGAGACCGAGGCGTTCGCCCACCTCGGAAGAGATGGCATTGGCGCCTCCTTCACCCCGGTTCATGGTGAAGAGCACCGTGCGCACGCCGTCCCGGCGGGCCAGCAGAGTCAGCAACGGACCGTCCTCATCGTCGGGATGGGCGGCGATGTGCAGGACCGTTGCCGTGGTCTGCAGACGCTTCAGCGTCAATGCCAGTCCCACCCCGCCGCGTTCGGTGTCCACCAAAGAGGAATTGGCCAGGGCCGTGGCCAGCAAGGCAGCCCCGACAAGAGGAACAGAGAAGTGCTTCATGGAAGGCCGCATTCTATAAGGAAGGAGCTGCGGAGGGCAAAAGAGTGATGGTTTCTGACGAAAGTGCTTGACCTGATACCTTTGCAACCGCTATAGTCGTCGGAAAGCCACGGAGGAAGGACGACCATGCCCGCGCCCAAGCAAGACAAGGAGATGGATGATCCTCGAGCCCACTTGCCCCTGACGCCCCTGGCCTTTCACATTCTGCTGGCCCTGGGTCAGGAACCGCTGCACGGCTACGCCATCATCCAGGACATCGAGGCCCGCACCGAAGGCGCCATGAAGCTGCGTTCGGGGACGCTCTACAACGCCATCCGCCGGCTGGAAGCCGACGGGCTGCTGGCGCCCTCCGAGCGGCGTCCCGCACCTGACCGCGACGATCAGCGCCGCAATTACTTCCGCCTGACCGAACTGGGGCGGGAAGTGGCGCATTTGGAATCCAAGCGCATGGCCTCGCTCCTGACCACGGCTCAGAGCCGCCAGTTGTTCCAGCCCGGCGAGGTGAAGTCTTGAAGCAACCTCGCGGACTGCTGGCTCAAGTCGCCTTGCGCCTAGTGAGCCCGATCGTTTCCCTCTATCCCCTCGATTTCCGCGCCCGCCACGGACAGTCCCTGCACGAGACTCTCAGGGACCAGGTGCGGTCAGCACTGCAAGAGAATGCCGCGCCGAAGCGATGGACCTCCGTCCTGGCCGAATTGGCCGATGCGGCGCTGGGCGGGCTGCGGATGAGGATGCGCCCTTCGGCAGATCAACCTGCTAGCCAAGCTGCTCTGGCCAGGGCTGGCCGCGGCCAAAAAGGAGCCTCCATGTTCGAATCGCTTGCTCAAGACCTCCGTTTCGCCCTGCGCGGACTCATCAGGCAGCCCGGATTCGCCGCGGCCGCCATTGCCGTGCTGGCCGTGGGCATCGGACTCAACACCACGGTCTTCAGCTTGGTCAATGCCTATCTGCTGCGTCCGCTGCCCTTTCCCGAATCGGAGCGGCTGATGAGTGTGGCTCCGCTGCCCCGCACGTCCCCCCGGGAAGACTGGATCGGGCTTCCGCGCGAGGTCTGGGCCAGCCGTTTCCCGGCCCAGGACGAAGTCATCGAAAGTCTGGTGGCTTGGGACCTTGACCTGCTCACTCTGGTGGGCGAAGAGGACTCGCTGGCGGTGGAGGGAGCCTGGGTCACGCCCGGCTATTTCGATGCCCTGGGCACCCAGGCCCACCTGGGACGCGTCTTCACCCAAGAGGACGCCGCACCCGACCGTCCCGTCGTGGCCGTCATCAGCTACGGACTGTGGCAAAGCCGCTTTGGAGGCGACCCCGAGATCCTGGGACAGCCGGTGTCGGTCTTCGCCGGCGACCGCCCTGACGATGCCCAGAGCCTGACCATCGTAGGCGTCCTGCCGCGCGACTTCTGGTTCATGAACCGCTTTACCGGGATCTTGCCCATTCTCAAGGAACCCGGCTTCCCCAGCCTGGTCAAGCTGCGTCCGGGAGTCGGACTGGCGCAGGCCAGACAGCATTTCACAAGCATCGTGCAATCCCAGGCCTCCATGCCCGAGGACTGGCAGGTGCACGTCCAGCCGGCCCAAGAGGCCTACGTCTTCTCCGTCAAACCCGTCCTGCGGGCCCTCTCAGGGGCGGTGGCGCTGGTGCTCCTGCTGGCTTGCGCCAACGTGGCCATCTTGCTGCTTGTGCGAGCCATGCGCCGCCATCGTGAGCTGGTCGTCCGCTTGGCCCTGGGCGCCAGCCGGGCGCGCCTGATGCGCCTCATGCTGGTGGAGGGCTTGGCACTGTCGCTGGTGGCCGGAGTGTTGGGCATCGTCCTGGGCTGGTTGACGCTGAGGACGCTCTCGCCGCTTCTCCAGGCCCAATTGCGAACCGCCGCGCCCGGCGGAATGGAGAGGATGGTGGAACTGCACCCCACGGTCCTGGCTCTCTCGGTGGGAGCGGCCCTGGTGACCGGACTGCTCTTCACCCTGGCTCCGGCCCTGGCGGCTTCGGGTCTGCGAATCGCCTCGGCCCTCAGCAGCGGCGGACGCAGCGCCGCGGGCGGACGGCGCCATCACTACCTGCGCAGCGGCCTGATCGTGGCCGAGGTGGCCCTCTCGCTCACCCTGCTCATCGGCGCCGCCCTGATGGTCCGCAGCGCCAACCACCTGAGCCAGGTGGACGTGGGATTTCAGGCCCAGGACGTCCTCACCGTCAACCTTTCGCTGTCTCAGGAAAGCTATCCCGGGGGCCAGCAGCAGGTGGCTTTCGTCGACCAGTTCCTGCCCCGCGTACGCAGCCTGCCTGAGATCGAAGCCGCCGGGATTCAGGCATCCTGGCCCTTTCAGGACCAGTCGCAAGCCCCCGTCCTGACCCGGGACGCACCCGATTCCGGTCCCACGGCCTCCTGGTATGTCGTCTCCCCGGGACACTTGGAAGCTCTGCGCGTCCCCTTGCTGCGAGGCCGCCGCATCAACGACCGTGACCTTGGCGCATCGCAGCCGGTTGTCGTCGTCAGCCGTTCGCTGGCCGACAATCTCTGGCCCGGTGAGGATCCGCTGGGCAAGCAGATCCGCTATCAGCCCAACCGGCCCATCAACGCCCGCATGGGGGAAGAGAATCCCTGGCGCACGGTGGTGGGAGTGGTGGGAGACGTCCGGGAAACGCTGACCGGCCGCGAGCTGCCCGACTGTTACGTCCCCTACCGGCAATCGCCCCGCCTCTTCATGTTTCTCAACGTCCGCTATCGTGGGACGCCGGAAGCGCTGCTGCCGGCTCTCCGACAAGCCCTCTACGAGGTGGACTCGACGGCCGCCGTCCACCGCATGAACACCATGCAGGACTTGGTGGATCGGGCGCGGTCCCGACCCCGCTTCCTGGCCGGAATGCTGGGAGGATTCAGCGTCTTCGCCGTTGCCTTGGCACTGCTGGGCCTGGGATCGCTCATCGCCTTCACGGTCAGTCAGCGCCGCCATGAGATCGCCGTGCGCATGGCTTTGGGCGCGGCTCCAGGACAGGTGCGCCAACTCTTCATGAGGCAGGGCGGACGAATCATCGCCGTGGGAATGCTGACGGGAATTCTCCTGGGCACCGCGCTGACAGGCGCGCTTGCCAGCCAGCTTTACGGCGTCCGGCCTCTCGACTGGCCCACCTTCGCCGCGGCGGCCCTGCTGCTCACGGCCGCAGCCCTCTCGGCCGTCTGGCTCAGCGCCCGCCGCGCCGAGAAAACCGACCCCACCTCAATGCTCAAACAAGTCTAAGGCGCCTTCAAAACGAATCCAGCCATCAGGAACGCGCCCTTCAAAGCGCTGAGACCGCCCCTCCACGTCCGGGCTCGCCAAAGGCAGGCGACTCGCCAGCCCACCGACCGGGTCCAGGGTCAAGTCGGGGCTCGCTGTAGGCGAGCGGCACCCCAGCCAAGGGTAGAGCGAGTGGCGAGGCGGCGCAGCGGCACCCTGGGTGTCGGCCAATGCACGACTCGAACGCTGAAGAGGCTGTCGCAAAGTGCGGCCAAGCCGGTCAGAAATGGCCTGATGGGTGCGTTGTAGCGCAAGTCGGGGCTCGCTGTAGGCGAGCCATACGTAAGCCCAGGGTAAAGAGAGGGCGCGAAGCACCCGAACGGCACCCTGGGTAAGTTCAATACCGCAAAACAAACCCTGAAAGGGTGGAATAGCGGTACTTCGAAGATGTCATGATGCATACACTTGCGACAGCCTCTGAAAGCGTGAAATAGCTGGCGAACTCAGTGATTGGCGGCCGCCTTGGTCGAGATCCGGAAGCCGGCCATTTCGCGGGCGTTGCGGACCAGCACGAGGTCGTCAACCACCACCGGGTGGTTCCAGGTCTTGCCTTCGATGGCCGGGACGCGGCCCACTTCGTGGAACTCATCGGGGGTGGCCGAAACCAGTGCCAGATCGCCATCCTCGGAGAGCACGAAGAGCAAGTCCTGATCGGGCAGCAGGACGAGCTGCCCATGCCCGTAGCGTCCGCCTTTCCAACGGCGCTTGCCGTCCTCCAGGTCAATGCAGGAAAGAATGCGTCCGTCGAAGCCGAAGGCGTGCCCCCGGTGAACCACGAAGCCGTTGAAGTAGGGTTTGAGACCACGCGAGGTCCAGCGTTCGCTGACGGTCCAGGCACCGCCGTCAAGGGCTACGGCCAAACGCCGCATCCCCACCTCGCCGTCGACGCCGGAGCCGCTGCCCAGGAGGACGTCGCCCTCGGCAGTCACAGCCGGCTGGACAATGCCGTCACCCCGCCAGGAATGCTCCCAAAGCAGCATTCCGTTCTGGGGCGCCACGCTGAGCACCCCCGCCCCTCGGGATAGCAGCACCTGAGCAACCCCGTCAATGGTCGAGAAGTGAGGAGAGCTATAGCCGGCTCCTCCTTTAGGACCGACCCAGCGCTTCATGCCGCTTTCCCGATCGTAAGCCGCCAGTTGACCGGCCAGGGCCACGATCACGATGTCCTCGACCACCAAGGGCGACCCCGCGAAGCCCCAATAGGGCACCTCTTGGCCGGTGTCCTCAGCGGCATTGCGCGACCACACGACGCTGCCGTCGGCAGCTTCCAACGCATTGACGATTCCGGTAGCGCCCAGGGTGTAGACGCGTCCCTCTGCCAGGGTCGGCGTACCTCGGGGACCGGCGCCGGCGTTGGCTTCCCAAAAGCGGGTCGGATCACGGTGAACCCACACCGGTTGGCCGCTTGCCGTCTTGTAGCAGGCCACCACCTCATGTTCTCCGCGCTGCTCCTGGGTGTAGAAAACATCACCGGCCACGGCAAAGGACGACCACCCCGGACCGACTTGGCGACGCCACAACTCGACGGGGGGCGAGGCCGTCCAGTCGGTTTCGATGTGGACTCCCCGGCTGATGCCGTCACGCTTGGGACCGCGGAAGCCGGGCCACTGGGCAGGGCCTTCCAGCGTGTCCGGCGGGGCCGCGAAGTCAGAAGGACGCTCGCCCGCTTGGGCCAGCAGGCGCTCTTCGGGAGTGTCCGTCCAGCGAAATGCGAACTGCGAGGTTCCGTCTCCCCGGATGCCGTCGCTTCGGAGCACCGACCATCCCATCCCCACCAGCACGAAGGCCGCCACTATGACGAGCCTCCGGGGTGCGGCGGAGAGACCGCGGCCCAGAGCCGCCGCGACCACCAGGGCCAAGCACAGGAAGGGAATGGAAAAGATGTAGAACATCATGCCCATGCCCATGCCCGTAATGGAATTGTGGAGGAAGTAGGGCGTTACCATCATGAAAACAACCATCAGGGCCACGCCCAGCAGGCGGTCCGGCCACGGCGCCCGGCTGAAGAAGAGCCACCAGGCGACGACAATCAGTGCGCAAAAGAATGCTCCCAGGACTCCGATGTAGGCCGCGGTCATCCCGGTGGCCACCACGGCTGAACCAAACCAAGCCAGCCATTGCAGCGCGATGGCGGCGACGCCAGGCCAAAGCCGCAGTGATTTTTGATGTACCGGTTCCTCGATCGCTCCGTTCGTCATCTCCGAATCTCCCATGGTATTGCTGACGCCCAGCCTAAGGGGCGCGGGTCTGTGGACGCAATGTTGCTATGACGTAATGTCGGGTTCTACGACGCGCACCCTTCGAATGTTCAACGGGCTTTGGGACCGAAATGCGACTTCCTGCTGCGACGTCGGCTACCATCAGAAGCAGGACGCCCAATCGAGAGCCCCATCGGAGCGAGGTGAAAATATGGCGAGAGACAAAGAAGCTCAAGAGGTCCCCGAGGAGTTCTGGGAGGCAGTCGACCAGTTCCTGGATTTGGCCAACCGCCAGGCTCAAGAGTTACCCGTCCCGAGAGTCAGTGCCGCCATCATGTACGCGGCAGCCCGCTACAACGCTTTCAACGCCGTCCTCCAGGATCCGGCCCTTGCTGAAGACGCCGAAGAGGCGATCGATTACTTCTGTCGGCAGTACCGGGATATGTTCAAGGAAAATCTGCGCTCCCACCTGAGCGAAGAAAGCGGCTAGGACAACACTGGCCGAACCCGAGGGGCCAGCCAGTCTAGGGCAGCGCTATTTCAGGCTTTCAGCGTTTGTTTCGTGCGCTGGCCCACACCGAGGGTGGCGCTGCGCCGCTGCGCGGCTCGCTGGGCTAGCCTCTGGCTCGCCTTCAGCGAGCCCCGATTTGATTATTCGACGCCTGGGTGGCCGCCCTCGATAGCCTTCCCTCAACGACGAGCGGGATTGCTTCAGCGAGGCTTGATTTGAATTCTCGACATGTGGGCTGCCTGCCCCTCCATTCGCCTTTGGCCAAGGAGGGGCATATGGCGAGCCCGGACTTAGACGTCTGGGATTTAGACGCCTGAAAGCGTTAACTGCACCCTGACCCTAGCGGCAGAAGGGCCGGTCGGCACAGTCGGAATCGGCGCAGTCGACATCGCCGTCATTGTCGTTGTCAACACCATCCTGGCAGAGGCGGGCACCCTGCTCGGGCGGATTGCCAGGCACTCCGATGAGTCCGACGCCCGTGAGGCAAATCGTATCCCCGACGTCGCCGGTGTTGATTCTCAAGCTGAGCCTGAGAGCGCCTTCCGAAGTCGGGTCATCGGGATTGGTGCTGACGGGACCGAAGAAAGGAGCAGCGCTGTTGACGCATACGGGTCCCGGATCGCTCAAGGCGGCCGGGTCATCCAGCACCACCAAACATGAATCGGGGGGGCTGTTGAGCTGGCACAGCCTGACCTGGCTGATGTGAGTCGCTGAGGAGGTGTTCTCGTAGCAGACTCTCACGCCATTAACCAGGAAATCGTAGGGGACATTGACTCCCGTTTCCACAACCTTGTTGCCCCCGCCCGCAACCGAGTCGCCCAGGGTGCTGGAGGTGATAGCCAATCCGGCCAAACCTCCGGTCCCAGGACAGGATACTGCGTTGAATTCGACCTCGACGCTGGAGTCCCCGGGCAGGAAGTCAAGATGGTTGATCCATTGAATGGGTTGAGCAAAAGCGTTCTGCGGAAGAATGAAGGCCATGAAGCAGAAGAAAAGAATGAGCGTGTGAAGAGAGATGATTCGTCGCATTGAAGCTTTTTCCTTTCGTCACGGAATACATCCGTTGAAAGGCTCGCACCGACGATGCCCGGAATCCCTTGAGGACCGGCTAGATGGGCGGGCCGTCGAATCTCGACACGCTGACCGTTGAAAGATCTTGCGCCGCGCGCCGAACTCCATCACCCGAAAGGCCCTCGGACAGGGGCCGGAAGAGCATCATCTTTCACGAATTAAAACATACGATCCGCTAATTGGCAAGTCGTATTGTTGCTGACCTTAACAACCCGCCATTCCTTTCGCGGGAGGGCTCCGAGCCGACTGTCCTCCGGAGGCTGTGAAGGGTCTGGCTGAGGCCAGTGGGCTGGGCTAGAATGCGCCCAATGGACCGAAAGAAGCTCTCACTGGACGCCGAGGAGATGCGTTCGCTTGGGCATCAGGTCGTTGACCTGCTTGTCGATCACTTTTCCCGCCTTCCTGAAAAGCCGGTAACCCGCAAAGCGGAGCGGGGAAGCATGGAGGCGCTCTTCCGCGAGCCCATCCCGGAAAGGGGAGCCGCACCGTCGGAAGTGCTGGAGCGCGTCCGAGAAGACGTCTTCACCCACATCATGCATCTCGACCATCCCCGCTTCTATGCCTTTGTCCCCAGCCCCAGCAATTTCGTCAGCGTGATGGCTGAGGCCCTGGCTTCGGGATTCAATGTCTTCGCGGGCACTTGGCTGGAGGCTTCAGCTCCGGCCCAGATCGAGTTAGTCACAATCGACTGGCTGCGCCAGCTCTTCGGACTCCCCGAGTCGGCCGGCGGGCTCTTCACCAGCGGCGGCTCCATGGCCAATCTCACGGCCCTGGCGCTGGCCCGCCACGTCAAGCTCCGGGGCCCGTCGGCGGAGGCCGTCGTTTATTGTTCCGACCAAGCCCACTCCTCCGTCGAGCGCGCCTTGCGGGTGCTGGGATTTGAATCCGGCCAACTGCGCAAGCTGCCCTCCGATGCTTCTTTCAGACTTCCGGTCGAGAGCCTTGAGCAGGCTGTTCAAGCCGATCGGGCCCAAGGACGCATCCCCTTCTGCGTGGTGGCCAATGCCGGGACCACCAACACGGGGAGCGTCGATCCGCTGCCCCGACTGGCCGATTTGTGCCGCAGCGAGAATCTCTGGCTGCACGCCGACGGCGCTTATGGCGGGGCCTCCATCTTGAGTCCTCGGGGAGGCCGCCTGCTGGAGGGCATCGACGGCGTCGACTCGCTGGCCCTCGACCCTCACAAGTGGCTCTTCCAGCCCTACGAAACCGGCTGCATGCTGGTGCGGGACCGGTTGCAGCTCAAGGAGGCTTTCCAAGTCCTACCCGAGTACCTCAAGGACGCCGAGTCGGCCGCCGAGGAGGTCAACTTCTGCGACTACGGCGTCCAGCTCACCCGTTCCTTCCGCGCCCTCAAGCTGTGGATGTCGCTGCAGGTCTTCGGACGCTCCGGTTTTCAGGCCGCCGTGGAGCGCGGATTTCAACTGGCGGAATCGGCGGAGAAAATCCTCCATGGCATGGACGACTGGGAAGTCACCACGCCCGCTCAACTGGGCGTCCTCACCTTCCGCTGCGCTCCGCCCGGCCTCTCGCCCCAACAGATCGACAACCTCAACCGCAGCATGGTCGATCCTATCCTGCGCCAAGGCTTTTCCATGATCGTGACCACCCAACTGCGCGGACGCCCCGTACTGCGCCTGTGCCCCATCAACCCCCGCACCACCGACCAGGACATCCAAGACACATTAGCTCACCTCGACCGCCTGCGAAGTGAGGCACCCTAGGCATGGAGTTGTGCAAGGAGAGAGCATGAAGAAAGAAACACCAAGAATGCCGTGGTTGGGATGGGCCGTCGTGGCCATTGCCCTCCTGCTGGGCGGCTGGCTGGCCTTCGACGGACTGCGGGCGTTGATCATCGGCGACTACGTCACGCCCTCCTCTGGACGCTTTGCCGGACAACTCGGCCCTTGGTCGAAACTCGTGGAGGCCGTCGGAATCGATCCCCGATCGACTCTGATGAAGGCCATCCACGTGATCGTGGGGGCGGCTTGGATCGAAGTCGCGGCAACCTACATTTTCAAGCTCCGCGGCTCGCGGACGGCCCTGCTCCTCTGCGCCGCCGCCACCCTCTGGTACCTGCCCTTCGGCACCCTCCTGTCCCTCGTCGTCATCGCCCTCCTCTTCGCCCCTGCATTGCGCACCTGGCCAGCTTGATGAACGGCCATTGGCTAACTGACGGGCCACCTTCGGACCAGCGACCAGAGTTGGCCGATGGCGAGGTTGCCGTCGGTGGGAGGGAATTGGGTGTGGATGAGGGGGGTGCGGGAGTGGGCCTCCAGGGATGCGAGGAAGCCTTCAGTGAGGAAGCGGTTGCAGAAGACGCCTCCGCTGAGGGCGATGTGGGGGGTATCGAAGCGGAGGCACAAAGCCAACGAGTCGCGCAGAAGGGCTCGGTGGAAGTCGGCGGCCAGCGTGTCGGTTGGGATGCCCGACTTCAGGGAGGTGACAACGTGGCGGATCCAAGGGCGCCAGTCGAGCCTCAAAGGGGCTCCTTCCAGGATGGGAGCGCTGGGGAACGGGCTGAACGGCTCTGGGACGGAGTCAAACGGACGATTTGTGTCCGCATCAAGCCCGGTGTGAGCCCCAGAGGCCCGCCAGGCGGCCGATTCCAGGCGTTGGGCGGATTGGGCTTGGTGGGTGTTTTCGAGGGAGATATCGAGCAGCGCGCTGACGCCGTCGAAGAGGCGGCCCATGCTGGTGGTGACCGGCGAGTTGATGCGGCAGGTGAGGATTTGCAGGACGCCCTGCTGAAAATCCTTGGGGATGGAGGAGAGGAAGGGGAGATCGAGGGGGAGGTCGTCTCCGTAGGTTTCTTGGAGCAGGGAGAGAGCCACGCGCCAAGGTTGCTTGACGGCCTTTTCTCCGCCGGCTAGCCGGAAAGGATGCAGGGTGGCCACGCGCTTGAAGGAGCGGGCGTCACCCAAGAGGAACTCTCCGCCCCAGATGGTGTGATCGGTGCCGTATCCGGTGCCGTCCCAGGTGAGGCCGAGAGTCGGGCCTTCGACTTCGTTTTCGGCCAGGCAGGCGGCCAGGTGGGCGTGATGGTGCTGGACGCCGGCGGTAGGGACGTCCCACTCGATGGCTAATTGGCGGGCCAGTTGTGTGGTGAAGTAGTCGGGATGGAGGTCGTGGACGACCGCCTGGGGGCGGATGTCGTAGAGGGACAAGAAGTCGTCGACGGTGCGCTGGAAAAGCTGGCGCGACTCCCAGGCATCGAGATCGCCCAGGTACTGGGAGACGATGATCTCGCGTCCGCGGCTGAGGGCGAAGGCGGAATTGAGGTGTCCGCCCAAGGCCAGGATAGGAGGAAGGTCGCGGGACGCCAGCAGGGGCAATGGAGCGTATCCGCGCGAGCGGCGCAGCATTTGCGGCTTGAGGCGGGGGCGGGTGAGGACGTGCAGCACCGAGTCGTCTGCCGGGCGGACGATGGGGCGGTCGTGAACCAGCAGCAAGTCGCACAGCTTGCCCAAGCGCTGGACGGCCTCCTCGTTGCGGTGCTCGATGGGCTCGTCCGACAAGTTGCCCGAAGTGGCCACGACCGGCCTCGCCAATCTCTCTAAAAGCAGCACGTGCAGAGGCGTGTAAGGCAGGAACACGCCGAGGTCGGGCGAGTCCGGCGCCACTGAGGGAGCGATCGCATCGAGGCGCTCACGGCCTGGCGGTCCAGGACCTCCGGCAGTGTTCGGTGCACGAACTGCATCGAGGACAGGCCCTCGCAACGCTTCAGTACCCTGGCCCTCTTCCTTGCCTGGCGAGCTCGGGTCTCCCGAAGTTGGGGCAGGCGAATCCGTGCAATCGGGGTGACTAGCCAGCCTCCGCCTTAGCAGCAGGATGGGCGATTGGCTGGATTGGAGGAGGGTTTCGGCCCAGGAGGGGACTTCGACGTGAGCCTGGACTGCCTCCAGGGACGGGTACATGAGGGCAAAGGGCTTGTAGGGACGCCCCTTGCGGCGGCGCAGTTCGGCCACGGCGGACTCGTTGCCAGCATCGGCAACGAGGTGGAAGCCGCCCAGTCCCTTCAAGGCCAGGATGCGTCCCCGGACGACAGCTTGGACGGCGGCTTCCAGCGCCTCGCTTTTGCGGGCGAGGACTTGCCCCTCAACATCCAGCAGTTCGACTTGGGGACCGCATTCCGGACAGGCGTTGGGCTGGGCGTGGAAGCGGCGGTCTTGAGGGTCCTCGTACTCGCGGAGGCAAGCCTCGCACATCTCAAAGCGGCGCATGGAGGTCTTGGGACGGTCGTAGGGCAGTCCCTTGATGATGGTGAAGCGCGGGCCGCAGTGGGTGCAGTTGATGAAGGGATAACCGTGCCGCCGGTCGTCACAGTCGAGCAGTTCGCGGCGGCAGTCGGCACAAATGGCCAAGTCGGGCAAAACCCACACCTTGGGTTTTCCGGAGTGGGTGCTTTGGCGAATCTCGAAGGCGGCCCGCTCGGTCTTGCTCCCATTCCCGGGAGGTTCAGGCCCGGACCCCTGCCCAGGGGGCAGGAAACGGTGGTCCACCGTGTACAAGATGGCGGGCGGAGGCTTGTCCTTTTGCAGGCGCGCCAGAAACTCCGCCAGTCGCTCAGCCGTTCCCCGGACTTCGATGGTGACACCGCTTTCGTCATTGCGGACCCACCCGCCCAGCTTGAGTTCTTCGGCCAAGCGGAAGACGAAAGGCCGAAAACCCACACCCTGCACGACCCCTACAATGCTGACCTGCATCCGCTCCTGCTGGCTCACGGACGCACCTCCTCCTCCTCGACACCATCCTTTTTGAGGGTGGACAAGTAGGCCGTCAGGTCTTCGATCTGTTGATTGGTGAGGGGAAAGCGGGGCATCTCCGGGAAGCCTGGGTTGATGGGCCGCCGGCCGGTCTGCCGGTAAATGGCTTGAGGATCGTGCAGCCATTGACGCAAGCGTTCCCGGCCGTATTTGTCGGCTACGCCCTGAAGGTCGGGTCCTTGCCGGTCGCCTGCGCCGACGTTGTGGCAGGTGTGGCAGCCCTTTTCGTCAAAGAGCCGCTCTCCCCGCCGGGCATCGCCGCTGCTGCAGGCGGCATAAGCCGTCAGCAACAGGAGCAGAAACATGATCTGGCATTGATTCACTCGCAAAATGCCGCCAACCCTCCTATTGGCTAGTGGACTATTCTTGGGGCAATCGGCCCAGGAGGCTGGGCCATAGACCCCAGACATTGACCGCGGATGCAGGCTTTGTGCGGCTTCTGGCCGCCTGGTCCATTGTCACAAGGTGGCATGGGAATTGCAATCCGTCTGCGTTAACTGCTTTACACAGTTGCTTTGGGGACGGGGAGGCAATCGCAGACTGATACTGCCGCTCCTACACGTCGATCAAAGGCGGCCAAGCCCGTTTTCGATTACATCCGTCGCCCTCCAAGCGCTGCTCAAGTTCAACCTGTCGGCTCCTGACAGCAAAGGAGGGACCAATGAGCGCTCTGGAAGTCCTCAACGGCTTCGACAACTCGCATTTCCTGGAAGACGAAACCGGCCGCCGCGAATTCCTCAAGTTCTGCGGACGCATGGCGGTCCTGCTGGGACTGGCTGAATCCGCCATCCCCCAAGTGGAGGCAGCTCTGCAAGAGGCCGCTCAACGCCGACCCTCGGTCATCTGGCTGGAATTTCAGGACTGCGCGGGCAACTCGGAGTCTTTCTTGCGCGCCGACGGCCCCTCTGCCGGCCAGGCCCTTTTGGAGGCCGTATCGCTCGACTACCACGAAACCATCATGGCGGCCGCCGGCGAACGCGCTGAAGAAGCCCGCCAAAAGGCCCTGGAGGAGAACAGCGGCGAGATCATCGTGGTGGTGGAAGGCTCCATCCCCACCGCCGACAACGGCGTCTACTGCACAGTGGCCGGAAAGACGGCCCAGCAGATTCTGGAGGAGATCGAGCCTCACGCGGCGGCCTTCGTGGCAGTGGGCACCTGCGCGTCCTTCGGAGGACTTCCCATGGCCCGTCCCAATCCTACCGGAGCAGTGGCTCTGGAGCGGGTGGTGGACAAGCCGGTCATCAACCTGCCCGGATGCCCCGCCAATCCCGACGTCATTATGGGACTGCTGGTCCACAACCTGGTCTTCGGACGCCTGCCCGAGCTGGACCGCCAGAAGCGTCCCCTCTTTGCCTACGGAAAGCGCATCCACGACACCTGCGAGCGGCGGCCCCACTACGACGCGGGCCAGTTCGCGCTGCATTTCGACGACTACGGAGCGCGCCAGGGCTTCTGCCTCTACAAACTGGGCTGCAAAGGACCCGAAACCTATAACGTGTGCGCCTCCATGCGCTGGAACCAGAACGCCAGTTGGCCGGTCAAGGCCGGTCATCCCTGCATCGGGTGCTCGGAAGAGGCCTTCTGGGACCGCTTCACGCCCTTCTATGAACGCCTCCCCAATGTGGCCGGATTCGGAGTCGAGCAGAGCGCCGACGACATTGGGAAGGTGCTGGTGGGAGTGACGGCCGCCGGACTGGCCGCTCACGGCATTTACGCCTGGGCGGTGCGCCGTTCCGACCGCAGGACCGCCGAGCGCACGGCCGCCGAGCAGGCCGCCCGCGAAAAGGCCATCCGCGAAGCTGAGGGAGAAGGAGGAGAAGAATAATGGCCCGCATTGTTGTTGATCCGATCACCCGCATCGAAGGACATCTGCGCATCGAAGCCGAAGTCGACGGCGGCCAGATCACCGACGCCTACTCCTCCTGCACCATGTGGCGGGGGGTGGAGAAGATCCTGCAAGGACGCGACCCGCGCGATGCCTGGGCCTTCGCTCAGCGGATCTGCGGCGTGTGCACCACCGTCCACGGCTTTGCCTCGGTGCGGGCCGTGGAGGACGCGCTGGGCATCGAGCCTCCGCCCTTGGCGCAAGATCTGCGCAACCTGATCCTGGCCACTCAGAACGTCCACGACCACACCATGCACTTCTATCACCTGCACGCTCTCGACTGGGTCAACGTGCCCAACGCGCTGCAGGCTGATCCCAAGGCCACTTCCGAGCTGGCTCAGAGCATCTCCTCCTGGCCGCTGTCCAGCGTAGGCTACTTCACCGAGCTGAAGAAGAAACTCAACGACTTCGTCAGTTCGGGACAGTTGGGCATCTTCGCCAACGCCTACTGGGACCACCCCTCCTACACGCTTCCCGCCGAAGTCAACCTGCTGGGCGTAGCTCATTACCTGGAGGCCCTGGAGTGGCAGAGCAACGTGATCCGCATCCTGACTTACCTGGGAGGCAAAGATCCTCACCCCAACTTCCTGGTAGGCGGGGTGCCGGTATCCATCAATCTGGAGTCGCCCTCGGTCATCAACGTCGAGATCCTGATGACCATCAAGAAGCATCTCGACCAGATCCGCGACTTTGTGGCTCAGGTCTACATCCCTGACCTGCTGGCCATCGGCGGACTCTACAAGGACTGGGCCCAGTGGGGCGGAGGGGTGGGCAACTTCCTGACTTACGGCGATCTGCCCGGCGGACGCCTGTCCGACCTCGAGCGGCTCTACCTGCCGCGGGGAGCCATCCTGGGCAAGGACCTCTCGACCGTCCACGAAGTCGATCCCAAGGACCTGGAGCAAGTTCAGGAATCGGTGGCCCACTCCTGGTACCAGTACGAAAACGGCGATCAGAACAAGCTCCATCCCTTCCAGGGAGAGACCGAGCCCAACTTCACCGGCCCCCAGCCTCCCTACGAGCACCTCGAAGTCGACAACAAGTACTCCTGGCTCAAGGCTCCGCGCTGGAAAGGCAACGCCATGGAAGTGGGTCCGCTGGCCCGCATGCTGGTGGCCTACGCCAGCGGACACGAGTCGGTCAAGGAAAAGGTCGACGCGGCCCTTTCCCATCTGGACGCGCCGGCCGCGGCCCTCTTTTCAACCCTGGGACGCACGGCCGCCCGAGGCATCGAAGCCTGGGTGCTGTCAGAGTACCTGCAGGACCTCTACGGGCGCATCATCGGACGCATCCGCTCGGGCGACACCTCGACCTTCAACGCCAACCAGTGGGACCCCGCCAACTGGCCTCAGAAGGCCCAGGGTTTCGGACCCATGGAAGCGCCGCGGGGCGCGCTGGGCCACTGGGTGGACATCGAGGACGGCAAGATCAGCCACTACCAATGCGTTGTGCCTTCCACCTGGAACGGCGGACCGCGCGACGAATCGGGCCAACCCGGACCCTATGAGGCGGCCCTGGCGGGAACGCCTATCCAGGACCCCGAGAAGCCCCTTGAAATCTTGCGCACCGTGCATTCTTTCGATCCCTGCATGGCGTGCGCGGCCCATCTCTACGATCCCCAGGGACGGGAGATCATGAAGGTCAAAGTTCGCTGATGAAAGCGGGAGCCAGTCCATGAGCAGAGACCACAGAGTCAAATACGGCAAGTACGAAGAACACCTCGTCGATCAGGAGGTCATCTCCATCCGGGTGTGGGAGCATCCGGTGGTCATCAATCACTGGATCATGGTGATTTCGGTGCTGGTGCTGTGCACCACCGGCTACCTGATCGCCTATCCGCCCTTTTCCCAGCCGGGGGAGGCTTCGGCCTCCTTCACGCTGGGCACCACCCGCTTCCTGCACATCACGGCCGGCTGGCTGCTGCTGGCGGGATTCCTGGTCCGTTTCTACTGGGGATTCGCGGGCAACAAGTTCGCCCGCTGGAGCACCATGCTGCCCCTCACGAAGAAGCGCTGGCTGGGCATGTGGGAAGAAGTGGAAGACCTGGCGATGCCTCACAAGCGTTTGCGCCGCTACAAGGGACATACGCCCCTGGCCAACTTTTCCTACGTCTTTCTCTACATCGGCGTCCTCTTTGCCCTGATTACGGGATTTTCGCTCCACTCCCAGGCCCACTACACCCCGGTCTGGCGCTTCATCGCCGAATGGAGCCTGGTGCTTTTCGGGGGCAACCTCAACCTGCTTCACCTGCTGCACCACTTCGCCATCTGGATCTTTCCCGCCTTTGTGATGATCCACCTCTACCTGGTGGCCTACACGGTGCGGGTCGGACGCTCGACCGAAATCGACGCCATGATTTCAGGGCGCAAGCTGATCTTGCAGAGGGCGCTCTCCAAGTTTCAAGAGTAAGGCCCCACCAAGGATCAGGCCCGAATGAAGAAGGAACCATGACACAGGCCAAACACAACGTCTCAGCTTTGCCAAGTCTGCCGAGGGCGGAGAGCCAGGCCCCTATCGCCGTGATCGGGTTGGGCAACACCCTGATGGAGGATGAAGGCGCGGGCGTCCACGCCCTGGAACAGTTACGAGAATGCTATCGAGACGAGGGGCGCATCGAATTCTATGATGGCGGCACGAAAGGACTTTCTCTCCTTCCCTATATGGAGTCCTGCAGCCGTCTGCTGCTCATCGACGCCGTCGAATCCGATGCGCCCCCGGGCGCCGTGCTGGAATTCTCGCGCCGGGAACTGCTCAACGGGTCGATCCCGGCCAAGCTGTCCGTCCATGACATCGCCTTGGCCGATCTGCTGACTCTGCTGGCCCTGCGCCGCGGCTTCCTGATGGAGGACCTCAAGCTGATCGGCGTGGTGCCGGCCTCGATGGAACTGGCCACCGAGCTGTCCCCCACCGTCGGCGCGGCTCTTCGTCATGTCAAACAGCGCGCTCAGCACGTGCTCGACCACTGGCTGGACGAACTCTCGTCCCAGCCCCAGGAGGCAGGCGCCCTGGAGGAAAGCGCCTTGGAGGAAAGCGCCTTGGAGGAAAGCGAATGTGCCTAGGCATTCCGGGAGAGATCCTCTCGGTTGAAGATGAATTCATGGGCCTGCGAAGCGGCAAGGTCAGCTTCGGAGGCGCTGTGCGGCAGGTCAACCTGTCTTACACGCCCGAGGCCGGGCCTGGCGACTATGTCATCGTCCACGTGGGGTTCGCCATAAGCCAAGTTGACGAGGACGAAGCTCACAAGATGTTCGACTACCTGCGCGAATTAGGCGACCTGGAGGAGGAAATCGGTCCTGAAGAGGAAGGCCTGCCATGAAGTATCTCGACGAATACCGCGATCCCCAGGCTGCGCGGCAGTTGGTCGCCGCCATCCGCCAGCGGTCCACCCGGACGTGGCGGGTGATGGAAATCTGCGGCGGCCAAACCCACACCCTCATCCGTTCGGGCATCGACCGTGTGCTGGTGGAGCAGGTCGATCCCATCCACGGGCCAGGATGTCCGGTGTGCGTGACGCCGCTGGAGAAAATCGACCGGGCCCGTGAGATTGCCTTGCGCGAGGACGTCATCCTGGCCACTTTCGGAGACATGATGCGCGTCCCCGGCTCCAAGGGAGACCTGTTGCGGGCCCGGGCTCAGGGCGCTGACGTGCGCATGGTCTACTCGCCTACCGACGCCCTCAAGCTGGCCGCCGACCATCCCCACAAGCAGGTGGTCTTCTTCGGCGTGGGATTCGAGACCACGGCTCCCGCCAACGCCATGGCCCTGTGGCTGGCGCGCCAACAGGACATCGCCAACTTTTCAGTGCTGGTTTCGCACGTGCGCGTCCCGCCGGCGGTGGAGGCCATCCTGCAGGACCCCGAGTGCCAGGTGGAGGGCTTCATCGCTCCCGGCCATGTCTGCACCATCATGGGCTGCGGCGAATACGAGGAGCTGACCGAGCGCTACGGCGTCCCCTTCGTGGTGGCGGGATTCGAACCGCTTGATCTGCTCAAAGGGCTGCTGACGCTGGTCACCTTGCTGGAGGAGGGCCGCGCTGAAGTGGTCAACGAATACGGACGCTCGGTGCGTCCGCGGGGGAATGAGAAGGCCCAAGAGATCCTCAATCAGGTTATGAAAGTCGGAGACGTTCCTTGGAGGGGCCTGGGTGTGCTGCCCGGCGGCGGACTCGTCCTGCGCGAAGAATTCGCCCTTTTCGATGCCGAGAAACGCTTCCCGGCCATCGAGCCTCCCACTGAGGAGCCCTCGGAATGCATCGCCGCCCAAGTGCTGCAAGGCAAGAAAAAGCCGCACCAGTGCGCCGCCTTCGGCAAAGCGTGCACGCCCACCCATCCGCTGGGGGCTCCCATGGTGAGTTCGGAGGGCGCCTGCGCCGCCTACTACTCCTACCAGCGCTACGAGGAGGCCTCCCATGCCCTTTGAGTGTCCCTTGCCGGTCCAAGACTACGAGAGCGTGACGTTGGGACACGGCGGCGGCGGACGGCTCATGCAGGATCTCATCAACGGCGTCCTCTTGCCGGCGCTGAGCAATCCCACGCTGGACGAGCTGCACGACGGCGCCATCCTGCCCCTCAATGGAGGCGGACGGCTGGCCTTGTCGACCGACAGCTTCGTGGTCGACCCGCCTTTCTTTCCGGGAGGCGACATCGGCTCGCTGAGTGTACACGGCACGGCCAACGACTTGGCCATGTGCGGGGCGCGTCCGCTCTATCTGACGCTGTCGCTGATCCTGGAGGAGGGATTCGAATTCGAGCGCTTGGCCCGGGTGACCCAATCGATCAAACGAGCTTGCGACGAGATCGGCGTCCAAGTGCTGGCCGGAGACACCAAGGTGGTGGAGCGCGGCAAGGGCGACGGCATTTTCATCAATACAACCGGCATCGGAGAGGTGCTGGAGGGCGCCGAGATTTCAGCCCGGCGCATCCGTCCGGGCGACAAGCTGATCGTCAGCGGGGGATTGGCCGAGCACGGCATCGCCATCCTCTCCAAGCGCGAAGGGCTGAGTTTCGAAAGCGAGATCCTCAGCGACAGCGCAGCGCTGTGGCCGCTGGTGAAGGCGGCGCTGGAGGCGGCTGGACGCGGCATCCACGCTTTGCGCGACGCCACCCGGGGCGGCGCGGCGGCCGTCCTCAACGAACTGGCGGCGTCCAGCGCCTGCGGGGTGGTAGTGGACGAACACGCGGTGCCCGTCCGCGAGGACGTCAAAGGCGCCTGCGAAATGCTGGGGCTCGACCCGCTCTACGTGGCCAACGAAGGCAAGTTCCTGGCCTTTGTGTCGGCCCAAAGAGCTGAACAGGTCCTGGAAGCCATGCGCGCCCATTCCTTGGGGAGACACGCCCGAATCATCGGAGAAGCCGTGGGAGAGCACCCGGGAGTCGTCCGCCTGCGCACCGGCCTGGGCGGGACCCGCGTCCTCGACATGCTCTCCGGCGAACAACTCCCCCGCATTTGTTAGAGGAAGGAGGACACCGGTCATAGCCACTGCTGCCCGTCAAGAGATAGGCGGCCTTCAAAGCTTTCCTGGCAGCCTGATGGCAGCCCACGCCGGAAGCCAAGCCGTCAGCTTTTGAGCCCTGCTCGTGCCGCTATTGCACGCCTTCAGCGGTAGCGAGTGGCACCCCCTGAGCCAGGGTGGCGGGCTCGCTGTAAGCGAGGTCCTAGGCCCAGCCAAGGTGTTGAAGACCAAGTCAGGGCTCGCTGTAAGCGAAATCCTAGGCCCAGCCAAGGTGTTGAAAACCAAGTCAGGGCTCGCTGTAGGCGAGCCATATGCTAGCCCAGGGTCAGCTCGACGAGCGCAGCGAGGAGGGCGCCACCCTGGGTTTCGGCAAGCGTAATCCTTGAACGCTGTAAGCGTGAAATAAGACAATCATGCACGAACTTTCAATCATGCGGGCTCTCTTCGAGCAACTGGAGGATCTGGCCCGCAAGCACGGGGCCAGCAGGGTGATCCGTTTGGAGGTCGAGGTGGGAGCGTTTTCCAACGTCGTCCCCGAACTCTTGCAGGAAGCCTTCAAGTCCTTCCGCCAGATTGAACCCTTGCTGGCCCAAGCCGATATGGACCTCAAGAAGCTTCCTCTAGTGATCGAGTGCCGAGACTGTGGCGACCGCTTCTCGCCTAGCCCCGTCCGCTACCGCTGCCCGCTCTGCGGCTCAGGTCGAACCCGCACTGTCCAGGGCGAAGAACTTCTGCTGCGCGACGTCGAAATGGAAATCCCCGATCCGCAACCCGAAACCCCGTCGAAGCCCAAGCAAGCCGCGACGAACCAGGAGGCGCTTTCATGAGCTCCAGTGAAACCCGACAGGTCAAAGTCCTTGACAACATCCTCAAGGCCAACGATTATCTGGCCCGGCGCCTGCGCCGCGATTGGACGGAACAAGGCACTTTCGTCGTCAATCTGCTCTCCTCGCCTGGCTCAGGAAAGACCTCGCTTCTGGAAGCCACCTTGCCAACATTGCAGCAACGCCTGCGAGTCGGCGTTTTGGAGGGCGACCTGGAAACCGAACGCGATGCCGAGCGCATCCGCGCCAAGGGCATCCCGGCGCTGCAGATCACCACTGGGGGCACTTGCCATCTGGAATCCCATATGATCGAGCAAGCCTGGGAGCAGCTTCGCCGCGAGGGTCCCTTCGACATCCTCTTCATCGAGAACGTCGGGAACTTGGTCTGCCCCGCTTCCTACGACTTGGGCGAGCACTTGCGCGCGGTCCTGCTTTCCGTCCCCGAAGGCGACGATAAACCCGCCAAGTACCCCAAGGCCTTCCGCAGCGCCGACGCCTGCCTGATCACCAAATGCGACCTCCTTCCCCACTTCGACTTCGACCTTGACGCCGCCCGCCGCCAAGCCCAAGACCTGCGCCCCGACATGCAGCTCTTCCAAACTTCGGCTACGAGCGGACAGGGGCTGGACGAGTGGCTGGACTTCGTGGACGTGCGCTTTCGGGAAGTGCGCTCTGGCGGGGCTGGCCGCGAATCGGGAGCGTCGGCGCAGGCGGCCACCACCTGATGGGGACTGGAGCGGGCAAGAGATGCGGCCCGGCGGGGAGCGCATGCGTCCGCCGGGCCGCTAACGGGAGGCTGGGTCCTTCAAGAGGGAGCAACTTTTGAGGGAAAGTATCGCAGCCGCTTTCAGAACCCATTTCAGGCTAGGGTTCGCCTGCCTCACCGATCTTCACCCTCCCATAGACAGACGGCTGGGAAGGAGAGAGCGGGTGAAGAACGGTCAATCGAATCTATATGTAAACCCCACCAAAAAGATCTGGTCGGGGAAGGTCGCATCTCCTGGATTGTCGGTGTTGGGGTTGGCCAACCGGTTTCGGTAGACGGCCAAGGGCACGTTCAAGGTCACGGTGTAGTTCTCGCGGGAATAGGCGAAGCCGGGTTCGATGAAGACTTCTCTTCCCGGTCTTCGCCAGCCGTTGCTGGCCCCGAACAGGTCATAGCGCGGTAATCCTTCCATGCGCAACGCCAGGCTGGCCGAAAGTCCTGTTACGGGCAGGGGGACCGCTGCCCCGCCTCTGAGCACGTACTGGTCGGGCACCGAATTGACCAGGACGTCCTCGAATCGGGGCAGGTCCCCAAGCCCGAGGCCCTCAACAATGGAGGGCGTATCGTTGGTGTTCTTAGGATTCATCAAGTAGCTCAAACTGGCGAAGAGGGTGGTCCTTTTGACCCGCTTGAAGCCATGCACTTCGGCCAAGATTCCCCAGCCTCCGTCGCCGGGCTGAATCGACTGATCAACCGCCTTGCGGGTCGGATTCTCGCCCGTCAAGTCAGGATAGACGTCAGCCACATCAGATTTTCCGGTCGGCATCTTGATTCCCAATCCCACCGATACATTGTGATTACTCTGCTCGGTATCCATAAGCCAATAGCGTCCGCTCACCGAGACGTCGCCGATTCCACGCGCCTCCTGCTTGCTGCGGGGGCCCGGCACCGGCCTCACCGGCAGAGGAATCGACCAGGAGGCATTGACGTAAGGGACGCCTACGCTGAGGCTGAGGCGGTCAGTCACCGCGTAGGAGGCCACCACATCGACCAGGCGCTGGTTGTTCTGGACGAAATTGCCCAGTTCCTCACGTTCAAACTGACGCTCCGTGCCGTTGTAGTGCTTGTTGGAGTTGAGTCCGCGAAAGGCGACACTCACCTGCCAGCTTCCCGGCTTCTGATAGGGAGACTCCCACGCACCAGGCACGGGTGCGTTCTGCCTGATCAGCACTCAGCCCTGACCGAAGACGGTCCCCGAGCCGCTCAGCATCCAGCCCATCAACACCAAAGTGGCCGAGACCGCAACCCGAAGCCATCGTTGTCCTGCGTTCACAAATTCCTCCTCGGCTCTACTGCTGAGCATCTGCCGTGCCAATCCCTTCGCAGACCTCGGCTAGGCTGCTTAACCTCTTTGTTTTCAATGTTTTGGAGTTAGGGCAGGAGAAGAACAAGCTTCCTGGCCTTCGGAATTTTTATGGACTTTGCCGATCGAGAAGTCTATACTCACGCCCTTGCCGGCCCTCCAGAAGGGTTGTGCCGGCGGGGATTGGAGAGCGGGTTCGTAATTTCTTTGAACCCATCGGCGGATTTATGAAGGGCGCATTCACCAAGGCATTGAGGCGACCGGGAGTTGGACTGATGGCTCTGCTCGCCGTGCTCTTGCTGGGCATTAACGCCTTGGCGCTGTGGGGCATTTTCTACGCCGGGGGCGAAGCCCGGAAGGCCGCTCTTGAAGACTTGCGTCTGCAGACCATCGCCAACGCCCGCTCGCTGGAAGCGGTGCTGGCTTCGTCGCGGGCCGACTTCGTCTTCTTGTCCCAGTCCCCTCCTTTGGCTGATTACCGCGAGGCCCTCAACGAGCCCGATCCCATGCGCCGCCGTTGGCGGCGTCTCGACATGGAGTCGACCTTGCTGCTTTTCTTCGCCGCTCATCCCGAGGTGGAGTCGGTGGTCCTGCGCGAAGCCAAGCAGGGCAAGGCGTTTCTGGCCGCGGGCCGGCGCGACGGTGCTCCCGTTCTGGAGCCGGCTGGGGATGCTCCCCTTTCCCTTCAGAGGCGCGAGGGCTTCTTGACGGGAATGTGGCCGCTGGGCGGATCGGCCGATCCGGGATGGCTGGAAGCTTCCCTGGATGTGCGCAAGTTGCTGGACATCGCCGCTCCCACCGAGTCCTCCAAGCTGCGGGTGCTGCAGGACGATGGCGGAGAGCAGCCGACAGCCGGCCAAAGCGAGGACGTTTACCTGATCTCGGCCTCGGTGGCCAACAGCGACTGGCAGCCTCCCCTCGACTGGACCTTGCAGCGCCTGGAGCCGCGAAGCGGCTTAGTGGCTTCGATCAGCACTTTGGCCGACCGCTACCGCTTCACCCTGATTCTCAATCTGACGCTGATGGTGGGCGCGCTGGTGCTGGGCGTGATCGCCTTTCGCCAGGCACGGCGCAGCGTGGTCCTGGAGGCCGAGAACCGCCACCAGGCCGAAGTGCGCGAGTTGGAGCGGCAAGTCCTGCATCAGGAAAGGCTGGCAACCATCGGCCAGTTGGCGGCCGGAATTGCTCATGAGATCAACAATCCGCTGGAAGGCATGTCGAATTATCTTTCCCTGCTCAAGGAGGAGATCAGGGACCAACGCAAGGAAGCCGCGCTGGAAATGATCTCCAAAGTGCGCGAAGGGCTGGAAAGGGCCTCGGGCATCACCCGTCAGGTGCTGACCTTCGCCGACCCGGCCCAGGCTCCCAAGTCCGAACTGGAGGTGGAAAAGGTGCTTGATGAGAGCATTCAATTCGTGCGCGGCAATCCCGCCTATCGTCAAGCCGAGATCCGTTTTTCGCCCTCGGGAGAGGGACCGTGGGTGCTGGGCAATTCGGTGACCCTGAGCCAGTTGTTTCTCAACCTTCTGCTCAACGCCTGCCAGCAGCCGGGAGAAGGCGAAACGGTCGAAGTGGCCTGCCGGGTCCGGGGAGAGGAAGTGATGATCACCATAGCCGACCAGGGACCCGGCATTCCCGAGGAGGTGTTGCCCAAGATCTTCGAACCCTTTTTCTCCACCCGCCAATCGACTGGGCTGGGACTGTCGGTCTGCCTGGGCATCGCCCGCCAGCACGAAGGCCGCCTGGAAGCCGAAAACCGGGACGGGCGGGGTGCGGCTTTCACCCTTTATCTTCCGCGTCTCGCGTCCGCGTCCGCGCCCCCGCAGGAGCAGAGACGCCCTTTTGAAACGTCTCGCGAGGCCAGTTAATGAAGAGCAAGGGAACCATTCTGGTTGTGGACGACGAAGAGTACGTACGCGACTCGCTGGCACGGGTGCTGGAACGCAGCGGATACGGGGTGCGCACCGCGGCCGATCCCCGGGAGTTGGATGACGACGAGGCCCTTCAGGGCCTGGACGGAGTCATCACCGACCTGCGCATGCCCGGAATGGACGGCATCCAACTGACCCGTTCGCTCTGCAAGCGTGCTCCTGACCTTCCCGTGGTGGTTCTGACGGCCTACGCCGACGTCCCCTCGGCGGTGGAGTGCATGAAATCGGGTGCCTGCGACTTCCTGCAAAAGCCCGCCGATCCTGAAAAAGTGCTGCTGGTCATGGAGCGGGCCCTCAAAGAAAGCGGCATGCGCCGGGAGCTGGCCTACCTGCGCTCGGGTGCCGGAGCCTCGCAGCGCCGGCGCGACCCGTTGGGCGTCAGCCAAGGCTGGAAGCAGGTGCTGGAAGTAGTGCGGGCGGCCGCGCCCAGTGATTCCAGCGTGCTCTTGCTGGGGGAATCAGGGGTGGGCAAGGACGAAGTGTCACGACTGATCCACCGCCTCAGCAACCGCGCCGACCGGCCCTTTGTGCGCGTCAACTGCGGCGCCGTCCCGGTCGATCTTTTCGAGAGCGAGTTCTTCGGACACCGCAAGGGAGCCTTTACAGGCGCCCTCAACGACCGCGAAGGACGCTTCCGCGTGGCCCACCAGGGCACCCTCTTTATGGACGAAATCGCCTGCATGCCCCAAGCCGCTCAAGCCAAGGTGCTGCGGGTGCTTCAGGAGGGCACCTTCGAGCGGGTGGGCGAAACCCGGTCGACCAGCGTAGACGTCCGTATCATCGCCGCCACCAATGCCGACCTGGAGAGCGAAATCCGGCAGGGCAACTTCCGCAGAGACCTCTACTACCGCATCAACGTCATCACCATTCCGATTCCTCCGCTGCGCGAACGCCGCGACGACATCGAGGTGCTGGCCTCGGCCTTTCTGGAGGAATTCAGCCTGCGCTTCGCCAAGCCCATGCGCTCGATTGAGCCTGAAGTCCTGCGGACTTTTCAGGACTACGACTGGCCTGGAAACATCCGCGAGCTGCGCAACGTGCTGGAGAGGGCCGTGCTGCTGGAGCAAGAGGAGGTGCTGACGCTGCGCCACATTCCCTCCAACGTCCAGGAACAGGCCCAGCCCCGGCCCAGCGGCTTTAATCTGCGCGAATCGATGGCCCGCGAGGAATGCCGTCTTCTCAAGTCGGCCTTGCGCGAGGCGGGGGGCGTCCGTCGCAAGGCGGCCGAACTGCTGGGCATCGACGAGCGCAACCTGCCCTACTATCTCAACAAGCATGATCTGAAGAACTGGGGGCAGGAACGATGAAGCCGCTTTTCCCCGCTCTCATTCTGATGATGGCCTTGGCTGCCGCCTGCACACCGCCTCAGCAGCAGGACGCCTCCAATTCTGACCAGGACGCGTCGCAGGAGCCGTCCTCTCGGCCTACCTTCACTGACATCACCCGCCAAGCAGGGATCGACTTCACCCACTACAACGCCGCCTCCGACGACCGCCTCCTGCCCGAAACGATGGGCTCGGGCGCGGCCTTCTTCGACTATGACGGAGACGGCCTGGCTGACCTTTACTTGCTCAACGGCGCGCCGCTCACAAGCGCTTCCAGGGTGTCGCCCCAGGGAGTCCTCTACCGCAACCTGGGCGGCGGACGTTTCCAGGACGTTACCAAGGGGTCGGGACTGGAGCCGTCCTTCTACGCCATGGGAGCCGCCGCCGGCGACTTCGACAACGACGGACTCACCGATCTCTTCCTGAGCGGGGTGGGTGAGCAGCATCTCTTCCGCAACCTGGGCCGGGGCCGCTTCGAGGACGTGACCCAGCGGACCGGGCTGAGCGACAGCGGCTTCGGATCGGGAGCGGCCTGGCTCGACTACGACCGCGACGGTCTTCTCGACCTCTTCGTGGGGCGCTATGTGGAATGGTCTCCCGCCACCGACATCCCCTGCAGTCCGGACGGCGTCCACCGGACCTATTGCACGCCCGAAGTCTATTCCAGCGTGGCCAACAAGCTCTACCGCAACTTGGGCGGGACCGGCTTCCAGGATGTCACCGCCGCCTCAGGCCTGAGCCAACACCCAGGCAAGGCGCTGGGAGTGGTGGTGCTCGATCACAACCGGGACGGCTGGCCCGACATCGCGGTCGCCAACGACACGGTGAGGAACTTCCTCTTCATCAACGGCGGCAACGGTTTCTTCAGTGAAGAAGGCGTCGACAGCGGGATGGCCTACAGCGAGTCGGGCGCCGCCCGGGGGGGCATGGGCATCGATGCCGGCGATTTGGACGGCAACCGCCTCAACGACCTGGTGATCGGCAACTTTTCCCACGAAATGTCGGCCTATTTCCGCGCCATCGGCAACGGCTTCTTCGTGGACGACGCGGCTCCTTCGGGCATCGGGCTCCCCACCCTGATGACGCTGGCCTTCGGACTCCTCAGCGAAGACTTTGATTCCGACGGACGCCTCGACGTCCTCATTGTCAACGGACACATCGAGCCCGACATTGCCCGGACCCAGGCCAGTCAGTCCTACCGTCAGCCGCCCCAGCTCTTCTGGAACGCCGGCCAAGGGGAATTCGTCCTGGCCCAGGAACCGCCCCAGAGTCCGCTGCTGGTGCCCCTGGCAGGCCGCGGACTGGCCAGCGCCGACATCGACGCCGACGGCGACCTGGACGTCATCATCACTGAAAACGGCGGACCCGCCCGCCTGCTGCGCAACGACCATTCCCAGGGCAACTGGATCCGGCTGCGCCTGCAAGGCCGCCAAAGCAACCGCAGCGGCTTCGGAGCCCGCCTGACCCTGACGGCCGGTTCTTTGACCCACATGCGCGAGTTGAGCTCGGGACGCTCCTACTTATCGTCCTGCGAGCCGGTGGTGACCTTCGGGCTGGGAGAGCTTGAAGCGGTCGACAGCATCGAGATCCTTTGGCCCTCCGGGACCCGACAGGTCCTCCAGAAGCCCGCCGTCAACCGCCTCCACACCGTGCAAGAGCCTTAGGACCTGACTCTTGCACCTGGCAACCCGGGTTCGAGCACTCAGGCGCAAGCCGCTTGCCTGCAAGGCGAATTTGTTTGAGAATTGCCGACGCGGGTGAATGCCGATGAAGATGTCGTTTAAAAGCGAATCGCTCAAGGGCGGGGGCTGCCTGGTCCTTTTTGGACTGCCGTTCTTCCTGGTGGGCGTCCTCTTCAGCTATCTCATCTTCACCAGCCTGTGGGACTGGTGGGAGATCAAAACCACCTGGGTGCAGGTCCCGGCCACCATTCTGGAGGCCGATCTTTCCAGCCACACCAGCGACGACAGCACCACCTACGAGGTGACGGCCGTCTACGAGTATCAGTTCGATGAGCGGACCTTCCAAAACGACCGGGTGGCGGTAACTTCAGGATCGGACAACCTGGGCAGCTTTCACCAGGATCTCTACTCCGAACTCGATGCCCATAGCCGCTCGAGAGAGCCTTACATGTGCTGGGTCGATCCCAACAATCCCAGCCGCGCCGTCCTCTATCCTCATATGCGTTGGGGACTGCTGCTCTTCATGAGCGTGTTCCTGGTGACCTTCGGGGGTGCCGGGGCCGGCGTGATGATTTACGGCGTCTACGGCATGCGTCGCGGTTCGGCGGAGAAAAAGGAGCGCAAGAAGCACCCCGGCGAGCCTTGGCGGCTCAATCCTGATTGGGCCGAGGGCCGCATCCGTTCAGCTTCGATGAGCAAGTTCGCTTTCGCGGGCTTCTTCGCCTTTCTCTGGAACGCCATTTCCTGGCCCATCGCGGTCTTGATCGTAGGGGACGAATTCGCCGCGGGCAACTGGCCGGTCCTGATCGCCCTGCTGTTTCCCCTCGTCGGGATTCTCCTGGCCGTGTGGGCGGTCCGCGAGTTCATTTCCTGGCGCAAGTTCGGCACCACCGTGTTTGAGATGGAGAGCGTCCCCGGGGTGGCCGGCGGTCATCTCTCGGGGCGGCTCGACACCCAAATCAAGAAAGTGCCGACCCAAGGATTCCGCCTCAGCCTCTCCTGCCTCCACAAGACGGTCCGCGGTTCGGGCGACAACCGCCGGACCAACGAGAAAGTCCTCTGGCAGGACACCGCGAAGCTGGGACCCGACCGCATCGAACCGGGCCCGCGGGGCTGCCGCATACCGGTCCGCTTCGCCATCCCCTACGACGTGCCCGTCACCAACAAGTCCAACCGCAACGATCAAATCCTGTGGAAGCTTGCGGCCAGCGCCGAGGTCCCGGGCGTCGACTATTCGGCCGAGGTCGAGGTGCCGGTCTTCAAGACGCCCCAGAGCGATCCCAGCTTCGTCAAGGGTTCCTCGGCCGAAGACGAGGCTCTGGCCGAGGCCGATCTGGGCGGCGAGGTCAAGAGCCTGGACTCCTACGGCATCATTGTGGAACAGACCTCCGACGGCATGCGTTATCGCTTCTCTCCTTCCCGGCCCAAGGGCGTCCTGAGGACGCTGGCGATCACTTTCGTGATTTTCACGGCCGTCCTGGGAGTGCTGCTCTGGCTGGGGGTCCCCTTCCTCTTCGTGCTCGTCCTGGCCCTGGTCGACGGCGCCATCGGACTCTACCTGTTCAGCCTGTGGAAAGGCGCCCACGTGGTAGTGGCGGGGCCCGGTGGACTCTCGTTCTCAGGGGGCATGCTGGGCCTTTCCAAGACCGTACACGACATCCCCTCCCACGACATTAAAGGACTCGACATCGCCCCCGATCTGACCGTCAATGACCGCGTCTACTACGCCATCAAGCTGGTCACGGTGGACGGCAAGAAACACATCCTGGCTTCTCAACTCGACAACAAACGCCTGGCCCGCACCCTGGTCAAGGAATTCGAGTACCCCTGGAAGAAAGAATAAGGCATACCCAGGATGGTGCCTTCGTCTCGCTGCGCTCGACTCCGGCTGACCCTGGGCGTCCCTTGAAGGGACGGAAAGGGAGAATGCCCTGTGCTCACGACGGCAGCGCTGGTATCCCTTCCGGCGGCTCATGCTATCTTCGCTAAATGGGGGAATCGCTGGATTTGAGGCCGCGGCTGGAGATGCGGAAGCGGCCTGCCGGGCGGGCGGCCATGCTGCAGACTTGGCGGGAGCTTCTCTTCATGCACTGGCCCGTCCCGCGGGAGGTGATCCAGAAGCGGATCCCCGAGGATCTCGTGGTCGATACCCATGAAGGACAAGCCTGGATCGGCTTGGTTCCCTTCGCCATGGAAGGCATCCGCCACCCCTCTATTCCAGCCATCCCCGGCCTGCGGGCCATGCTGGAACTCAATGTCCGGACCTATGTCCACTTCCGGGGAGAGCCCGGCGTCTGGTTCTTTTCCTTGGACGCCTCTCACCGTCCCATGGTGGAAGGGGCCCGCCGCCTCTATCACCTGCCCTACTTCAAGGCCCGCATGGACTGCCGCCGCCAGGGTCCCCAGATCACCTACGCGAGCCGCAGGACTCACGGCGGCGCTCCTGCCGCCGAGATGACCGCTGAATGGGAAGTGGCGGAGGAAAGGCCCGAGTCCGATCCCCGGTCGCTGAACTTCTTCCTCACAGAGCGCTACTGCCTCTACACAGCGCACCGGCGACGCCTCTTCCAGGGACGCATCCACCATCCTCCCTGGCCCCTGCGCCAAGCCCGGCTGATCAACCTGCGTTCCAACCTGGTGGAGTCGCACGGCATCGCGCTTCCAGACTCGCAACCGCTGCTGCACCACGCCGACATCCTGCACGTCGAGATCTTCGCCTTGAAGGCTGTCGCCCGCCTGCGCGACAAGCGTCGCTGGCGGGTCGGCCAGATGCAGAAATAGCGGACCCTAGTCTTGAGTCGTCCCGGCCAGCCCTGCCCTGCCCCGCACGTCCCCCTGGCCTCGGCGACAGGAGGGGCGAAGGAAGGCCCCGTTGGTCCCTCTTGAGCTTTCGGTGCTTATCACCGGCTAGCCGCAGCGCAGGACGATCTTGCCGAAGTTGCGGTTGGCTTCCATGCGCTGGTGGGCTTGGGGAGCTTCGGCCAACTCGTAGATGCTGTCGAGGACGGGGATGACCTCCCCCGAGGAGGCCAGGGGCAGGACGTAACGGCGCATGCGCTCGGTCAACTGGGCCTTTTCCCAGGGATCGCGGGCCCTGAGGACGGTGCCCATGACCCGCAGACGCTTGCGCAAGATCTGAGACAGGTCGGCCTGGCACTGGGCTCCGCTCAGCAGGCCTACGATGATAAGCCGTCCCAGCGGAGCCAGCACCTTGAGGTTGCCTTCCAGGTAGTCGGCGCCGACGAAATCGAGGACGGCCTGTACGCCTTCTCCCCGGGTCAGGCGGTCGACTTCTTCGCCGAAATCCTGCTCTTTGTAGCAGATGGCGTCGTCGAGGCCCAGTTGGCGGGCCTTTTCGAGCTTGTCCCAGCTCCCCGCCGTGCCCATGGTGCGGGCCCCGGCAGCCTTGCACAACTGAAGCGCGGCTTGTCCCACGCCGCTGCCCACCGCGTGGATGAGGATGCATTCGCCCATCTTCAGCCCAAGTTGGGGGAAGAGGGCATCGTAGGCGGTGAAGAAGGCCTCGGGGAAAGCGGCGGCCTCTTCATCACTCCATTCTTGGGGGATCTCCAGCACCTGAGCCTCAGAGACTACGGCTTTCTCGGCATATCCGCCTCCGCCCAGCAATCCCATGACGCGGTCGCCGGCTTGAAAGCGGGACGCCTGCGGGCCCAGCGCCTCGACCTGCCCCGAGAACTCCAGTCCGGGGATGTCGGCAGGCACGTGGGGAGGCGCCGGATAGAGTCCGCGGCGTTGCAGGCAGTCGGCCCGGTTGAGGGCGGTGGCCGATACTCTGACCAAGATCTGGTCGCCTTCAGGCCGAGGCTCGTCCACCTCTTTGAGCTTGAGGACCTCGGGCCCGCCGGGCTGGGTAATGACAATGGCTTTCATGGCGCACATTATAGTGGCTGTTGGTTTGAAAGGCAGCGGGCAAAAGCGCTATCTTAAGGTTTATCTATGAGTTGGCTGACTTCATTATTCGACCGATCGCCCGAGAAGCAGGTTGAACGGCTGCGCAAGAAGGCCCGCGAGCCTCATGGCGAGGCCGCCAACCGCATCAACGCCGTCCAGAGGCTGCTGGAAATGGGCACCCCCCTCTCCTACAAGGGCGCCTTGGACCGCTTCAAGATCAGCGTCTCGCCCGGCACTCAGGACGAGCAGGAAAAGGAGCAACTGCTGGGCTGGATCGAGCAGATCGGAGACGACATGGTCGAGCCCCTCATGAACTTTCTGCGCACCGAACGCCAAGTCTACTTTCCCTTGGAGGGTCTGCGGCGCATTCTTCCCGAGGAGGAATACCGCGCCAAGCTGGTGGACTGGCTGCACTATCAATGGAAAAACCCGCCGTCCAGTTCAGATCCCATCGCCCAGGTGCTCAAGGCCGTCAATAACGTGGAGCGTTCGCCTGAACTTGATGAGGCCGTCGAACTCTACTTGGAGGATGACGACGACGACGTCCTCTTGGCGGCCATGGACTACTATTTTGCCCACGACGACCAGAGCCGCCGCGAGAAGATCTTGGAAGCCTATCTGGAATGCGCCGACCGGCCGCGGGTGCGGGCCTGGGTGTTGGAACGGCTGGCTGAGACCGAGTGGACGGTCAAGGGATACCGGCCGGCCGTGGAGGAAACGCTGCCCGACGATTACAAGCTGACCCGCGAAGGCGTCCTCAAGAAGTTGCTGATGAAGGGCTGAGGATGGCGGGGTCAGCGGAGAGCGGGGAGAGCCGAAGAGTCCAGGCGTGACCTGGCAACTCACAAGGGGAAGACGATGAGGCCGATTATCATCGGCGTGGCCGGGGGAACCGGATCTGGCAAAACCACGGTGGTGCGCAAGCTGGTCAGAGAGATCGGCCCCCAGGCGGTGACCCTCCTGCAGCACGATTCCTACTACAAAGACCACAGTCATCTCAGCTTGAACGAACGCCGCCTCCTCAACTATGACCATCCCCAATCGCTGGAAACCTCTCTTCTTGTCAAGCACCTCAAGCATTTGGTCGAAGGGCAGGCGGTCGAGGTCCCCATCTATGATTTTTCGACCCATTCCCGTAAGGCCGAGACCACCCGCGTTGGCCCCTCGCGTGTAATCATCCTGGACGGCATCCTCATCCTCTGCGACGGGCGCCTGCGTGAGCTGATGGACCTGCGCCTCTACGTCGACACCGACGACGACGTGCGCTTCATCCGCCGGCTCAAGCGCGATGTCGAGAAACGAGGGCGGACGGTTGAGAGCGTCGTCAAGCAGTACCTGAACACCGTCAAGCCCATGCACCGCGAATTCGTGGAGCCGTCCAAGCGTTTTGCCGACCTGATCATTCCCGAGGGCGGCGCCAACCGCATCGCCATCGAAGTCCTGCTGGCCAAACTCCAATCCCTCATCGACGGAACCAGTACCTTCACGCCGCGCACCGACCTGGTGACTTGAGTCCTCCCGCTCGGGAGCGCACAACTCTGGAATACGATCAATGGTAATGGCCGGCGAAGCCGGAGGCGCTGATGCCGACGCATCCGGGCAGGTGCCGGCGGGCGATGGCGGCGATTTCATCGCGGTAGCTGAGCAGGGTTGAGCCGCGATGCAGCGACTCCATGGCCTGGGGAAGAGCGGTGGCGCGGGTGCGGCGTCCGTCGGGGGTGCCGTCGCCTTCGATGAAATGATCGATGACAACGGCCCGGACCGATTGGGCAATGCGGGCGAAGAAGGACTCAGGATCGGCGATGGGAAGAAGCGGCGACACGGTGATGACGGTGAAGAGTCCGGCTTGGGTAAGTCGGGCGGCGGCCTGCAGGCGCTTCTCCACGCTGGAGGCGTGAGGCGGCAGTCCGGGCAGGCGCTCACGGTCGGTCTCGACCGAGATGTGGACACGCAGGCGCAACGCCTGCGCCAGTTGCCTGAGCAGACCAAGCTGCGCGGCCACCTCATGGCTGTGGGTTTGCAGGATGAGCTCATCAGGCGGGCTGTGGCGCATGGCCTTCAAGACGTCCTCAGTGACCCGGTAGCGCTTTTCCTGGGGCAGGAAGGGTTCGGTGGCGCTGGAAAGAAACACCGACATGCACCCTCGGGCCTTGCGGGCCCATTTCCGCTCCGACTCATAGCGCTCCAGGTAGGATTGTGCGGCGTTTTCACGCACTTCCAGGAAGCCGCCCCAGGGACGCCCCCGCGTGACCCACTGGTTGTGGCGCACATAACACCCCACCCCGCACAAGGACTTGCCAAAGGAACATCCCCGGTAAGGCTGCAACGAATGTGAGCACACCGGCTTCAAATACCCAGACGCCCGGGTCAGAATATTCTTGACTTGTGTGATTTCAACTTTCACTGCTGGGCGGGGAGCTTTTCGAGGAGCTGGCGGGCTTCGTCGTGGGCCCCGCGCACGTCGCCTTCGATCTGCAAGGCGGCTTGAAAGCGGCTGCGGGCTTGCTCAAAGCGTCCTCGGGCGGCGTCGATGCGTCCCATGCGCACCAGCGAGGTGGCCTTGATCCAAGGCTCAGCCTGGGACTGTGCGGTTCTCTCGTACCAGTTGTAGGCTTCGTCATGGAGTCCGCTCTGGGACTTGACCTGGGCCATGTAGAAGAGCGCGGCGGACTCCTCCGGGTATTCCTCAATGACTGTGGCCAGGGTGGCTTCGGCTTCTTGCAGCTTTTGCTGGGAGATCAGTTCTCCGGCTTGGCGCAGCAAGGCCACGCGGCGATTGTGGCGCCGCACGTCCTCGTTCTTGGCTTCCACTTCGGCCTCCCGCTGCTGCTTGAGGTCTTCGATCTCCTGCTCCAGTCGAACGATGGCCTTGCGGTCTTCGGCCACCTCGTCCGGATCGATGTTCTGGAAGATGATGTCGAGATAGGAGGGCAGGGCCAGCAGCTCGTTTCCCTCGTAATCAGCCAGGGCGCGGTGAAAGTAGGGAAGCAGAACCAGCCCTTCGCGGAAGAGGTTGACCAAAGCGCGATTGAGGTCCTCTTCGGAGAGATCGCTCATGCGAAGTTGGATGGCTTCGATCAGCGACTCGATCACCATCAGCTCATAGCTGCTTTGGATGACGGGACGCATGCGGGGCTGGGCTTCGGCCCACTCGAAGAGTCCGCGGTGCTGTTTGAGGACCTCGATCTGACGTCCCACCAGCGGATCGATCAGGGTGTGCAGATATTCGTGCTGCAACTGCCTGACGTTGTTGGAGGGGTCTTCAGTAGGTCCCACTACCACGTAGTAGGTTCGCTCCAGGTTGCGGGCGTTGACGATTTCGTGGGCGTTGAGCAGGTCGGGTATAAGAATGATCTTGCGGTCGACCATGACCCGCAGCGGAATGCGGAAATATCCCAGCGTTTCCCGGATGGAACGGCGCAGCACGGGGACGTACCCGGCCAGTTCGGTGGTGTAGCGGGCGCGGTATTCCTCCCACATCTTGTCGATCTGAGCTTGCTTGTAAAACTCGGGCAGAAGAGCCTGAAATCCGCGCACCCGCCAGGTGTCGCCGGGCATGTCGGCTTCCTTCATGTTGAGGCTGAACTCGGGCGGACCGGTGACGATCAAGGCCAATGAAGTGAAGGCCACGTGCTGATTGCCCTGGCTGACCACCGAAGCGTATTGCTCATAGCCGCTGGACAGACGGACTTTCATCTCCTGGTCGAGCCTCTCCTCGAGTTTGGCCCGCACCGCTTGACGCAGGTCCGACATCTGGTAGCCGTCTTTTTCGTAGTCGAATCCGGCGGCGTTGATGGCCGCCATGACGGTGAAGACGCGCACGTCTTCTTGAAACTGGATGTTGAGGAGATCGTTGGGATCAGCCGCTGCTGGCGGCGCGGCATCCTCTTGGGCGGGCAGCCAGGCGAAGAAGGCCCAGAGGAGGGCGAGGTGGGTCGAAATTCTTTTCATAACAGCAGCCGCCATTGTATCTCATTCGCCGGAAATGATATCTATGACGGATGCGCTGCCCTTTCTGCGGACATCCGCGCGACCGGGTCGTCGACACCCGTGAAGCGGCGGAAGGCACGGTGATCCGCCGCCGCCGCATGTGCGTCCAGTGCGAGAAGCGGTTCACCACCTATGAGCGCTTGGACGAGATTCCCCTGATGGTGGTTAAGAAAAGCGGAACCCGCGAGGCCTTCGACCGCTCCAAGCTGCTCAACGGACTGCTCAAGGCCTGCGAGAAGCGTCCGGTCACGGTACAAGCTTTGGAGGACATCGTGGACGGCGTGGAGCAACGCCTGACCGCAAACCGGGGGCACGAGATCACAACTCAGGAGATCGGCCGCATGCTCATGGACAGCCTGGTCAAGATCGACAAGGTGGCCTATCTGCGCTTTGCCTCCGTCTACCTGGAATTCGACGACCTGGGCGAATTCATGAAGGAAATCAACCAGCTCTTCGACAAGCAGCTCCCCGAGGAACTCCCCCAAGAACTCACCGAAAAGCTCCCGGGAAACCGGTCCCTCAAGGAGGCCTGAGGACGTTCTGCCCTGAAATGCGAGAGTTCGACCTCATCGAATGGATCGCCCGCCACAACCTAGAAAAGCCGCAGGGACTGTTGACGGGCATCGGGGACGATTGCGCCGTCTTCGATCCGGCCTTCGCCAGGAGACTGGCCGTTACCACCGACAGTTTGGTGGAGGACGTCCATTTCCGCCGCCGCTGGACTTCGCCGGAACTCCTGGGACGCAAGGCTCTGGCCGTCAACCTCAGCGACCTCAACGCCGTGGGGGCGCGTCCTCACGCGGCTTTGCTCAGCCTGTGCCTGCCGGGCGAGACCTCAGACGAGTGGATTCACCGCCTGCTCAAAGGCTTCCTGGGAGCCTCCAGGATGTGGCGGTGCCCCTTGATCGGAGGCAACCTGGCGGGCGCTTCCCAGGTTCAGATCACGGTCACGGCCTGGGGATGGCTGCCGCGGGGCGAAGCCGTCCTGCGCTCGGGCGGACGTGAAGGCGACCTGCTGGCCGTGGCCGGGACCCTGGGCTTGGCCCGGCGCGGACTCAGCCTGCTGCGGGAGGAAGATCCCGACTTGAGCACTGTGGCTGACGAAGAAGAACTGCTGCAAGGACGGGGAAACACCCTGCGCGGACGCTGTTGGACGGCCTACTCGCGTCCTGAGCCTCCGTTGCAGGCGGGTCCTTGGCTGCAAAACGGCGGGCTGGCCCGCTGCATGATCGATCTCAGCGACGGATTATGCGCCGATCTGGGCCATCTGTTGAGCAGCAGCGGACTCTCGGCCGTCCTGGAGGAGAGAGCCTTGA
>DATIPO010000156.1:0-2490 GCA_035471925.1 Acidobacteriota bacterium
CCATCGCGACCTGCGGTGGCTGATTGGATCGGGCTTTCTCCACCCATCGCTCGATGAAACCCTCGTCGACCTGCTCGACCCATTCGGTAATCTCGCCGGGCCAGACTTGGTTGATGTCGGTTCCCAGGATGTGGAGGATGCGGAAGAGGTTTTCAAGGCTCATGCGGTAGCGCCCCGTCTCCAAACAGGAGTAGGAGCCCAAGGGGATGCCGGTGCGCCAAGCCATATCGGCCACCCGGATGCCCTTCTCGATGCGGATGCGGCGGATAGTGGAGGCCACGAAGTCGCTGACGGGATCGGTCGGCATGCTGATTGCCTTCGGTTGGGGAAGAAGGGAGAGGGCCGGCTGCCGGAGGGGTGTTTTCCCGGCAGCGGCCCGCAGGTGAGGACTCACGACTCCCTGAAGATTCTCACTCGGGCAGTCCGTGCATCTCGTCGCTGAGGCGTTCCTCGATTTGCGAGAGAACGCGGTTGAAGGCGATGCGGACCAGCTCCAGCATGTCGAGCTTTTCGTTGTGATCCCACTCGTCGGTCAGGCGCAGAACCGAGTCCAGCGCCGAGGCGCAGGCCTCGATCTGGCTGAACTCCTTTTCGCCCAAGACGACCTCGCCGGGATCGACGCGGTACGGAAGGGACTTTTTTGGGTGTACACTTTCTTCGGCCATGGTCGTTTCCTCCTAAGAAACGGCTGTGGCAAGGCTGCGCCGGGTGTTGACAGCACCCGGCGCGGCCGCCGGTGGGTTGATGGATTATGCGGCTGCGGGTCCCCCTGACAGCTCCGGACCCGCAGCCAGGAGGCGGGCCGGGACCCGCCTCGCAAGCTCATCCTAGCCCAAGCAGAAGAGGTTGGTGAAGGGCCAAGTGAAAAAACTGTCAGGAAACCCTACCCTTTCCTGACAGGGCATGGCCCGCACCGGGTAGCACACCGTAGGTGCGGGCTTGCAGGCTCGGGCTTTACTTCTCTTTGCCCCGCTCCAGTATCTCTCCAACCACGGTATGGGAAATGCCCTGGGTGCGGGCGATGGCCCGGTAGCTGAGGCCCTTCTCGGCCAGCCGGAAGATCTCCTCTTCATCGACCTCCTTGGCCGGGCGGCCCACATTGGCTCCCATCTCCCTGGCCCGGTGCATTCCCCGGCTGATGCGAAGGCGCAGCTTGAGGTAGCGGTCGCGGGCCAGCGCCGCCAAGCCCCGGATCAGGTTCCTCAGCGTCTTCTCGTCTCCCCGGGTGGTGTCCAGGCCCTCGTCCAGGCTCACTAGTGCCGTGCCGGTGCACTCCAGCCGCTCCAGGGTCAAGACCGCTTGGCGCAGCTGGGGACCGAGATGCTCCAGGCTCTCCACCAAGACGCCCTCGAAGCGGCCCTCTCCGGCATGCTTGAAAAGCCGCTCCAGGGCCGGGCGCTCCTTGGCCGCTCTGCGGTCGATGTACTCGCCTTCGATCACGAAGCCGCGAAGCCGGGCATAGCGGCGCAGGTTGACAAGTGTTTCTTCTTTCTCGGCATCGCCGGCGGCTCTCAGATAAAGGGCCGCTTGGCGTCTGCGGGCGGCGGGCTCGATTACGGGAAGGGTTGCAGTGCTAGAATTCGAACAGGTCATCTCAAACCTCTCATGAAGGTTTGGGGCGGCTCAGGGCCGGGCGGGTGGTAATGACACCCGCTTGGCCCGCACCCCGTGTTTTGGATTTTCTTGGCGGCTGCGGCGCGTTTGACGCCTGAGTCCGCCTTTTTTCGCTTTTTTCGCTTTTTTCGCGGCTTTCTCTCTACTCGCTTGGGGTCTGTCCTTTCTCCTCCTTTCCGTTTTGCGGATAGCGGCCCAGGATGAAATCGGCGGCCTTTTGGGCCTGGGCGGCGGCGGTCACCACCAGCCGGGGATCGGATTTGAGTTTGTCGAGCCAGTGGGAGATATAGGCGGCGGAATTCTCCAGGGTGGCCTGCTCGATCCCGCACTCACCGCACAAAAAGGCGGCTCCCATCTCGGCCACCAGTTCCTCCCGGCTATACTCCGCCGAGCCGAAGGGCGCCGGGGCCTTGCCGTCGAGCCGTCCCAGCCGGCTTTTCGCTCCGGTCGAGTGGGTGAGCTCATGAAAGAGGGTGGAAAAATAGTCCTGGCAGGTCTCGAAAAATCCCCGGCGGGGCATCTGGATCTGGTCCGCTTCCGGGGAGTAGAAGGCCCCGGTAGAGCCGTGTCGGATCTCCGGCGGGCAGGGCATGCCGGCCACGATCTGCTCGGCGCACTTAAGCGGCTGGATCTCGCGCTCTTCGATAACGGGGATTTTCTCCTGCGGAAGGCCCTCGCACTGCTCCACGTTGAAGACCCGGTAGTAGCGCAGCAAAGGCACCCGGATTGTCTCCTCGTCGCCCTGGCACTCCTCGTCCTTCTTCTTCAGGATCTTCCAGAACACCACGGCAACGGATCTCTGGCCCTTTCGGACCGATCCCCCCAACTGCTTGGCTTGGCGGAACGTCAGCCAAAATGGGCTGCTGTAGCCTCGAC
>DATIPO010000157.1:0-1509 GCA_035471925.1 Acidobacteriota bacterium
TTGTTCTCGGCCGCCACCCAGCCCAGCCGATGAAAAGAGCCCTGGGCCCGAGAGTCTCTGGAATCGTCGGCTCCCCGGCCGAAGAGACGTTTGAACATGTCAAGAATTTTGCCCCAGATGCGCATTTTGCGCAACCTCCCACCCCCAACTCTACCAACTCACAAGTCCCGGCCGGCAGTTGTGAGTTGGCGCTTGGCCCTTGGGAGTTGCGAAGCCTGGGCGCAGTAGGCCGAGATCCCCAGGGTCAGCAGAAGGGTGGACAGGGCCATGCCGCCGTACCAGGACGAAAATTCCAAGGTCATGGGAGCGCCGCTCAGCCAGTCCATGGCCACGAAAGCCGTCACGGTGGCCAGCAGTCCGAAGCGCAGCAAGGTGAAAAGGACGATCGAGACCTCGAGAACGTTAAAGAACAGGTCGAGGGTCAGGTCGCCGCCGGCCAGCCCCGGTCCCGCCAGCGTGTAGAGGGCGACGGTGGCCAAGGCGGCCAGCCATTGCTTCTTGAGGAAGTAGCGCAGCAGCAAAAAGACGAACGTCCCCGTGATGGCCGAGAGCACTCCGTCCGGGATGGCGGCCAGCCACACGCCCATGGTTTCGCGAATCCCGGAAGGGGCCAGTATCCCGTAGGCCAAGGGAGGAGGAGGGGTCGCCCCCAGCACCTGAGCGACCAATGGCTGGGAAGCGTTGGAAACCGCCACTACAGCCCCCATCAAGATCCCCAGCAGCAAATCGCGGGCCACCAGGCGGTCGGAAAAGCCCCGGCTGAGCAACTTGGTCCAGGAGATGAGTCCCTGAGACCAGTAGCGGCGGGCGAAAGGCTCCAGGGCGATGTAGACCAGCCATAAAGTGGCGGCATTGAAGAGGCGCGAGGCTAGCCACTCCAGCAGCAGCCCCCACTGCAGGCTGAGGGTTCCAAGATAGTGGGTGGTGATGAACCAGCGCGCGATTTCGACCAGCAGGAAGACGGCTGCCAGCCGGAAGGCGCTGCGCCGGTCGCCTTTGCCCTGGCGCAACTGGCGGCGTGCCATCCACAGGCCCAGTCCCAGGATGAGGGGGGTGAGCACCAGTCCGACGATGCTGACCAGCCGCTCGACGAAGCTGGGCGGGGGGGACCAGCCCTGCGGACCTGGCGTCCACGGCTGCATGACGCGGAAATAGGTGACCCTTCCCCCCAGCGCCGCCATTTGCACTTGCAGGGGTTTGCCGGCGCCCGCGCTTTCCTCTGACGATGCGTCTTGTTGGCTGTCGGCCAGGGGACGCCAAGCCAGTCGCTGATCGGCAAAGGAAGGAGGCGTGAAGTCAACCGGCGCCGGGCGCCACTGCTCGGGATCCAGTCCCGCCCGCTCAAAGAGCAGCCTCCACTGGGGCGGATAGTCCGCATCCGAAGAGGACGTCTCGGCGCCTGCGGGAGGTGACGGAGCGGCCTCGCCGCCGACAGCTTCCAACTGCAGCAGCCGTCCGGCCGTGTTGGTTAGAAGCCGTAGCGAGCCGGGTGCGGAGAGGGGCGGGTCG
>DATIPO010000158.1:0-12983 GCA_035471925.1 Acidobacteriota bacterium
AGACGGTTCATCACCTTTCGCCAGCAGTATACATGCAGTCAACGCTGTATCTGACGAGCGCCCAGGTGTCGGATCTGGCCGTTTCCGGCATTACCTTTGACTTGCAGATCTCAAGGGGATAATCTACGCCCACCTTCTCAACCCAGAAGATGATTGGAGAAAGATGACAGGTAAAACATCCCAATGGTTTCAGGGGTTATTTGCGATAGCAGCCCTTGTTCTCATTCCAGCTTGTCAGTCGACGTCCCAGCCGGTCCAAGGAGAACAGGGTCCAGAAATGCAGGCTCATTACGTGGAGATCGTATCCAATACTGCTGCCAAGCAGTGCAAGGCTCTGGAACAGGTGCATGGGCTGTCATTTGGTCCAGAAAATCAAGATCTGGGTCAGGCCAGAGTCGCGGAAGCAGCCAACGGGACCTTGATAGGAGTTCGCGCACCCTTGGCTGAGCATGAGCAACCAATCGTTCGAGTCTATTTCGCGGTCAATGACATAGTAGAGGCTGTCAAAAAGGCTGAAACTGCCGGTGCTGTAATCGCATATCCTCCTACTAAGCAGGGGGAAACCGGAACTTGGGCAATCTACATTCTCGACGGAATTCAGTATGGACTGTGGCAGCGCTAGAATTCTTCATACTCACCGTAGCGCGCCTTCCAATCTTCCGGACGCCAGGGATCAGCCAGGTCGACATTTCGAATCAGCCAGCCCTGAGCCTTCTCACGGAACTGGGCCTCCTCAGCAGACTCCCCGGAGCCCCTAAGTTCCAGCAGCACCGACGCCTCGATCTTGTCGCTTATCCCTGTCGAGCGCGAGCGTGCGTATTGAAAGCCCCACAATTCGGATAGGAAGAAGCCCGCGGGCCTGTGGGCCGGCGAGCCCGAAGACGTGGAGGATCTGCACTACCGCGAAGAAGCCCGCGGGCCTGTTTAATGGCTGGCGCTGCGCCGAAAATCGCGATGTGGTTGAATAACCAAAGAGGCCGCAGCGTAGGAGGCGCTAATGATGGATTTCCGAAGAGATTTCAGCGAAAAGCTTGAGTCCAGTCGATTTCAGCGGGAATGCCGGCGCATCGAAAAACTGTGTGAAGAATTCTCCGACCAGATCGAGCAGGTCTTCGAAATCCACATTCGCCGCATCTATGGACGCGTGGAGGGCGTGACGGCGGAATCGGCGCGTCAACGTTACACCTGCCGCCTGGGCGAGTTCAGGCCTGCGGTCGACTTCTATGCCCAGTACCTGAGGGTGGCCGTGGACGGCAAGCAACTGTGCATCGCCCTGACCCGTCCAGCCGACGAAAAGCCCCTGGTGCACTACATTGTGGGTAAGTCTGAAACCAAGCCCGTTGACGCCGACGATTCCATCTACATCCGCGGCCGCTCGCTCAAAGAACTTCCCGCCTCGGACTTCCGGGCCGACACCTTCGATCCCCAAGATTTTCACCGTCTTCTGGTGGAGGAATTGATTGAGTCGCTTTGATGGGCAATAATCCTCTGCCATGGCCTCGTCAAAATGCGACGTCGTTACCGGAGGAGCTGGATTCATCGGCTCCCATCTCGTGCGCGCCCTGCTCTCCCGCGGACGCGTGGTGCGGGTGATCGACGATCTCTCCAGCGGGAGAGAGGCCAACCTGCGGGGACTGTCGCGCCAATATCCCGGTCGGTTCAGCTTCCAGCAAGCCGACGTCTGCGACGCCTCCCTCATGGAGAAGCTCTTTGAGGGCGCTGAGCACGTCTATCATCAGGCCGCCATGACTTCGGTGGCTGAGTCGGTGGACCATCCCATCCGCTGCCATCATGTCAATGTCACCGGCACCCTCAACGTCTTGCAGGCGTCCCGAAAGTGCGGGGCCGCCAAGGTGGTCATGGCCTCCACCACAGCCGTCTATGGAGATGATCCCGAACTGCCCAAGCGCGAGAGCATGCGTCCCTCGCCCATCTCTCCCTATGCGGCGGGCAAGCTGGCGGGAGAAGCTTACGGCGAGGTCTATGCTCGCCTCTACGGCCTGCCTACGGTGGCCTTGCGCTATTTCAACGTCTACGGCCCCCGCCAGGACCCGCAGTCGCAGTACGCCGCCGTCATCCCCAATTTCATCACCCGCATGACGGGCGGGAAGCCTCCCGTGATTTACGGAGACGGGGAGCAGAGCCGCGATTTCATCTTCGTGGAGGACGTGGTGCGTGCCAACCTGGCTGCGGCCCGCTCCGAAGCCAGCGGAGTGGTGCTCAACATTGCCTCCGGTGCCTCCTTCAGCCTCAAACAAATCGTGGAACTGCTCAACGAGATTCTCGAAAGCAAGTTAGACCCGGTCTTTGAGACGGTCCGCCGCGGCGACATCAAACATTCGTCCGCCGACGTTTCCAAGGCGCGCTCGGCGATCGGATTCGAGGCCCAAGTGAGCTTCAAGGATGGTCTCTCGAGGGCTGTCGAGTATTACCGGGAGGCACCCGTCTGTTGAAGTGTCTGGCACCGCTGCCGTCGCCCTTTCATCCCCGTCAGGACGAGCTGTCCGTCTCACGGGAGTGGAAGGATTGGGCCGGGTGGATTTGCCCGGTGACTTACGAGCATTCCCACGAGGCCGAGTACTGGGCCATCCGCAACTCGGCGGCGCTGATCGACGTGACGCCGCTCTTCAAATATGACCTGCGCGGACGCGATGCCTTGCACCTGGCCGACCGCATCATGACCCGCAAGATCGCCTCCTGCGCCGTTGGACGCGTCATGTATTCGCCCTGGTGCGACGAGCGGGGCAAGATGATCGAGGACGGCACGGTGTCGCGGCTCTCCGACCAGCACCTGCGCCTGACCGCCGCCGAGCGTTCGCTGCGCTGGTTCGAGGACGTGGGCTACGGACTCGACTTTTCCATCGAGGACGTCACCGAGGACATCGCCGCCCTTTCGCTCCAGGGGCCGCGGGCGCGGGAGGTCCTGTGCGCCGCCCTGGGTCCGGAACTTGCGCCGCTGCGCTGGTTCCGCCTGGCCCGACTCCGTCTGCCGGGCCACGCGGGCGCCGAAGTCATCGTCACCCGCACCGGATACACCGGCGATTTGGGCTACGAGCTGTGGATCGACTCGGCCCATGCCCTCGAATTGTGGGATCTGCTCATGCAAGCAGGCGGTCCCCATGGCCTGCGGCCCTGCGGACTGGCCGCCATGGACATCGCCCGCATCGAGGCCGGACTCCTGCTCATCGACGTCGACTTCATCCCCTCCAACAAGGCGGTGTTGGAATCTCAGAAATCGTCCCCCTATGAGGCCGATCTGGGGTGGGCCGTAGCCTTGAAGAAGCCGAACTTCATCGGACGTCCGGCCCTGCTGGAGGAAAAGCGCCGGGGCTCGCGCTGGGCCCTGGTCGGACTCGAGATCGACTGGGTGGGATTGGAGCGCGTCTTCGCCGCTTTCGACCTGCCGCCCCAGGTTTCAGGACGCGCCTCTCGCGATCCCGTCCCCATCTACAAGGCCGGACGCCAGATCGGTCAGGCCACCTCGCGCACCTTCTCTCCGCGCCTCAAGAAGTACATCGCGCTGGCCACCGTGGAGTCGCGTTATGCGCGTCCCGGCATCGAGGTGGAGATGGAAGTCACCGTCGAATACCATCGCCTCAAGGCCCCGGCCAAGGTGGCCTCCACGCCTTTCTACGACCCATCCCGCAAGCGTTCCAACCCGGGAGGCGCCCGATGAACCGTTACGACGCCATCATCATCGGGGGCGGGCACAACGGCCTCGTGGCGGGAGCCTACCTGGCCCGAGCAGGACTGAAGACGCTGATCCTGGAGAAGCGTCCCCTGGTGGGAGGAGCGGCGGTCAGCGAGGAGATCTATCCCGGATTCACATTCTCGGTCTTTTCCTACGTGGTCAGCCTGCTGCGTCCCGAGATCATCCGCGATCTGCGCCTGGCCGAGCACGGACTGGTCATCTTGCCCCTGGAGAGCACTCTGACGCCGTTGCCGGACGGCGATTGCCTCTACCGTGACGGCGACAAGTACCGCACCCAACGCGACATCGCCCGATTTTCAGTGCGCGACGCCGAAGCCTACGCGGAATACTCGCGGGTGATGTACTTCATGGCCAAGGCGGTCAAGTACATGCTGGGCATCAAGCCCCCCGATCCCACGTCGTTTCGTCCCGGCGATCTGGGCGGACTGCTGGGCCTGGCCCGCCACATGCTGGGACTGGGCGAGGAGAAGCTCTACCTGCTGAGCCGCCTGATGACGGCCTCGGCCCATGACTTCCTGCGCGAATGGTTCGAGTCGGAACCGCTGCTGGCCACGCTGTCGGCCTCGGGCATCATCGGGACCTTCCTGGGCCCCCGGTCGCCGGGGACGGCCTACGTCCTGCTGCATCACTATATGGGCGAGATCGACGGCAATTTCCGGGCCTGGGGATTCGCCCGCGGAGGCACGGGCGCCATCTCGGAAGCCATTGCTTCCTCGGCTCGCTCCTTTGGAGCCGAGATCCGCTGTGATGCGGGGGCAGCCGAAGTCATCCTCAAGGACGGAGAAGCCAAGGGCGTCCGCCTCGAGAATGGAGACGAGTATCGGGCCGGTACAGTGGTTTCCTCCCTGGATCCCCAGCGCACCTTCCTGCACCTGATCGGATCCCGGCACCTCCCGGACGAGTTGACCCGCGCCGTCTCCAACTTCACCTCGCGCGGATCGTCGGCCAAGGTCAACCTGGCGCTGGATGCCGCCCCTGAAGTGGCCTGCATGCCCGGCCCCGGCCCCCACCTGCGGGGGGCCATTTCCGTCTCCCCCTCCACCGGGTATCTGGAGCGCGCCTACGATGATGCCAAGTACGGGCGCTTCTCGCGCTGTCCTTACGTCGACATGATCATCCCGTCCATGATCGACCCCGGGATGGCGCCTCCCGGCAAGCACGTGATGAGCTGCTTCGTCCAGTACGCGCCTTACCATCTGCGTCCGGGCGCGCGGGGCGGCAGCTATCCCGAATTGGCGCTGAATGGGGCGGGCGGACGAGCCGCCTCCGACGACCGGATCCTCGCCGGGACGGCCCAACCCGCTTCCCGCGCCGCGTCCGGCGAAGGGCGCGAATCCGCTTCTCCCACACTCTGGGACGAGCAGCGCGAGGCCCTGGGCGACGCCGTCATCGACACGCTTTCTCAACACATCCCTAATCTCAAGGACATCATCCTCCACCGCCAAGTCCTCACCCCCTTGGACATCGAGCGCACCATCGGCCTCACCCAAGGCAACATCTTCCAAGGCGAACTCAGCCTGCAGCAGCTCTTCTTCCTGCGTCCGGCGGCAGGATACGCCGACTACCGCACTCCCATCCCCAACTACTACCAATGCGGTTCCGGCACCCATCCCGGCGGAGGCATCACCGGAGCTCCCGGTCGTCTCGCCGCCCTCGAAATCCTGCGCCGCCTCAAGAAACCCGAGGGGGGCGGAGCATGATCTACCTGGGTTCGACTCCCGAAGTCTTGGCTCAGGCCACCTTGCGCGCCCGCGGCGGGGAGGCGGCAAGCGTTCTGGAGCCGTCGTCGCGACTGGGAGGATGGGCCGCGACCCAAGAACTCTGGCCGGACATTGAAGTCCCGCTTGAGACGCACCACGCGGGCAACCTGAGTCAGCGCCTCATCGACGACTTGCGGCTGGTCGAAGAGCATGGACTGGCCTTTCTCGATCCGCCGGCTTTGGCTCATGCTCCGGCACCGGACGGCCAAACGCCCTCGCTGACGATTTGGCGGCAGATGGACCGAACGGTGGAGGAGATCGGCCGCCACTCGCCCCAGGACGCGGCTCGCTGGCCGGACTTCTGCCGTCAGGCGCACCGTCATGCGGGCTTGCTCGACGAACTGCTCCAGCTCGATCTGGCCGCCCTCGTGAAACAGGGCTTGGACGCTTTTGGTGCGGGCGCTGATCAGGCCGCCGCCGGTTCCGAGGGCGGTCGGCAAGCCGTCCTGTCGGCCCACGAGGGCGGACGTCCGACCCAGGCCATGCTTCAGGCCACCAAGTCCCTGCTTGGGGGGGCGGCTTGGAACGAGCTGGCACCGGCCCTGCGCTTGGCGGTCCGGCTGCGCCGCCAAGGCGGCCCCGAAATGATGGAGTTCCTGCGCGTCCTGCCCATGACCTTCAAGGAACTCATGGACGAGTGGTTCGAGACGCCCCTGCTGCGCGGTCTGCTGGGCAGTTCAGCCGTTCTCAACAGCCACTTGGGACCACAGGCCGCGGGGACCACCCTCAATTTCCTCTTCCACCTCATCGGCTCACCGGACGGCCAGTTCCGCAACATCTGCCGCGTGCGCGGGGGCCTCCCGGCGCTGATGCAGGCTCTGGAATCGGCCGCCCGCTCCGCTGGCGTCGAAATCACCCTCAATGCCGACATCCGCGCCTACTTCGAGGACGATCTCGCATCCGACCAGAACGAGCCATCGTCTCCCGCCCGCGAAACTGCCCGGAAGGCGGAGGCTTCACCGCCGGCCCGCTTGGATACCCTGAGTGCAAGCAAAGCCGGGAATCGTTCCTCGCAAGGTACTTCCAAGCTGCGGGACTCTGCCAGCGCTTGGACATCTGCCTACCTCCCCCACCACACCTATCTCGAATTGCTGCCGCCATCTCACCTGACGCCGGAACTCCTGCGCCGCCTGCGTCCTCAAGCTCCGCGTCCCGTCACCACTTACCTGCACATCCTCCTCGAAGATCCCTCCCTGCCCGCCGACGCAGAGTCGGGACACATCGTCTTGGCCCCGTCGCTGGAATACATCGAACGCGCCGCCGACGCCCACAAGTACGACCGCCCGTCGGAAAACCTCATCATCGACGCCTTCCGCACCCACGACCAAGTCCTCACCCTTCGCCTCCAGTACACTCATCCCGACCAACCCCTCTCCGATCTCATCACCCAAGCTCTGGAAGCCTCCCCCATCGATCCCGCCCAAGTCCAATCCACAAATGTCCATCCCGCCTCCCCCATCTACACCTCTCAATCTCTAGATCTCGACCAACTCGTCCAACGGGCCTTCCACTAGATTCGTAAAGCAAACCTGCGGCTCATAATCGATTGTAATCAGATCAGCTCTTAATCATTGTTGCTTTCTTGAACCCTTTCATTTATCTTCTCAAGGAGCAGAACGCCTACACCCCAAGGAGAATCAACATATGGATTTCGTCGATCAACTGAAGATGTTGGCTGAGCAGATCGCTGATAGGAAGAACTACGTTGAAACGGAGGAAGGGACCAAGAATTCGCTCGTAATGCCGTTTATCCAAGCCTTAGGCTACGACGTATTCAATCCCAAGGAGCTTGTACCTGAGTTCACGGCCGACGTGGGCGTGAAGAAGGGTGAGAAAGTGGACTACGCCATTCATCTGGATGGCAAGCCCATCCTTCTCTTTGAGTGCAAGGCGGCCGGGACTAACCTAGATGCTTGTCACGCGTCCCAACTCTATCGTTATTTCTCGGTTACGAAGGCTCGTGTGGCGGTCTTGACTAACGGCATTGAATATAGATTCTTTTCGGACCTGGAGGAGACTAACAAAATGGACTCGAAGCCCTTCCTGGTTCTTGACCTCCTTAACTTTCGCGAAAATCTGGCCGCCGAACTAAGACTGATTTCGAAGCCGCACTTCAACCTGGAGCGGGTGTTGGACTCTGCCGGCAAGCTAAAATATATGAGGGGCGTCCGGCAACTGCTAGAAGAGGAGATCGAGAATCCATCCGAGGACTTTGTGCGGCACTTTGCCTCCAGAGTCTACTCGGGGCATTTGACTTCATCGGTTCGAGAACAGTTCCGAGGGGTCGTCAAGCGTGCCTTGCAGGATCTTCTTCGTGATCAGATTACCGAACGCCTTCAATCCGCCCTAGAGAAGGAAGCTCCTCGACCGGTCGAGGAGGAAGAAGAAGCCCTCGAGGATGACGGAATCGTAACAACCGAGGAAGAGATGGAGGGATTTCAGATCGTCCGCGCTATTGTCTCTGAGGTGGTTGATCCCGGCCGGATTGCTCATCGCGACCGCAAGACGTATTTCGCCATTCTGCTGGATGACAATGCCCGCAAGCCTATTTGCCGACTGTGGTTCAACACCTCGCAAAAGTATGTGGGAGTCTTCGATGCCGAGAAGAACGAGGAGCGGATCCCAATCGACAACCTTAATGAAATCTTCAAACTGGGCGACCGTCTGAAGGCTGCTATTGGTTTCTACGACTGACGACTCCGACCAAACGGGCGAAAAATGACGTGGTGGGCTCGACGATACACTTGAAAACCTCAGAGCCGGTAACAGGGATTCACGGCATGTTGCAGCAGGTGAAAAAACTTGATCGCCAATGATCTGCCCAATCCCGGGAGCACGGGTGCCAACCAGCCTGGCAATCCACTGACCCAACATGCCTGCAATGTATACTGGATCAGCACGAAAGGTCATTAGGGTACCTTGGATGAGAGGCTTCTGAAGAAACTGAATGAGGACGAGGAAGTCCAAGCTTGAGGCGTTTCGGCAGGTCGAAGCTCGGCGGCGGCACGATACCCGAAGGAGCAGCACATAGAGAAAGATCAGCGAGTAATATCTATGCTGATTCAGGCGACGGCTCGAGAGGAGGCTTCCAGATGAAAGTCTGCATTGATCCTGGACATGGCGGCACGGACCCGGGTGCCATTGGAAGAAACCCTCAGCGGTTGGAGGAGAAAGAGTTCAACCTCAAGGTCGGGTTGCTGCTGGAACAGGAACTGGATGCACTGGGCCATGACGTGATCATGACGCGGCGCATTGACCGCACGCTTTCGCTGGGGGCGCGGGCCCGCTTCGCCAACCAGCATGGAGCCCAGCTTCTCGTCAGCATTCACGCCAATGCGGCTGCCTCCGATCAAGCTGAGGGCATGGAGGTCTTCCACTTTCCGGGATCTCAGTCGGGCAGGGAAGCCGCCCGTCCCGTTCTCCAGGCGATGCTGACGGCCTTCCCCGGCCACAGGGACCGGGGCGTCAAAGAGGCGAATTTCGCTGTTCTGCGCCTGACTGCCATGCCGGCCATCCTGGTTGAATGCGAGTTCCTCACCCATCCCGGGCAGCTCCGCTTTCTGGCCGACCCGGCCAATCAGGCCGGGCTGGCCAAGGCCATGGCAGGAGCCATCGACTCCACCGCTGCTCAGGGCTAGTGCGTAACGTTCGTGTTGTGGATCAGGGGCCTGGTTGGGCCAGTGCCAGATTCCTGTGGAAATTGGGGCGTTTTCCGATGCTGGCCAGACTCCGCTCGATTCTCTCCGGCCGACCCCAGTCATTCCATTCCATCCCCCTTAAAGGGCAGGCCAGGCTCATAGCCGTACACTTCTGCAGAATGTCTCTGGAGAAATCGACGGATTCTGTCTCGCCGTAGGTGGCCCGCAGAGCCCGCAAAGCGAGCGGACCGGGGGACCAGCGCGCGATTGCGCTCAGCCTCCGCAGCATCTTCGGCTGCGCCTTGACCCCGGCCGTCCACAGGGCCCGGGCTTGAGCCGCCACGATCATAGTGTTGCACAGCCAACCCAAGCGGTAGAATCGTTCGGCCTTTGCCGCAGAGGGCTTCTCACGAAAGCTCTCCACCCGGCGAACGGATGCCGATCCGGACCCGTGTTTCCTGGCGCCCGGCTCGATCCATCCGTATTCGGGCTCAGGAAACTGCGGCCTGGCTCCCACGAGAACCAACTTGTCGGGATTCCGCCGATCAATACCGACGGCTCGCAGCGCCTCTTGCCCGAAGCGCTGCTCTGGATACATGAAATGATCGGAAGGGAGCAGCAGGATCGTGGACTCGGGGTCGTTTCGCATGATGCAGGCCAAGGCGGTGTAGACTCCCAGCCCTGTCCCGCGAGCTTCGGGTTGCTGTAGGATGCGGGTGCGTTGATCCCCGCCGCGATTGTGCTGGAGGTATCGCAGGTGGCGCGGCCCGATCACCGTTACGACTCGCCGAGGCGGCGAGATCTCGTGAAGCCGGTCCAGTGTATGGTCCAACATCGATCGAGTGCCTGTGAAAGCGCAGAACTGCTTCGGTCGGCGCTCGTTGAGCCAACTCTGGATCAAGGGCTGCATCCGTTCCCCTTCTCCTCCTGCTAGCACGATGCACCATGTCGAACCACAATCGTTCTTTGGGATGGGATTGTACCTGTATGCCTGAGACATTTTTATCCTTTCCGGGCCTGTTTCTTTGTCTGGCTTCCCAGGTTTCCCTCATGATCCTCGTCGCTTGTAGCCGATAGGGGCATAGTCAACCTGGCCGGGAGGCTTTCCCTCCTGGCCGGAAGGCTTTCCCTGTTGGCTGAAAACGTTCCGTCCCGAAGTCTTCCTGGCTTGCTCCCATTCATCAGAGGAGCTCGTCCAAACCTCGTCAAACGACGCGTCCCAGGGAGGACCCACAACGTCTCGGGCGACGCGTCGCCCTCCCGGTTATCAATACGCAACAACGATGCCACGAGACCCGAGCCGTTCCGTCCGAGCCCAAAATCGCCTTGGAACGTCTGCACGGCAGGCACCGGCAACTGTCGGCTAAAGCGCTTCGTTGGTCATGCCGATACCGTTGCTGTGAGGAATCACGAGTTTCGGGCGAGCTATATCGAGAAGGGCCATAACCACCGCATGGTGCTCCATGACGTCGAAGGGGTGCCGGATCAGGTGTTGGGGGAACTGCGCGCGCGCTTCCCCGAGCGCTACTTCTACTGCTGGTGCAGCAGCCACGACGGCCCCTGCCATTGCGCCAAGTCCTCCAGCCAGGAGGAGGTCCTTCCTGCGCGAGCCGTCAAGATCGCGGCCCAGCGAAGGCTGGTGCGGGACATCATGAGCTCGCCGGCGGTCACGGTCGGCATGGACTGCGAGATTAACGAGATCCTGGCCCTGATGGCCGACAGGGACTTCCAACACCTCCCGGTGATCGGTGACCGAGGCAGGATGGTGGGAATGATCTCCGACCGGGACATCCTGCGCTCGCTCAGCCCCTTCGTGGGCAAAGGACCGGAACGCCCGCTCGACACCCACACCCTGCAACTCAAGGCCCACCAGATCATGAGCCGCCACATCGTGGGCATCTCGGGCCAAGCTACCCTGGCCTCGGCTGCCTCCCTGATGCGCGAAAAGGGCATTCACTGCCTGCCCGTCCTCGACGACAACTGCCTCGCCGGAATCCTCACCGCCACCGACCTCCTCGACCAACTCTGCTGATCCCCCTCAAAAAACGCAACCCTTTCTTCCCTTCGACAGTCTAAGGGAGAGATGAAGAAATCGGAGAAGGGAGATTTGCTGCGGGGGACGCTGGAGATGCTCATTTTGCAGACTCTGCGGCGGGAAGCCATGCACGGGTACGCCATCACCGAGGCCATCGAGCGGATCAGCGACGAGGTACTCAAGGTGGGGGAGGGGTCGATGTATCCGGCCCTTTACCGCATGGAAAAACGAGGCTGGATCAAGTCCTACAAAGCCCGTTCCGAAAACAACCGCATCGCCAAGTTCTATCAGTTGACCGCAAAGGGACACCGGCATCTTCGAGGAGCGTCCCAGCGGTGGAAGGATTTCAGCCGCGCTGTAGACGCAGTCATGAGAGAGGACGCGGCCGAGGAGAAAGCGCCGTGAAGGAAAAGAGCCACAGCATCGACCCCGTCCTGGCCGCCGAAATTGACGGGGAAATCGACGAGGAGATCCGCTTCCACATCCAGATGCGGATGGAAGCCAATATCAAAAAGGGCATGAGCCGGGAGGAAGCGCGGCGGGAAGCTCTCAAACGCTTCGGCGATCCCGGCAAGATACGGCGAGAGGGACGGGAGATCCTGGCTTCCGACGGGCGCTCGGCGATGAGGCGTTCCTGGTTTGCCGCTTTGGGCCACGATCTTGAATACGGACTGCGGCAGTTGCGCCGCCATCCCGGATTCGCCCTGGTGGCGCTGCTGACGCTGGCGCTGGGCATCGGGGCCAACACCGCCATCTTCAGCGTGGTCGATTCGGTGCTGCTCAAACCGCTGCCCTATCAGGACCCCGAGCGCCTCTTCATGGTTTGGGAGAAGCCTCCTGACTATCCCCGCAACTCGGTTTCTCCACTCACGTTTCTGGATTGGCGCGAGCAGAGCGAGAGCTTTGAAGCGATGGCCGCTTACGACGGCGTCACAGTTGTATTGACGCGGAGCGGTCAGCCGGAACTGGTCTCGGCGGCTGCCGTTTCACCCAACTTCTTCCGGTTACTGGGCCAACCGGTCGCTCAAGGACGCGACTTCCTGCCCGAATCGGATCAATCGGAGAACTCTACCGCCATACTCACCCACTCCTTCTGGCAGAGTCGTTTTGGTGGCGACACCGGTCTCGTGGGCCAGACGATCACCCTAAACGGCGGAGAGGCGACTGTGGTCGGCATCCTGGCTCCTGGACCATTTGATCGGCGATCGGCGCGGTTATTCTTCCCGCAGGTCTTCGATCCGGGCCAAAGCGTTCGGTCCAGCCACTATCTGACGGTCTACGCCCGGCTGGCCGAGGGGCGCAGCCTGACGCAAGCACAATCTGAAATGGACGCTATCGCCGCCGCCATTGCAGACGAGTCTCCCGCGACCAACAAAGATTGGGGCGTGCGCATCGATCCGCTTCGCGAGCGCATCGTCCAAGGGAACTTGCCCCAACGCTTGTGGCTTCTCTTCGCCGCCGTGCTTCTGGTGCTGTCCATCGCCTGCGTCAACGTTGCCAACCTCAATCTGGTGCGGGCTTCGGAACGAGAGCGGGAGGTGGCACTTCGTTCAGCGCTGGGGGCCGGACGTCTGCGGCTGCTGCGCCAGTTCCTGGTCGAAAACCTGCTCCTGGGGTTTGCGGGGGGAGTCTTGGGAGTGGCGGTGGCTTACTTGGTTCTACGATCTTTCTCGGCTTGGATCCCGACGGGGACACTGCCTCCGGAAGCGGTTGTCGGGGTCGATTGGCGAGTGCTGGTCTTCGCCTTGGCGGTTTCCACGCTCACCGGACTGATTTCGGCAGGGGCCCCCGCCTGGCGAGCTTGGAAGCAAGATCCTAACCAAGCCCTCAAAGAGGCC
>DATIPO010000159.1:0-1580 GCA_035471925.1 Acidobacteriota bacterium
AAGACATCCGCCACGACACCGGCCTGCCCGCATTCGACGTCCTGCTGGACGGCCCTCGGGGATTGGCCCTGGAGATTGCCAAATACTTGGAGAACCGCAGCGGCGAGAGCTAGTGCTGCCGGTCATGAATTCTGAGCCAGGGCCCTCCGTTTCCTGTCCCTGAGAGGGACAGATTCGTCAGCCCAGCGACTGTGTTGAAAGTCAAGCGGTTTCATGAGCGATCCAGAGTTGATCGTGTTTGATCATGGAGTTGAGGATGACCAGTAATTTTCTCATGCAGGCGGTCAGAGCGACCTTGGGAGGCTTGCCGCGCTGGATGAGTCGTCGATAGAAAGTGCGGATCATCGGATTGTGGCGGGAAGCGCTCAGTGCAGCCATGTAGAGGATGCTTCGGGCCGCGGCGCGTCCGGCCCAGACGGTTCGTTTGCCGCGCATCTTGCCGCTGTCCCGGTTCAGTGGAGCCACCCCGGCCAGCTTACAGATCTTCTGCCGGCTCAGCTGGCCCAGTTCGGGAAGATAGGCCTGCAGGGTTTGAGCGGTGATGGGGCCGACTCCCGGAACGCTGGTGACAATCTGCTGGGTTCTGGCCCAAGCAGCGTTGGTCTCCAGAAGTTGTGCGATTTCCCGCAGCAGCAGTGCGATCTGGGCTTTCAGGCAGTCGCGTACCTTGCGGATGCAGGCGGCGACCGCCTTGCCGGGGCTCTGGGCCAGGCGGTTGTCTTCGGCTGTCTTCATGCGCACCAACTGGCGATGGCGTTTGCACAGATCGGCCAGTTTGCGGGCCTGTGGCTCAGGCACCGGCTGCTGGCGGGTGGGAATGCTGGCCGGGAAAAGGGCCAGCACCTGAGCATCGATCTTGTCGGTCTTGGACAGTATCCCGCAGGCGCGGGCAAAGTCGCGCACTTGTCGGGGGTTGACCCGGCACACGGGCAGACCGGCTTGGGCCAGGCTCTCGAGGGCTTGCTTTTCATAGCCGCCGCTGGCTTCCAGAATGATGCGGGCCGGCGCCAGTTCGACAAGCTGCCGGCACAGAGCTGCAATGCCCTCCCGGTTGTTGTGGACCCGCCGGTGCATTTGCCCTGCCGTGTCATAAACGTCCAGATGCGAGGAGGAGACATCGATTCCGACAAAGCAGGCATCAGGATGAAAATCGGAAAGCTGACTGTTAGACTGCATTGGTGTGGAGACCCTTCCTTGTATACGGGCTCGTCTCAGCAACGGCCCAAGCGACTGTACGGGTTGAAACACACGGCCGGCTGCCGATCACGCTGGGCTTCGGCATCCACGTGCCACGGGTCAGCTCGATCTGGCAGCCGGCGCGACTGGGGCCACCGCGGTGGCCCCAGTCGAACTCCCACACCCTACACGAATGATAGGCTCGAACATACAAGGGTCAGCCCCGGCGAGCGCAAGCGAGACGGCGGCGCCACCCTGGGTCTCAGACGGCAAAGGTGCGAACGCTGAAAGCGTGGGATAACGCAACAGGGTGGCTCAAAACTTCTGACGGACTGTTCTGAGTGCTTTGAGGTGACAGCGGGAGAAGGATGGGGAAAGAGATATCGCCGGGCCGGCGCAGGATC
>DATIPO010000160.1:0-1525 GCA_035471925.1 Acidobacteriota bacterium
GGCCGGCGAGGCGTTGCCTCGCCCTTGAGGGCCGGATCGCGGAGGGGCATGCTCCCCAAGAATAGGTCCACCGGCTAAGGTAGGATCCTCCGGGCAAGGAGGATCGTGTGAAGCGGAAGCGGTGGAAGACGGAGCAGATCCTGGAGGTCCTGAAGGCGGCGGAAGCGCCCGGGATGACCATCCAGGAGGTCTGCCGGATCTACGGCGTCGGGCAATCGTGCTTCTATCGATGGCGAGAGAAGTACGAGGGCCTGCGCGTCAACGAGGCACGCCGGCTGAAGGAGCTGGAGGAGGAGAATCGCCGGCTCAAACAGCTCCTGGCCACTCGAGACCTTGAGCTCGATGCCGTCCAGAGGGTCCTCCGAAAAAACTCCCTCGGGCACAGCAACGGTGGGCGGCCGTGAAGGACCTCCAGCAGTTCGGCTTGTCCGAACGCCGTGGCTGTGCCTTGGCGGGAGTGGCGCGGTCGTACGCGCGGTATGAGAGGCGCCGTCGGGAGGACGAGGCTCTGATACGGGAGCTCAAGGCCATCGCCTTCCAGCAACCGCGATGCGGATACCGGATGGCCTGGGCGCGCCTGCGGCGAAGCGGAGTGATCGTAAACCGGAAGAAGGTGCTCCGGCTTTGGCGGCTGGCGGGGCTGACGCAGAAGCGTCGACGGAGTCGCGTTCGCCGGAAAGGCCACCGCGTGGAAGGCCCCCTCCAGGCTGCCTATCCGCGGCATGTGGTGACCTACGACTTCATGTTCGACGCCACCGCCCAGGGGGCGCGACTGAAGATCCTGACCGTGGTCGACGAGTTCACGCGCGAGGCGCTGGCGATCGCGGTAGGCCATAGGATGACGGCGCGGGATGTGATCTGGGTGCTGGCCAAGGCGTTCAAGGCCGGAGGCTGGCCGGAGTTCATCCGGAGCGATAACGGCCCGGAGTTCATCGCGGAGGCCCTGGAGGCTTGGCTGAAGGATCGCGGGGTGACAACGCACCACATCGATCCGGGGAGCCCGTGGCAGAACGCCTACGGGGAGAGCTTCAACAGCAGACTCCGTGCGGAGTGCCTGGAGCTAGAGGTCTTTGAGACGAAGGAAGAAGCTCGGAAGGTGCTGGAGGCTTGGCGGCGGCAGTACAACCAAGAGCGGCCGCACTCCAGCCTCGGATACCGGACGCCCACCGAGGCGATCAGCGCCTGGCGGGGCAAGGCGAAGGAGCCGTTCCTTTTGCCCGCCCCACGCGCGCTTCGCGCGCCTCGAGGTGGGGGCGGGCAAAAGGAACGACTGTTTTCTAGGGTTGGGCAAACGCCCAAAGGTTAATCGGGGGATTCTCCCTTAGGGCCTGGACCTAAGAACGGGGAGCACTTCAAGCCCTGAAGATGAAGGCGGGGATTTTCTGATGGTTGGGGATGAGGGGATGGAGTTTCGGTGAAGAGGCGGGGATTTCCGGACGGCTGGGGATGAGGGGATATGCCTTGAATGAAGGCGGGGATTTTCTGATGGTTGGGGATGAGGGGATGGAGTCTCGGTAAAGAGGCG
>DATIPO010000161.1:0-29663 GCA_035471925.1 Acidobacteriota bacterium
CCAACACGGAAACGGCTAAACACGGATTGAGCAGCAAAAAGCAGCGCAGCCCGCGCATCCGCCGCCTCAGAGTCATCTCCCATTCAAACCGCTGGCGCGCAAATCTCCTGTTCACACCCTCTATAACGTCCCAGCGGCGAAAACCTACGAAAGACGATGAAATCAAAACTTGAAGGGGAGAATGCAGAGCTAGACTAGCCGCTTACAGGAGCAGCGAAAACGGGGGCAACCCTTTTTCTTCCAGCAGGCGGCGCTGCAGATAGCTCTTTTGCAGCTTCTGGAAGGAATCCTTGTCCAGCTTCGTCTTGTACCTGCGGGTCTCTCGCGTGATCTCCGTGCGCAGGCGGCGGAGGTCGTCGGCCGCCATCTCTCCAAGCAGGTCATCAGCCAGGGAAGCGCCGATTTCGTTCAATTCGCGGTCGACCTCTTCGTAGCTGACAAACGAGGCGCTTTCAACTTCCTTCATCAGTGCTTCCAGGCGCCGCTGCGCCCGCCCATAGGCTTGGCCTTCCTCGCACCCCTCCGAGGGACTCCCTGGGCCAGGTGATGAGGCGTCTTGATCGGAGGAGTCCGGAGTCGTCTCAGAAAACACCGGCAAGTCCTCCCCGGAGCGCGAGCGCAGGATGTTCAAGATGCGCTTGATGTCCGAGGCGATTTTCTCCCGGGAAAGCTCGTCCGCAGACTGCTTGTCGCGCAGCGCTTCACGAGCGTCATCCTCATCGCCTTTGCCCAGCATGGCCTGCTGGTGTTCGTCGTGGGCTTCCAACACCGCCGGATGGCAGTAGAAAAGGCTGCGGGGAGCCGAGCGTCCGCGCTTTTCGGCGGCTTCAAAGCTGCGGTCGATTCCACGAAGTGCGATGTTGAGGGGCACGCCGCTGTCGCGCCACAATTCAATCAGGCACCAATCGAGGGGCGACACGAGCAGATTCTTTCCCCGCTTGCGCGCGAAATATTCCTCAATCTCGGTGAAGTAATTGAAGTAGTTGTTCAAGTCGGCCCGTCCCGGTTGCGGCCAGTCTGCCGCCTCTTCCCCGATCTTACCAGACCCGCCCGCCGGGCTATTGGCCGCAAAGGAACCGCGGCTGCGCTCTGCCGCCAGCAACTCAAATTTTTTTTTAATTCCATTGAGGCAAATGGTCCGGCTCAGCCGTTTATACGTGCATACAGAGCTTACGCTCTTTGGTTGAGGAGCCAAACCATTTTCATCGCTGTCTGATATAGTCGTGCATAGCGGGCCAGGTGCGTTGTGTGATCAGACAGCCCTCAACACGACGCAGGAGGCTTGCGCATGGCCGAAGGCACCGAAACGCTCTTCGTGAACCCATCTTTGAACGGCTTCACGCTTTCCAGGCTGCTTCAACAACCTTCCCGAATTTCTTCTCTGCAGGCCGTCTCGCCAGAGGAGACGGACGCGGAGGCTGAACAACCGCTGACCGAGCTTCCCTTTTCGGCTGCGGGAACTTTGGAGGAGGGCACTCTTTACCCACCTTCAGAAGGCCACGCCCCGGTCCGCTTCTACATCCCCAGCTATGGTCTGCGCCTGCAGGGAGGCCGCCACACCAGCAGCCTGCGCCTGGAGAGCGGGGGAGACGACGATCCGAATGCGCCCTTCGGACGCCTGGAAGTGGAGTTGGTGGCTCAAGCTCCTGTTGATCAGACGTTCGTCCTGCGCGAAATGGACCACGAGGCCGTGGCCCGCATTCACTACCGGCTTCCCGTAGACAGCGGAGACGGCTCTTCCGCCGGGAGTTCGGACTCCCCTCAAGCACTGCTTGGCGAATGGGTCAATGTCGACTCGGCGACTCGCGGCATGACGCGTCTGCTGATCGTCGAGGACGAAAACGGCCGCCTGCAGTTTCATGGCTTCGGGCGCTGCAGTCCCCGCGAATGCGATTGGGGGCTGACCCCGGCGCGTCCCCAGAACGACGGCACCCTGGTGGGCACCTACGACTTCGGATTCAAGAAGACCCGCATCAGCGCTCGCCCATCTGGAGAACAATTGCTGGCCGAAGTCTTCGACGACTACGCCGAGGGAGACCGGCGCAGCGACCGCACCACCAACTACGTGTTGCGGCGCACAACGCCTCCTCCTCAGACCGAGTCCGCCGAACTGACCCTGGAACTGGGGCCGCTTGAGCCCGTAGGCGACAACATCAGCCGGGTCACCCGTGACTTGCTGTCCGAGCAGGAATATCAGCGGGTCTTCCAGATCATGACTCAGCAGGTGCACGAGGCCCGCTTGGAAGTCGAAGTCACGGCCACCGTGGGACGCCGCACTTGGCGCCAGGTGATTCCCAGCCTGGTCTCAGCCCGACCGGCTTTGGACAACGTCTTGTTGCGCGAGATCGAGAGCGTGGTCGTCCAGCCGCGGACGGCTCCGGCCCCGAGCCCCCCGCCGGCGCCTTCACCAGCCGCCCCTGCACCGACAGCGGCTCCTTCGCGGGTCTCGCACGCTTCGCCGGCCTCCCCCGTCTTCATGGTCAACCAGCCCCGCGCGGTGGCTGTCAACCGGCCAGCCGTTGCCCACTTGTCGGCGGCTCAGCCAGCCAACGCCCTCGAGCGGGAGAATGCAGCCGTGGCCCCTGTCCTGGCAGCTCAGCCTCTGGCGGCCCAGCCGGTGGCCGCCGCCCGCCAACCCAACCTGACCGTGGCTCAGCCGCTGAGCTTTACCATCAACGGAACAGATGTCTCAGGCGGCAACCGCGTTAACAACGTGGTCCACGACCTCCAGTTGGCGGATGGGCTGTTCGATCTGCCCATTTTTTCCGACATCATGGTCAACAGGCCTGTCTTGTCGCGGCGCATTTTCGTCGACCGGGACGGAGCTCCCGCGGTGGTGCGCACCCAAGTCAACGACACCCAGGATGTGGGCTCCTTCCACTTTCCCCTTCCCGCCCACCGCTACATGTTCGACATGCTGGAAGATCCTGCGCCTCAGCAGAGCCTGGTGCGCCAAGCCGTGACGGTAGGCGACCAGACCGTCAACTTCTATCGCGACACGGGGATCCCCGGGCAGGTTTACTACGAACCGACCGAATTCCGCCTCATCCGCCACGACACCGACCCCTATGCACCCAGCATCCTCTTCGGATTCCTGGAGGTGGCGGAGACGGTCACCGAAGGCTCAGCCGGCGCAGCCACGGAAGGATCCTCACGGGACGCCTATCGGGTGCTGCTCAGCTTTCTGGCCGAGGCCTACAACGATCCCAGCATCCTGCAGCAGGCCCGGCTGGAATTCGGTGAGGACGCCAGCTTCAGTGCTCTTCAGCCCCAGGCAGCGGCCTTGCGGCTCAATCTGCCGGTGGGTCAAGACGGCGACCTGATGGACGTGGAAAGGCCCGAGGCCGAGATCAGCTTCCAGACCGGCCTTCAAGACGAGGTCGAGCTGTCGCAGGACGAGTTCATCCAGATTCTCAACAGCTTGCAGGGGCCCGCGGCCCAAGTCGACGGAGTTGTGGAAGCCACGCTGATCGATGGAAGCACGGCGGAAATTCCGGTCATCTTGTCGCTGAGTGAAAACGGCGGATCCCTCTTCCACCGCGGACCTTCCATCCCCGTCGAAGGCCAGGACGGCATTTACCGCGTGCGCCTCACCAACCGCTTGGAAAGCGACGTGCGCGTGGTGGGATTGCCCTCCATCCGTTTGGGCTCGGACGCCCGCGCCGCGGCCATCACGCCCGCCTTGCCCGTGACCGTAGAGGCGGGCGGCTCGATCGATGTCGACTACCAACTCACGCCTCAAGACTTTCCCCTGACCGATCTTGATCCGCTGGTGGAGGCCGAAATCCTTCCCGACCACGCCAGGATCTTTCAAATCGTCTCGGTCAACCAAGGATATGCCTCCGACACCTTCGACGTTCAGATCTCGGCCGATGCCGCCCTCTTCGGCAGCGTCCCCGAGGGAGAATCCCAGCCCTTGACGGGACTCAGAGTCGAGATCCAGCCCAACGTGGTTGTGGAACTCGAGGCCCAGGACAACGAAAAGACGGCTTCGCTGCGCATGCCTCTGCTGCCTTTCCTGCTGCAGGAGGACGCCAAGCAGTTTACTTACCGGGTCATCAACATCACCGACGAGGGCGATGGCTTGGTCAGCCCCTTTGAGACCCGGCTGGGAGACACGCCCTTACGCGTCAGTCCGGCGCAGCCTCAAAGCGACCCAACCAACGACGAGGACGAGGAGTAAGCGTGCTGGTTCTGCAAGACATCGCCCCTGGGGGCCTTGAAGGGATCGAGGTGTTTCCCGACCACCTCGATCCGCAGTTGCTGCACTATCTGCCGCAGGCGCTGGAAGTGGACCGGGACGCCCTGGGCAATCCTCAATTCTTCCTGGTCAGCTTCGCGGGAGACGACGCCTCCGCCGCGGAGGGACGGCTGAGGATGAGCCTGCGTTACAGTCCCCTTCCCGACTCCGCTTTCACCGCGGCGGAGGAGGGGGGATGGAAGCTGCGCCGGGCCGATTTCGAAAAGGGACGTCTGAGGCTGACGCTGCGCTCGCCGGTCGACGACCAGGCGGAGAAAATCGGCCAGTGGGTCCCCGCCCTCTTCGCCCCACGGGGACCGTCCTCCAACGAATTCCATCTCAGCCCTCACGAAACCCAGATCCTGCAGGACCTGCTCCAGCGTGGACAGGGAGCAGTGGAGTTCGACTGGCGGCTCGAGTATCAGGCCATCAGTCCGCTCCTGCCATGGCTGGTCAAAGCCGACAGCATCGAGCTGGTCGGCCAATTGCGGGCACTGCTTCCCCAAGAGCCGGCCACGCCGGGACAAGTCGAGGCGGCCTTCCTCTCTCTGCGTCCGGGACTGGTCGAGTGGGTCCCCCTGGAGACGGCCGCTTCGACCGCCAACTCGGAGACTCTGTTGAGGGAGACCGCCCGGCGTTGCCTGCCTCTGCTCTTCCTGCGCCCGGACGGCCAAGACGATCTTTATCAGCTCAACGAGTCGGCGGATGTAGCGGAAGTGCTGCGCTTCGACTTGCTCACTCCCAGGACCCAGTGGCGCAGCCATCCCCTGCACTGGTCGGTGAGCGACTTCTGGGCTTCCCTCGACGAACAGCAACGAAGCAGCCTCTTTCCCCAAGTGCGCCCGCCCGCGCCCTTTCAAGATGTCGACATCTGGGTCGTCAACCACCTCCCCATCGACCCCGGCCACCTGCGCGAGGTGCAGGTCGACTTGCGTTACACCGGTCCTCGGGGCGCACCCGAGTTCCGCAGCATGACCTTCGACGGGCAAGGCGACACCGAGTCCTTCAGCACCACCTTCGTCGCCCTGGCGGGCGGCTTCGAGCTCGACTACCGCCTGACCGCCGTGCTGGTCCAGGACGAGATTCCGCGCCTGCTGGAAACCGATTTCGCGACTGCCGAGAGCACCCTGGTGGACGTCAATCGCCAAGCGGCCGGTTTGGACTTCCTTCAGGTTGACGCCTCTCCTGACCTCTTTGAAAAGGCCAGCCGCCTGGAACTGACGATTCAGAAACCGCTTGGCGATTCACCGGATGAGGAGCCGGAGGTGCTGGCCCGGACGACCCTAACGGCCGAGAAACATTCGGCTTGGCCGGTTTTGGTCGGAGTCGATCCCGAACAGGAACTGTGGATCCGTTGCCTGGCCTTCCCCCTTGAGGACGCTGCCGCCGAGGAAACAGCAGGCGAAAACGGTGCACAAGAGGGCGCAGAGGACGGCGGCCCAGCCGCTGAGGACGGCCCGGAAACGCCTCCTGCGGCGCCGGAAACCGGCGGGGGACATCTCATCTTTGAGGACGTCAGCAAGCAGCGCTCCCTCAACCTGCCCGCCTACCTGCTGGAGGTGCTGGAGCCCCAGCAGGTGACGGTTGCCGTCGCTCCCGACTTGTTCGACCGCATCGCCTTCGCGGCCGTTGAATTGACTTCCGCCTCCCCGCCCTTAGAGGGTGAGCGGCTCTTCACGCTGGAACCCGGCAAAGAAACTCACTGGACCTTTCACCGAGAGAGCATTTTCCAACCCTTCCTCTTCCACTACCGGCTGCGCTATGTGGCGCTCGACGAGCAAGGCCAAACCCTTCCGCTGACTGAAAGCCAGTGGATGCGGGGCCAAGAATCCGAGCTGACGCTGACCCCCCAATCGCTGACCCCGCAGACGGAAGAAGAATCCCAGCCCGACGAGGAGACGCCGGCATGATGCAATTCCCAGGACGCGCCATTCCCTCCACCTCCTGGCGCCTTTTTCCCGATTCCCAGGATTCTTCGGTGACCTATCTCGACACCGGGACGGTTCGCCGACGCAACGGTGCTCAGGGGACCGCCCCCGGAGCATCCTCGCTTGAACTGGCTTGGCAGCCCCGAGACGAAGATCTCGACAAGGCTGGCCGGGAGGTCGAGTCCCGCCAGGTCTCCGCCCGCCCCTGGGAGCAAGTGCGGGCCCTGGCTTGGACCGCGGATCAGACGGAGGCCGAACTGCGGTCCGATGCCCAGGCAAGAGGCTCGAGCCTGACGCTAGAAGTGCCCCGCGAGTTATGCAGCCGGGGAGGGCTTTCGCTGGAGTTGCGCGGCCAAGCCCAGCTCAGCGGAGCCGTCCTCAAGGGACGCGCCGAGGCCGCCGTGGTGGACGACGCTCTACAGAGGCTGGATGTTGATGCCGACTTGCTGCGCTGGGCCACTCTGGCGGAAGTGCTCACCGGCGTCCTCGGGCAACTGCTCGACCAGCGCCGCATCACCCTGGCGGTGGAATCGGTGTCCTTGCCCTTGGGCGCGCTCCAGGACCTGCGCCAGGCAGGACTGATGGAGTGGGCCCGGCGCATCGCCAAAGCCTGCGGCGACGCCTGCTTGGCCCTGCCCGCCGCCCAAGCGCCCAGCCTGCGTCTCAGTCACGATCTCGATCTTTCCATCGACTGGCAGGAGGGCGACCTGATCGAGCTGAGCGAGGTGCGGACGCTGCGTCCCGAAGGCGTCGAGAGTCCAGAAATCAAGCTGACTCCGGGCCCCGCCTTGCCGGTTACCGTGGAAGCCGCAGGCGATTGGGGCGGCTTCGACTTCGTCACCCTGCACCTCAAACAAGGCGGGGAGTCGGCCAAGGTCAGCCTGACGCCCGACGAGCCGCGCCACATCTGGCGTCCCCGCCGGGACGGAAAGCTGGAGGTGGCGGCGGTGGGCATGGCCAAGGGCTATGCCGTGCCCATACCCCTTCCAGTCCGCCGCCAGGGCAGCGGAGTGGGCGTGACGCTGCGTCCTCTCAAGGAACAGGCCCTGTTGGTGCGCATCCCCCGGCGGACGCTGCGGTTGACGGGTCCGCTGCAAGTGGAACTCCATCATCCGGCGCTGGCCGTCCAACTGACGCCCGAAGAGGGGCCTGTGATCCTGGACGCCGAGACGGGTGAATTGGCCACCATTAGCGGCGTCTATCGGGCCCTGCTGTGGAAGGACGAGGAAGAACATCCCTACCGCCTGCAGGTCGAGGGCTCCTGCGGACGCTTCCCGCTGGAGGCGCAGGCCAGCGGGGGTTCGCTGGAATTGGATCCTTCCCTGCTTCACGTGCTCCCGCCCGCTGGCCACCGCAGCGGCCGCCTGGAGGTGGAAGCCTCCTGGTTGGACCAGCAGGGACGGCGCCGTCCTCTGGGAAAGCAGCCCATCGAGCCGGGCGGACGCATCCTTTGGTGTCGCCCTCCGGGTAGCCGGCTGGAGCTGCGGACCTTCTACCCGGAAGCTCCCGGCGGAGGCTACCGGACGCCCTGGCAGGAAGCGCCGCAAACGGGCGCGGGCACGGCTCCGGCGGCAGCCCCGCGCCGGGTGGCGGCCATGCTTTCCCCCCAAGCCGTCACGGGACTGGAAATCGAAGCGGCTGCTGCGAAGGGACGGGGAGGCACCGTGGGCGGTCGTCTCAGCCCCGGCCAAGCCTGCAGCCTCGAGTTCCCGGCACCCTCTGGAGACCAAGCCTGGCGCTACCGCATCCGCCCCGCTCAGACCTCTGAAAGGGACCCGACAGAGACCGAGCCGGCAGAGACGCCCGAAGGCTGGAGCGATTGGCAGCAAACCTCTGAAAACGTCATCAAACTGGCTCCTCACGAGGAGCCGCGAGGAGAAAACCCATGTTAACGGCACCCCCGTTCCGGACCATTGAAGGCGTCACCGTTTATGCCGACGACTCCATCTGGTACCGCTTTTACCCCGTGGCCGCTCATCCCGACATCCGCCTCGACAAGAACGAACGTCCGGTCTTCCTCTTGGTCAAGTACGCCTTCAGCGATCAGGACCGGGAGGACAATCCCGACCTGCCCAGCGGCGGTGGCTACCTCAATTTCGATGTTGAGTTCAGCGTCCCGCCGGAGACCTTGGAAACGGTGCGCGAAGACTTGCAGGAATGGGTCGATGAGGAGTGGAACCGCCTGCGCAACGGCACCCGCGAGGAACGCAACTTGGTGGGCGTGCGGGGAACCACCGAACCGCCCAGCGTGGAGATCGCCAGTCCTACCTGGACCTCGGGCAGCGTGGCCCTGGACGCTCCTCAAAGCGAACTGCTGGTCACCAACCGGGTAGCCGAGGGCACGCCCTCGCTGCTGCAAGGCAACATCGCCGTCTTCAGCATGGATCTGACCTCGGCCGGCGCCACCTTCATGCAGCGCATCCTGGTGGGCGAGGAAGGTGACACGGGCAGCGACCTGACTCCCGTGCAAGTCAGCTACGACTTGACCTTCTGGGCCCGCACGCCTCCCGCCAGGATCCGCGTCCACGCCGAGTCAGAACAGATCTACAAACAAGTGCGCAAGATCATGGACGGGCGCGGAGTCGACCATTGCACCACCTACGACTTCGCCCACACCGACATCACCACCGCCGAAGCTGAGATGGCCAACCTGATCGACGTCCAAATCGATACCGGGGCTGCCGGACTGGAGGAGGACGTCATCGATCAGTTGCGCGACTTCTCCCTGGAACTGATCCAGAGCATGATCGAGGATTCCTTCTTCCAGGAGCGGCCGCTCGACTTGGAAGAGCCCATCGAAATCGACGACGACGATGAGCGCGACGAGGACAGCACCAAGAAGTACCTTAAGGAGTCCTTCGACAGCGCCACCATGACCCTCGACTTCGAGCTGGAGCAGAGCAGCGTGGTGGAGTGGCCCATCCATCCCCAGAGCACGCTCCAGACCTTCTTCGAAGGCATGGCCCCCGAGGAGTTGGACAACTTCGTACGCGAGATCAGCCTGGACGACGAGTTCTTCCAGCGCTTGGGACTGGAGGCACGGGTCTTCGCCGACTTCGACGATCCCGTCCTCTCAGCGGTGGAAGTGCAGATCCGCTACCGGGCCCGCGATGCCCAAGGGGAGCGGGTGGAGAAGAACGAGACCTTCACCTTCGTCGACACCTCCCCTCAGACTTGGAATCCGGCTTTGGTGGAGGGAAAACGGTCCTACGAGTACCGCTGGCGGGTCGGATACGCCGGCCAGGGCTTCGGCGAGTTCAGCGAATGGCAGCGTGACGAGTCTCCCGACCTCAACATCGCCGTCGCCTCCACCGGACGCGTGGAGGTCGACGTGGTGGCCGGAAACGTCGACTTCGAGAAACTGGTTCAGCGCGTCCAAGTGACCCTGGCCTACGAGGATCCGGCCCAGGGCATCGCTCGGGAAGAAGAGGTCGTGATCCTCGACAACCAGCACCGCGACCGCAGCTACAGCCGCGACATTTTCGCCGATTGGAACCAGCCCCTTCAATACCGCCTGCGTTTCGACTTGCAGAGCGGCGAAGTGCTGGAAGACCAGGAGTGGTCCGAAACCGTCAGCCGCCAACTGCTGGTCAACCAGCCCTTCATGGACGTCCTGGAGGTCGACTTGCTGCCCGCCGGGACCGGCTGGCCCGACGTTTCCCAGGTCTTCGTCGACCTGCGCTACAGCGATCCCGCCAACAATCACACGGTGGAAGAAACCCTCTCCCTCAAGAGCCGCGACGAATTCCGTACCTGGAAGGTCGTCCTGCAGGACAAGAACAAACGCGATTTCGAATACCGCGTCACCGCCAGCTTCAAGGACGGCACTCTGGAGCGCGGGGAGTGGCAGGAAGCCGACGGATCCGGGGCGCTGCCCGTTCACGTCGAGGCCGTCCCCAAGATCGAGATCACCTTGGTCCCGACCTTGCTGGATTTCGAGGCCGCCCAAGTCACCGAGGTGACCCTCAACTATGACCAAGGCGGCGTGAACGAGACGGAAACCTTCGTCTTCACCGGCAACGCGCCCCAGACCTGGCGCTTCGATGCGCCCGAAAATCCGCCGCCCTTGAGGTTCACCTACACCATCACCCATTTTCCCCAAGGAGAAGACCCGGTCCGTCTGCCTGAGCAGGAAGAAGAGGATCCGGTCCTGGTGTTGCCGCCCCACCGTCCTCCGGAGTCCGGATCGATCAACGTGCAAGTCATCGGCACCCTGGTCAACTTCGACGCCACCCCTCTGGTGACCGTCGACCTCGAATACGAGGACGAGGTCAACGACGTCCAGGAAACCGCCTCTCTGACCTTCGACCAGAAGGGAATCCAGACCTGGGCCTTCCAAGTCAAAGACGTCCACCGCAGACTCTACGGATACCTCATCACCTATTTCGACGCCGACGGCCAGCCGCATCCCCAGGAAAAGCGATTTCAGAACGAGCCGCGGGTCATCATTCCCAATCTGACCGTCCAGGAGCCGGACGGCGACAACTAGGCCGCCCAAAAAGGAGTCCAACATGCTCAAAGTGCCAGCTTTCGAATATTTCTCAGACCAACGGGTCACCATCTATCAGGACGACTCGCAATTCTGGAAATTCTACGTCATTCCCGACTATGTCTCCATCCGCCGGGACATCAACGACAACCCCGTCTTCCTGCTCATCAAGTACGCCTTCTCCGACGAGGACCGGGAGGAGAATCCCGATCTGCCCCGGGGCGGCGGCTACATGGTCTTCGACACCGAAATGAGCGTGCCCGAGGCCGACGAGAGCCAGATCCGCTCGCGCCTGCAACAGCGCGTTGACCAGATGTGGAACGCGATGAACGATCTGGCGGAACAAGCCGGCGAGGACGTACGCGGAATGCGCATCTTCAGCAGCCGTCCGGGAAGCACCGTGCAGCTTACGGTGGATGACGTCCGCCTGGGACTGCCCACCGACTCGCCCGAGGCGCCTCCTGGAGATCAGCCGCCCCGCGTCCAGTTGGCCCAGCCCACCTGGACCGAAGGCAACTTCCTCATCACCGCTCCCCAGAGCGAGGCCTTGGTCTCCAACCGGGTTGCCGAGGGACCGCTGTCGCTGGTGGGCAACAACGTGGCCTCGGTAAGCATGGACCTGACCTCCGCCGGCGCCACCTTCATGCAGAAGACCCTGCTGGAGCCCAGCGGCGAAGGCGCCACCGACCTGACTCCCATTCAGATCCGCTACACCCTCAAGCACTGGGCCCGCATTCCGCCCGTCCATCTGCGCATCACTGCCGATTCGCGCAGCCTCTACGCGGCCTTGACGGAAATCGACCACGAGTTCGAGTCGCATAGCTGCGATGAGGACGAGATGACTCACTACGAAACCCATCTGTCGATGGCCATCGAAGCCAACCTCATCAAGGTCCAGTTCGACACCGGCACCCTTTCCCTGGAAGACGACTTCCTGCAGGAAATGCGCCGCAACGCCATGAGCCTGGTGCAGGACCTGATCAAAGAGAACTTCTACGACAAAGAAGAAGACGGCGACGATGAAGACGAAGACGACGCCACCTCCGAATTCGTCAACAGCGAACAGGACATCTACTACCTCAAGACCGAGGTCGATTTTGAGTCGGTCTCCATCGAGTACGACGAACAGATGACCAGCATCGTGGAATGGCCGGTCAATCCCCAAGGGACGCTGCAGACTTTCCTGGCCGGCGTATCGGCCTCGGAGATGCGCCGCTACGTGCGCGAAATCGACCTGGCCGACCCCTTCTTCTCCACCCTGGGACTCAAAGTGCAGGCCTTCGCAGACTGGAAGAACGAGCCCATCGATTTCGTCGAGGTCCAGGTCCGCTATCGGGGACGCGACGAGAACAACGACTTCGTTGAGAAGACCGAGAACTTCACCCTCACCGAAGACGCCGGCAGCGGCGAATGGGATCCCAGCCTGATCGGAACCAAACGGGAATACGAGTACCGATGGCGAGTGGCCTTCTCGGGCCAGGGGGAGGCCGACTTCACCCGCTGGAGACGGGAAACCACGCCTCAACTCAACATCTCGGTGGCCGATCCCGGCAAGATTTCGGTCAACGTCCTGGCCGGAGCGGTGAACTTCAAGACCGTCACCCAGGTTCAGGTGGAGGTCAGCTACCGCGATCCCGGCTCGGGCGTGGACGAAGAAAGCACCGTGCTCATCCTGGGCGAAGGCCAAACGGCCCAGACCTACGAGCGCTACATCTTCACCGAGTGGGACCGTCCCCTGCGCTTCCGCAGCACCTTCATCCTCAAAGACGGTCAGCAGATTGAAACCGACTGGGAGGAGACGCTGGACCGCCAGCTTCTCATCAATGCCCCCCTCTACGACACCCTGGACGTCAACCTGATACCGGCGGGCGACTGGGACGATGTGGTGCAGACCGCCGTCAGCCTGCGCTATGTGGATGAAGACAACGACTACCACGTCGACGAGGTCTACATCCTCAAAGACGAGGGCGAATTCAAGGCCTGGAGCGTGGTGCTGCAAAACCGCGACTTGAGGACCTTCGAATACAAGGTTTTGGCCACCTTCAAGGACGGAACCTTCCAGGAAAGCGAAGACTGGATCGAAGCCGACGGCGACCAAGCCCTTCCCGTCATCGTCCAACGCAAGCCCCGCCTCAAGGTCGGCCTGCTCCCCAATCTGGTGGACTTCGAGGTGACCCCCATCGTGGAGTGCACGCTGCGCTACGACGACGACGGCGCCGACATCCACGAGGTGGAGACTTTCACCTTCACCGACACCACCATCCAGGATTGGAACATCGTCATCGACGACGAGGACGAGAACCAGTATGACTTCGACCTCACCTACCACCGGGCCGAAGGCGGATCGGTCGACGAGGACCGCGAAACCACCGACGTCACCAAGCTGATCATCCCCAAACTCCTGGTGCCCGAAATCGTAGTCACCATCTTCCCCAACTTGGTCAACTTCCAGGAGACGCCGGTTGTGGAGGCCACCATCGACTACCGCGACGCGGCCAACGACGTCGACTTCACCGACACCTTGGTCTTCACCGACGAGAAGTCGCAGACGGTGCGCTTCCGCATCGACGAGGATTCGCCCACCGACTATGAGCTTTCGGTGACCTACTTCCTGGCTGACGGTCAAGTGGTCAACCGCGACCCCGTCACCCTCTCGCGCAAACGCCTCACCCTGCCCCGCTACGTGGCAGAGGAAGAAGAATAAGGGAGAAGGTTCATGCTTTATTTGCATCCGCCCTACTACATGTACGAAGGGGTTCCGCTGGTGGGCGACTACCACGACCCCCGCCAGTTCTACTACTTTCCCAACCGTCCCCGTCTGGCGGTGGACGAACAAGGCCGTCCGGCCATCCGCTTCCTGGTCTTCCGCGAGAATCTCGACGAGATCGAAGAAGGCGACGAAGAGGCCGTGGGCTTCCTGGTTTTCGACACCAGCCTGGCGTGGCCCGAAGACACCCTCAACAAGGTGGCCCGGCGCATCCAGGAAGACCAGGACCTGGACGACCCGCCGCGTCTTTCCCCCCTGCCCTATCGGGACGGCACGGTGCGCCTGACGCTGTTGGACCGCACCACCACGCCTCCCAGCGAAGAGGAAGAGGAGGAGGGCGGCTCTCCCACTCCCGAGGAGGAAGAGGAGGAACAACGGTGGGTCAGTTTCCTGGAAGCCAGCGCCGCACCCGCCCTCTACGGCGAGAACCGGGCTATCTTCAGCGCCATGCTGACCAAGCGGGCCACCACCCTGCTTTTCGGCGCCTTCGAGGGCTTCATCCCCGCCGGCGTGGTCTACGACCTGGGCTTCGTGGGCATGCAAAGGGCCTTCAACGTCCACGTCGAGGTCGACTGGGAGCAAACCTACCACTTCATGCAGGAAAGATGGAGCATCGATCTGGTCTTCTTTCAGGCCGACATCGAGAACATCGTGGAAGAGCTGGAAGAAAACCAGATCATCAAGTTCGAAGCCTCGCTGGAAGGAGTGGGGGAGGAGGCCATGGAGGCGGAGTTCAACACCGCCCGCCGGGAGCTTCAGGAATACATGCTGGAGCGCTTCTTCAAGCCTGTGGCCAATCCCAATGACCCCGGCATCGAACCCGGCGGCGGCACCGTAGACGGGGTCCTCGACGCTTCCCGACGCATCCACAACATGGCCCATCACTGGCCCTCGGTGGGCTATCAGCGGCTGGAACTGGACGTCTCCGAGATCCGCCGGTTGGACATCGACTACACCGTGGCCCGGGCGGTGGAGCGGCGCATCGCGCCCCAGGCTCACATGAGCCTCTTCTTCGAGGACTACAACCTGACCCGAGACGACGTGGTCACGGTGGTGGACGGCCGCGACGCCCTCTTCGAAAGCGTCGACTTCGAGGTGGTGGCCAACGCCAACTTCGCCGGCCACTCCATCCGGGCCATCGCCACCGACGTGTTCTACGGCGAAGAGCCCGAGGACGAAGAGGACGACCTGCCTCTGACCTGGTCCTTCCTGCTGGAGGACGGCGAGGGCAAAGACCGGGCCAGCCGAAGCGCCTGGTACAAGCCCGAAGTGGGCGACCGTCTGCGCTACCGCTACAATGTCCACTTCTTGCCCGACGCCCCGGTGCCCGGTCCCCAGCCCGCGGTGGGCACCGACTGGCTCGAACACCAGGGGACCCTGCTGGTGCTCTCGCCCCACAACCTCTACCGCTTTCGGGAGGTGGAGGCTCAAGTGATCAGGGGATTTCCTTTCGAGCGCATTCCCCAGGTGCACCTGCACATGCGCTACTTCGACGAGGAAGCAGGATGGTCCCACGAAGATTCTGTCCTCTTGGATGAAACCAGCACGCGCTTCGCCTTCAAGCTGCGCACCCGCCCCGGCGGTCCCCAGGAAGTCGACTACCGCATGACCTATCTGCGTCCAGCCGGAGAACGCATCGAAAAGGGATGGCGCAGCACCACCAGCGACTTGGTGCTGATCGAAGATCCGGCCGCCGACGAACTGGAAGTGAGGGTGTTGGTGGCGGGCGACCGTTCCAAGATCTTGAACCTGATCGTCGATCTTCGCTACGAGGACCCTGAAAACGAGGTCCAGGAAAGCGGTTCGATCCTCATCGACCAGGACAACGTCAACCAGATCCACCTTTGGACGGTGGCCCTGGAGAATCCCAACCTGCGCCGCTACGAGTATGCCCAGACCCTCATCGACAACGAGGGCAACGTGATGCGCACCGGCTGGGTCCAGGACGACCGCCGCACTCTCACGGTGGGCGTGGTCTACGCCTTCCAGATGGAGGTCCAGCCCGAGCTGGTGGGTCCCCCGCTGAGCGACAACCGGGTGGAGATGATCCGCCTCAAGCTCCACTACGAGGACGAGGAAAACGAGGTCGAGCAAAGCGAAGAGATGGTCTTCACCTCGCCCGGCAAAGGACAGGTCTGGAGGGTCAATCTGCAGGATGCCTCGGCCCGCGAATACACCTACGAGCTGACTTACGTGCTGGATACCGGCTTTCAGAGGACGGTGGGGCCGCTGGCCTCGCGCGATAAGTTCCTGATTCTCTCCAGCGTTCCTCCCGAGGACTAGGAGTTATGATCGAACAACGAACACTGACACCCGAGTGCGGGCCCGAACAGGGGTTTCTGGACCCTGCTTTTCAGCCAGTTCTTCCCCGGATCCTGCCCCAGTTGGCTCTGCTGACGGGATTGGGAGACCGCTCCCAGGAAGCGGCCCGGAAGGCGGTGGCCGGTTTGGGTCAGGCAGGCGCCCGTACCTGCATCGACGGAGGCAGCCGCCTGCTGCTCTCCCTGCGAGCGGAGGCCTCGGCTTCGCGCAAGGTCAGCGTCCTGACTCCCCTGGCGTCCCCGGACGGTTCGCAGCGAGCCCTCTGGGAGCAGCGCTGGATGGGACCCGGCTGCTTGCCCAAGCCTTGGCGCATCGAGGCCTTCCCACCTCAGGGCGAGGCCTGGAAGGCTGCCCGCGAGGCTGCCCGGGCCAGCAGCCGCCTGGAGCGGCTGCAACAACTGCAGGCCCGCCTCGGACCGCTGGGCTCGATCCGCTTCGTGGCCCGATCGAGCAGCGGCACCGGCTGCTGGATCGGCTGGCAGCTCGACCGCAGCAGCGGTCCCCTCGAGGCCCTGCGGAGCTGCGGGCTGGAAGACCTATGGACGCCAGCCTCGCGCCTCTTCGGCCTGCTGCTGGGACGCCCCCCGCGTCCCCGTTCGCGCCCCTGGAGCCTGGCCCTTTGGCTGAGCCCCGAGGAAGAGAGCCTGCGCCTGGGGACCTCCCTGTGGGGCTTTCAGCCGGAAGATGCCGCCAAGCGCGTCCGCCTGCGCCGCACCGTCGAGGAGGTGGGCGGCGATGCCTGCTTCTTGGAAGCCGCCTACAAGCTGCTGGCGGCCGCGCGTCCTCGGCAACGCCGCCGAGCCTGTCTGGGACGGGCCGCCGAACTTGAGATCCGAAACGAAAACATCACGGGACTGGAGATCTTCCTGCGTCCCTTAGCCGCCTGAAACAAAGGAGAAAACGCCATGGGCGAAGAACGAATCCGCCACAAAGGCAAAGACATCGTCATCCGCAAATTTCCCAACCGCACCCCGCAGCTCTACGTGGCCGGCAAAAAGGTCCCCGTCTTCAAGGATGAGAAGAGCGGCGAGTACGCCAGCACCGATTTGCCTTACCGCAACTACAAGTCCCTCGAAGAACTGGCCAAAGACTACGTGGAGGCGGTTCCCGACTCCGACGATCCCAACGTCTAAGCCCCCCAACCTCTAGGCCATAAAGGAGCAACACGATGGCAGTTCGAAAGAGCATTACTGACCTGACCTCGGCTGAGCGCAACGCATTCGTGCAAGCCGTGTGGGCGCTCAAGCGCGAGGTCCGGTCCGGCGCAAGCCGCAATACCTACGACGAATTCGTGCTCATGCACAACAGGGCCATGGCGCAGGCTTCCCCTCCCGGCGGAAATCCGGGCACCCGCAACGCCGCCCACCGCGGACCCGCCTTCCTGCCCTGGCACCGCGAATATCTCAACCGTTTCGAGAAAGCCCTGCAAAGGGCCAGCAACAATCCCAACTTGGGCCTGCCCTACTGGAACTGGGCAGCCGACGCACCCAACACCATCAACCCTCAGGTGTGGGCCAATGACTTCCTGGGCGGCGACGGACAGGCGGGAAACGTCGTGCGCACCGGGCCTTTCCGCTTCGATCCGGGCGACCCCGCCAACAGTTGGGTGATCGTCGACGGAAACGGCAATCCCGCCGGTGGCCTTCAGCGCGAATTAGGACAGCGGGCCTCGGCTCTGCCGGCCCAGTCCGACGTTGACGCCGCGCTGCAGATCTCCACCTATGACGTGAGTCCTTGGGACGTCAGTTCGTCCTCGGGCTTCCGCAACACCCTGGAGGGCTGGATCGGCTCCAGCCGGCTGCACAATGTCGTTCACGTGTGGGTGGGCGGATCGATGCTGCCCGGCACCTCGCCCAACGACCCGGTCTTTTTCCTTCACCACTGCTTCGTGGACCTGATCTGGTTCCTGTGGCAGCAGCGGCATGGCATCAACAACTATCTGCCCACCAACACGCCGCCCCCGGGGCATGCCTTGAATTCGCCCATGTTCCCCTGGAACAGCGGCAGCGACCAGGTCACGCCCAACGACACCCTTGACATCACGGCCTCGCGCAACGGCTTCAGCTACGATCATCCCGCCGTCCAGCCCACCGGCGGAGGAGGGACTCCCTCGTCGGTCATCACCTCCGACTGGGTCCAGATCAGGCCTCAACTCGCCGCTTGGCCAGCCGGAGGTCCCCCGCCCACCTTCGAGGTTCTCTCTCCCCAGAAGGGCCAAGCCATCGTCGAGCTGGCCTGGGACCCTCAAGCCCTCCTGGCCCCCGCCAGCTATCCCGATCCGCTGCGCTACTACAGCAGCGACATCGACCTCGACGTGGAGATCACGGATTCAGAGGGGAATCCGAAGCAGATCCAGGTGCCTCCTCAGACCATCCAGGTCCAGGGCGGACGCGGATCCTGGACCTTGCCTCAAGAGCTTTGGGAAGGCTACCAGGAAGAAACCCTGCGTTCGGTGGGTTCCTCCTCCAGCAACTTCAACCGGGTGCTCTACTACCGCGTGCGGCTTCAGCCCACGGGATCGCAGACCGCTCTGGTGTGGCCGCCTGACAACCAGGTGACCCAGAGCGGGCGGCATCTCACCCTGCTGCCCCAAAGCGGCGGGGCGGCCCAAGCCGTTCCCGATCAGGGCGCTGTCCAGGCCATGGGGGGCATTCCGCTCATCCCCAATCTCTGGGGTCAGATGCTGACCGCCTTCTGGAACACCCTTCCAGCCTCTAATCCCGACCGTCGGTCGCTGGCCCGCGTCTTCGAGAACGAGGTGTTCCAGAACGAAATCGCGGACGATGCCACCAAGGGCAAGATCCTGCTGTTATGGCTGTTCGGAGGCCCCTCCCGGCGCAAGCTGCACGAACTGCTGGACCGCCGGGTGCAGGTGGGCAGCAATCTGAACGCGCCTGCCATCACGCAGCTCGATCTGAAGCGGCAGAAGACCCTGGTGGAGAATCTGCTCGACCTCCTGACCATCGCTCCCCATCCCGACATGGCCGGCTCCCCCACCGCGGCCGAACTGGTGGACGACGTCATTACCGAGATCCTTGATCCCAACGGCCAGAGCAACCAGGGGCGGGCTAACTCCTGCTCCACGACGGCTACCCAGACCTTCTTGCTGACCGTCAATCCTTCCGAGTTCGCGCGGCTTCAGGTCAGTCTGCTGAGTTCGACGGGACGGGTGGAGTTGGCCGACGGAGCACGGGTGACGGTGCCGCCGGCCATCTTCCAGGTGGCCCGCTATTCCAACACTCCGCCTTTCGTGGTCCGCACCAACTCGGAGCTGGCCTTCCAGGCCACGGTGCTCAAACACGGGCTGGGAAGCTCCTTTCCCAGCTTCAACCCGGCTTCACCGCCCAACTCGCCCACCGGAATCAACACCGTCTTTCGGACCACCGTTGACGCCGGACTCAGCGCCAGTCAGTTCGACCGGGTCTTGGAGAGCATCTTCAACGAGGGATTCTTCACCAGTTCTGTGGGCCTCTCGGCCAGCAACCGCGATGCGCTGCTCAACGACTTCAACGCCTTGCGCCAGCCCATGGTGCTGGCTCTTTACTGGGTGGCCGGCCCCGGCCAGCCCAACCAAGCGGGACACGCCGTACTGGTGGTGAGGCGCGAAAACGGAAGAATCTACTTCAAGAACCCGCAATACGCCGGCTCGAGTCCCACCTCGGGCATCACCCAGGGAGGCAACTCCTCTTCCGCCGGCGGCAGCGTGCACAACTTTCCGCCCCGCCGGTTCGAGGATCCTTCGGCGGCTCTGGAGTCGATGACCGAGTCCGACCTGGCCAACTGGATCCTCTGGTATCACCGCCAAAACCAAGTCGTGGGTTAAAGCGAGGAGAACGAAATGCTATATCTCGACGCACCGATCGGCCCCATCAACGGGCTGATGATCTATCAAGACCACCAAGATCCCGACCTCTTCTACTACGTCCCGGAGCGTCCGCGGCTGGCCCGCAATGACGGCGTTCCCGAGTTCGTCTTCCTCAAGTACCGCCGGGACATCACCGACAACCCCGACTTCGACGAGGAAACCAAGCAATCGCTGGGCGGAGGCTTTCTGGCCTTCACCGTCGATCTGGGCGTGGACGACGACCTGCTGGAGGACACCAAGGGCAAATTGAGCGCCTTTGCCGAAGGCCAGGTCAAGCTAACGCCCGTGCAGTTCCGCAAGGGCAGCGTCCGCTTGTCCATCAGCAAGGACGCGGCGGACGCCGACGATGCGCCCGACGACGAGCCCAAGGGCGTCAACTTCTTCGAGGAAGTCATGGGCGCCTCCAAGCCGTCGCTCTTCGGCTTCAACCGGGCCACCTTCGGAGTCATGCTCTCCCAGGAAGGGGCGGTGCTGATGGAAGCCGCCTTGCGCTCCGGCATCAGTCCCGTCGGCGTCATCTACGACTTGGAGTTCCTGGCCTTGCGTCCGGCCTTCAACGTGGTGATTACGGCGGAATACAAGCGCATCTACAACCATCTGGAAGTCGAGTTCGGCGCCCGCGGACAGGTGGGGCCTGTTTCTCTGGCTGCCGACATCGGGGCAGCTTTTCAGAAGCTTCGCGACGAAGGCGCCATCCGAGTCGAGGTGCAGAACTTCACCGACGACGAAGATCTGCGCAAGAAGGCCGACGAGGCTTTCGACTTCTTCAAGACCCAGTTGCTCAAGGACTTCTTCAAGTCATCGCTGCAGCCGCCCAGCTTCATGACCCGCCAAGCGGGCCAGGGGCTGCTGGGACAGTTGCAGGGACTCTTCGGCAGCCTGACCAGCGGCACCTCGCGCTCCAACTTCCAGCCTCAGCGCGGCAACCCCACTTCGCAGCAAGCCACTCCGGCCCAGCCGTCCGAGGACCTTTCGTCCAGCGAACGCAGCACTTCTCAGACCAACAACACGGCCTCGGCCGCATCGGGAGGCGGCGGGGGGACCGGGGGAGGCTCCGGAGCCGACTCCAGCGTGGCCCCTTTCCAAGTGGCGTTTTCGCTGCGTTTCTACCGCCAGGAAGAGCTCAAGAAGCGTACCTTCGAGTACTCGATGCAGGCCGCGGTAGCCCGCGATGCGGCTCCTCAGGGCCTGTTCTCGACCATCGTCGACGGACTCGACCTGGACCGCGCCATCGTCGAAGTCAGCCTTGACGACGACTTCTTCAACCGAGTGGTGTCCGACGTCACCATGGGCGGCGACCTGGAGGCCTCGGGCATCAGCACCGTGGCCGTCAACCTCGACTATCCCGGCGAGCGGGCCGAGGGAGTCCAGCCCAGCCACGTGGACGGATTCATTTTCCGACCCACCCAGTTGGAGGGCGGCACCTTCACCACCTTCGTCAACGAGCAGCAGGACCGCAGCTACCGCTTCCAGCTCGACCTCCACTTCCGACCCGACACCGAGTTCGTGGGCAAAGACGCCCACGTGGTCACCGACTGGGAGGTCACCCAGGACCGGCAGCTCACCCTCGACCCGCTCGACTACGTGGGCGTCCACCTCATCGAGATCTCGCTGGGCGACGTCGACAGCGGCCAGTTGAGCCAGGTGCAGGCCGAACTGCGCTACGAGGACCAGGCCAACAACTTCACCACCGAGAAAACCTTCCTGCTGCGTCCCGGCGACGCGCCTCAGATGTGGAAGCTGCGCCTGAGCGACGATGAGCAGCGCGAGTACAGCTACCGGCTCACCTACTTCCTCAACAGCGGCATCCGCGTGGAGGAAGACTGGCAGACCTCGGAGAGTCCCACGCTGGTCGTCAACGAGCCCTTCCAGGGCAACTTGGAAGTCCGCTTGGTGCCGCTGCTGGAGGCTTCCAATCTGATCGAGGCCATCGTCGACCTCACCTATGAGGAGGAGGATACCGGCTACACCCGGCGCGTCCAGCAGGTCTTCAATCCACTGAACCTGCAAAGCGCCGTGATCAACATTCCCACCTTGGCCGAGAATCCTCAGAGATACACCCGGGAAGTGACCATCGTCCGCATGGACGGCTCGGTCTTCGCCTCCGATCCTATTGAAAGCGAAAACCGGGTGGCCGTGATCTCGGACGGCGAAGGCGCCACCCGTCGCGTCACCGTCCGCTTGGTGGGCACCTCTCTGGCCCAGGCCGGACTGACGGCCATGAAGGTCGACCTGACCGGTCCGGGCGACGATCCCGACCGCGATTCGGCCATCTTCACGCCCACCCAAAGCCAGGATCAGACGCTCTCGCTGGTGGCCGCCGAGGCCAGCGGCTCCTTCCCCTATTCCTTCCAGGTCACCGGATACGACTTGCAAGGACATCCGGTGGAAGGCGACAGCGGCGACTCCTCGGACGATACTCTTCTCGTCAACGCTCCCGGCCAGTAGCCCGGCACTACCCCATCCCGGAGGCGGCGGTTCACCGCCGCCTCCGGGCCACCTCCGACTCCCAGAGCCAAGCCTTCCAACAACCATTTCCCGCCTTGTCGCGTTTAAAGGGGACAAGGAGATTGCATGCACAAGCTTTGGATAGACGTCCGCCTGGCCCTCCGCACCTTTGCCAAATCGCCCCTTTTCACCACCATGACACTGCTCACCCTGGCCCTGGGAATCGGCGCCAACAGCGCCATTTTCAGCGTCATCAACGGGGTGCTGCTCAAGCCCCTCCCCTTCGAGGACTCCCAGAACCTGGTGGGAGTCTGGCACAAGGCTCCGGGACTGGGATTCGACCGGCTTAGCCAGTCGCCGGCCACCTACTTCACCTATCGCGATCACAACCGCGTCTTCGACGAGATCGGACTGTGGGCGGAGGACGCCGTCAGCGTCACCGGACTGGACAAGCCTGAACGCGTCAGCGCCCTGCGGGTAACCGACGGCACCTTGCCGCTGCTGCGGGTGGTCGCCGCACCGGGGCGGACCTTCAGCCGCGAGGACGACCTTGCCGGCAGTCCGCGAACCGTGATGCTCACTTACGGCTACTGGCAGCGCCGCTTCCAGGGGCGCCAGGACGCCATCGGCGAGAACCTGACCATCGACGGCAATCCTCACCAGATCATCGGCGTCCTGCCCGCGGACTTCCGCTTCCTCAACACCGAGTCCGACTTGGTCCTGCCCTTCCGCTTCGACCGCGCCGATGCCTTCATGGGCAACTTCAGCTTTCAGGGCGTGGCCCGCCTTAAGGAGGGTGTAACGCTTGAGCAGGCCAACCGCGACATCGACCGCATGATCCCCATGGCGTCGGAAAGCTACCCCAGGGGCATCAGCCTGCAACAACTCGAGGAGGCCCAGTTCGGGGGCAACGTGCTTCCTCTCAAACTGGATGCCGTGGGCGATATCGGCGGGACGCTGTGGATCTTGCTGGGCACCGTCGGACTGGTTCTGCTGATCGCCTGTGCCAACGTGGCCAATCTGCTCCTGGTGCGCGCCGAGGGACGTCAGCAGGAATTGGCCATCCGCATGGCCCTGGGCGCCGACCGCTGGTCGGTGACGCGCAAGTTCCTGGCGGAAAGCCTCACCCTTGGATTGCTGGGCGGTTTGGCCGGGCTGGCCCTGGCCTACGGCGGCATCCGGCTCCTGTTGTACCTGGAGCCAGGACGCCTCCCACGGCTGGAGGAGATCGGCATCGACCCCAACGTGCTGGGATTCACCTTGGGCGTGTCGCTGTTGGCGGGCCTGCTTTTCGGACTCTTTCCCGTGGTCAAGTACCTGCGTTCCAGCATGGCGCCGGCCCTCAACGAAATCGGACGCGGCGGAACGGTCGGCAAGCGGCGTCTGCGCGCCCGCAATGTGCTGGTGGTCTCCCAGGTGGCTCTGGCCCTGGTGCTGCTGACCGGCTCAGGATTGATGGTGCGCAGCTTCCAGGCCCTGCGCCAGGTGGAGCCGGGCTTCACCGAGCCCGAAATGCTCCAGACGTTCCGGGTCACGATTCCTTATGCCGAGGTCTCGGACAATGTTGAAGCGGTCCGCATGCAGCATCAGATCCTCGACAACATCCTCAGCATCTCGGGTGTGGAGTCGGCGGCGCTGACCAACGGCATCCCCATGGACGCGCGGCAAAACAACGACGCGCTTTTCATCGAGGACTTCCCCGCGCCTCCCGACAGCCTGCCGCCCATCCGGCGCTTCAAGTGGATCTCCGAGGACTACTTCGAGACCATCGGCCGTCCTCTTGTGGCGGGGCGGACGATCACTTGGGACGACATTTACAGCATGCGTCCTGTGGTGTTGGTGACCGAGAATCTGGCCCGCGAGTACTGGGACGATCCGGCGGCGGCGCTGGGCAAGCGCGTCATGGGCAGCGCCTCCAACAACAACTGGAAGGAAATCGTGGGCGTGGTGGGCAATGTGCACGACGACGGAGCCGACCAGGATGCCGTGGCCACCGTCTACTGGCCGCTGCTGGTGGCCAACATGTGGGACAGCGAGGTGCTGACCCAGCGCTCCCTGGTCTTCGTCGTCCGTTCGCCGCGCACGGGATCGCCCGGCTTCATGGACGAGCTGCGCCGAGCGGTGTGGTCGGCCAACCCCGACTTGCCCCTGGCTTCGGTGCGCACCCAACGTCAGGTGCTGGACGCCTCCATGGCCCGCACCCAATTCACCCTCATCATGCTGGCCATCGCAGCCACCTCCGCCATCTTGCTGGGCGCGGTGGGAATCTACGGCGTCATCTCCTATGCCGTGGGTCAGCGGACGCGCGAAATCGGCGTCCGCATGGCTCTGGGCGCCCAACGCAGCGACGTCAGCCGCATGGTCCTGCGTCACGGATTCCTGCTGGCCGCGGGAGGGGTCGTGCTGGGCTTGGCGGCGGCTCTGGGACTGACCCGCCTCATGTCGTCGCTGCTCTTCGGCGTCAATCCCGCCGATCCGCTGACTTATGCGGCGGTCTCGGCGTTGCTGACGCTGATCGTCCTGGCCGCCACCTATCTGCCGGCCCGCCGCGCCTCCCGTCTCGACCCCAACCGGGCCCTGCGTTGGGAGTAGCCTGCTGCGAAAAAAATCGGCACTGGCGGCAACAAATCCCGCCGCCGACCCGTTAAGAGTGTGAGGAGAGACGCATGCATAAGACTTGGACCGACTTCCGGCTGGCTCTGCGCCATTTTTTCCAGTCGCCGCTGTTTACCGCCATCACCCTGCTCACCCTGGCTCTGGGAATCGGCGCCAACAGCGCCATCTTCAGTGTCATCAACGGGGTCTTGCTGAAGCCTCTTCCCTTCGAGGATCCTGACCGGCTGGTTGGAGTGTGGCACACGGCTCCTGGTTTGGGATTCGAGATCGCCAATCAGTCGCCCGCCACCTACTTTACTTACCGCGATGAGAACCGCGTCTTCACCGATATCGGACTGTGGGACAACACCTCCGTCACGGTGACCGGACTCGATCAGCCCGAGCGCGTCTCCGGCATCCAGGTCACCGACGGCACTCTTCCGCTCCTCCACATCGAGCCGGCGCTGGGGCGGACCTTCAACGCCCAGGACGACAGCCCCGGAAGTCCCCGCACTGTCATCCTCAGCCACGGCTACTGGCAGCGCCGTTTCGGCGGGCGTCAGGAAGTCCTGGGCATGACCTTGACTCTTAACGGCGATCCTTATGAGGTGATCGGCGTCCTGCCGGCCGACTTCCGCTTTCTCAACTTCGACGCCGACCTTCTCCTCACCTTTCAGTTCGACCGCTCCCAAGTCACCATGGGCAACTTCAGCTTCCAGGGCGTGGCCCGCCTCAAGGACGGCATGACCGTGGAGCAAGCCAACCAGGACGTGGACCGCATGATCCCCATGGCGGTGGAGAACTTCCCCGGCGGCATCAGCCTCAACATGCTCAAGGAGGCCCGCTTCGCAGCTCTGGTCCGCCCCTTCAAGGAAGACGCCGTGGGCGACATCGGAAGCACCCTGTGGATCTTGCTGGGGACGGTGGGACTGGTCCTTCTGATCGCCTGCGCTAACGTGGCCAATCTGCTCCTGGTACGGGCCGAGGGACGTCAGCAGGAACTGGCCATCCGCATGGCGCTGGGAGCCGACCGCTGGTCAGTGGCGCGCAAATTCCTGGTGGAGAGCCTCACCCTGGGGCTGCTGGGCGGGTTGGCCGGACTGGCCCTGGCTTACGGCGGCATTCGACTGCTGCTTTTCCTGGAGCCGGGCAGCCTGCCGCGCCTGCGGGAAATCAGCATCGATCCCAACGTGCTGCTCTTCACGCTGGGCATCTCGCTGCTGGCCGGCGTCCTCTTCGGACTCTTCCCCATGGTCAAGTACCTGCGTCCGGGACTGGTGCTGGCGCTGAAAGAAAGCGGACGCGGCGGCACCGTGGGCAAACAGCGCCTGCGGGCCCGCAACGTCCTGGTGGTGGCGCAGATTTCGCTGGCCCTGGTGCTGCTGGTGGGCTCGGGGCTGATGGTGCGCAGCTTCCAGGCCCTGCGCCTGGTCGAGCCCGGATTCAGCGATCCTGACACGCTGCAGACGTTCCGCATCACCATTCCTAGTGCCGAGGTGCAAGACACGGTCGAGACCACGCGCATGCATCAGCAGATCCTGGAGAGCGTCCGCAGCGTGGGCGGTGTGGAGTCGGTGGGACTGTCGACGTCCGTCCCCATGGACGGCTGGGACAGCAATGACGCCGTTTTCATGGAAGACTTCCCCACCCCGCCCGACACGATTCCTCCCATCCGCCGCTTCAAGTGGATTTCGGAGGGCTACCACGAGACCCTCGGCAGCCGGCTGGTGGCGGGGCGCGCCATCACCTGGAACGACATTTACAATCAGCGTCCGGTGGTCATGATCACCGAAGACCTGGCGCGTGAGTACTGGGACGATCCAGCGGCGGCTTTAGGCAGGCGCATCAGGTCGGATCTCAATCAGGAGAACTGGCGCGAGATCATCGGCGTGGTGGGCAGCGTCCACGACGACGGCGTCGACCAGGAGTCGGTCAAGATCGTCTATTGGCCCCTGCTGGTGGCCAACCAATGGGACGAAGAGATCCTGGGCAGGCGTTCGCTGGTTTACGCTGTCCGCTCGCCGCGAACGGGTACGTCGGGCTTCATGGAGGAACTGCGGCAGGCCGTCTGGACGGTCAACCCCGACCTGCCCTTGGCCCGCGTCCGCACCCAGCGCGAGTGGCTGGACGGTTCCATGGCCCGCACCGAATTCACGCTCATCATGCTGGCCATCGCCGCCGGCGCCGCCATCCTGCTGGGGGCGGTGGGGATCTACGGCGTCATTTCCTACGCCGTGGGCCAGCGCACCCAGGAAATCGGCGTCCGCATGGCGCTGGGGGCCCGCCAAGCCGACGTGAGCCGCATGGTCCTGCGCCACGGCTTGATCTTGGCCGCGACGGGAGTCGTCCTGGGGCTGCTGGCTGCTTTCGGCCTCACCCGCCTCATGACGGCTGTCCTCTTCGGCGTCAACCCCGCCGACCCCCTCACCTACGTCCTCGTCGCCCTCACGCTCACGCTCATCGTCCTGGCGGCAACCTACCTCCCCGCCCGCCGCGCCTCCCGCCTGGACCCCACCCAAGCCCTGCGATGGGAGTAGCGGAGTCCATTTCCCCCGAAAATGACGACGCGAGCATTGTCGGTCCGTGGAATTCTGGGCACCTCATGTTCGGTCGCAATCCCCATTTGAGCATGTGACACCCTGCTGTAGACGTACCAGTCGCGTTGTTTCGCGGGCGGCCAGCCGGGCCCGTTTGGGCTGATGACCGAACCTGAGCTGAGAGAGGGTTCTATTAGAGGCTTCCCTTCGGCACGATCCATTCAGTGGGTTGGTTGGTTAGGTTGGCGATTCGGTCGAAGTCACGGTCGTAGTGAAGGATGGTGAGACTGTGGAGTTCAGCAGTTGCGGCGATAATGAGGTCGGGGATGGGAAGGCGATGGCGGCCTGACTTCGCCAACTCGCCTTGGATTTCGATGGCGCGCTGGAAGACAGGCTCGGTCAACGGGATGTGCTCGTAGGCCAAGGATCGGCGGCGCCTGATGCTGGTGTGCTCTTCAGCCCCTCGAGCGCTGTAGAGGACTTCTAGGTCGATAATGGCGCAGGTCGCGGCTTCGCCAGCCTCGATGATTGGCTGGAGGCGCTTGCGGACGGGTTCCGAGTCCATCCGCGCTAGAGCGCTCTTGTCCACCAGGTAACGGGCTTTCATCGCCACGCCTTAGCCATGACATCAGGATCGTTTAGATCCATGCCTTGCATAGAGGCAAGCGCCTCAACCTCTTCACGTCTGGCCTCTGCCCGCAGGACTTCCAGCAAGGCCTTTTCGATGGTTTCCCGAATAGTAGCAGTCGCAAGCACCTGCTTGGCGGCTTCAAGAAGCTCCCGATTAATCTCCACACTGGTTTTCTGAGTCGCACTCATGCTGCAAGGATACCACAATGGACGAGATATTGATATCTGACTAAGGAGAGAATAGATATCAAGATATGGGGTCTACTTGCGTCCTGGTTCTTCGGCTTGGGCCAGGGCGTCGGCGAAGTGTCGTGGATGCAGTCGCCGGAACGCGGCTGGACGACAGAGCTGGCAGTCACATCCCCTCTGCGGTGCAACGATAGCCTTGACTCGATGGAGGCTGCCGTTGGGCTGCCGATTTTGGCGGCATTCACCGTGTGGATTGAAATCTTGTAAGCTTGGCACATGCAGCGATCAAGTTTACCTGGCATTGAGCCCGCGCCCGATGATGTCGCGCCGGGGCGGTTGTGGATTGGGGGGCGGGCTTGTGAGGCGGCTTCGGGGAAGACGTTTGACGTCGATTATCCGGCGACCGGCGAGGTTTTGACGCGGTGCGCCGAGGGTGATCAGGAGGACGTGGAGCGGGCGGTTGAGGCGGCCCGAAAGGCGTTTAAGGGCTGGTCGGGTGCGGCTCCGGCCGAGAGAGGACGGCTGCTCAAGCGGCTGGCTTCGCTGATGGAAGAACACGCCGGAGATCTGGCCCGGCTGACCACGCTGGAGATGGGAAAGCCCATCCGCGAAGCTCAGAACGTCGATCTGCCCCACAGCGCGGCGGTGTTCCGCTACTTCGGCGAGTGGACGGATAAGGTCTACGGCGAGACGTGCCCGGTCGACCCCGGCTTCCTCAACTACACCTTGCGCGAACCCTTGGGAGTGGTGGCGGCCATTACGGCCTGGAACTTCCCGCTGGTACTGGCCTCCTGGAAGCTGGCTCCGGCTCTGGCCATGGGAAACACCGTCATCCTCAAGCCTCCTGAGCAGGCGCCCCTGGCATCCCTGAAGCTGGGGGAACTGGCGACCCAGGCCGGATTTCCTGCAGGCGTGCTCAACGTGGTGTCCGGGTACGGCCCAACCGCCGGAGCCGCACTGGCCGCTCATCCGCAGGTCGATAAGGTGGCCTTTACGGGTGAACATCTCACGGCCCAGAAAATCGTCCAAGCCTCTAGCGGCAATCTCAAGAAGGTGTCGCTGGAGTGCGGGGGCAAGTCTCCCCACATCGTTTTCCCGGACGCCGATATGAAAGGCGCCTTGGGGTCGGTGTTCGCGGGCATCTTTTCCAACCAGGGACAGGTCTGCAACGCCGGGTCGCGGCTTTTTGTGCCCGCAGGCGAGGCGGGGGAGTTCTTGGATCGGCTCAAGGACAAGACGGCCTCCATCCGCCTGGGCGATCCGACTGATCCTTCGACAGAAATGGGTCCGCTGGTTTCTCAGGACCAGCTCAAGCGGGTCCTAGGTTATCTGGACAACGGTCGTGAGGAAGGAGCCCAGGCACTCTGCGGAGGCTCGCGGTCGAAGCTGAGCGAAGGAGGCGGCTACTACGTTGAGCCTACCGTTTTCACTGGCGTCAGACCCTCCATGCGCATCGCCCGAGAAGAAATCTTCGGCCCGGTGCTTTCGGTTCTGGAGTTTGACAGCGAAGACCAGCTCATCGAGCAGGCCAACGACACCATCTACGGATTGGCGGCCGGCATCTGGACCAGCGACTTGGGCCGCGCTCACCGGCTGGCCAAAGCCCTGCAGGCGGGAACCGTCTGGGTCAACTGCTACAACGTCTTCGACCTG
>DATIPO010000162.1:0-2222 GCA_035471925.1 Acidobacteriota bacterium
GCCACCTGGGCGAAGCTGCGGATCATCAGTCCGGCGCCGATGAGCAGTACCAGCGACAGGGCCACCTGGGCGGCGGCCAGCAGCGAGCGGGTGCGGCGCGATCCGCCGCTGAGGGCTTGGCGTCCGGCGCTGTGCAGGGTCGGGGCCAGGCGTCCGCGCGAGATTTGCAGGGCGGGGACGAGTCCGAAGACGGCGGCGGTGAAGAATCCCAAAAAGCCGGCGAAGAGGAGGACGCGCCAGTCCAGCGAGGCCTCGGCCACGCGTCCCAGATTGCGGGGGAAGGCCAGGAAGAGGTCGATTCCGCCCAGGGCCACCAGGAGTCCAAGGGCTGCACCGGCCAGTCCCAGCAGGGCGCTTTCGGTCAGGAGCTGGCGGATGATGCGGGCGCGTCCGGCGCCCAGGGCCATGCGGACGGACATCTCGCGCGTCCGGTCGGCGGCGCGGGCCAGCAACAGGTTGGCCACGTTGACGCACACGATGAGCAGCACGAAGAGCACGGCGCCGAAGAGAACCCACAGCACCGTCCGCAACTGCGGATCGGCGATCCAGTCGCTGAGGGTGTAGAGGGTGGCCGAGTAGCGTCCGCGCTGGTCGGGGAGTTCCTGGGCGATGCGGGCGGCATGGGCCTGCAGGCGGGCCCGGGCTTGGGGGACGGTGACGCCGGGCGCCAGGCGTCCCACGGCGCGCAGGTTGAAGGTGTCGCGCTCCTGCAGTGACGGGGGCGGCGGGTCGGAGACGCGATAGGCCAGCCAATATTGGGCGTCATCGGGCCACATCGTCTCGGGATCGAGAACGCCGATGACCTCGACGAGGAAGCCGCTCATCTCGATCTTGCGCCCCACGATGTCGTCTTGTCCGCCGAAGCGCGACTTCCACAGTCCGCTGCTGATGATGATGGACTGGTTCTGCCCGGGACCGTATTCCTCGGGCTGATAGAGCCGGCCCAAGATCGGCGCGGCCTGGAAGATGCGGAAGTAGCCTTGGCCGACGAACAGTCCCCGCAGTGTCTCGGGGTCGCCGCCCGTGGTGAGGTCGGCGGTACTGCGGCTCACCACCGCCAAGTCCGCGAACAGGCCGTCCTCGCGCTTCCAATCCATGATGTCGGGATAGGCCAGGCTGATGCGGTCCTCATTGCGCTCGATGTCCACTCCGGCGGGCACCACGATCCTCTCCGCCTGCGGATAGGGAAGCGGCCTGAGCAGGGCCGCCGAGATGAGCGAAAAAATCGTCACGCTGGCCCCGATCCCCAGGGCCAGGACCAGCAGGGCCACCACGGCCACCCCGGGCCGGCGCATCAGCGCCCGAATTCCATAACGCACGTCCAACCAAGTCCTCTGCCACATACTTCCGCTTCCTTTCCCCGTCCCCAACAGCCCTCCCCGGCGAAGAGAAAAGCGCTGTCGACGAGCCGCCGCCCGGACCTTCTCACGGGCAAACGAAAGAACCAGCGAGCCGGCTTCCTTCCAATACCAGCGCCGCGCGGAGGACTCTCCCCAGACCGCGCGCACCTCCCCGAACTCCTCATCCAACTCATCCAACACCCACCCCCGCACGTCCCTAGGCAGCAAACCGCTGGCCAGCCATCGGACGAGTTCCGGTCCCTCACCCCGCCTCATCAATCCGCCCTCCGGGCTCGCTGTAGGCGAGCCATAAGCCAGCCCAGGGTGAAGCCCGCGGCAAGCGACGCGCCGCAAGGGCGCAACCCTGGGTTTAGAGATGAAAGAAAAACCAACCCTGTAAGGGTGCAATAACGCCCCAATGGACTGCCGGATCTCACTTCTCCCCCCTCACCAACTCCAACCCTTCCCACATCCGCGCCAACGCCTCGGCCGACGCCTTCAAAGCCTCCTTCCCCGACTCGGTGGCGGCAAACATCTTCTTTGCTTTGCCTCCCCGTTCGGGCGTCGGATCGGCGAACTGCGACTGCAAGAGGCCCTTCTTTTCCAGCCGGTCCAACGTGACATAGACGCTGCCGCGGGAGACGGCTCTCCCTGTCCGCCGCTCGATCTCCTTGCGAACCGCCACCCCGTAGGCCGACTCCTCGCCGAGCTGCAACACGGACAACAGAACCATCTGCTCGAACTCTCCCAAGAACTCCTTCTCACCCATAATGCCGACATTGTAGACTTTAACCCGTCCTCCCGTCAACTGCGGGATCTAACAGCGCCGTAATTCTTGCGTCACAGCAGAACCCAGGCCTTTTATTAAATAGACAAGAATGA
>DATIPO010000163.1:0-2155 GCA_035471925.1 Acidobacteriota bacterium
TGGCACGGGCTTCCAGCCCGTGATTCCCGCCACGACGCGAGTTGCTGGAGGCCGGAATGACGGCCAGGACATTCGAGGTGGTTTGTCAACAGAAAACTGGGGCGGCCGGTTCATTCCGTTTGCGTGTCCAGAAAAGCGATCACCGGAGAATGACGACGGCGCAGGGCCTGCTGATAAGTCTCTTCGGAATAGGTGGTACGGTCCTGCCAACAGCGGGTCAAAACCCGGTTCCATTTAAAGGCCAAGGCACGCACGGCTTTTTCGTGGGAGAAACCGCCTTGACGTTTGTACCGGTAAAAGGCGTGAGCCCAGGCAGACTGGGGAAGCGAGCATTCGGCGAACTCGTAAAAGGTCTGCTTGAGAAATTTGGGGCAGATCCAGCGGTGATGCACCCAGCAACTGTCGCCGCTGCTTTCCGTGACCGGGGCAATGCCGCTGTAGCATTGCATCCGTACGGCGTCGAAGCGGTCGCGATCGGTTCCAAAAGCCGCCAGCAAACGGGGCGCCAAGGCCTCTCCGGCACCCGGAAAGGATGCAAACACGAAGGCATCGGATTGGCGTTGAAACCAGGTCCGAATTTCCTCCTCCAGTTGGCCGATTGCCTCCTGCAGCAGCTGCAACTGGCGCAGGCTAATCCCAGCCAGTTTCGGGTGCACCGCCAGGACGGCTTCATCGTGCGTCAAGGCCACCGCTCGCTTGATCTCGGCCACGGTGGTCTGGGTTTTCGCGGCTGAGCGGCGATGCCGCCGGAAGAACTTTTCCAGGCTGCGGCGATGCGCTCTTCGCGCCTTTTCCAGGGTCGGCCAGCGAGTCAGAAACTCCCGCAGCATCCGGCTGGACAGCTCGGGAAACCATGCCAACACCTGGGGAAAGTATTCCTTCAGCAGCTGTCTCAGGCGGTTGCTCACCGCCGTACGCTGATGCACCAGCTTACGGCGTTGCTCGGCCAACAGCCGCAAGGCCCGCACCCCCGGCGTCTCCGGGCGCCATTCCGGAAGCCGACGGCGGTGCTCGCGCCCAAACCGCAACAGCAGCTCGGCATCGCTGCAATCATCCTTGGCTCCGCTGACCCGCAACGCCTTCCGATAGTTGGCGAAAGACTTGGGATTGACGGGAATTATCGTCACCAACGGGCATTCCATCAAGGCATACAGCAGCGCGCCCCGCGACTGTTCCACCACCACCGCCACCGGCCGCCCTTCGAAGCGCTTCCGCAGCCCGCCCAGCCAGTCCCGGATCGCCTCCGGCCGCTGCCGCAGGGGATAGCTTTCCATCTGATCGGACCCTTGCGGGCACAGACACACCCAGTGACGTTTGTCGGCCCAGTCCAAACCCACCCAAGCGGCAAATTTCGGTTCCCTCATGAGATTCCTCCTTCAGGCCGCTTGGCTTTGGACCGGCGAAAATCCTATAGTAGTCTTCAGCCAGACAACATTCGAGTATTCGTTCTGGTCCAAAGCCGCCGCCGGACTCGAAACTCCTGGCCCAATCGTCACGCGATAAGATGGCCGTGATTCGTAGCCCGGCGTGCGGCCCTCCCCCTTTTACCAAACATCTGAGGAAAGAGGGGGTTGATCATTGATGACCAACTATAAGATGGCCGTCCCACAAGGGGCATCCCGCGTGGGATTTGCCGGGGGATGGGAGTCAGGCGCCGGCTAGGACCCGGAAAGCCGCCCCCCGTGGCACGGGCTTCCAGCCCGTGATTCTTCGGCAGCAGGTGAGTTCCGGGAGGCTGGAAATTACGGCCCGGAAAGACCGTCTCACCCTTCAGCCGGCAAGTTGAAGCGTCCCCTCGGCAAACAATGATTCCACGGCGACCGGTTGGCGAAGGATCCGCTGGGCCCGCGCGTGGTGAAGAAGCCGTTCCAGGATTTCCCGATTCGGCTCGACGCCGTAGGGCAGCGGATCATCCGTGACCTGGAGAACCCGCAGGTGCAACCTGTCGACGGCTGTCGGATGCTCGATGCGACCTGCCTTCAGGCGCTCCAGATAGAGCCGCTTGGACTCGACAAAGGCCTGGAAGACCTCGCGGGCCAGCCAGGGATGGGCCTCCAGAACCTCGTCTCTCACGACGATCAGATGGTTGATCGGGTAGAAGCCGCGACCGCGCAGGGCCTCGAATGCCGCTTCGAAGGCCTCGGGGATCAGCGGC
>DATIPO010000164.1:0-7374 GCA_035471925.1 Acidobacteriota bacterium
GCAGCCGGCTGGGATCACAGCAGAGCTCCTCAACCTTCACGGGAGCTTCGCAGATTGTTCCGCGGCTGAGCAGGCGATGGCGCATGGTCCCGGCCAACAGGCCACACTCGAGGGGAGGGGTGACCCACCCGTTGTCCCGGCATACGAGCAGGTTGCCCAGAGCGGTCTCTGTCACTTGACCGTTTTCGTTGTAGAGAATGACGTCGTCGCAGTCAGGCCGCGAGGCCAGCGCCCGCTCGTAGACCGCCCTGTGGGTGGTCTTGTGGCACAGGAAGGGATCAGAGGAGTCAACCGACCGGGGAGCTAGGCCCAGGACCAACGGCCGCTTGAGTTGGCGGATGTCGAGAGGCGTCGCTTCGACCGAAGTCTCTCCCCGGCGGTCCATGAGCAGCCGCAGCCGCTGAGGTCCCTCTGCCGAGCCGGCGCGGTCCAGCCCGGCGCAGGCCTCACCCAGGTCCTGAAGCACCCGGCGGCGGGAAAAAGCAAAATCGAAGTATCGGGCCGATTCGCTCAATCGCCGCAAATGCTCCTCCAAGAGAAAGATCTTGCCCCTGCGCCAGAGCATCGTCTCCAGGAGCCGAAAGTCGGGAGGACGCTGAGTCAGCACCTCGGCCTTAAGCAGGCATTCGCGATACTCCGCGCCAGCGTCGGAATCGGCCACGATGCCGCTGCCCACTCCATAGACGGCCTGCGAGCGGTGCCGGTCGACGGTGACCGTGCGGATGGCCACGTTGAACTGGGCTCGCCGTCCCGGCGCCAGGTAGCCGATACATCCGGTGTAGATGCCGCGGGGCGCTTCTTCGAGTTGAGAGATGAGACGGCAAGCCGCCACTTTGGGAGCTCCGGTGATGGACGCAGGTGGGAAGGTGGCCGCCAGAAGCTGGGCTGTGGAAGCCTGACTGCGGGCAGAGACGGAGGAAGTCATCTGCCACAGCGTCGGATAGCGCTCGGTGTGGAAGAGCTCATCAACATGCACGCTTCCCGTCTCGGCTACCCGACCCAGGTCGTTGCGCATCATGTCGGCGATCATCAGATTCTCAGCCCGGTTCTTCTCTGAGGCGGCCAGCCACTTCGACTGCTGTTGATCCTCGGCCCGGGTGCGGCCGCGGGGTGCGGTCCCCTTCATGGGGCGGGTCAGGATCTGGTTCCCCTGGCGCCACAGGAAGAGTTCGGGAGAAGCGCTGCAAATGACCCAATCTTCGTCCTCCAGGTAAGCGCAGCAGGAGGCTCTTTGGGCCTCGGTCATGAAGAGAAACAAGCGGCGGGCCGAGCCCCGCAGTTCGGCTCGCAGCGGAAAGGTGAGGTTGACCTGGTAGGTCTCTCCCTCGGCGATCGCTCGTCGGACGCATTCGACCCGGCTGCCATACTGCTCAAAAGTCCAATCGGGCTTCCAGTCAAGGGCGGGGGGCAGCGATGGACTGGCCGGGCGGGCGTCAGGCCGCCCTGAGTCGGCCTTCTGCGGCGCGCCCGGGTCCGGTCCCGTGCCTTGAGGCTGCGGATCCTGACGACCGTCTTGCGTTGGCGCCGGGGCGGGAGAAGGAGAAAGCCGCGACGTTACCTGGTCCCAAGTGAGCCGGCTCGGTGCTTCGCAGAGAGCAATCCAAGCTGCGGGCAGAATGGAGGCCGGCCCGGAAGGAAAAGCGGCGTCAAAGGCCGGAGCGCACTCGAAGGTCAGAAAAACGACCGCATGGCACCCCTGCTGTTCCACCCGCGCCTCGGCTTCTTCCAGCCGTGAGCGCACTTGGCTTGCATCGTTCAAGGACCGCACCTCAAAGGGACGAAAGCGCAGCCAGCCGCCGCTGGGGAAGTCCTGAACCAAGATGAGCCGCGCCATCCCGTTATGCTACTGCAAGTGCTCCCTGCTCCGCAGCAGGGTCGAAGTCAGGCTGAGGCGTGGACGGAGGGATTGAGGAGAAATCCCGAGGTGGCTGTGCCGCTGACAACTGCCCCGCGCCAGGTCTCGCGCAGGTGCTTGCGCCAGTTTGAGGACGAGCATGCCGGCAACGGGCTAGGGTTGGGGAGCGATGGTGAGGTCGCGGGTCAGGGTGATGGTGATGATGGTGCCCTTCTCAATGGCCTTGGGCTTGCGGCCCATCCAACCGACCAGGGCATCGACTCCTTTTTGCACTCCCCGTCTGACCGCGCCGTCCACCGTGGCCATGCCTTGCACGCCTTGCTCGGCCTCGTCTCCTTCCTCGGGCATGTCTCCTTCTTTGGCCGTGAGGTTGGCGGAAAGCTGGAAGCGGCGGTTGTCGGGCAGGATGAGCGTCTCGCATTGCAGTCCCACCCGAAACTCGCCGGCCTCCTCGCCCAACTCGGCGACGCGTCCAACGATCTGGGCACCGGCGGGGATCACAATTTGGTCGTCGACCGTCAGGGGCACGGCCACGTCGCCGTAGAACTTGTCTTCCACCCGTACTTTGGAGGGATCCAACTCGCGTCCCAGATGGAGAAAGATCTCGCTTCCTTGGGGGACCGTGAGGGCCGGCTGAGCGCCTCTAAGGGGCCCGACCGAGTGCGCTGCAATGAGCAAAAGGATGCAACAGACAGGTCGAATGAACATCATTAGGAGTTTAGAGGAAAATTGCCCGAGACGAGTTCAAGCCATGATTGAGATCAATTCTCATTTGACCATTCCTGATAACGAGGTCAGCTTCAAGGCCTCGCGCAGCGGAGGTCCGGGCGGCCAGAACGTCAACAAGGTCAACACCAAAATGACCCTCTTTTTCGACGTCGACTCCTCTCCTTCTCTCAGCGAAGCTCAACGAAAGCGCATCCGCCACCGCTTGGGCAACCGCATTAACAAAGAGGGCTTTCTCTACATCGAGAGCCAGGAGCACCGCACCCAGAAAGCCAACCGCGATGCGGCTCTCATCCGCTTCGCCAACCTTCTCGCGGCGGCCTTGAAGAAGCGCAAGCCGCGTAAGAAAACACGCATCAGCAAAGCAGCCCACGAACGGCGGCTGAAGGAAAAAGCCCGCCGCGCTGAGGTTAAGAAGCTGCGCCAGAACCCGCAACCCTGAGACCGTCAAAGAGATGGCTCAGCGGCCCTGGCCCGAATTGGCCACAGGTGCTCTGCCGCGATGCCGCATCCATTGCGCGCTGACTGCGTTGCGGGCTAGTCTCCTCTGAAAACCGGCGGATCGGCTTCAAAGACGTCGAGGTGATTCTTGTCCAGCGGAACCCGCACGAAGGCGGCGGGATCGCCCAGGAGCATGTAATTCTGGGCGTCCTTGAAGAGTAGAAAGGCATCGGTCAAGGCCTCCAGGGTACGGACCGAAATTTCCTGGCCGTCGTGCCATTGTCCGTCTAGACGCTGAGCGATGTTGGCGGCGTGGCGATTGGCCAGGGCATGCAACTCTTCCAAGGCCACGCCCATCCGGCTTCCGCTGAGCAACGACATCAGCAAGCGGCTGAACGGACGTGAACGATTGGCATTCAAGGTTTCGTCCCGGGCCGAGATCGAGGTCACCCAGGCCAGATCGAAATGACCGATGTAGCCCACCGGGCCCTTCTCCAGAGCCAGCAGGCGTCTGGGAAGGGCCGCGGTAAAATCCCTCGGAGCCAGGGAACGGTGAGCCTGGCGAAGATGAGTGTATCCACTGCAGGCTGGAGTGCCGATGCCGAAGCATCCGAATTGAAAGAAGACGGATCCGTGCAGCCACTCCTCTCCGGGATTCACGTCGTTGGCTGAGAAGCTGCGCTCGACGAAGGGGACCGAGCCACCGTTGCGGTGACAGACGACAGCTCCATTGTACTTTTCCTGGATGTGCGGCTCGGCGAAAGGGAAGACGCTGCCGTGCCCGGCGGCGAAGACGACAGCGGGACGCCTTTGCACGGCCTCTTTGAATCGCGGTGCAAGGGCCTGGTCTTCCAGGAGTTCGTCGACATGGAGCCCGAGTCGACGGCGGGCCCGTTCCAGCACTGAGCGAGCCAGGTGGCCGCAGGTGACGTCGGTGGCGCGGTCGCGTCCGTCATGGGGCGCAAAGCACAGGAAGCGTCTTTCGACAAGAGGGCCCTCGCCGCGCTCACAGGCTACAACCTTGGCGACGTAGCGTTCCAGATCCTGGAGATCGTCGAAATCCAGGCGTCCTGCCCGCACTTGACTGCTGACAAGGGCCTGAAAAGCAAAGGGAATGCGCTGGGGGCTGCCGACAAGGAGAAGGAAAGGACGCAGCCCTTCCTCATTCGGGGAAAGATGAGTCTCGATCCACTCCTGCCATTCCGAGGGCTCAAGCCGGGGCAGGATGAGAGGCTCTTGAACCGAAGCCTGGCGGAGTTCGGAAAGGGGGGCCAGGATTCCCATGATCTCCCGGCGATTGGGCTCATCCTCATTCAGCAAGACCTTCCAACCGCAGAATCGGGGGTCGTTGAAACGCCTGTTGTCCTCTTCTTCATCGCGGAAGAGCCGCCTCTCGCGCCAACCCAACAACCCCACCAACTTGCGCAGCAGCCTCCAGGACTGGTCGCCGGCAACGAGTTTGAACACATCGCGGCTTTTGAGCGGCCGCAAAGGACGCTGAGTTTCACCGTTCATCGCCAAAGGCAGCAGATCGCTATTCATTTGCCCTTGTTGACACCGACCCCTGAGAATTGTTCAGGGATTGAACCTGGCTTAGGGCTTTGGATAGGATCCTTAACATGGAGAAACCAGAGATCATTCGAGGCCAAGCCATCCGAGAATACAGACAGCCCGAGAAAGAGATCGAGTCCATGCTGCTGGAACGCTGGTCTCCGCGCTCCTTCAACGGTCAAGCGGTCGGCCAGGACGACCTGGAAAGGGTCTTCGAAGCCGCCCGCTGGGCGCCCTCCAGCTACAATGAGCAGCCCTGGCGCTTTCTTTACGCCCATCGCGACGGTCCTCACTGGGAGCAATTCTTCTCTTTTATGGGAGAATTCAACCAGAAATGGGCCGCCAATGCGGGCGTACTGATCGTGGTGGTCTCGAAGAAGACCTTCAAACGCAATGACAAACCCAACCGCTGCCATAGCTTCGACACCGGTTCGGCTTGGCAAAACTTGGCCTTGCAGGCCACCCAAATGGGTCTGGCGGCCCACGGTATGGCTGGATTCGACCACAACAGGACAGCCCGCGAACTGGGCGTGCCCGACAACTGCCGGGTGGAGTGCATGATCGCCTTGGGCCATCCTGCACCCGCCCAGGAACTTCCCGACGACCTGCGCAAGAAGGAAGAGCCCAGCGGACGCAATCCGGTAGCGGAGTTCGTATGCGAAGGCCGTTGGGACTTCTAAGACGATCGAAGAGGATGCCGCAAAACCTGCCGCGTAACGCTTTCGAGGGCCTGTTATTCCACCCTTTCAGGGTTTTTTCCAGTGCACTTTACTCACCCAGGGTGCCGCTCGGGCGCTTTGCGCCCTCGCTCTACCCTGGGCTGGCTTATGGCTCGCCTACAGCGAGCCCCGACTTATCACTTCGAGGCCGGCATAGGTCCTCCTTCGCCAAGGCTGCGGAGGGCGGTGCACGTGATCCAGCGGGCCGCGCACGCGTTCAAGGAAATGGGTTGAGAGCGCATGGCGATGGAACGGACCGAACGGGGCCACGGCGCGTGTCAGACAATGAGTTGAGAGCGCATGGCGATGGAATGGACCGGACGGGGCCGCGGCGCGTGTGAGGCAATGAGTTGAGAGCGCATGGCGATGGAATGGGCTGAGAGTCAATTCCGGGCTCGCTGTAGGCGAGCCATAGGCCAGCCCAGCGACTGTGTTGAAAGTCAAGGGGTTTCATGAGCATTCCAGAGTTGATCGTATTTGACCATGGTGTTGAGAATGACCAGGAGTTTTCTCATGCAAGCGGTCAGGGCGACTTTGGGAGGCTTGCCGCGCTGGATCAGGCGTTGGTGGAACTTGCGGATCGCCGGGTTGTGTTGGGAGGCGCTCAGTGTGGCCATGTAAAGGGGGCCGCGTACGGCAGCGCGACCGGCCCAGATGGTTCTTTTGCCCCTCATCTTGCCGCTGTCTCGGTTCAAGGGGGCCAAGCCGGCCAGCTTGCAGATCTTCTGCCGGTTGAGCCGTCCCAGCTCGGGCAGATAGGCCAGCAGCGTGTGAGCGGTAATAGGCCCCACGCCCGGGGCGCTGGTGAGGATCTGCTCGGTTCTCGACCAAGCGGCATTGGCCTTGAGCAACTGGGTGATTTTCTGGAGCACGAGCTCGATCTGGGCTTTCAGATAGTCGCAAACGCTTCGGATGTGCTCTGCCACGTACTTGCTGCAGCACTGAGCCAAGCGGTTGTCCTCGGCTTTCTTGGAGTCGACCAACTGACGATGGCGCTTGCACAGTTCGGCCAACTCCCGGGCTTGGGGTTCAGGCACCGGCTGCAGGCGGGTGGGGATGCTGGCCGGGAAAAGGGCCAGCACCTGGGCGTCGATCTTGTCGCTCTTGGCCAGGATCCCGCGGGCGCGGGCAAAGTCGCGCACTTGACGGGGGTTGACCAGGCAGACCGGCAGGCCGGCTTGGGCCAAAGTGTCGACCGCATCCCTTTCGTAGCCGCCGCTGGCTTCCAGAATGATGCGGGCCGGCGCCAGCTCGAGCAGTTGCCGGCACAGAGCCGAGAGGCCCTTGCGGTCGTTGCTCAAGCGCTGGTGGCGGTGCTGTTTTGTGTCGTAGACATCCAAATGGGCTGAGGAGACATCGATCCCTACGAAACAGGCATCAGGATGAAATTCGGTGAGTTGGTTGTTAGACTGCATAGGTGTGGAGACCCTTCCTTGTATGCGGGCTCGTCTCGCAGACGGCCCAGGCGACTGTTCGGGTTGAAACACACGGCCGGCTGCGGATCATGCTGGGCTTCGGCATCGAAGTACCAAGGGTTAGCGGGATCTCGCAGCCGGCCCGACTGGGACCACCGCGGTGGCCCCAGTCGAACTCTAACCACCCTAACCCAACTGATCGAACATACAAGGGTCAGCCGGCGTCGAGCGCAGCGAGACACAGGCCACCCTGGGTCCGGGCGGCGACATCGCTTAACGCTGAAAGCGTGCAATAGCGTCACGGGGCGCGCGACCAAGGCGGCGAGACATCAAGCGCCCGGCTCGGCACTTAGGCCCTACTACTAGGCTAGGACTGCCTAAAAATAAAGTCTTAGATCACTAGACGAAAAGAACCGGACAGCAACGGGCTGCAGTAAGTATCCCCCGGCAAAGCCGGGGGCTTTAGTTTTGTGAGCCGCTCAAAGCGGTCTAGACGTGGCCGCTCACGCGGCCTTACTTGCGCCACCTAGAGGACGCGGGTGATGATGAGAGTCAGGTCGTCGCGCTGGTGGGGCGTGCCGGCAAATCCATGGACGGCTTCGATGACTTGGTCGATCACTTCTTGCAGCGGCTTCTCGAAGTTGCGTCGCAGCACGCGGCGCAGCCG
>DATIPO010000165.1:0-2874 GCA_035471925.1 Acidobacteriota bacterium
GCACAGCCTTGCCTTCGCCATCCCGCTCAACGCTTCCGGGTTCGAAACCGAACGCTTGAACGAGGAAGTCGTGAGCTGCCCGGATGTCTCGATAAACCAACACAGGGATGAGGCGTTCAAACAATGGCATCAGGCATGCTCCTGTCGGTCCGTCTAGCGAAAAGGGTTGTATCCATAGTGCCATCCTTGTCTGAACGCAGCCCAGCGCTCTTTGAGTCGTGGTGTTGTGGATACAACCCTGTTGGACTGAGCCGCGTTGAATGTCTATGGGGATTCTATCAGTCTAGGGAAGCGAATGCACTTGAAAGAAGGCCGCAGGGAGCCGGCCGGCCGAGGGGGACGTTGGCGATGGGTTGAACGTCTTGAGGAGCCGCAACAGAGAGCGCAAGAGCTGCTGCTGGACTTCGATCAGGCGGCGCGGACGCACGGAGGCCCAAGCCGGCAGGCAGCCGACCGCGGATCTCGGAGTGGAATGACGCTTAGCTGGGGCGCTCATGGGCTGCGGCTCCTGGCTTCGCTCAAGGCAAAGGCTTCTGGGGCCAGTGTTTCGGAGAGAAGCATAGTGCCTAGCCGGCAGTTCGGACAGGGCTGCGATGGCGGCTCTTGCGGAGGTGTTTCGCCGCCGCAAGGGGCCCTCTCCGGGGCCTGCTCCTGAGGCTCACAGCCGAGAAGACGGCGGCACAGGGCGAGCTTTTCCCGGCGGCAGCAGTTGGCCAGAAAGCCGAAGCTGCGGATGCGCACGAAGCCCTTGGGCAGGACGTGCTGCAGGAAGCGTCGGGTGAACTCGGCGGCCTCCAGAGTCATGGTGCGGGGCAGGCGGCCCCGGCGGTAGTCCTTGTAGCGGAATGTGACGCGCCCGTCCTTGAGCGAGATCAGCCGGCTGTTGGAGATGGCCACCCGGTGAGTGTAGCGGGCCAGGTACTTGAGAACCTGCCCGGGTCCCCCGAAAGGCGGCTTGCAGTAGACGTTCCACTCGATCTCCCTGAGCCGCGCCAACAGCTTGGCCCAGCGGGCCGGCTGCGGGAGGGCTTGCAGCTTGCCGGCAAAGACGAGCTCCCCTTTGCGGCGGGCCTGATCGAGAAGCTCAAGGAAGCGGCGGCGGAAAAAGCGGCTCAGCACCTGCACCGGCAGAAAGAAGTCCTCACGGCAGCGGACCCAGCGGCTGTGATCGGCCGAGAGCCCTCCCCCGGCCACCACGCAGTGGATGTGGGGATGGTGGGTCAGGGTCTGGCCCCAGGTGTGAAGGACGGCTGCAAAGCCGATGCGGGCTCCCAGATGCTTCTCGTCTGCGGCGATGGTCCGCAGCGTCTGGGAGGCGGCGGCAAAGAGGATGCCGTAGACGGCGCGCTGATTCTGCAAAGCGATGGGGCCGAGCGGTTCGGGCAGCGTGAAGACCACGTGATAGTAGGGCACCGGCAGCAGGTCGGCCCCGCGGGCCTGCACCCACTCGGCGCTCCGGCCCGCCTGGCACTTGGGACAGTGGCGGTTGCGGCAGGAGCGGTAGGAGATCTGCTGGTGGCCGCAGCGGCCGCAGCGCCGTACCCAGCCGCCCAAAGCGGCAGTGCGGCAGGCGGTGATGTCCCGGAAGGCCTTTCGCTGCTGCGGCGGGAGGGCCTGCAAGCCGGTTTCACAACTGCGCAAGACGTCGGCCGTTTCCAGCCGACGCCGCTTCACCGCTGCTCACTCCTTTCGGCGACGTCCGCCAGAAGGTCCACCGCGCCCTCCTTGCCGCCGGGCGCCTGCACCGCGACGTGCAGGTAGACGGAAGTGGTGCTCAAGCTGCGGTGTCCGAGCAGCATCTGGATGGTCTTCAGGTCGGTACCGGCCTCCAGCAGATGGGTGGCGAAGCAGTGGCGCAGGGTGTGGGGGCTGACGCGTTTGGCCAGCCCGGCCCGCAGCGCGGCCCGCCGGCAGACTCTCTGAACCGAACTGTGAGTCAGCGGCGAGCCTTCTTGCTGGCCCGGGAACAGCCACTGCGGCGGACGGCAATGCCTCCAGTAGCGGCGCAGTTGCCGCAGAAGCGTTGTTGGCAGCGGAACGTAGCGGTCCTTGCCGCCCTTGCCCCGGCGGATGCGCACGGCCATGCGCCGGCTGTCGATGTCGCCCGCCCGCAGATGCAGCGCCTCGGACAGGCGCAGCCCGCAGGCGTAGATCGCCGACAGGATGGTGCGGTGCTTGATGTTCTCAAGGGCTGCCAGCAGCAGGGCCACCTCCTCGCAGCTGAGCACCACGGGGAGCTTTTTCTCCTGCCTGGGAAAGGGGATCTGCTCCACGGCCCGCTTCCTGTTCAGGGTGACACCGTAGAAGAAGCGCAGCGCGCACACGGTCTGGTTGAAGACCGCCCAGGAGGCCTTGCGCTCGAGCAGATGCAACTGGTAGCGGCGGATCTCCTCCGGCCCAAGCATATCGGGCGGCCTGCCGAAATGGCGGGCGAAGGCGGCCACCCGCATCACGTAGGTCTCCACCGTGCGCTCGGCGTAGTTGCGCAGGCGCAGGTCTTCGATCATCCTTTGGCGTAGACTGGTCATGACGACTCCTTTCGTGAGGTGAGGTGTTGTGGTTGTTGCAACAAACACCTTGCCTCACGCGGAGTCTCCAGACCAGCCCGCAGGAAACCTTCAAGCAAAGACAGGAAACCGCTCAGTCAGAAGAGACGTTGGAAAACCCTAGCTGAGAGTGGGGGGAGATCCTACCGCGTCAGCGGTTTAGTTCAACCTTCTCCTTGATCGCTTCAAAGATCGTCAACCGGGCTGGTTCTGACTTCGAATCCGACGGTCGCAGGTTCGAGTCCTGCCGGCCAATTGTGGAGATCCGGCGGTCCGGGTGGGAGGGGCGTCCTCGACACGAAGGTTGTTATACTGCAGGCGTTACCCG
>DATIPO010000166.1:0-2395 GCA_035471925.1 Acidobacteriota bacterium
GATCCGCAGAGGCTTCATATCGACTCGAACCAAGAGGCGCACTCTTGAATGGCGTTATCGATGTCTGAAGGACTCAAAGAAAGCCAGCTTGCCGATAAGGCTCGACTATATTCTCTCCAGAACAAAAACGCCTGCTCTTCAGTCACCTCGTAGCCAGCCCGCGCAAAGGCGGCCTGAATTCTCTGGATTTCCGCATCGTTGACGATGCTGTCAATTCTTTTAGGCAATAGTCTTATTTTCATTTTTCTCCTTTTCATGCCGCCACGCTCCCCAGAAAGTCCCGGATTTCCCCGGCCTTCTCCCGGCAGTGGGCGCGGAAAACATCGCCGATCTTGGCCGTGGAAAGCGAGAAGACCTCGGTGCGCTGGGATACCGGACGCACATGCACCTGACGGCAGTGGACCGGCTTGAGCATCCCGTGACCGGTGGCTTTCTTGCCTCCGACCTGGCAATGCGAGAGAAAGGCTCCCAGCATCACCATGAAGGTGTCTTCCTGAAGCTCGCTGCATACCCGCCCCTGGATGCTCCAGTAAAAGAGAGAGCCGCGCTCCACCACCTCGAAATTGCGCGGCATGTTGGTGCTCTTGGCGGCTTCTTTCCCCTTAGCGTCGTCGGCCCCGGCGGCGATCTCGCCCGCCAGCAGCCGCTGCTGGATTTCCTGCTTGGATTCCGGCAGCAGCAACTCGCGCTTGCCCGGCGAGAGAGCCGGGTCCATCCTGACGCGGGTGCGCTCATTCACGTGCTTGCGGGCCGACTCGACGCTCTCCTCCTGCTCGCTCAGCCAGTCCTTGAGCCACTGCGGAAACAGGTGCTGCGTCTCTGAGCAGATAAGCAGCGCCTCGTCGACGTGGACTTGTCCTTCGATGACCCGGTTCTGCGCGCATCCCCCCAGCAGGCCCAGCGGCGGGCAGATTTCCGCCAGCCGGCGGAACTCCTCCAGATTGACCGTCGGCCCCAATTTGGTGACCATCCCGCCGGCAAAGAGCAGACGCAGAGCCGATTCGGTGAGCGAAGGGTCATCGACCAGCCCGGCGGCGTCCAGATAGGCCCACGCCCCGGCCTCGCGAAGCCCATGGCGCATCGTGTCGCCGGTGATGTAGGGCACCTTGGCCCAGCGCCCGCCGGGCAAGCGCACTTTCTGGCGCATCAGCACCGAACTGTTGCCGATGGTCCCCTCGCTGTGGGCGATGGGGGCGTCGGCCTGAAGCACGAACTCGAACCTCTTTTCCTTCATCTATCCCTTCTCCTCAAAGTTCATCCAGCAAAGGGCTGGATTTGATTTCCTTGCGGCGCTCCGCCTCGGCCCTGGCTTTGGCTATAAGAAAATCAATTTCCTCCTCGACCAACTCGGCCAATTCGTCCTTTTCAAACGCCTCACTCAGCATCAAAAGTATCGAAGAGGCCTGCTTGCTGAGGGCCGGGAGCTGAAGTTTTCTGGCCAGCAGCGTCACCAGCGGCCCGGTTTCGGCCTCCATGCGCGAAGCCGCCAGCAGCCGGTCCTGAATCTGTGTCCAGTGCTTGAGCGGGTTGGCGCCGGCGGCCAGATACTGTTTTCTTACCGCCAGAATCAGATCGACCACCAACTCCGTCTTTTCGTCCTCCGACCAGTCCTTTCCCATCGCTTTCGTCTCCTTCTTTCGTCGCCAGCCAGAGCATGAGGGAAAACAACGCGCCTCCCCGGCTTCGGCACCAGCGTTTTTCGAACTCCCTGATATCCGCCTCGGCAGCATGGATTTGAGCAGGGGTGTAGCGCCCGGACTCCAAGGCCGCCTTCGAGAGCCCTACGGCCAGCATGGCGCAGATGTCCGCGTACAGCGACCAGTCCGGCGGGCTGAGCGGGACGTCCGATTCCTCGAAGCGCACCACGCCTTGCGGCCCGCAATTCAGTCGGGTGCGGGGCAGGGTGTGCTTCTTGCCCCCGTCCGCGACGCAGGCGAACCAGCGCCCATCGCGTTCTTGAAGCAGCCACGACGCCATTTCGAGCTTCTGGTCTTTCTTGGCGTAAAAATACCCGGCCTTCTCGCACCAGAAATGAGAGAACATCCGCAGGCAGGGGCCCCGCTTGCCTTCTCCGACCGGGTAGCCGGAAGGCGCCACCCAGGAGTGAGCCCAGATGCAGGGCTCGCAGACCCGCTCCGACTCCGGCGCGGCCAACTTGTTCTGGTCGGTGAACTGCGCGCCCTGCCACTTGCCGTAGGACATGGACCTGCGGGAAGGAAGCGCACACAGCCCGCACCTCTCAATAGGGATGTCCTCGCAGCCCTCAATGACGGGCCGGCCAGCCTCGCGCCAGACGATGCGCACGGGAGTATCCATCAGTGCCATGATACTGCAATACTCCGACACGCCCGCATTGTAACACGTTTAAAAGCGCTCAAACCGGCCAAAAGGGGGC
>DATIPO010000167.1:0-11174 GCA_035471925.1 Acidobacteriota bacterium
TTTCGCCTTTTGCGTCAGCGAAGGTGACGAGTTCTTCCGGCAGAGAAACGACGATTCTCATTTGGGCAGGGTTTTGGAGGCCGGAATCCGCGGCATCCACTAGCGCCCTCCTCGGCCAAGGGCAGTAGTGTGCCGGAGTCCCTTGACGTTACCTTCGCTCGTTGGATTTAGATCTGGTGGAGCACCGTAATGGCCAAGGCGGCGGTTAGGAGGGCGAGTCCTAGGGGGCGGCCGAGGGGGCGGGCGCTGGGGAGGTTTTTCTCGCTGGCCATGAGGATGCCCAGGATGAGCATCCACAGGAGGTGGGCGGTGGAGGCGGCGAACATGAGGAGCATGAGGGCCCAGCAGCAGCCTAGGCAGAAGAGTCCGTGGCGCCAGCCCAGGTGCAGGGCCGTCCAGGCGTCGCGGCGGCCGCCCCAGTGTTGAGTGAGGAAGGCCAGCGGGGAGCGGCATTCGTCCAGGCAACGGTACTTGAGGGCGGAAAACTGGAAGGCGCCGGCGATCAGGAACAGTCCCGCACTGGCGGCCCAGGGATTGGCCGAGAACCAGGGCCAGGAGTCCAGCCCGTAGGCCAGGGCCGGACGCAGTGCGGCCAAGAGCAGTCCCAGGACAGCCCATGCCGTGATGTAGCCCGCCACCAGCGAAGCCGCCAGTGCGGCGGACCGCTGGCGCCGGCGCGTCATGCGCCGAAAGAGCAGGATGAGCGGCAGCGTGGCCGGCAGCATCATGGCTACCGACATCAGGACCCAGCCCAGCCAGAAGAGTCCGGCATGGGTCAAGCCCTGAGTCCAGGAGCGGGAAGGCATCAGGTGGCCATGGAGAAGGTGTCCGGCCAAGGTGCCTTCCATGATCCACAGAGCCGCCCAGGCCAAGACGATGAGTCCGATCAGGACCGTCAGAAATGAATTGCGCTGCAGCGCTGTTGGCATGGCCTTGAGCCCGTCGTCGCTCTAGGCCGCGTGCTCGAACAGGAACTTGCCTTGAATGGCGTTGTGTCCCTCGAGGTCGATGTCTTGACCCAGTCGTTCGGATTTCTGCCTGTAGGACAGCGCTTTACCCACATAGGCCGGTGACCCGGGGATCGTCGAAAAGATGGAGTCGACCAGTTGAGTGACCTCGCCGCTGGGACCCGTGAAAGGTTCCAATTCGGCGTGCACGGAATCGCCGATGCGAAGCGTGCCCTTGCCTCCTTCGACGTCGAATTGGATGGGGGCACGTTCCACGGCCAGCACTTCGCCGAAGAGCTGCACAAAGTCGGCGATGGGACCTCCAGCTTTGCCGCTGTAGACTTTCATAATGGCCTCGGTCTGCTCTTCATTGGCCTTGTCGTCGATGAAGACCACCGCCTTCCAGTTGCCGTCCAGCACGTTGCCCGGGATATGGACGGCCAAGGCCAAGGTCAGACCTGAAACGTCGACTCCGTCGATCTGCCCTTCATCGAAATGGTGAGCCAAGGCAGAGTCGCAGGTGCCTCTGTCGGGATCCTCTCCCACCCAGCATGGGCAGAGCACCTGGCAATTACAGACTTCCAGCAAACGTCCTTTTAAATGGTAAGACATAAATCTCCTCCCCAGCAGTTGACTTTCATTCGACAGTATCGAAGCGGCCCACTCAATGCAAGGGAATCGGGAGATCGTCATGGTCCTTGCCGGCCTGAAGTTGCTCCGAGCTGGACGGCTAGAGCACGGGCAGATTTTGGAGAGGATTTCATTAGTTTTCGCTCAGGACATGCCTTTGGGAGATTGCTAGCCTGCCCTGACATCAGTTTTTCCAAACCGGAACCCAGGGAACGGAGGAGTCTTGAGGAAGCACTACTTGATAGCGGGTTGGATCGTCTTTTCCTTACTCATGGCCGCGGCCATGGCCCAAACCGTGGAAACGCTGGCGGGTCCGATTGACGCCAGCGGAGGAATCTCGGTGGACCGCAGCGGCAATGTCTACGTGGCCAACTACGGCCTGCGGCTGGACAACGCCAACGGCACCGACGTCTTCAGAATCTCGCCCCAAGGCGATGTGGAGCTGTTCGCTACGGGATTGCTGGGGGCCTCGGGCAACGATTTCAACTCCCAAGGAGACCTCTTCCAGTCCAACATCGCCGGCGGACGCATCAGCAGAATCACTCCCGAAGGCATGGTTTCGACTTTCGTCACCGCCGACATCGTCGGACCGGTGGGCGTGGCGGTCGACTCCACCGATACTGTCTTCGTAGCCAATTGCGGTGCCAACACCATCGCGCGCGTCACCCCCGAAGGCCAGTCGTCGCTCATCTCCACCAGCAACTTCCTCAACTGTCCCAATGGACTGACGGTGGATGACGACGGCAATCTTTACACGTCCAATTTCAACGACAATTGGGTGGTGAAGATCGATCCCCAGGGGGTGACGACGCGCTTTGCGTCCATCCCGGGAGGCGGCAACGGGCATATCACCTTCGCCAACGGAGTGCTGTATGTCTCGGGCTTCAGGGCCAACCAGATCTTCATGGTCACCCTGGACGGCCAAGTGTCGCTTCTGGCGGGTGCCGGAGCAGCGGGTTTCGGCCCCTTCGGCAACGACGACGGACCAGCCTCCGAGGCCACCTTCATCCACCCCAACGGCATCCGGGCCAGTCCGGACGGCGATACGCTTTACATCAACTCCTCCATCCCCGCCCTGCTGCCGACCCTTAACCCCTCAATGGTGCGGGCCATTCGCGGACTGCGGGGACTGACCAGCCAACTCCACTTCTCGCAGTTCGGGGGCGGGAACGGGTTTGGCTCTGAACTGGTGCTTTACAATCCCTCGCAGTCCGCAACCTTGAGCGGCGATCTGGCGATCTACAACGAGGACGGCCTTCCCATCGCCCCTTTTGCCATCCTCAGCGGAGTGGAGGCCCCGGAAGGGCCCATCACCAACCTCCAGTTCGAACTGCCTCCGCTGGGCAGCGTCAGTTTCTCCTCTGATCCCGACAGCGTCCTGCAACTGGGTTCGGCTGTGGTCAAGGCCACCTCCAACATCTCGGGCGTGGTGCGCTTCGAAATCCCCGGCGCGGGCATCGCAGGAGTCGGTTCGGCATCTCCCTCTTCAGCCGTGATGGCGCCGGTCCGCAATCTGGCGGGCGTACAGACGGGAGTCGCCATCCGCAACCCGGGGATCGAAGACATCGATGTCGAACTGACGCTCAAGGACGCATCGGGTCAAGTCATCGCCGAAGGCAGGGAGCTGATCAGCGTGGCGGCCCAAGGACGCATCGCCTCCTTCATCGACGAACTCTTCCCTGACGCCGACCTGGAGGACTTTCAAGGAACCATCTGTGTGCTGGCGCTGAGCGGAGAAATCGCCGTGGTGGCTTTGGAGTTGGGGGCCCAGCCGGGGGAGTTTACGACTTTGCCGGTCAGTCCTATCGAGGAATGAAAGTGTCCCCGACAGGGCTGGGAGCGGCTTTTCAGTTGCTCTCTTACCGCTCCCGGCCTACCCCCAGGCTGGCCCTCGTCAGGAGAACGAACGGGAGAACTTGGGGGACCGGCTTCGCTCCCGCAACTGGGCCGCTCTCTCCTTCATCTTGTTCAGGTAGCGCTGATAACCAGGGCTCCCCTTGAGGGGCAGAAAGGCGGGGTCGGAGGCGTCCCAACGGAAGAGAAGGCGACCCGCTTCCACAGTCCGGTCGAGCCACTGGGCGGCCTCCTCGGGGTGTCCCTTGAGAGAGGAGATGGCCGCCATCATCCAAAACTGGGTCCAGTGATCGTCGTCCCGCCGCAGCAGCGATGCCCGCACCTGGTCGAGCAAACGATAGGCTTCCTCCCGGCGACCCCTTTGGAGCATCAAATGGGCTCGGCGCAAGCGCACGTAGGGGTGTCCGGGCTGCCGGACTAGAATGCGCTGAAAGTACTGATCGGCTTCTTCGGCCCGTCCCCGCACAGCAGCCCGTTCTCCCAGACTGATCAAGCATTGGACGTTGTCGGGGAGATGGGCCAAAAGGGTCAGGCAGGGCCCTTCGGCTTTTCCCCATTTGCCCTGCAACAGGTAAACGGTGGTGAGACGGGCGCGTTGGGCAGCTCCCATGGGCTCCAGTTCAATCGCCTGGAGCAGCCACATCTCGGCTTTTTCCAGTTGGTCCAAGGAAAGATGAATGAGACCGATTTCAGAGGCGATTTCTCCGTCGTGGGGCAAAAGAGCCCGGGCCTTGCTCAGCCACTTGAGCGCTTCATCGAGTGCCGCGCTGCGTTCGTAGAGCAATCCGACCCGCTTGGCGATCAAGCCGTCCTCGGGCAGGAGTTTGCCAGCCGCCAAATAGGCCTCCAGCGCGGCATCGTCACGCCCCCTGAGCCGCTCCAAGTCTCCCAGGGTGCCCAGAATGTCTCCTGAGCGGGGCTTGAGCCGGTCCGCCTCGCGGGCATGTCGGACAGCCGAATCCAATAGCGAGCGTCGGTAACCGTAGTGTTCCACCCTCGACAGCAGACTGCGCGCCAGCCCCAGATTGGCCTGAGCGCTCTCGGGATCCTCGCGCAAAGCCTGCAGGAAGAGAGAAAGGGCGTTCTCGTTGGCTAAAAAAGTCCCCTGCTGGAGAAAATGATCTCCCTGCTCGATCAATTGTTCGGCCCCCATCGGACCCGACGCCTGACCATTCCCCGCCTCCGGGGCCCCGGCCCTGGAAACGACAACCGTGTGATCGTGCAGTCCCGAATGATAAGCGCCGAAGGCCAGCAAGAGGACGACCGATGCCAGGGCGGCGGGAAGGAGCCGCCATCTTCCCCGCAAGTGGGGGAATGCAGGCCATGCGTTGGGGGGAGTCCCGGGTGGAGACTCGTCACCCTCAGACGAAGAGGCTTCTGGCGTTTCGGAAGTCTCCTCAGAGATGAACTTGACCGGCGCGATCAGGCGATAGCCGCGCTTGGGCACCGTTTCGATTAAGGAATCCTTGGCTGATCCGCCGAAGGCCCGCCGGGCCTGAGAAACGACAGTGGTAACCGCCTCTTCCTTGACGAAAGTGCCTTCCCAGACATGATCGAGAAGCTCGCTGCGCGAAACCACCTCTCCCTGCCGTCGCGCCAGATAGACCAGCGTCTCCACGACTTTCGGCTGCAGTCTGACATCCCTCCCGCCGCATTGCAGACGGTTGAGCTGCGGCCAAAGCACAGCCTCGCCCATGCGGACTTGGCGCACACCCCTGAAAGAACGCATGTCCTCCTCCCATTCCTTGGACAAATCAGCAATATCGAACATAGATGCGCTACGGCTCTAATTGGATCAATTGCGCCTTCCGCGCCTCCACCACGCACAGTGCCCTCGGCTCGGTCGCCCAGACGAGGTCCCTGTCGTCCGACTGAAACTTTTTCCTTGACACGTTGGCATCCGTAAGCATAGACTTACGTAAGTGATGACTTACGGAAACGTGCTTCAGGCATTGGCGGACCCCACGCGGCGGGCCATATTCGAGCGGCTTCGCCGGGGCGAGCTAGCGGTTTGCGACTTAGCGGAAGGCCTGCCCGTGAGCCGTCCGGCTGTTTCTCAGCACCTCAGCGTGCTGCGGAAAGCCGGGCTGGTAAACGAAAGGCGGGACGGCGTGCGTCGTCTCTACCGCCTGGAACGCCGCGGTCTGCAAGCCTTGCGCGTCTACGTCGAGAGTTTCTGGGACGACGTGTTGGAGTCCTTCAAATCTGAGGCTGAAGCGCAACATCAAAAAACCAAGGAGAGAGGCGATGACTCAATCAGAAGTCAAGAGTGAGGCGGACGTGAACAAGCAGGTCCGTCCGGTGCGCAAAACCATCGAAGTGGACTGTCCGCGTGATCAGGCCTTCGAAATCTTCACGGCGCGCATCAGCGACTGGTGGCCGCTGGCAACCTATTCGATCAGCCAGGAGAGGGCCGCCTCTTGCGGGTTCGAGCCCCGCGTGGGAGGCAAGGTCTACGAGGTGCGCGACGACGGCCAGCGCTTTGAATGGGGCACATTGCTGGCTTGGGACGCTCCCCGGCGCATCGCAATGACCTGGCATCCGGGCTACGAAGAAGACAAGGCCCAGAAAGTGGAGGTTCAGTTTCACCAACTGGGCTCCAGGACCCGGGTTGAACTCGTCCATAGCGGATGGGAGGTCCTGGGCGAGAAAGCCGAGGAATCCCGCAATAGCTACGAGGGCGGATGGGAGGAGGTGCTCAAGCAGCGCTACGCCCAGGCCTGCCGCCGCTGATCGGGAGAACTTGAAGGAACGCTCCCCGCGCCTGTGCCCGTCTGCATGCGGCTGCATGCGCCAGGAGAGAAGACCGCAAGCAACATCAAAAAGAACGAGGAGACAGAACAATGAACAGCACGATGATTCGGATGCTATTGAGTCTGGCGTTGGCAGCAGCGCTCGTGAGCGCCTCCGCCCTGGCCGGCGAGCGGCAACTGGAAGCAGAATTCGTAGTCAACGCTTCACTGGACGAGGCCTGGACGGCCTGGACCACCAACGAGGGACTGCAGAGCTTTTTCGCGCCCCATTGCCGCATCGACCCTCGAGTCAAAGGCCAAATGGACATCTGGTTCAGCCCTGATGCGCCAGCCGGTCAGCGGGGAGCCGAAGGCGAAGTGGTGGTGCAATTCATCGAGAAGCGCCGCCTGGCGTTCACTTGGGCCTTCCCGCCCAACATCCCCACCCTGCGCATCCAACGGACTCTGGTGACCCTCGATTTTCAGGCGCTGGACGAGAACCGCACCCGGATCCGATTCGCCCAAATCGGCTGGGGACGCGGCGACGACTGGAACAAGGGATTCGATTACTTCGATGAGGCTTGGAACAAGTTTGTCCTGCCGCGCTTCAAGCACGCCGTGGAAGTCGGCCCCATCGAATCCGGTGCCAGGCCGGACTTGGCTCCCATCGCCGACACGCTCAAGTCGACGACGGAGTAGCGAGCCGCTCTCCCGCCGAGAGCATACGAGGCCGCTGACCAGGTCCCCGAGCCTCAGCCCAAGTGGCCGAGCAGCGGCCCCTCGCGGACGTCCCTGGTGGGCGTCCGCGTTGCCAGTCCCTGCAGTTGATGAAAGAGCGCCCTTTGGCCTAGAGTCGCGGCATGGACGAGGGCAAGGAAAAGCCGCGCCGGGGCTGGGGACCGCCGATCGCCGGACTGATCGTAGCGGTGACCGCTCTCAGCCTCGACACGCTCAGTCCCATCACGCGCCGATTGCCCATCCACTGGGTTCCGGTGCTGGGAGCCGCGGGTGGACTGATGCTGGCGTGCTGGCCCTGGGCCTGGAGACTGTTGCGCAGGACCGGGAGCCGAGGCATCCGCTGGACTGCCGCAGTCCTGGCGCTGCTGCCCCTGGTCTTTGCGGGCGGCTATCTGCTGTGGACGCCAGCCTTGTTGGGCGTCGTGCCGGTGCCCCCAATGGCCTTTTCCAGCGGCGGACTGAATCATTTGGCCTACGAGATCCGCCTCAAGCACTACGGCTTTCGTGAACTCAGGCTGACCCAGGTGCGGGTCCTCGACCAGGACGGGCGCCGGCTGGGCAGCTTCGACGCCGAGTGGCTGGTCAACGGCCCCTTGCAAAGCCCGGACGGCCCCGCAGCCTCCCTCACGCTGGACGCTGGACGCGACACAACTCTCTTCCTGTGGCTGGCGTTGGAGAAGGGCCGCAGCCTTCCCGACCGCCTTGATCACGAGTTGCTTTTGACCGATGCTCAATCCGCAGACTCCGGGAGAGAGGCTTCGAGGCGGCCGTCCCCAGCGCCGGCGTCCGACAACCCGGTGCGGATCGATCAAGACGGCACCCTGGTCATAGCCGGACCCTCCACGCTTCTCCGCCTGCGTCCCCGCACGCCCGTCATGCAAGCGCCCTTGCGAGGCGGCCCCTGGTTAGCCCGGGCTGGACCCTCCAACTGGTCGCGCCACCGCAGGGCCCGCATCTTGGGCCACATCTCCCAGCGGTTCGCCCTCGACTGGGTGCGCATCGACGCTCAGGGCCGGACTTGGCGGCAAGCCGAGGCAGCTAACGGACGTCCTGTCAACAACGGCGACTTCCTGGCCTGGGGCGAGGAGGTTCGGGCGGCCTTTTCGGGCACCGTCGCCGCCGTCCGCGACGGCTCCTCCGATCATCCTCCCGGGGGGCCTCGTGAACCTGTCACGCTGTCCAACTTCGCGGGCAATTACGTGGTCATCCGCCATGACGACGGATACTGCGCTCTCTACGGCCACCTGCAATGGGGATCGGTGACCGTGCGGCCCGGTCAACGGGTCTTCAGCCGGCGCCTCCTGGGGAAGATCGGCAACAGCGGCAATTCCGACGAGCCCCATCTCCATTTCCAAGTGGCCGACGGCTGCGACTTGCTGCGCTCGGAAGGCCTCCCCTTTCATCTGGAAAGCTACCGCAGCCACGGATTCCTGACGGAAAAGGGCGCCTTCACCTTGCCTTGGCCGGGAGATCCCGTTCAATATGCCATGCCCCTGCGCAACCAGATCGTGACCTTTCCGGACGACTAGCCCACATTTCTCACGGGTTGCCGTCACCAGGAGCCGCAGGGGCGCGTTGCGGCTAGTCCGACAGACCCAGCCGCCGTCTGGGTGGCTGCTATACTGAGAGTCCTGCAATTATGAAACACGTCTCGATTCATCCAAAACTATTCTCCTGGACCGCCGTGCTGCTGGCAGCCGTCGCCCTGGTTGTCCTGGCGGCCAGCAACGACGAGCTTACGCCTCAGGAACAGCAGGGCAAGCAGATCTACATGAACGGGACCAGTCCGTCAGGACATCCCGTAGTCGCCTTGATGGGCGAGGAGAAGACCGAAGTCGCGGCCAACCTCCTGCCCTGCGTCAATTGCCATGGCGCCGACGGGCGAGGGCGTCCCGAAGGCGGCGTCTACCCCTCCAACATCATATGGGAGAACCTAACCAAGCCTTACGGCGTGCGCCATGAGACAGGACGCCGCCATCCACCCTACACGGCGACGGCCCTGGAGAAAGCCATCGTGGCCGGAGTCGATCCGGCGGGCAACGAACTCAATCCTGCCATGCCTCGCTACCGTATGTCGGAGGACGACTTGCAGGCCCTGATGGCCTACCTGCATCGGGTGGGAAAGGAGCGCGATCCGGGCGTCAGCGACGACAGCATCCGCCTGGGCCTGCTGCTTCCTCCTGGTTCGCTGATGACAGCCGAATCGCTGCGGAGAGTCCTGCAAGCTTACTTTGGCCAAATCAACAGCGCCGGCGGTGTCTACGGACGCAGACTCGACCTGGAAACCTATTATCTCCCTGCCGATCCGGCTCAAGCCGAGGCAGCGGTGCGGGAGTTCGTGGAGGAAAAAGAGATCTTCGCCCTGATCTCGCCCTATCTGGTGGAGCGCGAGGAGGCCCTGTGCAAGTTGGCTGACCTGCTGGCTCTGCCCATGGTGGGTCCCATTACCTTGCGTCCGCAGGTCGGTTTCCCCCTCAACCGCCACGTCTTCTACCTGCTCTCGGGAGCGGCCACTCAGACCCGAGCTCTGATCGAGTTCACGGCCCGGGAAAATCACCGCGAGCCTTTGCGTCTGGCGCTGGTGGCACCCCACCAACTGGGCATTGAGGACGCCGTGGAGGCGGTCCGGGATGAGGTTTACAAGTTCGAATGGCCGGAGTTGCAGGAAATCCGCTACGCGTCGGGCGAATTCAAGCCCCTGGAGGCGGTCAAGCAACTGGGCAAAGCGGAAAGCCAGGTCGTCGTCTTCCTGGGACGCGACGCCGAGGCCTCGGCTTGGCTGAGCGCCGCTGACAGCCAAGACTTTCATCCCATTTTCCTATCTCCGGCGTCGCTGGCGGGAGCCTCGCTCTTCCAAGCGCCGCCCGCCTTTTCGGGCAAGCTCCTGAGCAGCGCCGCCACCTTGCCCCGGGACTACCGGCGTGAGGCGGTGCGGGAATTCTTGAGCTTGGTCGAGGAAGCCGACCTGCCCCGACAAGGGCGTCCCCAGCAGATCTCCACCCTGGCCGCCGCCAAGGTCCTGGTCGAAGGCCTGCGCCGCACGGGACGCGAACTGACGCGCGAGAAGCTGGTTTCAACCTTGGAAGGCTTCTATGACTTCGGCACCGGTCTGACTCCGCCCATCAGCTACAATCCCAACCGCCGCATCGGCGCCATGGGCGCCCACGTCCTGCGCGCCGACCTAGAGCAAAACGACTTCGTCCCCCAAGGCCCCTTCCTGGAATTGAAGGACTAGGTGTCAGGCGCGCGAGGCCGGACGGCGGCGTTGCAGGAAGGATCTCCAGCCGGCGCGGAAGAGGGCCCATACGATGACGCACATCAGGGCTACGCCCAACCACATCGAAAGCTTGGGCTCGCTCGACTCGATGGCGGGAGGAATCAGGCGGGGGCGGTATCCCAGAGCGTTCCCCAAGAAGATCAGAACGCGCAGCGCCGATGTCAGCGTCAAGATCATGACCAGTTTCTCGCGCAGGTGATAGCCGATGCGCCAAGCCGTTTCCGCCTTCAGTCCCATGAAGTTGAGCAGGGCCGCAACCAGGCGGTTGCCCCAAGCCACCAGGGAGGCAAAGATGAGGAAGACGGGAAGGGCCACGATGAGGGCCGCGACGTCGTTGCGCCGCTCGGGCTGAGCTAATCCAGGATCGACCGCCGTCAGCAGCACAACTGCTAATCCGAGTGCGCCGTAGGTCATGGCCGCCTGCACGTATCGCTGCTCCTCGCGGGGATTCATTCGAAGACGGTCCTCACGCCTCTGGCGTGGACTCTTGTCAGCATGACCCTCGGCTTTTGTCCTGCGATCGCCCTTCATGGCCTTCATTGTAGTGTCCACAGCCGTTCCGTGTGGCAACTCGTCTCCTGATCAAGGGTGCAGCATCCCATTGCTGTCGGCCCACTCTCTCATGGCTCGCAGGCCAAACCAGTTCCGGCCGGCACACCTGGCTGTTGACTCCGGTCCAGGGACTCTCGACTTTCTGCCATGTTTCGCAAATGTGGGAACCGCGGTCCCGAAATCGCACAATTCATAGACTGAACTTAGGCATAATCGAACAGGTTCGGCGGCAAGACCGGTCGGCCTCTACACTCCGCCCGAGGCGGACGTTCCCGTATCCCGCGATGAGGCTGCCTGCACACACCGCTCCTGGCACGACGATTGCAAACTCGAAGATCACTGGAGACGTCAAAGAAGAGAAGAGCGACGTCTGGAGACTGTTCGCTGAGACCTGGAGCCGACGATGAGAGACTTTTGGATCGACCTTCGATTTGCCATCCGCCT
>DATIPO010000168.1:0-7457 GCA_035471925.1 Acidobacteriota bacterium
CGAACTGTCCGACAGCCAGGGGCGGCGGCTGATCGAGCAACACGAGATCGAACATCTTCCTTCGGCCGCGACGCTGACGTTGCTTCAGAAAGCATCCCCCTCTTCCTTTGCGGCAGGTGGAGATCTGGCCCTTTTCGCCGATCCCGTCTTTCACCGTTTGGACCCCAGGCTGGCGGCCTCTTCGGTGTCCGACGCCTCGCCGGGCCAGGACTCGCAAGAACCCATGGAAGATGCCGACGTGCTGCGTTCCGCCCGCGACCTGGGGATGGCCCGCCTGCCGCGGCTGCCCTACACGCGTCAAGAAGGGGAGGCCATCCTGAAACTCTGGTCACCGGAAAACGGCTTTCAAGCCTTCGACTTCCGGGCCAATCGCCAGCAACTCCTGCAACTCGATTTGAGCCGCTTCCGGGTTTTGCATTTCGCCACCCATGCCCTGCTCCATCCGCGCTACCCTGATCTTTCCGGCGTGGTGCTTTCTCTGGTCGACCAAAACGGACAGCCCCAGGCCGGCTTCCTGCGCGCCCACGAAATCGCAGGATTGAATCTCAACGCCGATCTGGTCGTGCTCAGCGCCTGCCAGACCGCCATGGGCAAAGAGGTCCCCGGCGAAGGAATGATCGGCTTGCCCCAAAGCTTCCTCGACGCCGGAGTCCCCCGAGTCGTTGTCAGCCTCTGGAACGTCAGCGACCCCGCCACCGCCCACCTCATGCACCGTTTCTATTCCGGAATGCGCGAAAACAACCTCCGCCCCTCAGCCGCCTTGCGCCGAGCGCAACTCTCCCTGCTTGAGGGCGAGCGCTGGCACTCTCCCTACTATTGGGCCCCCTTCATCTACCTCGGCCGCCACGACCCGTAGGCTGCATTTCGGCTAGGCTGTCCCAACACCCAACCACCAAGTCCCAACCATCGCCTCTCACTTCCAAACAATTCATCCCCATTTGGCTCTCTAGTGGTGTCAGACAATTGACGCCCCACCGGCACCTAAAGACAGCCAAGGTATCGTGAAAGTCACTCTCATCGACCAAGCCATCCGAGCGATTGCAGAAAAGGACCGCTCTTCGCAAATCGGGCATCCGCGTCTCGCGACCCTGTGGGCTTATCTCAAAGGTCAGCTTGCTAGCGAGCAAGTGGAACCCCTACAGGATCACCTGGCCCTGTGCCGCCGCTGCGCAGATCTCACGCTGGAGTTGCTCGATTGGCACCGGCAATCCGTGTCCGGATCGCTCCAAGACTCCGCCCCTCGGCGTTACCCTCGGCTACTCACCCTCGCAATTCTCGCAGCCGCTATCCCTCTCTTTTTCTGGCTGTCCCAACGTCGCCTAAAGCAGCGCCGAGAAGAATTTCAACCCTGACCCAACAATTTCGGATGCAGGGTATCTACCCCTGCATCATGGGCGCTGAACCAAGCAAACGCCGACTCAGCACCCAACGAACTTCAACAGCCAACCATGAAGGGAGAAACCATGGCAAAGGAAGAACGAAAGAACACGCCTCGGGCTGACGATGCCAAGCGCCCTGATTCGGACCCGACTGCGCCGGGGAGCGGAAGATTTTCGACGACGAACCAAGAAAACGGCTCCGAAGAACCGCCAGCCCCGCCACAAAAAGGTGATGAACGGGGCTTCTGAGCCCCAAAATGGCCATCTTCCCAGAGTCGGCCCCATCAGGGCCTTAACTAACCCTCACCTAGGCGTTCCTAGTGGCGGCCTACCAAGGGACCAAGCTGTCGGACTGCCCGCAGCGCACCAGATTCTGTGCTGGGCTGTTGCAACCATGATGGAATATCGAAACTTCAGCGTTGAAATTCGACCAGAAAGCGAGAGGCTCAAGGTCAGCACGACGTCCCATTACGACGTGCATCACGACGATTTCGACCTGCCACTCCGGCCCGATGAAATCGAGAAACTCCTAACCGAGCTAGCCAGAATCGTGCCCGAGAGTCAAAAGGCCCAGGCCAAGCCGCCTAACGGCAATGGCGCACCGGACATCGAGGCAATCGGGCGCAAGCTTCTCCGCAGCTTCATGACCAGCGCCGTTACGCCTGCCTTTTACCGCTGCTTAGGCAACATCGAGGGCATGGAGAACCGGGTGCGACAGATCGGCCTCAGGCTGCGAATGGGCTTCGTAGGCTTCGAAGACAGCGGCGCACCCAAGGAGGTGATTTCACTCCCCTGGGAGCTTTTACTGGATCCCTTCAACGGCAGATTCTTGAGCCTGAGCGTCTTTACGCCGGTGGTCCGCTTCCTGAAAGCTCCCTGCCCAGCCCCGATAACCGTCGAACCGCCAATCAAGGTGCTGGTCGTGAAATCCGAGCCCGAGGATCTGCCCCGATTGCATTATGACGATGAACGCCGATCCATCGTTGATGAGCTACAAGCCAATAGCGACTTGGAAGTCGACTATCTTGACAATCCAGACGTCCGCACACTAAGGCGTTGCCTTCGCGAGAAGCGACCTCATGTGCTGCACTATAGCGGACACGGGAAGTTCGACGCCCATTCAGGTGAGGGCTCGTTGGCGCTTGTCGGGCCTGAACGCAAGCACGTGCCGGTTTCAGGCAAGATCATCGCCGAACAAATCCACGACTGCAGCCGCGACCTTCGCTTGGTTCTCCTCAACACCTGCTACGGCTCGGCTCTTCCTCGGCAGCGGGGCCAGGATGCTTACAGCGGCGTCGCCTCCGCCCTGATCAAGGCCGAGATTCCCGCCGTGGTTGCTATGCAGTTCCCCATCACCAGCAAAGGGGCCATTGCCTTCAGCAGGGGTTTTTATAGCGGGCTGGCCAACGGCGACGCCGTCGATACTGCTCTGGTGGAAGGACGTCTGGAAATGCGGGCAGCCAATTCCTCTTCCCTGGAATGGATCACCCCGGTTCTCTTCATGAGTTCCGAACACGGCCGGCTTATGAAGATTGTCCGCGCCGACAAACCCACAAAAGAAGAGGAGCGACGAATGCCTGGGGAGCAGGTACCAGTCATGAGAGGCGGCACACCTATTTCGCCTACTTCAGATCCCCTCCGTCTTTGCATCCGAAGTTTCGATGGACACGGGGTGGCGCAGGATCGGGAAGCTGATCACGTTCTCGATCTCCGGCGGTTTTTTGACGGGCGTCGGATCCGCCGTCGAGACCTATGGAAGACTGAGATCTACCCTCTTCTGCTGAGATTCCTCCGGGAAAGCGCCAATCAGGGCCGCCGTCTCCACCTCCATTTGCCGGCCCATTCCACGATAGCCTTCGCGGCCGGCTACTGCCTGGAAGCCAAAAGCGGCGTGGACATGACCATCGTGCAGGGCGGTCAGATAGGTACCCGGGACTGGCGACAGGGGCCTGGCGACGAAGCCAACGAGTCCTTTTGGAAGGACGAGGACAACACCCATATTGACGCTGATGCCTCGGATGTGGCGGTGGCGATCAGCCTGACCCACCCAATCGGCCAGGATGTGGAGTATTTCCTACAGCAGCGCAGCGATCTGAAAATCTCCCGCATCCTTCCTGCCACCCTTTCTCCCGCACCCAGTTCGACCGGCGTGCGGGACTGGGACCACTCTCTCGCGCTGGCCCAGCAGCTTGAAGCCAAGATCCGCTCCCGCAGCATTCAGGAGCGCCTGGGCGTGCTCCACGTCTTCGCCGCAGCCCCCAAGGTCTTCCTCTTTCACCTGGGTCAACTGGCCCGCAGCTTCGGCCCGCTCCAGCTCTACGAACACGACTTCGACAGCAGCGTACCAGCCGCCTATGAACCCTCTCTGCGCCTGCCCCTGAAGCAGACGAAATGATGGGACCATCCAGCGAGGAGATAGTCACACATGACCAAACCATCTGAGTTGCAGTTGGACTTCGAGGTTCTCACACCTCTCTTCCTGGGCGGTGCCGCTCAGCAGCCGGAACTGCGCCCTCCGTCTTTCAAGGGGCTGCTTCGATTCTGGTACCGAGCGGTCGATCCCCGATTTGCTGACCGGATCGAGGGGACCGGGTTGACGAGAGAAGAGACCTACTTCGGCTCATCCAGCGAGAAGGGTGGGCAGTCCCCTTTCCTGATGCGTATCGAGCATCAGAATCCAAGGACGAAGAAGTGGAGCAAGCCGTTCGCCAAACAGTTCGAAAGAAAGGTCAACGAGCCGGGAAGGAAGCTGCCGCCTAGGAATGGCTTCGTTTACCTCGGCTTTCCGTTTCAGATGGGCAGAAAACCTGGTGAGGCTGAGTACCTTGAACCTGGGACAAGATTCCGTGTCCGTTGCCTTTTCCCGAAAGGTAGACCAGATCAGAGTTCACGGCGTGCCCTGACGGCTTCTTGGTGGTCTCTTGCACATGTTGGCGGCGTCGGAAGCCGCAGCCGCCGGGCGTTTGGAAGTCTGGCTTTGCGTACTTGGTCGATTCCCCAGGGTGAACGATGGCCCGAATTTGAATCCCTGCATTTGCTCTGTGACTCGAAAACCCCAGATCAATGGAAGAAACGATTCAACGAGTCGCTGGACCGCTTGCACTCTTGGTTCGGAAGGTTTGGAGAAAAAGGGGCGAGACACCCGCACCTTCGTAACCCACGTATTGTGCTCTTTCCAGAGGCTTGGTCCGCCAACGAGTGGGCGGCAGCTTTGGACGAGGCGGGAATCGCTTTGCAGGCCTTTCGGCAACTGGCCGAGCCTGACTATAGCGACGTCTTAGAGTACCTGAAGACACGAAGGCCACTTGAACACGCCCCGCAACGGACAGCGTTCGGCATGCCTCTCACTTTCCGATACCGGAGGGCAGGCAGAGTCGATTTCGTGCCTGTCGGGCCAGGCAAGGGGCAAGTCTCCGACAGGCACCCAAGTTTGCTTTTCATTCGACTGGTGCTTGTCAACAATTGCCTGCATCCGCTTTTCATCCGACTGAATGGCGCCGCCCCAGCATTCGAGCCCCGCGCCGCCGACCGCAAAGCACGCAAACCGTTAGAAGAACCCGAGATCAATGCCCTCGAAGCGTTCATGGATCATCTGGAAGAAGAGGTGAAGCGTGGATAAGCTGGCCTTTTGGAAACAGAAGATCGTTCAGGCGCTGCACGATCCGCCTGCCAAGCCTTACGCTTCCTATCCAGACGGGGGCGGCCACGCGAGCATTGCCGGTCGTCTCTTCGAGGAGTTGAGCGGGCAAGATTTCAAATACTACAACAGGCCTCCTGACTGGGCCGCTTCCGGGGCGGATCGGCCGGTGGTGAGCCCGCCGGCACGCACCAAGGGATCGCCGCAGATCCAGTTGAAGTGGCCGAGCAATCCCATCCTGACTCACCCTCTCTGTCCCGGGGCGCGGATTTTGGCTAACCGGTCGGGGCAAGAAATACCCTCGGCGGGGGCTGAGGCGCGCAATATCTACCTTGAGGAGGAATTTGAGGCTGCCAGGGAGCTAGCTGACCCGCTGCCGGGATGGCAGAAGGAAGAGGAATTGCGGAGCCACTTCCTGCGCATCTGGAGACGTTTTCGCGATGCCTTGATCTTCGATGGAGGGAAGCGGCGAAGCGATCCACTGGTCTGGCAGGAAATGCCCGCCGACAGCCGCTGTCCTGATCACTCTATCTGGGACCATCTGAAGGTCACCACCAGTTTGGCCTTTCTCGGTCATCGCGCGACGCCCGATCGGGCCCAAGATCCCTTCATGCTCCGTTTCAGTATCGGCGGTGTGCAGCGTTTCATCGAGGAATCGCGCACCTCCCGCGATCTTTGGGTCAGCTCCTTCTTGATCGCCGATTTGATCTGGCAGGCCATGATTCCCATCGTCGAGCGCTATGGACCTGATGCCATCGTCTATCCAGACCTTCGCGGCAATCCTAGAGCCGATGGGTGGCTGAGCGAAGCCCACTCAGATGCTTTACCGGACGGAACCGACTTCGGCACGTATGCAGCGGTGCTGCCCAATGCCTTCACGGCTTTGGTTCCACGAGGTGAGCCTGGGCACTCCTTCTTGGTACCGCTGCAGGAGTTGGCCCAAGATGCCGAGAGCCGTGTCGCCGAGCGCTGGAAGAAACTGGGCAAGCTCGTCAAGGACTGGCTCGAAAACGAAACTGGCTGTGGAAAGGGGCACTGGCAGGAGATTTGGGACCGCCAGCAGACGCAGATTCTACCTTGTTCCTGGACAGCCATCGAATGGCGCCGGCTGGAGAAGATTCAAGATGCCAGGTCACTCTCGGGTCAGGCACCCGCGGCTGACCAACAGGTCGTCCAGCGCCGGGAAGACTGGTTGAGGCCCTTTGTCGACGACGATGCCTGGCGCCAGTACGAGCATGCTCGTCAAGTCTACGCCGCCACTAACCTGACTATCCATCAATGCGAGCGTGGATTCGATTATGCGGTCACCCACCACCAACTCCTGCAGAGGCACATGATGCGGCGCCTCAATGGAGATGCTCTGGCAGCCACCTCCGAGCCGGGAGAAAAGTGCAGTTTGTGCGGCAGGCGCCAGGCCCTGACCAACCATCCGCCAGAGATGGGCTTGCACAAGGCACGTCGGCACGCTAATGACTTCTGGAAGCGGAGAAGCCTTAACCCCGACCCAGACAGCGTGGAGCGGCTTTGCGCCGTATGCGCCAGCAAGCGCTTCCTGGTTGAGGGCGGTGTTGCGCGCGACCAACCAAAGCTGGCGGGCATCAATCCGTTTTGGGCTGGACCAGAACCACCGGAGGCGGTCGCGGATCAAGATGGTCGTGTCCGGGTTCCCTTCCCGTCAACGGCCATGCTGGCTGCCCAGGACTTCCTGGTCGAACTCGTGCGAAGCACCGAGTGCAGGGATTTGCTTAAGAGGGTCGTTAAGGCCCACGAGAAAGCTGACTTGCCCAGGACCAGTTTCGCCCGTTCCCTGAAGAGTCTCGCCCGCCACTCGGAGTCGGAATCATGGGAGGTGCGGCAGTTTCTCAAGCTAGACATTCAAGCCGTCCTCTTTCCACAAACCCTGACTAAAGCCATCGACCAGGCACGTGAAGAGAACGAAAGGCAGGCGGAAGCGCTGGAGGAGCTACAGAAAGCGGTCCAGCAACTGCTCAACAAAGCCTCCAAGATTCTCGCCTCCGGGAAGCCGAAGACCGGCTTCGCCGTCATCCGCCTGGATGGCGATTCCATCTCCCGATTGCTGCTGGGCGATGCCGAGGTCGTCCAGACCTGCTGGCAAGACGTACTTCATCCCGACGTGGTGAAAAAGCTGGGCGAGAATCCCCGAACCAAAGAGGCCGGCTGGTCTGAGCTGCTGGAAGCAAAGCGCCTCTTTGGTCCTTCCCTGCATGCCTTTGTCAGCCGCAGCCTGGCCGCCTTTGCTCACCGGATCGTCCCCTGGGTGGTGGAGAGCGAATTCCCGGGGCGCCTGATCTACTGCGGCGGCGACGACATCCTCTGTCTGGCTCCCGCTGAGCACGCCCTGCCGATGGCAGCGCGGCTGCAGCAGCTCTTTTCGGCGGCCTGGGTAATCGATACCACACCAAAGCAGCAAAGCTGGTCCT
>DATIPO010000169.1:0-33218 GCA_035471925.1 Acidobacteriota bacterium
GCCTCGCTGGCCGCCCGTGAAGTCATCATCGCCACCCTGGCCCAGATCTACTCGGTGGAAGAAGAGGACGAGAGCGCCTTGGTCGACACCATGCGCAACCGCTTGGCCCCTCCAGGCGTAGCCCCCGCGCAGGCTTCCAGCGGACAGCGCCTGGCCGTGGCCCTTTCCCTGCTGGTCTTTTTCATCTTTGCCCTGCAATGCGTCTCGACCCTGGCCGTCATGCGCCGCGAAACCGGCAACTGGCGGCTTCCCGCCATCGCCTTCGCCTCCATGTTCGTGCTGGCCTATTTGGCTTCAGCCGTCACCTACCGCCTGACTCTCTGGCTGGCCGCCTGAGCCCCGCCCGAGTCCCCTGCGTCCAAGGCTTTCAGCAAGAATCAGAGTTCTCCGATGAGAAGGCGGACCCATAGAATCGGACCCCTCTGGGCCAGGCCCCAGGTCACGGCGGAGAAGGCTATTCGATGTCGATGATGCGGGCTGGGACCGCGCTCTCACCCCAGCCCAGCAGGCGGGCGCCGATCCAGGCCATGGTCAGGGTCGGGATGGGCTGGGTGAAGGGAATCAGCATCTCCACAACCGAGGTGTTGCGCAGCGGAGTCAGGCCGAGATGGGTCAGAACCATCCATCCAATGGGAGCCGAGAGGAAGTCGAGAGCGAAGTCGAGCAGATCAAGGGCCGCCACGAGATAGAAAGGAACCGCCCGGATGGCCACCCAGAAGTCGGCGTCCTCGGGGAGTTCGATGCGCTTCAAGCGCCGGTAGCCAACGGCCAGCAGGATTACAGAGAGCGCCAGCGCGGCGGCCATGAGAATCAGCAAGATCGCAGCCATTCCGGCTAGCCATCGAAAAAGGGGCTCGAACTCGTACATGCTGTTTCCAAGATAGCGGAATCCCCGATACACTGCGCGGCATCTGAACTGAGTTGGGGGAGATTTGACTTACGCCAGGATTTTTCAGTTTTGGATGCCTTTGGCCATGACGTGGCTGATGATGTCGGTGGAAGGTCCGCTTCTCGCCGCCATCATTGCTCGTCTGCCTGAGGCCAAAGTCAACCTGGCTGCCTACGGACTGGCCTACGCCGTGGCCCTGGTGGTGGAATCGCCCATCATCAACATGCTGACTGCCGCCACGGCGCTGGTCCAGGACCGCCTCTCCTTCCTCAAACTCAGGCGCTACAACAATATCCTCAACATCTCCATCACCCTGCTCATGCTCTTGGCCGGGGCCACTTCTGCCTTGCCTTGGCTGACGGCCAACGTCATGGACGTCCCCGTCGAAGTGGGCCGGCTGGCCCGTTGGACCATTCTGGTCATGCTTCCCTGGCCGGCTGTCGTGGGGATTCGCCGCTTTTACCAGGGGGTGCTGATCGCCGGGGGGCGGACGCGCCAAGTAGCCCTGGGAACCGTCCTGCGCCTGATCGCCATGGCCGCCGCCGCTTTCCTGGCGGGATTCTGGAGTGACCTCCCGGGCGCACTGGTCGGAGGCCTGGCCTTGACGGCCGGCGTGATCGTGGAGGCTTTAGCCGCCCGTTTTATGGCAGCTCCCGTGGTGGCTCAAGTGATGGAACGGGAAGGCCACACCGAGGCGCGGGAAGTCACATTCGGGGCCTTGACCCGCTTTTACTATCCGCTGGCTGTCACAGCCATTCTGGCCTTGGCCGTGCATCCCCTGACTGGGTTTCTGGCCGGCTTGGGACGCCTGCCGCTGGAATCGCTGGCCGTCCTGCCGGTCATCAACTCGCTGGTCTTCATCTTCCGCGCATTCGGACTCTCCTATCAGGAAGCGGCCATCGCCCTCATGGGATCCAAGGGTGAAAACGAAAGCGTCCTGCGCCGCTTCGCCGTGATGCTGGGAGCCTGCACCAGCGGAAGCCTGGCGCTCTTGGCCTTCACGCCGCTGGCTCTGGTCTGGTACGAGGACATCTCAGGACTGACCCCCGATTTGGCGCACTTCGCCCTTGCGCCCACCCAGATCATGGCCCTCATGCCGGCCTTGACGGTGACCCTGGTATGGCAGCGCTCGCTGCTCGTCACCATCAAACGCACCAGTCCCATTACCTGGTCTTCGGGGCTGGAGACCGCGGTTATCGTCGCGGCCATGCTGACAGGCCTCTATCTCTTCGATTGGACGGGAGCCCTAGCCGCCGCAACTGCTTACATCCTGGGACGTCTGTTCGGCTGCGCCTTTCTGGCCCTGGAACAGCACCGCTACAGCACCCGCACTGCCCTCGGCTGACCGGCCAGCGGTAAGGCTCTCACCTATTCCTCGCTGTCGCCCACCGCAGGAGGCGCCAGGGCGATGATGCGCAAGGGAGCGCCAGAGCCCTGCTCGATCTTCATAGGAAGGGCCACAACCTGTGCGCCTCGCCTGGGCAAGCTGTCCATACTGGCCACGTTCTCGAAGATGAGGACATTGTGGCGGGCCAGAGCCACGTGGGCCTTGAAGTCCTGGGAGCGCCCATAATCGATGCTGGCAGTATCGATCCCCACGGCGTCGATCCCACGCTGCTCGGCCAGCCAGTTGGCGGCCTCTTCAGAAAGTCCGGGGAAGCTCAGCATGGGAACAGCTTCTTGGCCTCTTTGCGCCGTGCCCAGATAGGCCTCCGCATCGGGCCAGTATTGTCCGAAGCCCGTATGCAGCAAGACGATGGCCCCTTCCTCGATTGCCCCGTGAGCCTCCTCCCAGCTCTCCAGATCCTCTACCGTAACCAGATAGTCGCGGTTCTCGGCGACTTGGTTTGAGATGTCCACCACCAGCGCCGGTCCCAGAAACTGCTGGACGGGGACCTCGCCGACTTTGTAGCTGTCCTGATAGAAGTGGTAGGGGGCGTCGAGGTGAGTCCCGCCGTGTTCGGCTCCCTCGAAAGTGTTGGCGTTGTAGAAGTAACCCTTCTCGGTCACGCCTTCGGGTCCCTTGTGAAGCTGAAAACCTTCAGCAGTGGGCCAGTAGATGGTCTCATCGTTGAAGGGATAGCTCAAATCCCAAACCTGCCACCGGGAGAGATCGGTCTGGGAAGCCGGGGCCGGTTCTTGGTCTGCGGACTGGGACGGGGCGGTGCAGGATACGGCCAGCAGGAGAGTGGCCGGAATCAATCGGAAAAGTGTCGTTCTTGTCATTTTGAACATTGTGCCAAATTTCTCCTGCAACGTCCTTCTCAAGGGCCCTTCTCCGCGATTCCAATGTGCTGGAAGAATTTTTTTGAAAAAAATTGAGGGGAATGCGCTGGCGCAGGCGTTGATCCATGTTGACGGTGCAGAGGCGCCGTGAACGAAACACAAGGAAACAACATAGCCCCAACCACGGGAAGCGAGACGAAAGAGGACCGAGGACGGAACACCGAATGCCCCGGATCGGGCTAGCGGCTGCCCGCCGCGAAGGCTCGATTCCCCGAAATCAAGAAGATCCTTCACCCCCAAGCGTCGCCCGCGCTGAATAAGGATCTCTTATCCTCCCCCCCTTTGCAGTGTTCCGTCCTCCGTCTTCTTTCCTCGATCCCCGTCGAGCGGGATGCGAAAAGAGCGAATGTGACCGGATGGCACCCCTCCATGCCGGCACGACCTTTCGAGACCGACCCCAAACCGTCTTGATACCCGCCTTTCAGGTCTCACGCTCTTTCGCATTCCGCTATTTTTTGGAAGCGCTGACTCCCCGACCGCCAACGACGGACGCCACTCAACTGTGGTACATTCTCGCCCCGTGACCCGTGCCGAAAAAGCTGAACGCATCGTCCGCATCCTCAACCGCCTTTATCCTGACCCGCCCATTCCCCTCGATCACCGGGATCCCTTCACACTGCTGGTGGCAGTGGCGCTGAGCGCCCAGACCACCGACAAGAAAGTCAACGAAGTGACTCCGGTGCTCTTCTCCCGTGCTCCAACGGCGGAAAAAATGGCCGAGATGGACGTGGAGGAGATTCGCGATATCATCAAGACGGTGGGCTTGGCTCCCACCAAAGCCAAGAATCTCAAGGCCATGGCCAAGCGTGTGGCCGAAGACTACGGCGGCCAGCCGCCGGCGGACATCCATAAGCTGGAAGAGCTCCCGGGAGTAGGGCACAAGACGGCCTCGGTGCTGATGGCCCAAGCCTTCGACAAGCCAGCCTTTCCGGTCGATACCCATATCCACCGCTTGGCCGCCCGCTGGGGGCTTTCCAATGGCAAATCGGTCACTCAAACCGAGAAGGATCTCAAGAAAGTCTTCGACCGCTCCCTGTGGAACAAGCTTCACTTGCAGATCATCTACTTCGGACGCGAACACTGTCCGGCCCGCAATCACGATCTGACCCAGTGCCCGATCTGCTCGCGGGCCGCCACCAAGAAGCGGATCCGTCAGGAGATGGGTCCCGACGCCGTCTAGGCTCGTTTCGCAGCTCAGCTCCCCTGCAAAGAGTCATGGCCACAATGCCCGTGGTCATGGGCAAAGTGTAGCATGAGTGATAATCAAAAACCTGCCGCCAGAATCCGGGGCTGCGGCTACTATAAATTGTTGACTTGTTGACGCTTGAAAGATGGGAAGGTTAAAATTTCGCCAGCACAGGGGATGTCAAAAGCCATTGAAATCATGAATTCGCGGTGCGGCTTGCTTCTTGACGGCAAGGGTCAGGCCGTCCTTTCCGCAACAGCCACGGGCGTCTGAGGCCGATGGACGGGACCGCCGATTTGAGCGAGCAGAAAGTTGCCAGCCGCTTGGCGACACGCATCCGCCAAGGGGATCAGACGGCTGAAGAAGAATTCGTGCAACGCTACAGCCGCGGACTGATGCTCTATCTGCGCACCTTCTGCCGCGATCACGCCTTGGCCGAGGATCTTCACCAGGAGGCTTTCGGGGTGGTGTTGGTCCGTTTGCGCGACACAGGACTGGATGAGCCGGCCCGTCTCGGAGCCTTTTTGCGTCGGACGGCCCGCAACCTCTTCATCGGCGATTACCGAAAAAAGGCCCGCCGCCGCACCGACGACGGAGTGGAACGGCTGCACCGGCTGGCCACGGTTCCTCCCAACCAGCACAGGCGTCTGGAGAGGGAGCAGCAAGCCCAGTGGGTGCGAGAATTGCTGCATGAGTTGAATACGCCCCGCGACCGCGAAATACTGTTCCGGTTTTACATCGCCGAGGAGGATAAACAGGACATTTGCCGAGATCTGGATCTGGACGGGCTCCACTTCAATCGGGTGCTCTTCCGGGCCCGCCAGCGCCTCAAGGAGATCATGCGCAGGACTCCATTGCACAACTGATCGTGAATCGCCGAATTGGCCTTAAACATAATGTAGGATGCAAGCTGTTTTGTGAATCAAGTGAGATAATCCGCAGGCTCTCGGCAGAAGGCTTTTGAAGGAAGGGGAAGCATCCCGCGCAGGAAACCGATTCCCCGACGCGATGTGCGAGACAGGGATTCACAAGGACGAAGACGCCATGCGTCATGAATACATCGAAGAGAATCAGATTGTCGACCGCTACCTGATGGAGCAATTGTCCGATCAGGAGCGGGAGGCGTTCGAAGATCATTATCTGCACTGCGCGCGCTGCCAGGACGACTTGGAGGCGGCCCGGGCTTTGCGCGGCGGGCTGAAGGCAGCGGCGGGTCGGGGATGGGCCCAGACGCCCTCCGAACTTGAAGGAGGTTGGGGAAGCCGGCGGCGTCCCCGGCCTCTCTGGACTCTGGCGGCGGTGGCCGTCTTGGCGGCCCTGCTTTTGCTGCCCCCCATCTACCTCTTCCTGCAGATGAATGAACTGGACAGCCAATTGCAGCAGGCCCGTTCGGACCTTCGTGAGTCCCGGGACACGGCCGAACAGCGGGCTCAGCAAGTGGGAAGACTCAGCCAGGAACTCCAGGCTCTGCAAAGTCAGCTCGGCCAAGAGGAAGGCCGCCTCCAACAACAACTCCAGCAAGAACGCCAGGCCCGCCAACAACTGGCCGCCGACTTGCAGCGCATGGGTCGCCCCCAGATCAACACTCCGGTCATCCCTCTGGACGCCTTGCGCAGCGCGCCGTCGGAAGGGTCGGCCACGGTAGTCCGGCCCGCGGACGACTCGTCCTGGGTGGTTCTGTCGCTGCTGTTGGACCGCACCGGTTTTGCCGGCTACCGTGTGCAGCTTCGGCAGGTTGACGAAGTGGCTTGGCAAAGCGACGGACTGCGCCCCAACTACCGCGACGAACTGGTGCTCAACCTTCCCGTGGACATGCTGCGCGAGGGCGACTATCAGCTTCACGTGCATGGCTTGAGGGAGGATGGATCCTACCGCCCCCTGGGCCGCTACGCTTTCACCTTCAAACCCTAGACCCAGCCCTCGCCCGATTCCTCCGCGGGCATCGTCACCGACGCTCAGCTCTGGGGATGATCAGCCACATTGCAAGATAGGGGAGGAAGCCCGGAAGCCCGCCCGGAAGGAGAAGAATCAAGAACAGAATCCTGAACCAGAGCGGATTCAATCCGGTAAAGGCACCCAGCCCCCCGCACACTCCGGCGATCATGCCGTTTTGTCGGCGAAGCTTGTTTTGTTCCAACGAAGTTGCTGTCATAATCAAATATACGATGTCGAGCTGTCGAATGTTCATCTCCGGCGGAGAACGCCTCAAAAAGGTGAACAAAAGGCGTCTTATGCAGCGGCTGCCCAATGTCGATGCTATACTCAGGCTTTAGACCAACCCTGACAGTTTTTTACGAAGAGGCGAAAAATAATGAATTGGAAAGCGTTTTTCATCTTCTTCCTTTGCACTCTGCTGGCGGCGCCCTGGCTGGCCGCCCAACAGGTGGAGGTGGAAGAACTGGTTTTGGAGAACGGGATGACCTTTCTCTTTGTTCCACGGGAGGGAGATCCCAACGTGGCCGCCGGTTGGGTGGCCAAAGTCGGGTCGGTAAATGAGCGTCCCGGCATTACCGGGATCTCTCACCTGTTCGAACACATGATGTTTAAGGGAACCCACACGATCGGCGTCACCGATATCGAAGCCAATTTGGCGTTGATGGATGAAATGGACGCCATCAAGGCCGAACTGCGCAAGGAAGAGGAAGAACTGCTGCGCCGCCAGCGGCTGGGGCTGATCGACGACCTCAGCGATCCCGACAACCGCTCCCCCCGTCACGAAGAGCTGATGCAGCGTTTCGAAGACCTCACTCTGAAAGAGAAAGAGCAGATCATCAAGAACGAGTTCGACCGCATTTACACTCAAGCCGGGGCCAGCGGAATGAACGCTGGAACCAACCGCGACTGGACGCTGTATTTCATCAACGTGCCCTCCAACAAGCTGGAACTGTGGTTCTGGATGGAGTCGGACCGTCTGCTCAATCCCGTCTTCCGCGAGTTCTACGCCGAGCGCGACGTGGTGCGCGAAGAGCGCCGCCTGCGCACCGAGAGCACTCCCACCGGCAAGTTCCGGGAGCAATTTGAATCGATGTTCTGGACTTCCCATCCCTATGGATGGCCGGTCGTGGGATGGCCCAGCGATGTGGAAGCCATCACCCGCGAAGAGGCCAAGGCCTATTACGGCGTCAACTACGCACCCAACAACTTGGCCGCCTGCCTGGTGGGCGACTTCGACGTAGAGAGAGCCAAGGAACTGGCCGAGCGCTACTTCGGACGCCTGGAGCGGGGCGACATGGAACCCGAACCGGTGCGCACCCAGGAGATTGAGCAGCAGGCCGAAAAGCGCATGATCGCCTACGCCGAAACCAATCCCCAGGTTCAAGTCCGCTGGCACACCGTGGCCGACGGGCACGTCGACCACTATCCCCTTCAGGTTCTGGGCGCCCTCCTCAACGGGCGCAGCGGACGCCTTTACAAGTCCTTGGTGCTGGACAAGGAAATCGCCAACCAGGCCTTCGCCGGACAGAGCGGGATGAAATGGGCCGGCTACTTCACCGTTAACGCCGTGGCCAAGCAGGGCAAAGATCCTCTTGAGGTGGAACAGGCCCTCTACCAAGAAATCGACAAGCTCAAGAACGAGATGGTGGACGACCGCGAACTGCAGAAAGTCAAGAACAACTTCGCGGCCAACAACTTCCGCCGCATCGAAAACAACTTCTTCTTGATGTTTCAACTGCTGCTGGCCGAGAACAGCCGATCCTGGAAGACCTTCAACGAAGATCCCAAGCGTTTGCAGGCGGTGACCGCCGAGGACGTCAAGCGGGTGGCCAACGAGTACTTCAAGGATGAGACGCGGGCTGTCGCCCTTTACTACACCAAGGAATCGGATGAACCGGAAGATCCGCTCCTGGCAGGCCTCTCGCCTCAGCAGAAGGCCATGGTCAAGCAGATGGAGAGCCAGATCTCCCAGGCCAACGCCGAGCAGGTGGGCCAGTTCCTGGGACGCTTGCAGGGCGATGTTCCCGAGCAGTTGAAGCCCGTGGTGCCGGTGCTAGTCAAGATGCTTGAAGAGCGCAAAAAAGAGCTAGAGACGGAAGGACAAGAGCAATGAGAAAGTTCATCACCCTATTGGCAGCCATTTTGGTACTGGGCCTGACCGCCGGGCCGGTTTGGGCCGGTGAAGGAGACGGGGACGAGAAAGTCCCGGCACATCCCAGCGAGCTGGAGTATCCGCCTCTGGATTATGACGCTCCCGAGAAGGCTCAATACCGCCACGTGCTCGACAACGGCATCGTGGCCTACTTGGTGGAAGACCACAACCTGCCTCTTTTCGAGGTCACCATCTACCTCCGCGCCGGCGACTATGTCGATCCGGAGGGCAAGGAGGGACTGGCTTCGGCTGTGGGCAGCGTCATGCGTTCCGGCGGCACACAGTCCATGGGCCCGGAGGAATTCGACGAAGAAGCCGACTTTTTGGCCGCTAACATCAGCAGCGGCTTGGGCGGCACATCAGGACGGGCCAGCGTCAACGCCCTCAGCAAAGACCTGGACAGGGCATTGGAGCTCTTTTTCTCCATGCTGCGCACTCCCGGCTTTGATCAGGAGCGCCTCGATCTCTACAAGCGGCAGGTCATGCAGCAGATGGAGCGCCGAAACGACCGCACCTCCAGCATCGAGTTCCGCGAGTGGAGCCGGTTGCTCTACGGAAATGACTTCTATAGCAACCGCTTCTCCACCAAGTCCTCGATCGATTCCATCACCCGACAGGACCTGCTCGACTACCATGCCCGCTGGATCCATCCGGCCAATTTCGTCATCGCCGCCTCGGGCGACTTCAACAGCCGGGAACTGATCTCCAAGCTTGAGGCCGCCATGCAGGAATGGCCAGCTGGCGAGAGAGCTCCCGAGATTCCCCAACCGACGGCCGAGCCCAAGCCGGGCGTCTATATGGTCAACAAGGAGGACGTCAACCAGGGCCGGGTGTCCATCGGCCACCTGGGCATCAGCCAGGAGAATCCCGACCGCTATGCCATCGAAATGATGAACGACGTCTTGGGAGGCTCGGGCTTCACTTCGCGGATCACCAACCGCGTGCGCAGCGATGAAGGACTGGCCTACAGCGCCGGCTCTTCCATGCCGCCGGGCGCCCACTACAAGGCGCCTTTCCGGGCTGCTTTCCAGTCCAAGAGTCCAACCGTGGCTCAGGCCATCCAGATCGTAGTGGAGGAAATCGAACGCATCCGCAGCGCCCCTGTGACGGAAGAGGAACTGGAAACGGTCAAGAACTCTGCCATCGAGACCTTTCCGCGCCGCTTCTCCAGCGCCGACAGCATCGCTTCGACCTTCGCCAACGACGAACTCATCGGACGCGAAGAGGGCTTCTGGAAGAACTACCGCGACCGCATCCGCCAAGTGACCGTAGCCGATGTTCAGAGGGTCGCCCAGCAATACCTCATGCCCGACCAACTGGTGATCCTTGTCGTGGGCAACGTGCAAGAGATCATGGCCGGCCATCCTGACCGGCCCGAATACGCCATCTCCAAGCTGCCGGGCGGAGAGAATCCTCAGATGATCCCCCTGCCCGATCCCTTGACGATGAAATACGAATAGCCTGGGACATCGCGTCGGCGCCGGTAAAGAAAACCGACGCCGACGTCCTTGTACCGGAGATGGCGGCAACAGCGGTGGCGACGACAGCCAAGTCCGGGCTCGCTGAAGGCGATGCCACCGCCGCGGATCAAGTTGTAGGAGAGCCAAGTCCCAGCCCAGCGAGTTGCGACGGACGGCAAGTCCGGGCTCGCTGAAGGCGGCGTCACCGCCCCGGATCAACTTGTAGGAGAGCCAGATCCCAGCCCAGCGAGCTGCAGCGGACGGCAAGTCCGGGCTCGCTGAAGGCGAGCCATATGCTAGCCCAGGGTCAGCCGGAGCGAGCGTAGCGAGACGCAGGCGCCACCCTGGGTCTGAGTTGCGAACTCTCCTAACGCTGAAAGCGTGCAATGGCGTTGGGGGCCGGCTTCAGACGTTTACGACTGTACAGAACGCTCCCACGCACAAGGTTTCCTCCTTCGAGGTGAAACGCCGTGTCTTGGTTGAAGCTCATCCTGTTGTTAGCCTCATGGACAGCCGCAACTGCGCCTGCTGCGCACGCCTCGGCGGCGTGGTTAGCCCAGACCTCTGCTCAAGCTCCCCGAGCCTCCCAAGACCCGGCCACCCAACAGGCCGTCCGATTGGCCATCGACGGTCGTTACGAGGAGGCTTCCAAGGCCTTCCGCAGGCTCCTGCGCAGGGATTCCCAGAATCCACTTCTGGATTATTACCTGGGCCTGTGCTACGCCAAGATGAGGCAGTATGAGAGAGCCCTCTCCCATCTCCGTCAGTCCGTCGAGGAGGAGGCCCCTTTTCCCCAAGCCTACTACTGGCTGGCCGAGACCTATTTGCGCCTCGAAGAACCTGAAAAAGCACGCCAGGCCGTGGACGACGGTCTGGCTGAGTTTCCCCGCAACGAAGACCTGCTCATCCTCCGATCCCGTCTGAGCCGGTTGCCGGGCTAGCCCATGCGGAGACGCAAAGAGGAATGCCTTGGCTCAGCCCTTCCGCTCGGCTGCATCAGGCGCGTTTGCGGACGATGATGAGGGTGCGGTCGTCGCTGCGGGGGGCTTCGTGGGTGAACGTGTCGACATCTTTGAGAACGGCCTGAAAGATCTCGCGCACCGGACGGCGATCATACTGGCGGACGGTATGTTGCAGGCGTTCCACTCCGTATTCGCGGTCCTCTTGGTCGACTGCCTCGAGGATGCCGTCGCTGTAGGCCACCAGCAGGTCTCCCGGATTCATCATCACCTCTCCCACCTGATAGGGGACCGGAGGCGGCTCGAATGCCCCCAACACTGGACCGCCTTCCCGCAAAGGACGCACCCCGTGGGAGCGGAAAAGCAGCGGGGCCAAGTGACCGGCGTTGATGTAGCGGAATTTGCCGTCGGGATGGAGTTCGCCGTAGAAGGCCGTGATGTACTGATTGGCCAGCGAGCTGCGAAACATGCGGCTGTTGAGAATCTCGAAGAGCAGCGGGGTGGTGTCGTTGGCGTAATGGGCCTCGAAGGCGATGCCGGCGTAGAGGGCGGTGTTGAAGTCACGCACCAGCATTGCCGCCGACAGTCCGTGGCCGGAAACGTCGGCGATGACCAGTCCAAGCCGTTCTTGAATGTGGAAGCCCTTCAGGCTGATGAAGTCGTAGAAGTCTCCGCCCACCCATTGTATGGGCAGGGTCCCCCCGTAGATGTCGAAGTCGTGGTAGCGGCGGACGATGTTGGGATCGGGCATGATCTTGCGCTGCATCTCGGCAACCGAAATGAATTCTTCCTCCAGTTCGGAGCTGGAGCCCATGCCCGAGGGCTGATCTGGCGTGCCGGGGCGGTCCTTCATCAGAAGCTCTTCACGACTTGCGCCGGACTGTGCCGGTCCTCTCCCAGCACAGCCCGCAGGGAGGTTCCGGGCTCGATGTAGGCCTTCTTGAGATAAGCCAGCGCGATGGGGTGTCCCAGCCGCGGAGAGAGCACGGCGCTGGTGATCCGGCCAGCCGCGCGGCCATCTACATTGACCAGCTTGGTGCCTCTTTCAGGCACCTCTTGGCCTTCCAAGGCCAGGGAACAGAGGAGCCGGGCCACGCCTCCGATGTAGGTGGCTTTGGCCACTACTTCCTGTCCGATGTAGCAGCCTTTGTCGAAGTCCAGGGCTTCGGTCAGACGGGCTTCCATAGGGTAGCGGGACTCGTCGAGTTCGGCGCCGTGGCGGGGCAGGGAAGCTTCGATCCGCAGGGCTTCCACGGCCTCGGCGTCAGCTTGCCTGACCCCTTCCAGCTTGAGGGCCTCGCTCAGAAAGTCATCGCCCTGATCGCGGGGCAGGACGACTTCGCATCCCTGAGGGCCCAGATCGGCTTTCCTCACTACCCAGGCCGGGTCGTCGGCGAATCGGCCTTGGGCCAAGTGGAGCGGTTGCTCGGGTGCCGCCGTCCCCAGCAGGCTGTGCGCGGCTTCGTCGCAGGCGGGTCCCTGCAAAGAGAAATGGGCCCAGTCAGAGGAGACGTCCTCCAATTCCACCTCGTCCATGATGATGAACTGGTTCAGGGTCTCGATTGTCTTGGCGGTCAGTTGGCCATCCAAGTCCAAGAGCAGATGCTGGGGGAACTTGTAGAGGTAGAAGGTCGAGACGATCTTGCCCTTCATGGTCAGGAAGGTGTTGAAGCGTCCGGCCAACTCCGCCAGCTTCTCCACGTCGTTGCTGGCCATGGAATGGAGGAAGGAGACCCGGTCGGGTCCGGTGGCGCGGATTTTGCCGCGAGATCGCAGGTCAATCAGGGCCACCGACTCTCGGGCCGCTTGGTAGGCGTCCAAATCCATGGCCCCCATTTGAGCAGAAAACGCCTTCAACTTCCATGTCGGGCTGTTTCTGGAAGGTCCGACTTCTGCTGAAGGCGAACCATGGTCCAGCCCAGGTTCAGCGTCCGCCGAGCGCAGCGAGACAAAGGCGCCGCCCTGAGTGCAGAGCGGCCAAGTCCGGCGGACGCTGAAAGCGTGCAATAGGTCGGGGCGGCTCTATAGTCCTGCCGGGCTAGCTTGTGTAGGTCTGGCCTGGATCGAGGGTGATGACCTCCAGATCCAGGTCGGCCACCCGCTCCTTGAACTCTTCCGGCGTCCCCGTCAGCACTGGGAACGTGTCGTAATGCATGGGGATGACTCGCTTGGGCTTGAGCAGCTTGCAGGCGTGGGCCGCTTCCTTTGGACCCATGGTGAAGAGATCGCCGATGGGCAGCATGACCAGTTCGGGCCGGTAGAGTTCTGCGATCAGCTCCATTCCCGCAAAAATGGAGGTGTCTCCGGCGTGGTAGAAGACCTGTCCGTCCTCGAAAGTGATGACGAAGCCGGCCGCCTCGCCGCCGTCCCAGATTTTGCCGTCCTCCACCAGGCTCGAGCTGTGACGGGCGTCGGTCATGACCACGTGGATGTCGTTGATTCTCTGTCCGCCGCCCTTGCTCATGGGCTGGCAGTTTTCAATGCCTTTGTTGCCCAGAAAGAGCCCGATCTCGTAGATGCATCCGATGGCGGGCGAATGCTGCTTGGCGATCGCTATGGCATCCTGAAAGTGGTCATCGTGGCCGTGAGTGATGAGCAGGGTGTCCAGCGAATCGATGTTCTTATCTTCATCGGGACAGAGTGGGTTGTTCATGACCCACGGGTCGATCAGGACCGTACGGCCGCCGGGTGTTGTGAGCAGGAAAGTTGCGTGTCCCAGAAATTTGATTTTGACTGACATGGGCTTCAGTCTAGACCTTCGGCGGCAGCGAGTCCAACGCGATACAATTCAGGGGCCATGTTGAAGACCTTGATCAAAGCCCTGGGACTGGCGGTCGGCGGATTGGCCGCGCTCAAGCTGGCCGTCGTTTACTTCGAGCCCAAGCTGGCGTTCCACCCCGCCCGCGGACTCAGCTTGACCCCCTCCGACCTGGGTTTGGACTTCCGGGAGCACCTGATCGACACCTCGGACGGGGAAACCGTTGTGGCTTGGCACGTGCCTCATCCCCAGCCCCGCGCACAAGTCGTCTACTTTCACGGCAACGCCGGGAACCTGTCCACTTGGGTGGAGTTCCTCCAGTCTTTCCATAGCCAAGGCTATAGCGTCACGGCCTTGGACTACCGGGGCTATGGGGACAGCACCGGATCTCCCAGCGAGCCAGGCCTCTACCGCGACGTCGAGGCCTTTCTCAAGCGCTACCGCGAGGAGATCTACCAGGACGGTCCACCGGTGATCTTCTGGGGACGGTCGCTGGGCGGACCCGTGGCGGCTTATGCTGCTTCCCTGCACGAGCCCCACGGATTGGTGTTGGAAGTGACCTTCCCCAACAAAGACTCCCTGATCGAAGACAACTGGCTGTTCCGCATCCTCGGTCCCCTGGCGCGCTTCGAGTTCGACACCGTGGGGCATCTCTCGGGACGGACCTGTCCCGTACTGGTCATTCATGGCGATCAGGATTTCGTGGTGCCGCTGAAGCAGGGTCAGCGGCTTTTTGAGGCCCTGCGTCCGCCCAAGCAGTTCTACTTGGTGGAGGGGGCTCAGCACAACGACACTCAAGTCGTCGATCCCCTGTACTGGCAGCAGGTGGAGGGCTTTATCAGCGGACTCTCGGCGGCTTCAGAAGTCTCTCCCCTACGGCAGGAGTCTCAGGGGCAGGGCAGATAATCATGGGAAACGGACTGGACCGCATCGAGATCGCCGGCATCCCCTGCATGGCCCACGTGGGAGTCCCTGAGAAGGAGCGCAGCCGTGCTCAGAAGGTGGTGCTGGACGTGGTCCTGGAACTGAGCTTGGAAGCCGCCTGCAACACCGACCGCCTGGATTTGACGGTGGACTATGGCGAGGTGGTTGAGGAAGTCCGGTGCCGGGTAGAGGCCGGACACTTTGTGCTTTTAGAGCGCCTGGCTGAGGAAGCCTGCCAAGCCGCGCTCAGCGACTCGCGGGTCCAGCGGGCCACGGTCAAGGCCAAAAAATTCCCCCGTTCGCTGGCCGGACTCGTTGACCATGTGGCTGTCCAACTGACCCGCGAATACCGGCATGGCTGAGGGAAACTTCAAGCCGTCTTTGCCGTCTAATTGAACATAAGCGTTTCGACAAGCGTACCCAAGACATGGGGCGCTGACACGGTGCCAGAACCGGGCTGATGTGTGAACTTGTCGGCCACTTGGCGGTCCTGGCGGCGATGGAGTGGACGCTCGGCCCGGCGCGGTCCGTGATGATTCGCGACGGGAGTTAACGCTCTTGACAAGTGCCATGCCAGATCTTAGATCATGAATTGGCTTCAGAGCGGAGCTTTAAACATAAATGAGGTGAAAGACTTCGATGATTTTTGATCCGATGTATCTGGTGTTCATCATTCCGCCCCTTTTGTTGTCGCTGTGGGCCACCTTTCGGGTGAAGTCCAACTTCAACAAGTACTCCAGGGTGCGTTCGGCGCGCGGCATGACGGGAGCTCAGGTGGCTGAACAAATGCTTCGTCAGGCCGGGATCCAAGACGTTCAGGTGACCCGCGCTCGGGGATTCTTGAGCGACCACTACAACCCTTCCAACAAGACGTTGGCGCTTTCCCAGGGGGTCTACGACTCCACCTCGGTGGCGGCGGTCAGCGTAGCGGCCCACGAAGCCGGACACGCCTTGCAGCATGACAAGGGCTACGCGCCGCTGCACCTGCGTACGGCCTTGGTCCCCACGGCCAGCATCGGCTCCAGCCTCGGCTATGGGATCATGTTCTTCGGGTGGCTGTTTTCGGCAGCGGGACTGATCTACCTGGGGGCCTTGCTCTTTTCGGCGGTGCTGCTCTTTCAGGTGGTAACCTTGCCCGTGGAATTCGACGCTTCCAGCCGCGCCAAGCAGATTCTATTCAACTCGGGGCTGATCATGGAGCAGGAGCGCCGGGGCGTCTCCAAGGTGCTCAACGCGGCGGCCCTGACCTATGTGGCGGCTGTAGTCAGCTCCCTGATGACGCTGCTCTATTTCCTGATGGCCGCCGGCCGCGACTAAGTCTCGCTCAAGCGGTCCACGACTTTCCTGCCGGGGGCGAAGTTCTCGCCCCCTTTCTTTCATCCAGCTCACCCAGTTGAGGCGGGTATCCACGCCAAGCCGGTCAGGTCCTTTGACCAGGCCCGACATCGCCGACCCTTCGACCTTCGCAAATCGCACTTTGCACTTGTGATGATGGGGTTCCGGCCGGCGCGCGGTCCGTTAAACGACGGCTGTCGAGACGACGGATCGCTCCATTCCCCCAAACGTTTCGACAAGAGGACCATCCTCTGCCGAAAACCGGCCGGAACCTCTTCACGATGGCAAGGCTTCATGGCTCCCGGGCATAGCCGAGGGCGCGAGTGAAGCACCATCACGATTTGACTCCCCTACACTAGTTGCGCGTCGAGTCCCCGTCTTGAAGAATTTCAAGCCTCTTGAATGTCTTGCAGGTTTTTCAGCGGCTGTGGCGACGGTATTTACCTGGAGTCAAGCCGGTGGCTTCTTTAAACACGCGAGTGAAGTGGCTTTGATCGGAGAAGCCGTTGTCGAGGGCGATCTGAGCCAGGGGACGGTTGCTTTCGCGCAGTTGGCGGCTGGATCGCTGGATGCGCCGACGACGCTGGAATTCTCCCGGCGTGCAGTCATAGAAGCGCCGGAACTGGTCGCACAGGTAGACTGGATGAACGCCTACTTTCCGGGCGACTTGGGCGATGGTGAGCTTCTCTCCTAGAGCCGACTCAATGATCTCGCGGGCTTGCCTCAGCCATTCGGGTTTGCGCAGCGGACGGCCGGACTCCGCGTACCTCCACAGGTCGGCCATGATCAGGGTCAGGAGTCCTTGGGCCGCCATGGGCGAGCAACCGTCCCAGCTTGAGAATTCGCGGTAGAGCTGATGAGCCGCCCAAGCCGAGCGCCCTCCGCGCATCTCGGCGGGCCGTCCCAACTGATGGTCGGTAAGGCGCTCGAATCCGAGGCAATTGTCTTGCAGCTCGATATTGAAGGAGCGGACGGAATGGCGTCCGAAGTCCTCGGAGTGCTCTTCGCCGGCCGGGTGGAAGGCCAGCATGTGAGGACGGCATTCGCGTTCCCGCTCTCCGTAGCGTTCGCGGTAGTGTCCCTGGCGGATCAAGCACAGATAGGGGTGGTGGTGTGAATGGCGGGGGATGCGGCTTTGGGCGGAGTAGACGGTCTCGGTGAGCAGGAATCCGTCTCCCTGCCGGCTGCCGACAATCCGGCCGCAGTAGCAACCGGGATCGAGCTTGTGCATTCAGTACCTCTTGGTACTGTTACACGGCCGGCAGGGAGACGAAGTTCGCTTTTTGGGCCGCGGATTGGCCCTTAAGCTCACACTGTCAAGATCTTGCGGTCGAGGTCTAGAGTGCCCCTCACGCTGTCAGTTGGTGTGTTTCGACGCCAAAACCCAGGGTGGCGCCATCGTCGCGCTGCTGCTCGACGCCGGCTGACCCTGGGCTGGCTTAATGCGTTCTGGAAGGAAGGGACTTCCTAGCTTGAACCTATGACCGGCTGCGCTTAGTTGCCCCGATGGCGGGGGTTGAAGCGCCGGTCCTGACGACGCTCCTGCAACTGCTGGAAGCGTTCCAATTGCTCGGGCGTCAAGATGGCCTCGAAGTCGGTCAGGGCTTGCTGGTGGAGATCACGCACTTGCTGCCGGTTCTGGTGCAGCGAGATCACGATCGATCCTACGGCCTCGGGCGAGGGCGACTCGCCTTCCAGTGCGGTGCGCAATTCCTGGCGCAGGGCACGGCTCGTTTCGGCCAAAGGCTGCACCTGCTCGCGGGTGTTTTCGCGGATCTGGCGGGCTTGTTCAATCTGCTCCTCGCTCAAGTCGAGGGCCCTGATCAGGCGCCGTCCGAAGAATCCGTGCCGTCCCATTCGGCCGGGACGTCCAGCTTCAGCGAAAAGTCCGGGACCGCCTCCGGGACCGCCCGGACCGATGCCGGGTCCAGGTCCTTGCGGACCACTGCCCGGTCCTTGAGCCCACGCCGTTCCTCCCGCCAAAACCAGGGCCGCGATGCTGAGCACGGCCAGCACTTTCATTTTCCTAAACATGGCTTCCTCCTCGATTAGGTCTAAGTCCATTATTTCAAAGCAACGCGACCTCGAATCCCCCGAGGACTGCGGGCCTTTAGACTTTAGCCCGCTTGTCCCTGCACTTTCTTGTTACTCGACAGGCGCGGAAATGTTTCAGGCGGAGCCGCTTTCTCGGGCCCTGAGGATACTTCGTCGCCAGGCTGGCCAGGGACTGCTGCGACTCAGGAGGGATCAGAAACTGACCCAGGAACGGCTCTCGGCGTGGGGCTCTGGCCCCTCTTCGGCGTCAGCGTGTACAATGCTCAGGCCGCGAGGTTCGCAGCGCGTCCAGAGGTGAGAATGTTTGAACGCAAAACGGAAGGATCAGTCGTCTGCCCCTCCTGCCGCAACTTGGTGGGGGTCAACGATGAGAAATGCTATAACTGCGGCCGCCGCAACCCCGGAATGTGGGGCTACGCTCCCCTTTTCCAGGCCCTGGGCAACGACCTGGGATTTCTGCCTTTCGTGTTCTACGGCTGCATCCTGATGTACGTCATCACCTTGGCGTTCGATCCCAGCGGCATCCGCAGCGGAGGGTTGCTCAGTTTCCTTTCTCCGTCCACAGAGGCTCTCTTCGCCTTCGGCGCCAGCGGAGGCTACCCGATCTTTTCCGAGGGGCGCTTCTGGACAGTACTCAGTGCCTCATTCCTTCACGGCGGGCTCCTGCATATTTTCTTCAACATGTACTGGGTGCGAATGCTGCTGCCTGCGGTCACCGAACTGTTCGGCGTCGCCCGCGCCGTGATCATTTTTACCGTATCCTCAATTGGAGGGTTCCTGGCGTCCTCGGTCATGTCGCTCTTCATGCCCAGTCTCCTGCCCCCCATCCTGGTTCCATATCTAGGGGGCGGAGTGTTGACTCTGGGGGCTTCAGCGGCCATGTTCGGCATGCTGGGAGCACTGATGAATTCCAATTCGGCGGTGGCCGCCCAAGTCAAAGGCATGGCGGGCTTCCTCTTCCTCTTTGGCTTCATCATTCCGGGAATCGACAATTGGGCCCACGCGGGCGGCTTCGCGGCCGGTTACTTTATAGCTGGATTGTACGGCCGCGAACGAGAGTCCCAGTTGGAACTGTTCGCCGCCATCGCATGCATCGCGGCCTTCGTGCTTTCCATCGTGCTCTCCTTCCTCGACTATCTGGCGCGATAGTGCAGAGCGGTCAGGAAGGTGGAACTTTCGCCCTAAATCGGTTATTGTTTGCAGCCGCGCCCTGACGTAGATTCTTACCAGCCACTGGGTGCGCAGGAGATTCGAGTTGGCAGTCGGCCGTTTTTTGCGGCGGCGCCGAGCATTATCGGCAAGGAGCAGACTGGATGTACGAGAGGAAAGACCGTTGGTCGGTGGGAGAATGGATGACCCCCAATCCTGAGACCGTCCCGCCCGACTACAGCGTCCGCCATGCTTTCGTGAAAATGCGCCGGGAAGGCTTCCGCCATCTTCTGGTGGTGGAAAACGGGTCGTTGTTGGGCATCGTCACCGACCGCGACTTGCGTCGTCCTGACATCTCCGACGATCTGGAAGGCTGGCACGACTTCTACAAGCTGGACCACGACTACCACGTCCGGGACATCATGACCTCTGACCTGGTTTCGCTGACGCCCCAGGATCGTTTGGAGAAGGCCGTCAAGTACGTGCTCGACAACAAATTCGGCGCCTTGCCCGTCCTGGACAAGAACGACGATCTGATCGGCATCCTCACCACCCACGACATCATCCGCGCTATGAGCGAAGTGCTGCAGGACTTCGGCGACGTCCTGCGCAAATAGCCGTCGTGTCCCTCAGGCCATCGGGAGTCCGTTGCGGACGACGGCCTCCATGGCATCGCAGAAGCGGTCGAGTTCTTCCAGCGTTGTGTAGACGTTGGGAGTGATGCGAAGCCCCTGGAATTCGGCATGCTTGATGGGCGTGACGATGATGCGGTGCTGCTTCCACAAGTGCGTCGTCAATTCAGCGGGGTCGATTCCCGCAATCTCAACATTGGCCAATGCGCAGGAGTACTTGGGGTCGAGGCTGGTGTGGAGCGTCACACGGTCATGCTCCAGCAGGCGCTCGGCCCAGTAGTGGGTCAAGTGGCGCAGGCGGGCTTCCTTGCGCTCGGGACCAATGCCCTGATGGAAGGTGAGGGCGTCGCCGATGGCCAAGTAGTTGGCGGCGGGATGAGTTCCGATTTCCTCATACTTGCGGATGTTCTCGTCCATATGTGCGGGAGCCGCCATCATGGGCCACAGGTCCTTGATCTTGTCGCGGCGGACGTAAAGCAGTCCCGTGCCGTGAGGCGCCAGAAGCCACTTGTGCAGACTTGAGGCGTAGTAGTCGCAGTCGAGGTCGTCGCGGGTGAATTGGAAATGGGCGTAGGCGTGGGCTCCGTCGACAATTACTGGAAGGCCCTTGCGGCGCGCCATCTGCACCACCTTCTTGACCGGCAGGATCTGCCCCGTCAGGTTGATGATATGGCACATGAGGATGAGTTTGGTGCGGTTCGTGATGTTCTCCTCGAAGAGCCGCACGATCTCATCGTCGTCCTCAGCCGGGACGGGGATGGAGAACTGCTTGAGCACGATGCCCTCGCGCCGTTCCCGCTGCTTGAAGGTGGTGATCATGCGGGGGTAGTCCTGATTGGTGGTCAGCACCTCGTCGCCCTTCTTCAGGTCGAATCCCAACTGGCAGATCTGCAGGCTCTCGGAGGAATTGCGGGTGAGGGCGATCTCCTCTGGGGAGCAGCCGAAGTTGCGGGCGACACGCTGGCGGACGCCTTCGCGCTGCGGCTCCAGGATGCGCCACATGGCATAGACGGGCGCGGTGTTGGAGTAGTCGAGGTAGCGCTTCATGGCATCCTGTACGGCTGCCGGCGCGGGAGAGACGCCTCCGTTGTTGAGATTGACCAGGCTGCGGTCGACGGTGAAGGCCTCTTGCACCTCGCGCCAGTAGGACTCGTCGGTGGCCACGGCTTGGGGACTGCGTCCCTCGCCAGCCAGTTCGGCTAACCGCGACAGGCTGCGGGCCAGCATTTTAGGTTCGGCGGACAGAGTGGCGGTTGCAGCGGCCGCCGGAATTCCCAGCGCCCCCAGAAATCCTCGTCGATTGAGCATGATTGCCTCCCGGTGGTCGAAAGTCGTTCCTACCTGGATACACCAAATCGTCCCTCCTGTCTATTGGAGGTCGACGACCAGGGACACCAGTCCCGAGATGCCGGGGGCGCCGATGGCTCGCCGGTCGGGATTGATGGGGTAGTCCTTGTCGAAAAGGTTGCGCACCAGGAAGCGGATTTCGTAGCCCTCTTGCAGTTCCCAGCCGAAGCCCGTGTCGAAGGTGAAGTATCCGGGCAGGACGATCTCAGAGGGGCCGGGTTCTTCGTCGCGGGCGAAGAGCTGCCCCTGCAAGTGCAGGTATCCTTTTTCGCCCAGCGCGCGCCTCAGCACCAGCTTGATGTTTTCGGCGGCGACGTCGGCCAGCGGTTGGTTGTCGTCGAGGGCGGTTCCGCCGGCGGCTGAGGCGGTGGCCTGTAGGCTCCAGCGCTTGGGCAATGCGGCCTCGAATTCGAGCTCCATTCCCCTCAAACGGGCTTTCCCGCGGTTGCGGAAGAAGAATTGGTCGGGAGTTTCTTCGAAGCGTTCGATGAGATCGTCGATGCGGTAATGGTAGTAGAAGACCGCCGCTCGCCAGTCGGAGGCGGTATAGCGCATCGAGACATCGTACTGGATGCTTTCTTCAGGACGCAGGTCGGGATTGCCGGTAATGAATCCGCGGGCCGTGATGCCGGTGAAGAAGCGGTCGGAAAGCCGGGCGTCGCGGAATCCGCGCGAGACTTGTCCCGTCAGGCTGAGTCCGCGCGAAAGTTGGGCGGTCAGGGCGCCGAAGCCGGAGAGGGCGTCGTTGCTGACGTCGACATCGCCTGCCAGTCCGCCGCGGTTCTTGGAGATGATGCGGTCGTAGCGCAACCCGCCGGACCCGGTGAGGAAGCTGTTGAGGGCCGTCTCGCCGCTGACGAAGAAGGCCCGGTCGTTGCGGCTGGCGTCCTCGATGGAACGGCCTTCCGAAGCGCTGACGAGGGCTCCGCCGGTGGAAAAGGTGAAGTTGCGGTCGATGGCGCTGAGATCATAGCGTCCGTTGAAGTCGAGGCCGAACTCGATGCGTCCGCGCCCCACGGGACGGGTGGCCACGGCCCGCACGCCGTAGTCGTTGGCTTCCACGTCGGCGTCGTCGATGATGCGTCCCCGCTGGGGCTCGGGATTGTCGTCGCGGCGGGTGATGAGCTGGTAGCGTCCGGCGAAGAAGTCCACCTTGAGGCGCGAGAATCCGGCCAGCGGATCGAAGTCGTAAGAGGCGGTCAAGCGGTCGGAGTCCTCTTCGGGATAGAAATTGCGCAACCCGGGATTGCGGGTGTCAGGACGTCCCAGGCTGCGCCCGAAATCGCTTTGCCAGCCCAGCGAGAGGACGCCCGGCCCGACCTCATGCTGGAAGCGTCCCAGGAATCCCCTGTCGCTGGCCGCCGAGTTGTCGACTTCGCCCCGGGCCGAATCGTAGTCGTCGAAGTCACGGTAGCGGGCTTGCAGCAGGAATCCGCCATGGGGAAGTCCCCAGGAGATCTCGGCTCCGGCGCTGCGTTGGGGCAGGCCTTCGGCCAGCGTTCCCCGAAAGCGGAAGCGGAAGGGCTGGCCTGCTTCGGGACGTCGGGTACGGGCGTGGATGACGCCGCCGAAGGCGTCCGAACCGTAGGCGACTGACCCGGGACCCCGCGAGACTTCGACGCCTTCCAGGAAGAAGGGGTCGAGGAAGGTGGCGCTGGGGCCGGCTCGACGTTCAGTGGTGACGCGTCCGCCGTCGATGAGGATCAAGGTGCGTCCGCCCGAGAGTCCGCGGACGATGGGGACGCCGGCATGCAGGTCGGAGGTGGAACTCACCCCGGCCACGTTCTCCAAGGCTTCGGTCAGACGGACCGGCGTGCGCCGGGCGATGTCGCTGCGGGCCACCGTGGTCATGCCGCTGGCCGGGGGCGCTTCGATGTTGGGCGTCACCGCCGACGACACCGTCACCGCTTCGCTGGAAAGCGGCTCCACCTCGATCACCAGGTCTTCGTCTTGGGGAATCTCGCCGATGAAGACCGGGGCCACGTAACGTCCGTCGGAAAGCACCACCAAGACCTCGAAAGGCGGTTGGGGAACCGGACTCCAAGTGAAGTAGCCTCGGCTGTCAGTGCGCACCGAGCCAGGATGCCCCACGATGGAGACGTTGGCGTCGATGACCGGCTCACCTTGCTCGGTGAGCACGCGGGCTTGAAGGCTGTTGAGAGGTTGCAGCGACAGGGCGAACAGGAGCAAGAGTTCCATCATAATTTTTAGGCCTACAGACAGCTTTGATACCATTTTGGTTCGTCCGAGATCAATTCGACACAGCAAGACGGAGGAGCGGGAGGGAAATGCTCGAAGACGGTTCTCGATCCAGGCTGATTTTGGCCTCGGGATCGCCTCGCCGCAAGGAATTGCTCCAGAGATTTGGAGCTCCCTTCCAGATCCGTCCCAGCGGATCTCCCGAAGACGTGCGCCAAGACGAATCTCCCGCCGCCATGGCTGAGCGGCTGGCGCTGGACAAGGCCCGCTGGGTGGCCCGCCGTATTCCAGGCCGCGCGTCGGCGGGAGAAACCGATGCCACTGGCCTCCAGGATCAGGACGAGGGCGGGGATGGGTCAGATCCGTCTCCCGAGACGTTGGTGCTGGGCGCTGACACGACGATTGACTTGGAGGGCGAAGTCCTGGGCAAGCCCTCTGATCCCGACGATGCCCGCCTCATGCTCGACCGCCTGCGAGGACGGCCCCACGCGGTCATCACCGGCGTGGCCCTGGTTTCGCTGCAAGGTGGAGAGCTGTCTTCCGCCGTGGCCACCACGGTTTGGATGCGCGATTTCACGTCCGCCCAGCGCGATGCCTATGTCGAGACCGGCGAGCCCATGGGCAAGGCCGGCAGCTACGCCATCCAAGGTGCCGGCGGAGAACTGGTGCAGCGCTGGCAGGGTTGCTGGAACAACGTCATGGGCCTCCCCTTGTGCGAAGTCGGCCGTCTCGCCCTGGAACTCACCGGACGCTCCCTCAATCAGGGGCCCGTGTGTCCCCAGCCCTATGGGAGCCGATGCTTTTATTGAGCACGGCCCGCGCATTCCATTAAAATAGCGGGCCATGAAGTGGCGGCTTCCATTTATGCTGCGGCGTCCGGTCCTGTTGCTGCGGGATCTGGTGGTCAACCGCGAGCGTCCCGACCTGGACGCCCTGCGCCGCGAGGACGATCCCGAGTCGTTTGTGTGGAAGATCCTGCCTCACGCCGCCCGTACCTTTTCGGCCTGCATCGCCTTGCTTCCGACTTCGGTGGCGCGGGCCTCGGCGGTGGCCTATCTTTATTGCCGCTGCCTCGACTCCTACGAAGACATGCTGCCCGAGCACCAGCAGCGCCAGGACGCCCTGCGCGAGTTCTATCAGCGCTTGGGGAGGGCTCCCGTGACCAGCGCACCGCCAGCGCCCCGACTCGCCGACGGGCTGGCCCGCGATGAGCGGGACCTGGCCCATATCGTCCTGGTCAACCGCAGCCGGCTGGTCGACCGGGTGTTTTTCTCGCTCGATGCCGCGGCCCAGCGCATCGTGCTCGACTTGGTTCGGGGGATGGCCGAAGGCATGATCTGGTCCTCGCACATCTTCGCCCGCCAGAAAGGCGTCCTGACGGGCAGCGAGCAGTTGCGGCGCTACTGCGGATACGTCCTGGGCCTGCCCACCATCTTCGCCGCCCGCATCATGAGTCTCTACTACCACGACGAGGCTGACTTGACTCCCTTGCAGCGCGAGAATGCCCTGCTGGCGGGAGAGATGGTGCAACTCGCCAACATCACCCGCGACATCGAGAAGGATCTGCGCCGGGGCGTTGCCTATCACCCCCATCTCAAGCCGGCGTTGGAGGGCGGGGAACCCTCTTCGCGGCTCGATGAGCGCGTCCGGCAAGTGCGGCGCGAACTGCTGTTGCGGGCCCTCATGCTGGCGCCCGCCTACCGCCAATTCGTGGAGGATCTGCGCCTGCGAGGCCCAAACTTCGGACGCGCCTCGGCCATCCTCATGCTGCTCTTCACTGACCGCTACTACCGCTCCTGTGCAGTGCGGCTGGGACGCAAGGCCTGGGAAGGGCCCCGCTCGGGGCTGGGCGTCATCCTCAAGAGCCTGCCCGCCGTGGTCTCGCTGCGTTGGAGCCGGCGCGTCCTGCGCGAGGTTGAGCGATCCTTCCTGGAATTCGCCGAAAGCGAGGAGCCGGGTCTGTCAGCCGCCTGACAGGGCTGTGAAACCCGGCGCCTGCCAAGGCAATCTCAACCGCGGCCCCAGATCCGTCGCGGTACGCGCACGGCAACGCCCTTCTACGGCGGATGCAGAGGACTCGGACGCGATCAGATATGAGACAATCTCCGACGATGGGTAGGATCTTGCGCTGGCTGGCGGTGTTTTGGACGTTCCTGAGCCCGCTGTGGGCGCAGGTCGACCTGCCTTCGCCTCAGGCCCACCTCTCCCAGTACAACGCTCAGCAGGAAGCCTTGGCCTTGGCCGGCGAAATCCTGAGCAGTCTCCAACCTGAGCAGCGGCAGAGGGTCATGGGTCTGGTGGGGCAGATCCGCGGCGGCTCGGTCCAGGACCTTTCTCCTGAGCGGGTGGAAGAGCTGCTCGATACCATCGGCTGGCAGCAGCACCGTGTCCGCATTCTGGAGTTGGCGCTGCATCAGTCCGGGGTTCTTGAAATCGTCCCCGAAGACAAACCGGCTTGGCGTCATCTGGTGCATGACGCCCTGCTCTTCTTTCTCGACAAGCTTTCCCGCCAGCGGCTCATCGATCGGCTCTTGACCCAACTCGGACTGCCGCCCGACGCCTCGCGCGGAGAGCGCATGCTGCGCTTGGCCGACCGCACGCCCAGTCTGCAGAAGCTGGGGCAAATCCTGGCCCGCCAACCCGAAGTGCCCGAGGACATCCGCAATTCCCTGCAGCAGTTGGAGAATTCCATTTCCACCACCGAGCCGCAGCAACTGATCGACGACATCGTCGAGGACGTGGGACGCCAGGTTCTGGAGCAGTATAGGGTCGAGTTTGCCGACCGGGTCCTGGCTGAGGCCTCGGTAGGTGCTGTCATCCGGGCCAGCCTGGTCTTTCCCGGAGAAGAGGAGCCCCGCCAAGCCGTCTGCAAGGTAATCAAGGACTATGCCGTAACCGCCTTGGAAGAAGACTTGGACATCTTCTCCGGCTTGGCCCTCTATTTCGAGGAGCACGCCGACCACTATGGATTGGGCAGCGTCCCCCTCTCGGAGATGTTCCGCGAGGTGCGCAACGCCCTGCTGCGTGAAGTGCAGGTGGTGGAGGAGCAGAACAACCTGCGCCGGGCCCATGAGTATTACTCCGGCCAGCCCAAGGTCAAGATTCCCCGCATCTATCCCATCTCCACCGACCGCGTGACCTTTATGGAGTTCATTGAAGGGGGCAAGATCACCGACGCCTTTGTGGACAACGAGAAGGCCCGCAGTCATCTGGCCGATCAGCTCAGCGAAATCCTCATTCTGGACGTGCTCTTCGCCCAGGACGACCCGGCCCTCTTCCACGGCGATCCCCACGCCGGAAACGTCTTCTACTATGAGGGCCAGGATGAGCCCGACCAGCAGAGTCCGCGCTACCGCATTGCTTTGCTCGACTGGGGACTGGCCGGCACCCTTCCGCGGACCCAGCGCAAGCAGATCGTCCAACTGCTGTTGGGCGTCCAGCTCAACGACGCCAAGCGCATGAGGCAGAATGCCTCGGCGCTGGTGGAAGGCGGGATTCCCGACACGCCTCAGGACCGTGTCCGCGTGGACGCCATCGTTACCAGCACATTGGCTTCGCGGGGCAAGGCCGATCCCTTCACCGTCCTCAGCGACTTCATCACGCGTCTGGCTCAGGCCGGCTACCGCATCAACTTCAACCTTGGGCTCTACATCAAGGCTCAAATCACCGCCATCGGCATTCTCAAGGAACTCGATCCGGACTTTGATCTAGCTGGAGACGCCACCGGACGGCTGGGGATCATGATCCTCAAGGAGAGCCCCAAGCGGCTGCTCAACACCGTCTATTTCCCTAACTGGACCCAGCACAACTATCCCAGCATGGTCTCCAACGAAGACATCCGCGACGTCCAGTTTCAGTACATTGGACGCGGCTTCCGCCGTCTTGGAATCTGGATCTGGAAGGGCATCTCCTTCCCCCTGCGGGCTTTCCGTTGATTGTGTCTAGACTCAGCCCGGGCTCGCTCTAAGCCAGCAGTATGCAAGCCCAAGGTCAGCCGTCGTCGCGAGACAAAGGCGCGCCAACTAGGGCGAGGGCAGGGGAATCCCCAGCAGGGCTTCGACTTCGACGGGTTGGCCATTGAACTGGCCGGGTTCCAGGATCCACTTCTGAAGCGCTTCCAGGACCGACGCATTGAGCCGTGAGTCGGGGGTGTCCAAGACCGACATTTGTTCGATGCCGCCGTCGTGGTTGATGACCGCGTAGACGACGATCATCCTGCCAGCGTGGGCCTCCAGCAGATCTCGGGGGAATCTGGGGCGGACCTTGGTTTCCGGGCGCGGCGGGACGAAGCTGGCCCGCCCGGCCCCTGCGGCTTCTTCGGGCTCGGCGAATTCCATCGTCCACATGTAGGCGGACTCGTAGGCCGACTCGCGCATGTCGAGGTAGACGGTGTGGATCTGCCGGTTGGCGAAGACGCCGAAGTAAGGGAGTCCGCCGCCGCTGGACTCGGTCGAGATGACGGAAATGTCGTAGTCGGTGGCGATGGGACGCGGATTGCGCTCGTCGGCCTCAGGCGGCGGCGACTCAGCCGGCGGACGGCTGATGCCTCCGATCACCGTCAGTCCGCCGCCGTCGCGTCCCCCACCCGGACCCGACCCGGCACCCGAGCCTGATCCTGATCCCGAACCCGATCCTGGGCCGGAGCCTGACCCGATTCCTCCCACCACTGAGAGGCCCGTGCCGGAGCCTCTTCCCGGTCCGGCCTCTCGACTCCCTTCCACGCCTCCGACGACGGTGATGCCCTGGAAAGCGCCTTCGCCCGGTCCTTCGCCTGCGCCCCGGCCCGAGCCGGAGCCGGTCCCCGTACCGCTACCTTCACCAGCCCCCGAACCTTCGCCGGGTCCTTCGCCGCTGCCGGCACCCGAACCTGTTCCGGAACCTTCGCCGGGTCCGGATTCGTTGCCCGTGCCGGAACCCGCGCCGGTTCCGCTTCCGTCATCTGCTTCTCCTTGGCCGGAGGCCTCGTCATCGTCCCCGCCGCCCCCCCAGGAGAGGTTCACCACGGCCGACGGGTTGCCCGAGGGCTGGCTTCCCAGTCCCGCATCGGCGTCGGGCCTTGCCTCGGGGGCGGACCCGGGTGCCGCCGCCTCCTCCTTGTCCAGGCTGGGCGTGGGGGAGATGGCGAATTGTCCTCGGGCCTCGGCTTCGGGAACCTCCACGGGTCCGGCGGGGCGCACCGGGGTGGGGGTCAGGACGAGCAGGTTCTCGCGGTCCTTTCCGCGCAGGTTCAATTCCCCGAGCGGCGCCAGGTCCGATTCCTCGATCGACTGCGGCTGGGGCTCAGGCTGGGGCTCGGCGGTGTCTTCCGCTGGGGGAGTCTCCGGTGGTGCAGGCTGGTCGGCCTCATCCTCAACCGAGACCTCCTCAGTCTGATCCGGCTCCGGTTCAGCAGCGGCTTCCGGGACATCGGGAGGTGTCGGCTCAGGCTCCGCCTCGGTTTCGGCGGGTTGGGGCGGATCGGGGGGCGGTGTTCTCTCGGGCTCGTCTTGCGGCTGCGCCTGGGCAGGCTGAGGCGGGTCGGATTTCGTCTTTTCAGGTTCGGCCTCTTCCCGCTCTTCGTCCTTGGGCGGGGTCGGAGGCTTGGGAGGCGGCGGACGCCGCGTCGGAGTCAGGGCCACGCGTCTTGGCGACTGGGCAGGAGGAGCCAAGAGCGGCACATCCGCCAGACCCTGCTCGGTCAAGTCGACGGCGGCCCCGTCGGCCGTCTTCAAGGGCTGCTGCTCTTCAGGCTTGTTGACGTCCGCCAGTCCCACGGCGGCTTTGGGAGGCTGTGTTTGCAGTCTTGGACTGGGCTGGGCCCTGGGAATCGGCAGGGTCATGTCGACGCTGCGCCTTTGCTCGGGCAGATTCTCAAGCTCCGGCTGCTCGAGACTCTTCTGGACATCGGGCTGCGGCGGGGCAGGCGGCTCGAAATCAACGACTAAGTCCGTGATTTCGAATTCTGATTCGGTCGACTCGGCGGCTTCGGTGGGCGGCGCAGGTTCAGGCTCCGGCTCGGGTTCAGGTTCAGGCTCTGGTTCGGGTTCAGGTTCAGGCTCTGGCTCAGGTTGTGGAGATTCCTCGGGCTCGGGCTGAGCTCTCTTCGTCCCTCGGGAGGGAGCCGTGTCGGTTTCCGGGGACTCTTCGGGAGCGTCCTCGGCTTTCTCCCGCGCGGGCGTCGCTTTCGCTCTGGACGGCGCAACGGAAACCATGTTGGGAAGTTGAAGAGGCGTCCGCTGCACGGGCAGATCTTCCAGATCGGGTCGCAGAAGCGTCTGGCGGCGGTTGTCCGGTGATGGAGGATCGGAAACGATATTCTGGGGACCGGGAAAGACGGGGCCTGTCCCGCCAGCCGAGGAAGCTGCCTGCTTGCCCGCCGGACCGTCTGCTCCGCCTCCCGACGAGCCGTCCGCCTCGCCTGATGCGCCTCCCGCTCCCGATCGTCCTCCTCCCACGGCTGGGAGATAGATCACCATGGTGCCCGAGCCCGAACCCCCTGGCTCCGGGAAGACCTGGGGCGAAGGCTTGTCGAAGGGTCCATAAACGACCGGGTAGAGAATCCACAGGGTAAAGGCCAGGCAATGGATTAAGAAGGAGTAGAGCAGGCCCCAGCCTGGAAAGTAGGTGCGGCTCGACGGTGCCGAGGTCGATCCGAACAGAATCGATTCTCTCATTGGGCTCTCGTCTCGCTGCACTCCCGCCACGGTCTCACCCCCACGCTCGCTCTCCACTCACTTTAAAGCCAAACCCTGAAAAATGTCCACCGCAACCCGCAAAAGAACTACTGGAGATCCAATGGGCTAGCACTCCGCCACGGGAGGCGAATGGACGTGAAGGCTTGGGAGTTCTTGAAAGAAGACAACAAGCGGTCCCACAACCGTGAGGAACAAAGAATGGATGAAGAGGTTGAATCCGCTTCGGATAAGAATGGCCCCCGCCAAAGCAAGAGCCAGGATGCTAGTGAGGCACCCAACCCAGAGTCCGGCTAGCAGAAGGACCTGAGGCCATCTCCCCGCCGCGTCGACCTTATCTCTGCAACAGATCATGATCCACAGGGAGGTGATGCCGACAAGTCCGCCGATAGACAGGAGGCCTCCCCCAACGCTGATCGCAAGAGGCAGCGCTCCGGCGGTTGGAGGTGATCCGAGAACGGCCAGACCGCCGGCCACAACACCAAAGACAAGCAGATAGTGCGCGCAGATCGGCAACCAAACAAGCGTTGCCGGCAGACTTAGCAACACCTGAAGGAGCTGCATTCTTGACGACTTGTCGATCTTCATCCGGGATCAGCTCTTTTTGGACGCCTCGCGGACGTAGCCGCTTTGGGCCATCCGTTCACCTGAGGCCTTGTAGGCTTCGGCCGGCATGTCCTCCACGCCGGTGGCGTCGATCCACTTGTTGAAGAAGTTGAAGAGCGCGCAGACGGTGATGGCGTCATAGAGGGCTTCGCTGCTCCAGCCAGCCTCAAGCACACGGTCGACGTCTTCTTGCCCAAGTTCATGGGAGGCCGCGTTCATTTTCTCCAGGAAGGCGAAGAGCGCCTTCTCGCGCTGGCTGATGGGCGCGCTGCGAAAGTCCTTCAGGACCGCGTCGACCAGTTCGGGATCTTCCAGTAGCTCCGCTGCGACCGCAGCGTGACAGCCGATTCAGAAGGGGCACTGGTTGCGGGTCGACGTAAAGGCCGCGATCAGTTCGCGCAGCCCCGCCGAAAGGGGAGAGGGACCGCGCATGACGCCTTGGGCAAATTGAGAAAGAAATCCCGTCCGGTCTGGCTTGAAGGCGAACAGGTGCATGATCTGAGGCACCGTTTTGCCAGCTTGGCGCAGATCCTTGATCGCCTCAGCGTAGGGCCCCCGGGGAGCCGTATTTTCGACATCTTTCAAGAACATGGTGGTCTCCCGGCTTGAACTGGCAGGATCAGCGCAAATGCCATCCTGCCAGTCCTCAGCCTCAACCTACACAATCTGTTCTCCCTACACAAGAGCCGGGCGATACGGTGCAGCGACTCCCGACGAACCACTAGCGCTGGCGCACGGTCCCGGCGCCGCGAATACGGAAGACGTTATTGGGAATTTCCTTTCCGATGTCGGTGTTGCGGCGGATGATGTCCGACAGGCGCGTCTGCTCCACCCGCCGGCGCTCCTGGAGGGGCAGGGTGCGGACGTACCAGAAGCGGTCTCCATCGCGCAGGGCCCGGAACTGCTCGACGAGCACGGCGTGGATCAGCTCGCCCACGTGGGCATTGGGCAGCGGATCCTCGGCCAGCCCTCCAACCCAGGCGTCCATCTGGTCCACATCGTCGTAGATGGACTCCAGACGTGACCGGACCTCGTCGTCCGAAGTCACTTGGTCGAAGGACTGGCGAGGGGCCAGTCCGAAGGCTGCGCGGACGGTGTTGTAGCCAGGCAGTCCATGGTCTCGTCCCCGCTGGATGTTGAGCGACGCCAAGTCGAACCCTCCCGAACCCGGCGGACCGAAGAGGAAGTTGCGCACGTCGTCGACCACGAACACGTCCACGGACTGGCACTGCTGGACGGCCAGTCCCCGCAGGAGCGGCTCTATTCCGCCTTCGTCCGTGATGCGCTGGGGAGAAAAGAAGGCATCACGCAGCGGCAGGTGCCCCTCGGTGATCTCGCGTCCTTCACTGTCCAGCCGCAACAGCGTGGGACTCAGGGCCGAGTGGCCCCAGCGGTAGGCGGCGCTGGAGAAGATGTTGGAAATGCTGGCGTCCACGGTGGGGTCGTATCCGCGGTAGGGCGGGAGAGCATCCTGTCCCAACAGGGCGGGGAGGTACTCGCGGTAGGTGATCACCTGCATCTGGGCGCCTACGATGCGCCGTGCGGCCTGGTAGATCTCTTCACCGTCCATCTCGGGATTCTCGCTGGCGATCTGGTCCGCCAGACGGTTGTGTTCACGCACGAAAAGCGTGTGCATTGCGGACAGCCCCACTTGCTCGTTGGCCCTCACGTCTCCGGCCAGGAAAAGCGACGGGCTTGGACCGCCGGCGTTGGGCAGGCCGTCGAGGTTGAAGGGCAGCAGATTGCCCGCACTTGTCTTGAGGCGTCCCGTACCGTCGTTGGTCCGCAGTGCGGCGGCCCTGGCGTCATCGGAGCCGTAGACGTTGGAGGCATCGATCCAGGCTGTGATCTCATTGAGCTGCTGGCGCGGATTGTCCGCCGCCGTGCCTGACGCGGGATCATAGATGGAACGGTTGAAGGGGATGACTTGGGTGCCCGTCGAGTCGGGATCGAAGAAAGGATCTCCCGACGGGACGGCGATATCCACGGGCTCGGGGGGATCGGCGCCGTCCGTCAGGTCGATGTCATGGTCGAGGAACTGGCCCCATTGCCACAAGTAATCGCTGGCGTGCAGCCGGTTCAGGATGGAACCGGCCTGGTCATTGACCGTATTGCTGACCTCGCGGGGTCCGGGCCGTCCGACTCCCCCCATGTCGTCGATTCCATCGCCATACGCAGGCGCCATCAGCCGCAGCAAAGGTGTCGAGGCGGCACCCAATTCAGGATGATTGAGATTGTTGAACCGGCCGTCGATCGAGCGGACGCTGGCTTCCGGCGGGGGACTGGGCCGGCGCAGGTTGCGTCCGGCCGGCTGATTGATTCGCCTCGCGGGCGAAACTGGGTTGAATTCGTCCCCCGAACCTCCCGCCGATGCGCTCTGCTTCGGCTGGGACGACGCGCTGGGCTGCGCCACGAGGTTCAGGGACAACACGACAAGCAAGACAACGGTGAGCCTGATCATGAATTCGCTCCGATTCTGGCTTTCCCGGTGGCCTGCCCGACCGCGAGGCACATCCCTATGGCCTGATGTTTCGATTGTACTACGGTCGGGATGCCACTTGTTTCAAATTGGTCAACTTTATCACGGGTGCCAGATAGTACTATCTTCGTGACTGAAACACTAAACAGGCATGCTTATCGCGTCGTTCAGAGAATGACACTGGCCCGAGAAGCCC
>DATIPO010000170.1:0-4456 GCA_035471925.1 Acidobacteriota bacterium
TTGACGACGTGGGCTTGGTAGACCTTGTTGACCCAGCGATAGATGCCGATAACGTTGGTCGGGCTCTCGGTCGCGTCGAAGCGGTTGACCACCGTCGTCTCATTTTCATCGAGGGTCGAAGAAGTCCGGCTGAGCTTCACACGGCGGGCCAGGCGGCTAGCCGTCTTGGAGGTGACCTCTTTGGCGAATCGGGCGGCCTGCTCCACCCATCGGGCTTGGGGCTCTTGGTCGTCGTTGGGGAGAACCTCCAGGTATCCCGCCGCCTCCGCTCCCTCCGTGGGCGGCCCATAGGTGGTTTCGTAATCCATCTTGAAGTCCAGCGCCAAGGTCCTCTCTGTTTCACTGTTCAAATCGGCTTTGGTGCCGCTAAGCGAGTGGACGTTTTCCGTCCCCTGAACATCTTCTTCATTCAGCGACTCGCTTGTACGTTTCAGGTTGCGGCGCGTGGTTTCCTTGCTCTCGCCTTTGAGGACGTTCTCGATGGAACTCACCTCGCCCAGGCAGTAGCGCTTGAGGCGCTGGCGAACGATTTGGAGGTCGCCGATGGCGTAGGGAACGATCGTGGAAAGGGGCAGGGGCGAGGGAGATCCTTGTTGGGCCGGGGGTAGAGGAAAGACCGTGGCCGGCAGAATCACTGTGGCCCGGGCGCCTTCTCGAATCAGTTCGGTGGTCCACAACTCCCCGGGCTCATCAACCATCCTTTGCAACAGCCTAGCCATCACCACCGTGCGCACGGCGCCGTCGAGCAGATGGGTGTCGTAGCCTAGAACGATGGTCAGGGCGAAGAGGTTCTGCCAGGTGCGGTCGAGTTCTTGGGCAAACTCGGGATCCGAGCGGATGTAGATCTCGATGGCATCCCAGCTCAAGCCGAGCAATTCTTCCAGCTCGGTTTGAAACTGTTTCAGGTTGGTCCGCGGATGAGCCCGGACTTGGGAGTCGAACACAGCCAGTTCGGAGATGGGTCCGTAGAGCGGGTTCTCTCCCAGGAACTGGTCCTCGAAGGGAGCCCTGCCTTCGATAAAGGCCAGGGCTTCGCCCTCCATGGCTGTGCGGTCGTCGAGTGAAACCAGGGTGCAGTAGAGGCTGTCGGACGGCTCGACGCAAACTGTCTCGTAGCTGACGAAACGGTTTTCGCGGTCGCTGGAACTGATCCTTGGCCATGGCTTCAGGTAGATGTAGGGAAAGAGGCTGTATTCGCCTTCATCTTCCTCCTCGATCAGGACCTCCCTCTCTTCTTCCGGGGGTTCGACTGGGGGTTCAGGCGGCAGAGGAGAAGTTCCCGAGTGCCAGATTCTGTAGGTCTTGGACTCCTCGCCGGGACAGTTTAGATCAAGGAGCAGTTCAGAGTTGCCTTTGGGGCTGGAACGGAAAAGCAGTTCTCCCGAGAGCTTAAGGTCATTTTCCTCTTCGCGGGCGCTGAAGGGGACTGACTGCAAGGTCCGGTTCAGCTTTGTCGCCACGATGAGGCTGCCCAGCCACCAGATGCGGACCTCGCAGGCCGGAGCGCTCTGGTCACACTTCCATTCTAAGCGTACGCAGCCATACTGCTTGTTGCCGCAGTTTTCGGACATATCCCTTCGACTCCGTTAGAGAGGGGTGTTGTCGTAGCGCGATCACTCCTGGGGGTAAAGTCGTACTGCTTGCCGGAAGCCGCCTGGATATTTGAGGTCGTTGACGCTCAGCGACGGAGAAGGGGGAGAGCCTTGGCTGCCGTAGGCCAGCTCTCCCGAGATGAATGGATTGGTGGAGGTGCCGTCTACCAAGCTGAAGGGAACCGCTGGATCTTCCTCGCTTAGGACCGTATTCACGAAGACCATCTTTCCTGAGTCGGGAGGCGGAGATACGGTGTAAGAGGCGCTGAAATCCAGCGCCACGGTGACCCGGAATGCCTCCTCCTCGAGGGTCCAACAGATTTCCAGGGGCGGATAGTCGTCCGGCTGCCAGCAATCCTGTCCGGCGTCCCGGGACGCCTCAGCCTTGGGAACAGGGTCGAGGCGGTCTTCATCGGATGCCCGAGGTGTGTCTTCAACTGACTGTGCGGGCGGAATCTTCTCTTCCTCTTCGCCCGGGACGGACTTCCTTTTGCCCTCGTCGCCCGCTTTGCCGCCGGGTTTCTTCGTCTTCGTCTTGGGCTTGCGTTTTGACGCTTTCGCAGATTTTCTTTTGGCAGACATGGGAGCCTTCCCTGATGTGTCCCGCTTGTTTCGGTCCTGCTTGGTTTGTCAGGGCCAAGGCGGGGTGCCCGCGGCAAGGCCGCTCCGGACACCCCCGACTCGTTGGCCCGAACCCCTGAGGGCAACCCTACTCGGTGACGCTGATCTGGTAGCCTTCCCACATGGAGCCGGTTACGGTGGCCGTCCCGCCTTCCAACACCTCGGTTTCAGTCAGGCTGATCTCTTCGTCCACAAGCCGATCGCCCTTGTAGACGAATTGGGCCACGACTGCCAAATAGAAGGAGGAGCGGATGTCCTCCATCAGCACTCCTCCGGGCCAAATGACCTGGGGAGCGTAGACGTCGTCGCCATCTTTGGTGACGTGTCCCCACACTCCGTAGCCGAAGCTGTTTTCGATGCGGACTTCATTCATCACCAGGTCGGTGAAGACCTGCGTAATCGTTGCCGCAGAAGCTCTTTGGTCCTGCGACGTGGCCGACTGCACCAGGAAGCGCGCCGTATACTCGGCAAAGTTGATGATGGCGGTCCGGTTGCCGGCATCCGGGTCGTTGCGTTCGTTCGGGTCGAACGAGTAGTTGGCGTAGACCTGGTAGTCCTGGGGGATTTGGATGACGGTCTGCCCGCCGTTGGGGGGAGGCTCGTCGATACGCCAGGCGATGGAGTTGAGGGTCGGATTGAGGACCGGCTTCTTGAAGGTCGCGACACGAACAACCTCCGACGTATCATTGATTAAGGTGAGGGTGGACATAATCGATCTCCTTTTGCCGTTTTTTTGTTTGGCGAAGTCAAGGCAGCCAGGTTGGAGCCGGCTCAATTTCTTCGCAAATCGAAACTCTCATCCCTCCTGACGAAGGACCGGCAATTCTTGTGACATTTGCGACTTGACGATCGATTCTTGCCTTGTCAATCCTAATTGAGACCGCAAAACCATATTCTCAGCCTCCGCCCAGCCGTTGCATGGCCTTCTCGGCCCATCCTCTGAGGGGATGGAAGAGTTGATTTGATCGGGCTTTTCGGTAGGCGCGGAGGGCGCCCTGAGCGTCCCCGGAGAGTTCCAGGGCCCGACCTTCCCAGAGCCAGGCGGCGGGCGGATCGAGACGGCGCAGGCGGGCGGCGCTGCGGCGGGCGCGTCGAAGCCATCCGGTCGTTTCAACTCCCTTGGAAAGGGACTGAAAGCATTCTGCCAAGCGGATGGCCAGCGCCGGCTCCTGGCGGTTTCCCTGGCGCTTGGGCATCAGCCTCCAGGCCTCCCCGAGGTGTTGGGCGGCCTCGCCGCTCCGCCCCAGGCGCAGCAGGATGTCTCCATGGGTGAACCAGGTTTGCGCCAACTTGGGTTGCAGGCTCAGTGCCCGTTGCGAGGCGGAGAGGGCCTTGTCTTCCTTGTGGGCTTGTCGGGCCAGCTCGCGGGCGGCCGTCGTCCACACCGTCCAGCGAGAGGGAAAGCGGCTGATCATCTCGCTTACCAGGCGGTCTTTGTCGACCCCTCTTCCTGCCGCAGCCAGAATGGGGCAGGCGGCGCAATGAACCCGGGGATCGTTGCGGTAGAGACTGTGAGACTCGAGAATGGCAGCAGCGGCCTCGGCGCGCTGACCAGCTCGGCGCAACCACACGGCCAGATAGAACCAAGTCAGCCAGTTCTTGGGCTGGCGAGCGGTGAGAGTGCGCATGACTTTGAGCGCCCTCTCCCACTCTCCTCGTCCGGCATGGTATCCCGCCAGGGTCTGGTGAACGGCGGCGGTCTCTGAACTCCAACTCAGCATTTTGCGGATGTCCTGTCGAATGCGGGTTCCCTCTTGCCGCCGGACTCTGCGGGCCCGGCACCGATACTCGACGCACCGCTTCAGAGCCGGAATCGAGTGAGGATCCTGTCTGAGGCTGTGCCGGGAACGCCGAAATGCCTCCTCCAACCGTCCCATTTGAAACAGGGCCTCACAACTGTGGTCCAGCGAAGCAGTGTCATCGGCGCATAATCCCAGCACCACGTCAAAAGCTTCGAGAGCCTCCAGCGGGTGCTCATTCTCCAGGTGAATTCGCCCCAGGCGGTAGGGATGAGCCGGATTGGAAGGATCGAGCCGACAGGCCTTTTCGATCTCGGGAACGGCCTCCTCAAGCGATCCCCGGCACCAGTTCACGAGTGCCTGCAGGTGACACTTGGTCGCTTTTTGCACGCAACAGCGGAGGCCATCCTCAAAGGCCTTCAAGGCGTCCGCGGGGCGTTGCAGGGCGACGAGGGCGGTTCCCATTGCCAGCCTGGAATTCATCTCTCGGGGATTGCGTTCCAA
>DATIPO010000171.1:0-66911 GCA_035471925.1 Acidobacteriota bacterium
TCTATTGGTGCCGGAGGGGGGATTCGAACCCCCACGAGGAGTAAACCTCGCCAGATTTTGAGTCTGGTGCGTCTGCCAGTTCCGCCACTCCGGCTCTCGGGCGGATTCACAGTATAGCGAATGTCGGGCTTTGATGGTAGACGTGCTGTGGAGGGAGACAGAGGAGCAAGCTAGGCGTCGAGTTCGCGGCGGATTTGGCGGGTGAGGCTGTCGGCGGTAAAGGGCTTCTTGATGAAGGCGGTTCCTTCCTTGAGGACGCCCTGGCGCGAAATGGCCTCGTCGGAGTAGCCGCTCATGAAGATGATCTTGGTTTCAGGCCAGCGGGAGGAAAGGTTGTTGGCCAGCTCCTGGCCGCCCATGTGGGGCATGACGACGTCGGTCAAAAGCAGGTCGATGGGACGATAGTGGTCTTCGGCCACCTGCAGGGCATCAAGACCGTCGCGGGCCAGCAGGACTTCATATCCCGCCATCTCAAGGACTTCGCAAATGAGTTCGCGGACGCCGTCGACGTCGTCCACAACCAGGATTGTTTCGCCGCCTGTCGTGCTGCGTTCCCCAGGGCGACTCTTGTCTTCGGCATCCTCGGAGGCCTTCTTTTTTGGGGAAGTGAGGACAGTTGCCGTTTGGGCCCGAATCGACCGATTCCGCAGGTCTTCAGGGGGATTCTCCGGGGTGGCCAACCTGTCCGGACGGCCTCCCTCAAGGCGGGTCCTCGGTCTGTCAGCAGTGTCTGCCTCCCCATGGGGATAGCCCATGGAAGCATACCGAGAAACGCGCAGGGGAGACTCAAATGTCGAGTTCATATCTTCATATACGGCTGAAGCAGATCAGCATTCATCAGCCTGCACCAATAGGACAAGATGCTCCTCCATCCTGGCAGGCTCTAGCAAAGCACCAATATTCCCAAAGAAATCCTCTAGGCCGAGGAAAAGCGGCGGGTAGCGGACGTCCGGTCCACAGCGGCGGTAAAGCGGCGCCGGGCCACGCCGGTTTTCGGTCAACCGGAGTTTATAAACGACCCAGTGGTCGAAAACCCCTCAAAGAATTATGACCCAAATCGCGTCCTAACGGGTTAGTTTTTCTTCTCTTTCTCGGTTGCCAAAGCTTTGTAGTATTCCTCCACGCGACGCCGGTACTGAGGCGGGGCCTCATCGGGGTTGGCCAAACGCAGCCGGTCTCCCGACGATTCCAGCAAAGCGCGGTTGACTTCCAGCTCAAGCTGCTGAAGTCCCTGAATCACCTGAGCCCGCAGACGCGCGACCTCTTCAGGGTCGGAAAAGAGCTTTTCGGGATCGAATCGCCGCAACTGGCGCATGACGTCGTCGATCTCGCCGCCCAGACCGTTCTGTCCCAGCAGGTTCCTGATCGACTGAAGGTCGCGGACGCGTTCGGAAATTTCGCGGCCGATAGAACGGGGATCGATTCCCGTCGAGGCCGAGGACCCGGCCGAGCGGGCGACGCCTTCCTGCTGGCCCGGACGCTGGGGATCGCCCTCTCCGCGGCCTTGTTCTCCAGGCTGGCCTTGCTGGCCCTGCTCCTGTCCAGGACGGCGACCCTGCTGGCCCTCTTGCCCTTGTTGACCTTCTTGTCCCTGTTGGCCCTCTTGACCTTGCTCTCCCTCTTCTTGACCAGGCTGTTGTCCCCGCTGGCCTTCTTGGCCCTCTCGTTCACCAGGCTGTTGCCCCTGCTGGCCTTCTTGGCCTTCTTGCTCGCCCCGCTCGCCCTGCTGGCCTTGTTGCTGTTGGCCTTGTTCACCCTCTTGGGCGTTTTGAGCGCGCTGGCTCAAGGACTCCAGGTCTTCGATCGTCGACGACAGCTTGCTCTGAGCCTCGCGCAGTTGCTCCAAGGGATCGGACTGCTTGCCTTGGCCCAGGGCTTGCTGGGCTTCGCCGACCTTCTCGGCCACCCGCTCCAGATCGCGGGTGACGGCCTTTTCCAGGCTCTCGGCCTGCTCGTAGAGCCCGCGTTCGGAAAAGCGTTGAGCGCCCGCCATTTGGTCGGTAATGCGTTCGTCTTCGATGTCGATGGCGGCGCTCTTAAGCTGTTTGGCGGCCTCCGGCTCCTCCGAGGTCAATTGCCGGGCGGTGGCGTGCAGGTCTCTCTCCAGACCCATGATGTCTTCTTGGGCTTCCTGCTGGAGGCGTCCCAGGTCGCGGCGCTGCTGCATGAAGTCCTGATCGAATTCCTGATTCTCAATCTTCTCGCGCAGTTGGGACGTTTTTTGCTCGATCTCGCGCTGCTTTTCCACAAGGTCCTGGGCCCGCCGTTCCAGGTTCTCCACCTTGCCCTCGCGCTGCTGCTGGCGGTGCCGCTGCAGGGCCCGCTGGGCCTTCTCCAGGCGGTCGAGGGCCTGTTGGGAGCGCATCTGCTGCTCACTCGAGGACTGTCCGCCCTGCTGGGCCTGACGCATCTCGCGGGCGGCTTGGCGCAATTCGCGGGCGACTTGGTTCAGTTGAGGATCGGGCTTCTGCCTTGACAGGCGCTCCAGTTCGCGGGCCAGCTTCTCGGCCTCGTCGATCAACTGCTGCTGGTTGGAGGAGGATCCGCCGCTCGATGAACTGCGTTGAGCGGCTTGACGCTGTTGGCGCTCGGCCTCCTGCTGTTGACGGCGTGCCAGGTCTTTGAGCTTCTGCAGGGCTTCGTCGAGCGATTCCTCGCGCTCCTGGGCGCGGTTTTGCTGCAGCGTCTCGTACTGGTTCTTCTTCTGATCGAGTTCCAGATCGACGAGGTCGGCCAGCTCCTCGGGCGAGGCGCCGCCGCCCTGATTGCCCATCGAGACCTGAATCTCGTTAAAGAGCGACTCGGCGCGCAGGAGGTTCTGGTAGGACTTCTGCTCCTCGGGCAGGGCTTCCTCGGTGTTCAGCTCGTTGAGGAACTCTTGGGCCGGACCCATGTGAGCAATGGCCTCGGTCATGTACTCGACCATCTTCTGAAAGCGGGGATCGCCGGCAGCGGCCGGACGACGCTTGATGCGCTCGATGATGGTCTCAGCCTGGATCTGCAACTGCTGTTGGATCAAGGCCAGAGTCTGGCCGTTCTCTTCCAGCTCGTCGGGCGGAATGCGATCCTTGTCGCGCTCCAGTTTGAAGGTGGCGGCGATGATTTCCTTCTGCTGACGGGCCAGTTGCATGTTCTCCTGCTGCCCGCCCTGCTGTCCGCCTTGCTGAGCCTGACGGAATTCCTTCTCGTAGGGCTCCACTTCGAAGAAGTAAATGTCGGTGGCGGCGGTGCTGACGGCATCCGCGGCCTTGGCGTAGTAAGAAATGAAATCGCCGGGGATGAGTTCAAACTCCTCCATAAAGAACGTTTGGGAGGTGGTCAGCGAACGGCTGCCGCGGCGGTAATCGAGTTTGATCTCCTGCTCCGGATCTCCGTTAACCGAATAAAACAGCGACAAGTTGCGGATGCCGTAGTCGTCTTCAGCCTTGAGTTCCAGGTAGACCTCCTCCAGATTGGTCACCTTGCGGTCGCGCCCGGGCTCCGTGAAGGTGAGGACGGGAGGCTGATCTTCAAGGGCCTGGATCAGATACTCGTCGGAGGCTGCGTGGGTGACGCCCTCCACGTCGGTGATGTGGATGCGGTAGAAGTCGTCGCGCTCCACTTTGAGCTGGCCTGTCAGCAACGTGGGTTCCGGCAATTCCAGGGGGATGTCGGTCCCCGAATCGAGCTTGATGACCGCCGAGGCGATGGGCTGGTCGGTGCGCAGTGTGAAGTGAGCCACCGTCCCCTTGAGGGCCTGGATGTCGCCCTCTTCCTCAAGAGTGACGGCATCGAGTCCCGAATAGGCCGGGAACTCCAGTTCGATCTTCAGTTCGGTCACCCGGGGGACCTGGGAAACCTCGATGCGATGCTGGTCTGAGCGGATGCCTCCGGCTTCCACGTAGTAGCTGAAAGGGTCGCGCACGTCGAAGAAGTAGAAGACCGACTCACCCGAGTCGGGAGCGGCCTCCATGAGCGCTTCTTCCCAGTTGGGTTCGCCGTCGTATTGGACGTAGATGCGCACTTGGTCGGCGTTGAAGCCCTGCAGCGCGGCCCGAACCTCGAGGTCGGAGTGCTTGCCGATCTTGACCGATCCGGGCTCCACGCTAATGGAGTAAAGGGGGGTGCTCAGGTCCGGCAGCAGCCCCAGCAGCTTGGAGAGGCTGTAGTTGTAAGCCGCCGGACCGCTGAAGAACAGTGCCAGGAAGACCAGCAGCGAAGCAGCCAGTCCGATCACCGATGAAAAGCTGGCCCGCTGATGATAAAAGCGGGGCTGGGGCAGTCGGCGGAACTTCTCCTCGGCGTCCTTGACGATCAAATGCCGGATCTCGGGGTGGACCTGGCTGTCTTTGTCCTCGGAAAGCTGAACGGCCGTCGAGAGGCGTTCCCGCAGGTCCGGATTGCGTTCCTCCAGAAAGCGCGCCACCTGGCGCTGAGAAGGCGGACGAAAGGTTGGAGCCAAGAAGAAACGGTAGAGCAAGAAAAAGACCGTCAGCGATCCCACCAGCCGCACCCACATCAGGGATTGGTCGGAAAAATTCGATTGGGCCAGAAAGAGGCTGGCGATCAGCGATCCGGCCAGCAGGGAAACCAGGATGATGGCGGCTCCCTTGAGCAGGCGCTCGAATTGCAGCTTGCGGCGGATGCGGGAAATCGTCTTGCTCAGCATAGTCTTGTCACCTTAGTCGGCATTTCCTCTATTCTACGCGGTTACGGGGCGCTTCAGGGCGGTGCGGTTGGCGATCCAGGCTTCCAGGACGAAGACGCCGGCCGCCAACATGACAAACAACCACCATAGAGACTGCTGCGCCTCTTGGGCCTCCACCTGTTCCTGCACGGGCGCATCCTCTTCGATTCGCGAGCGGGCCGGCACGAAGACGGCCAAAAAATCGTCTTTGTCCACCGGGGAAAGCTGAGACTCGAAGGGAGGCGGGTTGACCGCTGCCCAATCGGTCGTCTTGTTGCGGCGGATCTCGTAATGTCCCGGCTGGGTCAACCGGATGAAGTCGGGCTGTTGAGCATCCAGTCCCAACACCCTTCGTCCCGAGGGATCGATGACCTCCAGGTTTCCGGTGGCGGCTTGCTGCCTCTGCTGGGGCGCCGAGAGTCCCAACGACTGGTCGACCAGCGACGAGGCAGGACGGTTGCTCCAGCGGGTGGCGTACTGGATGGCGGCCTGCCAGAAGGGCACGAAGGCGCTGCGCAGCGGAAAGTCGCTCCACACGGCGTCGGGGCTGGACGCCATGACGATGAGGCGTCCTGATTGCTCGGGCGGCAGTTCCACGAGAGCAGGAGCACCTTCGCTGAAGCGGGCGAAAACCACTGCCTCGTCCTTGGGCTCCAGGTTCCAGTAGCCGAAGAACTGGGTGCTGCTCAGGGCGGGCTGGTAGAGATCCTGGAAGACCGCGAACACAGGGTGCTGCCAGTTGATTTCGGTCATGGCTGTGAAGGTGCGTCCCTGACCCTTGACGAAGGTCCGTTCGCCGATGGTGACGGGCAGAATCTCGTCCCACTGGCGGTTGTAGGCATCGGCCCGGATGTCGTTGCCCAGAGTGACGATCACCCCGCCGCCCGCCTCCAGATAGGCGGCGATCTTGTCTCGGTCGGGAGGCGTGGGCAGGTTGCTGAGAATCACCAAGGGGACGGAGGCCGGATCGAGATCCGCATTGCCCAGCGAGCCCACCGTGCGGACTTGGTACGCCAGGTTCTCCCCGGCTCGCAGCGCCTGCTGGAGAAAGAAGGCCGAGCGCCCCTGCCCTTCCACCAGCAACACGGTGCGGGGCTGGCGCCGTTCCACCACGAAGTGATGAACGTTGTCAGCCTCCAGGTCATCGCCGATGTCGGCGACGATGCGTCCGCGGGTCACGCCGTCCTCCACTTCGAAGGGCTCGAAGGTCACAAGAGCGCCCCCGCCTTCGTCGGTGGTGAAGGACTGGCTCTCCATCAGTTGGCCCTCCAGGAAGAGCTGCAGGTTGCCCTCCAATTGGCGGGCTGGCGAGGAGGAGACCCTGACCAGTACGGGACTGGGATAGCGGTCGGAGAAGACGAAACGGTCGAGCCGCACCTGTTCGATGTAGAAGTTGTCGAGGTCCTGGCCGACATTCTCGACTTCGACGCTGATCTCGGGAGGAGCCTTGAAGCTGGTGTCGCCAGCCAAACCCTGGCGCTGTAAATCGGTAATCAGGTAGATCTGCTTGCGTCCGTTTTCGGCGTCCTTGAGCTGTTCGGCGGCCAAGCGCAGTGCTTCGCTGAAGGCGGTTGACTCGAAGGAGGGCTGCACCCGGGTCTCCAGAGCCTCCAGAAGGGTCTGCTTGGAGGTTTCCCAAGGGGTCAGCACCTCGACCGACCCCCCGAACTGCATGAGGACGGCTTCTTCGCCCTCGCCCAGCGAGTTGATCTTGTCGCGGGCCGCCTGCAGGGCCGTTTCCCAAAGACGCGTCTGGGAGACGCTCATGGAACGGTCGACGAGAACCACCAGGGAGCGCGACGCCAGCGGATTGGAGTTGGAGAGCCAGGCGCTGGTCAGGACCGGACGCGCGAAAGCCAGGGCCAACAGCAGGATTCCCAGGCAGCGCAGAGCCAACAGCAGCAAATAGCGCAATTGACGGCGCCGGGTCTCCTTGACGGGCAGGCGGCGCACGAACATCAGCGATGCGAACGAAAAGCTGGTCTTGCGCTGCTTCTGGAACAAGTGCAGAAAGAACGGCACCCCGAGTGCCAGGGCGCCCAGCAAGAACCAGGGGCTGAGAAACTGCATCGTGTCGTCGTTCTCCTTACAGGTTGCGGGACCGCACCGACAAATAGCGGTGCAAAGCGCGGTCCAGGGGCTCTTCGGTGTTGATCAGCTCGTAATCGATGGCGTGGGCGGAGCACTCTCGGCGCAATTCCTTGATGTGATCCTGGAGTCGTCGCAGATAGACCTCGCGTGAGGTTTCAGGATCGTAGGGCACCCGTTCTTCGGTTTCCATGTCCTCCAGTGTCATGGTTTTGTCCAGAGGCAGTTCCAGCTCCACTGGATCGAGCAGATGGAAGAGGATCAGGTCGTTGCCCCGGTGATGGAAGAAGCGCAGCGCCTTGGTCACTTCTTCGACCTCCTGATAGAAATCGCTGATCAGGACCACCAGTCCGCGTTTCTTGATCAGTCCCGACATGGAATCGAGTGAGGCGCTGATGTCGGTCTGTCCGCCCGGCTCCAAATGCTCCAGACGCTTGAGAACCTGCAGGAACTGGCCGCTGCGGCTGCGCGGAGGCAGATAGGAACGGATCTCGGAATCGAAGACCATGAGTCCGGCGGCGTCTTTCTGTTTGACGGCGAAATGAGCCAGAGAGGCCGCCAGGTAGCTGGCATATTCCAGCTTGGTCAGCTTGTGGCTGGAGAAGGCCATGCTCTTGGAACTGTCGAGCAAGATGTGGATGCGGGTGTTGGTCTCGCCCTGGAACTTCTTGACATAGAAGCGGTCGCTGCGGGCATAGACCTTCCAGTCGATGCCGCGGATGTCGTCGCCGGGCGTGTACTCGCGGTACTCCATGAACTCCAGGCTGAAACCGTGGTAGGGGGACTGGTGGAGTCCTGAAATGAACCCTTCCACGACAGTCTTAGCCAGAAGTTGAAGGTTCTTGATCCCGGCCAGGACCGCGGGATCGATGAACCTGTTTTCCATTACCTGAGCCATGCTCTCGCTCCTCGCCTAGATGCCGGACGCAGGCTGATCGACGCTCTTGCCCAGCCGTTCGATGAGGTCATCGGTGGTGACGCCCTCCGATTCGGCATGAAAGTTGACCAGGACGCGGTGGCGCAGGACAGGCTTGGCCAGCGCCAGAATGTCCTGGCAGGCCACATTGTAGCGTCCTCGCAGCAAGGCACGAGCTTTGCCTCCCAAGATCATGAACTGGGCGGCCCGAAGGCTGGCGCCGTACTGCACGTATTTAGAGACGAAGTCGGGGGCCAAAGGGTCTGCGGGACGGGTGGCCCGGGCCACCCGCACAGCGTAGCGGGTCACGTCGTCGCTGGCCGGGACAGCCCTCACCAAGCGCTGAAAGCGCAGAATGTCTTCGCGCTTGATGGTCTTGACGATGGCCTCGGGGGCCTTGCCCGTGGTGCGGTCGACCACTTCCATCTCTTCTTCTTCTGTCAGATAGTCGATGATGATGTTGAACATGAAGCGGTCCATCTGGGCCTCGGGCAGCGGATAGGTGCCTTCCAGTTCGATGGGGTTCTGGGTGGCCAGCACCAGGAAAGGCATTTCCAGGCGGTAGGTCTGGCCCAGCACCGTGACGCTCTTTTCCTGCATGGCCTCCAGCATGGCCGCCTGAGTCTTGGGCGGCGTCCGGTTGATCTCGTCGGCCAGGATCATGTTGGCGAAAATCGGTCCCGGCACAAAAGTCAGGTTGCGGCGCCCCGTCTCGGGGTTTTGCTGAAGGATTTCGGTTCCCGTGATGTCGGCCGGCATAAGGTCGGGAGTGAACTGGATGCGGTTGAAGGTCAAGCCCACCGTTTCGGCGATGCACTGAATCAGCAGCGTTTTGGCCAGTCCCGGCAGGCCTGTGATGAGCGAATTGCCGCCGGTGTAGAGGGCGATCAGGACCTGTTCGATCACCTCGTCCTGGCCCACGATCACTTTGCGCAATTCGGCCAGGATGCGCTCCTGCGATTCGACCATGTCTTTGATCTGCGAAGCCATGTCAGCTTCGTCTTTGGGCTGAGGTGCAGCGGCTTCGGTGGGATTGCTGCCCGCCTGAGCCGAGTCCGCCGCCGTGGGGTGCTTTTCGCGGGCCGTCGTGTTGGATTCCAGGGACATGTACTTTCTCCGTCCTAATGTGTCGAGTTGTCAGTGCGTCAAGGCGTACATCACGAAGTTGACGCCGAATTTATAGGCTTCATTGGAGTACTCGATGGGAGTAAAACTCTCGTGAGACCATTCCCAGTAGTCGCCGATGTCGTTGTTCCAGGCGGCCACCGCCTGCAGCCGTCCCTCGTCATCGTGGAGGCCGTAGAAGGTGGGCTCTCCGGGAACCCGGTAGGGTGCCGGAAGATCCAGAGATTCGATGTTGTAAAAGCAACTGAAGACCGGATCGTCGAGAGTCAGCTCGCGGAAGGCTCGGTCGGGATAGATGCGCCGCATATTGTCGAGCAACACCCGCAGCTCGGCCACCCCGCGGAAGTCGTCAAAGAGGATGAAGCCGCCTCGGTCGAGATACTTGCGCATGTTCTCGATTTCAGCCTCGGTAGCGTCCCAGAAACCGGGTTCGGAGACGTAGAGGAAGGGATAGTTCATCACCTCGGGATCATGCATGCGCAGGACTCTGTAAGAGCGGGGCGTCGTTTCGATGCTGGTCAGTTCGCTCACGATGTTGAGGAAGTTCTGTTCGGCCTGGGGATAGTCGTGAGCCCAAGGAGGCACGAACCCGCCGCCGCTCCAGCCGCCCAGCATGTAGCCGTTGTAGTGAAGGCGGATGAATTGGAAGAGGCTGAGATCGTGGGGATCGCGGTTGTCGACTTCGTCGCCCAGCGCCGAGGGCAGAAGGGCAAGAAGCAGCACCGCCACTCCCAGGGATGTCAACAAGATGGTTCGTTTCATGGCTTCACCAGCTCCAGCAGCAGTTGTTGCGCCTGCTCATAAGTCGGCGCGATCTCCAGGGAAAGCAGCACCTGCCTCTTGGCTTCGTCCCGCTTGTCCTGAAGGAAGAGAGCCCGGGCCAGTCCGTAGCGGGCTCCCGCCAAATCGGTGGGCTCGGTGGCCAGCAGGACGCGGAACTCCCGCTCGGCCGGCTCGGCCTCCTCGGCTTGCAAGTAAAGGGTGCCCAATTCACGATGCACGTCCTGGCGCAGCGGGTCGGAGTACATCGCTTCTTCCAGAATCTGAATAGCTTGCCCGATTTCGTCTTGCTCGGCCAGCAGCCGCGCCAGCTCCACAGCCGTTTCGGCGCGTTTGGGATTGACCCTCCACCAACTTCTCAAGACCTGGGTCAAGGATCGCTTGTCGTCCTGCTCGCGGTAGGAATCGGCCAGCAAGGGATAGGGGCTGTTGGCTCCCGCCAGTGAGGGGAAAATCTCAATGGCGGCCCTCAGATGCACCTGGCCCTCTTCGATCCGTCCCTCGCGAAGCAATTGTTGTCCCGTGCGCAAACGCAAGAAGTAGTTGGAGGGGTTTTCGATCACGGCCTGCAAGAGCACAGAGACGTCGCCTTGTCGAATGAGCTCGGCCCCCGAGCCCTCGCCCTGGGGAGGCTTCAGCTTGTCGATGAGCGGATCGAGCTGTTCGGCCATGGCGGCCTTGAATTCCTCGTCCACCTCCTCCAGGCTCTTGCTCAGCACCTCCTGGAACACCTCGGCTTCGGTCATGTCTTGGGCATAGGCCAGCAGCATTTCACGGATCTTGTCGAACCCGTACTGCTCCACCAGGAACTCGCACAACCAGCCGGCCTGCTGGTAGCTGATCTGAATCTGACCGGGATTCTTGGGCCGCTGGAAGCCGTCGTTGAGATCCTTGAGCGGCAGCAGTTGGTCCTGATGATAGGCCTGGATGTAAGTGGTCGTGATGGCATCGCCCCAGCCGGGGAAGGGCAGCCGCTCCTCCATCATGGAGAGGCCTTCGGTAAACCAGCGGGGCACTTTCTGGTCGCTCATCGACAGGGCCACAACGTGGGCCACCTCGTGCCACAAAGTCGATCCCCAATGGAATTCGCCCCGGGGACGGGCCGACGGCGAGTCCATGGCCACCACCCGGCCCACGGCCACGCCCAAGGCACCCAGTCCGGGCATTCCCAGCGCCCGCACGGCGAAGTCGGCATGGTCAGGATACATCTCGAAGACGTAGCTGCCACTGATCTCGTGCTGGTACTTCTCTTCCAGTTCCTCCAGGCAGCGCTGGATCAGGTGTTCCACGTAGGGCCGCAAGATCTCGGCTTCGTCTTTCCGCAAGCGGACCCTGAAGTGCTCGGTCTCGAAGACCTCGAAGCGCTCCCAGGAGTCGACCAGGCGCAGAGTGTTGACGGTCCAGATGTTGAACGGATCCTTCTCGTAGGCCTGTTCCAGAACCGTTCGTCCTTCGTCCTCGCCCAGCCGCAGCATATTCAGTCCCAGTGCCGCCAAAGCCGACCATTGGCGGGGGTTGAGCTTGAGCGCTTGGCGGAAGAAGCCGTCGGCTTCCACCATGCGGCGCTTGAGCACCGCGGCGTCTCCCAGCGCTTCGTAGAGGTCGGCGTTTTTGGGATTGATCTTGAGGATGCGGTCGCGCAGCTTCTCGTACTTCTCGCTTTCGCCGCGGAAGTAGTACATGGAGGCCTGCTGTTCCAACAGGGGCAGGAAGTTCTTATTGACCTCCAAGCCGCGTTCCAGCAGTTCTTCGGCCTCCTGCCAACTGGCCGCTGAAATGGCCCAGGCGGCCTTGAGTCCGATGGCGTGCAGATTGTCAGGATCGACCTCCAGGGCTTGGTCGACGAGTTGAGCGGCTGACGGCTTGCCCTGAGTCTTGTGGGCTTCGGCCATCCCGGCCAGAGCCGCGGCGGCTTCTTTGGACTCGGGCTCGGCTGCGGCCATGGCGTCCTTGAAGATGTCTTCGGCTTCGGCCGCGTTGTATTTCTCGAGGTAGAGGCGTCCCCAGTCGAGGTAAAGGGATACGGGAGGCTGGTCCAACTCGGCGGCCTGAAGGTAAAGATCGTTGGCCCGGTGCCATTGGTCGAGCTGCCAGGCCGCAAAAGCGGCTTGGGCGATTTCGCCTGGAGTCCGCAAGGCGCCCAGTTCCATTCGTCCCAAGATGCGCCGGGCGGTATCGTCGGCTTGCTCAAGCTGTCCGCGGCGGCGCTGCAGCTCCATGAGAAGGCGCAGTTCATAGGGATCGCTGCCGGCTTTCTCGCGCAGCAGTTCCTCGGCCTTCTGATAGCGCCCCTCGCTCATCCATTGGCGGGCGCGCTGAGCGTCCTCGCTCAATTCGGCCAAAGCCCATCCGCCCACAAAGAAAAGGGTGAATAGGGCGGCTGCTGTGCAACGCAAGAATGTCTTCGTGTCCTTCATGTCGGGCATGGTGCGGTCCCGAGACGGCTTCCAAGGCCGGCGCCGAGGGCCTAGGCGGCCAACAAGTTCACACAACAGGCAGGTACTCGGTACCAGTCGTGTGAGGCCGCGGGTTACTCGTTGGACGGTGTGTCCCCGTCGTCGGGTTCCGTTTCTCCTTCCAGTTCTTGAATGCGTTGATTGAGTTCGGCCAGCCTGACCAACAAAGCCTCCAGCTTCTGGTAATACTCGCTGGAGGGCATCTCGCTCTTCTGAAACTTAAGGGCTTCGACCTGGCGCTCCAGGTCTTGGCGTTCTTCGGCCAGACGGCGGGCCTCCTCGTTGCGGTAGGCCTGCTGGGGCGGTTCGGAGAGATAGGCCAGCGAGGCCAACAAGTTGGCACCCGACACATCGGGATGCGGCGTCTCTTCCTCTTCTTCGCCCTCTTTCTTGACGCCTAGAATCAGCGACGTCTGGTCCGCCAACAGGGGATGCTCGGTTTGAATCCGCCCCTCTTCTTCGAACCAGTCCTTGACTCTACGATCTGCGTAGTAGTAAGCCTCAAGCAGCGAGACCTTGCCGTTCTTGTCGCTGTCGGCTTGGGCGCTTTCGGCGGCCTCCAGAAAGAAAGACAGGAAGAGGGGCGGATACTTTTCGCGGACCCCACGGGTGGCTGTCACCACCACGCGTCCTTCTTTGGAGAGGGCCGCCGCCAAGCCGCCGCTTGAGTTAGTGGCCACGACTACGAAAGCCCGGCCGGCGGGCATGCTGCCAAGCACCGCGGAGAGGTCTTCGTCGGTCAGGTCAGGACCCTTGATGTTGAACTTGTAGCGCTGGCGGTTGACGTTGGCGTGTCCCACCAGGAAGAGCCACAGTTCGTCGCCTTGCTTCTGGCGCGAAGCGACCTGGCGCATCTGGTCCAGAATCTCGTCGCGCCGGACCTCTCGCCCGTCCAGCAAGAGCACTTCAGCCGAGCGGCCCTTGCGGAAGGTCTCTTCCAGTCCCTGGGACCACTTGGTGAAGTTCTCTTCGTACTCGGGCATACCTCCCAGGCCGTGCACAATCACGGCAGTAGTATCGGCCCGCAGTTGGGAAAAGAGCAGAAATCCGGTCAGCAGCCAGGCCAACATCAGCAGCAGACGAAGTCGCTGTGAGAGGCGCTGGGGCGCCGCTGCCCGGGCCGCCGCAACAGGGACGGAAGGACGTGCTTGGTCAGTTCTTGGCTTCATCGTCACATTCAACATCAAATTCAAATCGCGCCTTGGCGCTTGCGAAGCACCCATTCGCCTCCCGCCAGCGCCAGCAGCAGGAGCAGATTGATGGGCATGTCCCAGAGTTCCTTGATCTCCACCACTGAGGCAGTGGCAGGCGTGTAGACGATCTCTTCGGGAAGGTCGTCGACCTCGGCCATGTTGTAGTAGTTGCCGCCGGTCTCTTTGGCCAGTTTGCGCAGGAAGTCGGTTTTGCGAACGGGGTCGAAGTACTCGCGGGCCCCGCCCGCGGCGATGAAGTGGGCCGCCGCGTCTCCGTAGATCTCGGCTTGGGCCGATCGGGGACGGGCTTCCACCCGGATCTCATGCAAGCCGTCCTCTTCCGGCATATAGGTGGCCCGGTAAACGCCTTCTTCCTGAGAGTCCCATTGCAGGGGCAGAACCAAGTCACTGCCGCCCGGAGAGGAAATGAAGGCCTCCACTTGGGCGTCGTTGATGGCGCGGTAAGCCTGATCGCGGACTTCGGCCCTGATCTGCACCGGTTCGGCGCTGGAATAGGTCTCACGGTCGCTTTCCACCGTCACGGGATCTTTGGCGGTCGAGACCAGCCAGCGCATGACCTGGCGCCAAAAAGTCTCGTGGCTCTGGTCCTCGTTCTCCTGCTGCATCTGCCACAGCCAAGTCGAACCGGTGGTCAAGGCCAGCCCTTGTCCGCGTCCGAAGCGCTGGAAGACCAGCAAAGGACGTTGACCGCGCTCGTCGGCGGGAGAGACGTCGGCCAGCACCACCGCTCCCGGCTTGGTCTCGCTTACGGGATTCCAGTCGACCAGCAGGGGCAACTGGTCCCACTTGTCCTCCTCTCGTCCCCCGCCATCCTGCTGGCTGGCCGCCATCAACTGCATGGCCGGATGTCCCTCTCCAAACTGGGTCAGTCCGGCTTGGCCCTGGCCTTGCCGATAGAAAGCAGCCGAACGGACGGCTTCGCCTTGGTCGTCCTGGAGCCAGACGGGCAGGATGTCCTCGATGGGCGTGTTGCGGTATGCCCCCGCCTGGAAGCTCTTGCTTCCGCCCAGCATCAGGAATCCGCCGCCCCGCTGGCTTACGAAGTCGCGCACCAACTCCATCTGATTGAAGGTGAAGAAGGACGATTCGATGCTCCCGAAAATAATGGCGTCATAGGAAAAGAGCTCTTCCCGACCGGTGGGGAAGCCGGCCGCCAGAGTGGTTTCGCTTTCGATGCCTTGGCGGTAGAGCTTGTTGGGAGCCGTGCGCAGCAGGGTTTCCAGGCGGATGTTCTCATCTTCCCGCAAGCTCTGGCGGATGAACTTGAATTCCCAGCGCGGATGCCCTTCCACATAGAGGATGCGGGGGAGGCGGTTCTGCACCTCGACCAAGGCCGTCCGCACATTGTTTTCGCTGATCTCCTCGCCCTGCAGCGGCTCAAGGCTGAATTCATAGGTCTTGAGGCCTTCGGTTTGAGGCCGGATCAGGACTTCCACGGTGGTGGTGTCGGAATCGCGGGGCAGCAGCACCACGCGGCTGTCAACCAGGCTGTTGCCCTCCCGCACCTGAAGCTGGACGCGGGAACCTCCGAAGCCGCTGTGACGCAATGTCACCCGGGCCGCGGCGGTGGTTTCGGGGAGCAGTGTGCGGGGAGCGCTGACTTGCACGATTTCGACGTCCTGGCTGAGTGTCTCCGGTCCGACTCCCACGGTGTGTACGGGGATCTTGCGGGCCTTGAGTTCAGCCAGGGTCTGAGAAAAGTTGCGGGAGGACGTGTCGGCCCCGTCGCTGAAGAGCACGATGCCGCCCAGAGGAAGGTTGCGCGTCTCCGAGAGCACAGTGGAGAGTCCGGCCCCGATATTGGTCTGATTGCCGTCGAAGGTGGGTTCCGCGCCCTCTTCCAAGCGCTGGACGCGGGCGTCGAAAGCGTAGCGCCTGAGGAAGAATTTTTCGTCGAGGGCTTCTGTGAAGGGCGTGTCGGAGCGCATCTTCCCGATCACATCGTCGCCCCGCTTGCGGCCGGTATCGGCATCCGAGAGGCCCATGCTCAGGGAATTGTCGACGATCAGCGCCAGGAGATTCTCTTTGGGTTGCAGGCTGGACAGAACCAGGGCCGGACGGGCCAAGACGAAAGCCAGCAGCAAGAAGAAGGCCGTCCTCAAGGCCAGCAAGACCCAGCCGATGCGCCCTCCTTCGGAACCCATCCAGCGTCGGCGGTAAGTCCAGTAAAAGACAGCGGGCAATCCGATCAGCAGCAAGAGCCAGGTCCACCACGGCCAGCCGGCCTGCAGGGTGAAATCCCCGCTGCTGAAGTAAAACGGTCGATATTTCAAGAAGAAGGCAAAGATTTCTTCCATAATGTACGGTCCACCCTAAGAGACGAAACGGGTCGGCCGAGGTTCGAGAATTCCCCGTAATGCCGCTTCAGCCTCCTCACCAGCGCCTGTTCTTGAGAGGACGGGTGCCCCTCCATCATAACAAGCTTGGCTTCTTCTCTGTTGCCCGTTCCGTCTCGGAAGTCCGACTGAAGCCGTAGGTGGGCTACGCTCGATGCGCGGGCCGCCTTTGCAGGGGCCGGAATGGGTTAGCGTTGCAAGGAAAGCATTGGTGAAACTAATTCTCTTTTTCCGTTACCGGTGTACATTCGCGGCGAAATGTCATAATATGGAAGGCCCGGACTCCCGATGCTGCCGACGCCTTGAGCGTTCACGAAAGCAGGCATGACGCCGGACGGGGAGTTGGGCCTCATGGGCTGGAAAACCCGTTGGTCCTGAAACGGTGTCCTCAGCTTTCGACAAAACTAGACAGCACCAAGGAAATGTCACTGAATCGACCGCCTACTGCGGGCGGATCTGTTTTCGTGTAACTCTGCCTTATGCAGAGGAGAGTCTGGAAATTATTGCAGGTTAAAGCTTTATCCGTCATCTTTTTCTGGGGAGGCGCAACGCATGAAATTCAACGTTGGTGATCAGGTCATTTATCCCAACCAAGGTGTGGGCTTTATTGAAGAGGTCCTCGAAACCAGTGTTGGGGGCAATAAGTCGGAATTCTACCGCCTGCGACTGAGTTCCAACGACTCCCTGGTGATGGTCCCTGTCGACAATGCCGAAAGCATCGGCGTGCGGCGGCTCTGCAGCGAGAAAGACCTCGACAAGCTGTTCGACATTCTGGAGAACGGTTCCGTCGATCTGGCCCGCGACTGGAAGAACCGCTACAAAGACAACGTCGAGAAGATGATGACCGGCTCGATCTTTGATGTCGCCCAAGTCCTTAAGAATCTGCACTATCTCAGTCTGCAGAAGCCTCTCTCCTTCCGGGAGAAGAAGATGTACGACCGGGCCCGTCAGTTGGTCATCTCTGAAATCTCAACCGTTCGCGAGAAAGAAGATGAACAGGTTGACGAGAGAATGGAAAAAATTCTCGTCGAAGCCTGTGAACGTCTTTTGAAGGAAGAGAAAGAAGCCGAAGAGGCCGAAGAAGCCGAAAAGGCTAAGGCCGCTTCAGCCTGACAGAGACGAACACTAGGCACGCAACTCGAAGAGCGCCCGCACAGCCGGGCGCTTTTTTTGTGCCGTACGGTCGGGAAGGAGCTTTTCAGAGGGCCTGCAAAGCCATGTCGACGGCCTCCAGCGTCTGGCCAAGCACGTCCGGGTCGTGACAAGTTGAGACGAAGCAGGCTTCGAATTGGGAAGGGGCGAAGTAGACGCCCTGCTCGAGCAAGCTGCGGTGGAAAGCCGCAAACCTCCGGGTGTCGCACCCCTGCGCTCCCGCCAGGTCGAGCACCGGCTCGGAACTGAAGTAGACGGTAAACATCGAGCCGCATTGCTGGACCTGCAGGGCGATGCCCTTGTGGTCGGCCAGGCGGCGGATGCCCTGACACAAGTGCCGGGTGCGCTCTTCCAGTTCATGGTAGGGATCGATCTCCTCCAATAGCCGCAAGGTCTGGAGTCCGGCGCTGACCGCCAAGGGATTGCCGGAAAGCGTGCCGGCCTGATAGACGGGTCCTTGGGGCGCCACCATCTCCATGATTTCGCGGCGTCCGCCGTAGGCCGCCAGCGGCATGCCTCCGCCTACGATCTTGCCCAGACAGGTCATGTCGGGCCGCAGGCCATACATCTGTTGAGCGCCTCCGTAAGCCAAGCGGAAACCCGTCATGACCTCGTCGAAGATGGCAACGGCTCCGTTTTCGCGGCACAGCCGCAGCAGGCCCTCCAGATAGTCCTTGGACGGGACGATCACGCCCATGTTGCCGGTCACGGGTTCAAGAATCACTGCACCGACCTTGCCGGCGTGCTCCTGAAAAGCCTTGCTGAGGACATCGAGGTCGTTGAAGGGCAGGCTGACGGTGTGGCGGGTGAAGTCGGCAGGCACTCCGGGACTGTCCGCCAAGCCCAGCGTCAGTGAGCCCGATCCCGCTTTGACCAGAAAGCTGTCGCCGTGGCCGTGATAGCAGCCGTCGAACTTGAAGATCAGGTCGCGTCCCGAATAGGCGCGGGCGGCCCGCACAGCGCTCATGGTGGCTTCGGTTCCCGAGTTGACCAGCCGAACCTTGTCGACCGAAGGCACCAACTGGCAGATCTTCTCGGCCATTTCCACTTCCAACTGGGTGGGTGCGCCATAAGAAGAGCCGCGCGAGGCGGCCTCCTGGACGGCGCCGATGACTTGGGGATGACCGTGTCCCAGAATCATGGGACCCCAGGATCCGATGTAGTCGATGTACTCTTCGCCGTCGGCACCGGTCAGCCGGCAGCCGGCGGCCGATGCGATGAAGGGCGGATCTCCTCCCACGGCTCGAAAAGCGCGGACGGGAGAATTGACGCCTCCCGGCATGACCTTCTTGGCCCGCTCGAAGAGGGACTGGGATCGGGTGCGGTTGGGGGATGGTCGGTCGTCGCTTTGGCTCATGGCGTCGGGCATTGTACCCTGTTTACGGCTATGGGCAAGATGGTGACACTTTTCCATTTCTTCCGCATCCGCTAAAATAGAGAACGGGTTGAGGGAAAGCGCGCCGCCCCCTCGTTGCAATGACAATCGGCGGGAACGAAGACTCGACACCCGCTTCCACGAAACAGGCGTGCAAGCTAGAGGAGGTCACCGAGATGAGACGTATCGCTTTTTTCCTGCTGGTGACTCTGTTGACAACGTCCTCGGCCTGGGCCCAGAAGGGCCGCTCAGGACGCCATTCAGGTCCTTTCGGATTCGATTTGAGGGGGCCCTTTCACCAAGGCTTCCGTCACCCAGGATTCTTTGACCGCGGCCCGCGGAGGGGCGGATTCTTTTTCGGCTCGCCCTTCTTCGGCCCCGGGATCTTCGCAGGACCGCATTTCAGCGTCTTTCCGCACCGCTTCTTGGGCACCCGGGTCCGCCTCTTCAGCGGACCGGAGCTGGCTGATCCGGACGGCTTTCACTTCCGGGCCGGACCGCGCGGCGGAGGCTTCTATGACCCCTACTACGGCGGCTATGCGTGGCCCTACTCGGTCCCCAGCAGCACCCAGTCCTTTGTAGAGGAGTGGAAAGACCGTGACCCCCGCCCGCAAGAACCCGATGATCGGAACTTCTCGTTTTCTGAGTCCCTCTTGCTGGAAGAAGGAATGAGCAAGGAACAGGTCATGGGCTTGCTGGGATCGCCCTTGCGGCGCATCCGTCTGGGTTCACGCGAGGTCTGGCGCTACAGCGGCTACTCGCTGGTCTTCGAGCAAGGCTCTCTAAAGGAAATGCGCTAACTGGCGACAAGTGGCATCAGCGAATACATACTTCTAGAAAATCAAGCCCCGGTGGCGTTCCTGAGGCGCCCTCCGGGGAAAATCGGGAGGAATACGACGTGAAACGATTGATTGTACTAATGGCGATTGCGGTCCTCTGCGTGAGCGTGGCACAGGCTCAGAAGAAGCGGGTGGCCGTGATGGATTTTGAATTCGGCACCGTCCAGCGCTGGTGGGAAGGCAACTGGGACATCGGCAAAGGCATCTCCGACATGCTGGTCGACGAACTGGTCAATGACGGAACCTATTCCGTCATCGAGCGCAAGCAGTTGGAAACCATCCTGGCCGAACAGAACTTTTCCAACTCCGACCGCGCCAACCCCAGCACCGCCGCCCAAATCGGAGTCGTAGCCGGCGTAGGCTCGATTATCGTGGGTTCGGTCACCCAATTCGGCGTTGAGAAGAAGGGATTCAGCGTCGGCGGCATCGGCGGCAAGATCGGCGGCTTCGGCGGCGGAAAGGTCGGCACCCAAAAAGGCAAGGCCAAGGTCGCTATCACCACTCGCATGGTGGATGTCAATACGGCCGAGATCATCGCCTCGGTGAAGGGCGAAGGCAAATCGTCGCGCAGCGGTCTTCTGCTGGCCGGCGGAGGCGGCGGGGGCGGCGGCTTCGGTGCGGGCGGCATATCCATGACCAGCAGCGACTTCCGCCAGACCATCCTGGGCGAGGCCACTGAGAATGCCGTCAAGAAAGTCGCCGAAGGGCTGATCGAACGCTATGACCGCGTTCCCGAGGCCCCCAAGATGAAGGTTAAGGGACTGGTGGCCGACGCCACCGACGGCATCTTGATTCTCACGGTGGGCGCGACCCACGGTGTGTCGGTGGGAGACGAACTGCAGATCCACCGCGTCCAGCGGGTAGTCAAGCATCCCACCACCGGGGAGGTCCTGCGCGAGATCACCGAACAGGTCGGCTCTTGCCGCGTCACCAGCGTCGACAGCGAGTCCTCGGTCGCCTCCCTGATTTCGGGAAGCGGCATCAAAGTCGGCGACATCGTCAAAAACTGACTTGGCCAGCCGCCCGTTATGGACGGCTTCCTTCAAGGCCGGAGCGGGCGACTTCGCTCCGGCCTTTTGAATATCCTGGTCCTTTAAGCGTAGCTTTCGGTTGCGCGTCGTGCCCCTCGGACGACCGGGGGGCTTTTTTGTGCCGCCGCTTTGAGCGCTGGCGGGGAAGCTCTGCTATGCTTGCTGGGGAGAAAAATCATGGAAGAAAATGTGTTCGACATCTCCAAGATAAAGACACCCAAAATCCCGGCCAAACTGATCGGGATGGGCATCTTGGCGATTGTCTTGTTGCTGCTGGCTTTCAGCAGCTTTTATCAGGTTGAGCCCGAAGAGGAAGGCGTCGTCCTCCGCTTCGGGGAATTTACCCGCACGGCTCCACCGGGACTGCACTTCAAGATTCCGCTAGTGGAAGAAGTGCTCTTGGTTCCCGTTCAGCGCCAGCTCAAACAGGAGTTCGGTTTCCGCACCATTGAGGCTGATGTGCGTTCCAGTTACAGGCGTGTCGACGATGAATCGCTGATGCTGACCGGTGACCTCAACGTAGCTGTGGTGGAATGGATCGTGCAGTACCGCGTGTCCGATTCCTACAACTACCTCTTCAAGGTCAGGAGCTTGACCGATACCTTCCGAGCCATGAATGAGGCCGTCATGCGCAGCGTGGTGGGCGACCGCACCGTGACCGAAGTGCTCACAGTAGGACGCCAGGAGATCGAGCTTTCGGTCAAGGAGAGGCTGCAGGAGCTGTGCGAGCAGTACGAGACGGGCATCACGGTTGACCAAGTCGTCCTGCAGGACGTCAATCCGCCCGATCTCGTCAAACCCTCCTGGGATCAGGTCAACCAGGCCCAGCAGCAGCGCGACCGCCTCATCAACCAGGCTCAAACGGAATTCAATCAAGTGATTCCGCGAGCCAGCGGCGAAGCTGAGCAGACGATCCTGCAAGCCGAGGGCTACGCCGTCGATCGGGTCAACCGGTCCCAAGGCGATGCTCAACGGTTTAAGGAACTTGTGGCCGAATACCGCAGAGCGCCACAAGTGACCCGCCAGCGGATGTACCTAGAGACCATTGAGAAGGTACTTCCGCTCTACGGAGGCAAGCTTTTTCTCGACAGTGAAGCCGAAGGGGTGTTGCCGCTCCTGCCTATCGAGACCCTCAAGACCATCACCAATCCCGGCGCCAACCGGCCTGCTCCTTCCTCCAGCAGCGGGCAGGGAGGAGGACAATAACCATGAAAGTTTCAGCTATCGTCATTGCTATTTTCGCTCTTTTGCTGGCTTTCGTGATTTTCGACGGCATCTACATCGTCAGCGAAGTCGAGCAGGTCATCATCACCCAGTTCGGTAAGCCGGTGGGGGAGCCCATCGTTGCCCCCGGACTTCATTTCAAGGTGCCCTTCGTGCAGAGGGCCAACTTTTTCGAAAAGCGCTTCCTGGAATGGGACGGCGATCCCAACCAGATCCCCACCCGCGACAAGCGCTTCATTTGGGTTGACACTTATGCCCGATGGCGCATTGCAGACCCATTACGCTTCTTCCAGCGCCTGCGGAACGAGCAGGGCGGGCAGTCGCGTCTTGACGACATCCTAGACGGTGAAACGCGCAGCGCCATCGCCCGCCACAACCTGGTGGAAGTGGTGCGAAGCAGCAACCGCCCGCCGGAAGAGATCTTGCTCGACTCGGAAGAAGAGTCCGCCATCCTGAAGGAGATCGAGCGCGGCCGCGACGACATCACCGACGAGATCCTCACCAAAGCCCAGGCCCGAGCTCTGGACTTGGGCATCGAGTTGCTGGATTTGCGCTTCAAGCGCATCAACTACGTCGAAGAAGTCCAGCAGGACGTTTTTGCCCGCATGATTGCCGAACGCGAGCGGGTGGCCGCCGAGTACCTCTCCGAGGGACAAGGCGAATCCGCCCGCATCCGAGGCGAGATGCAGCGAGATCTGCAGAGAATCCGTTCAGAAGCCTACCGCACGTCTCAGGAAATCAGGGGCACGGCCGACGCCGAAGCGACTTCAATCTACGCCGAAGCCTACAACCGCGACCGCGATTTCTATGCTTTTCTTAAGAGCATGGAAATGTATGAGAAAACAGCAGGCAATGATACTTTCCTGATCATGACCAGCGACAGCGAGTTCCTGAAGTACCTCAAGAACTCCACACCCCGCTAAGAAGATGATTGGCGGCCCTGCGGCGAGCCCTTCGCCGCAGGGCGCCAAGACTCTAAACGCAATGCGTTACGCAGCCACGTTGATCTTGCTGGCTAACTGAGTGTCTTTAGAGGTGATGCCTCCAGCATCGTGGGTGGAAAGATGGATCTTGACCGTGTTGTAGACGTTGAACAGCTCGGGATGGTGGTTGAGTGACTCCGCCAAGAGCGCCACTTGGGACATGAATCCGAAGGCCTGAACGAAGTTGGCGAATTTGAATTCTCGATAGAGCTTTCCCTGGTCGATGGTCCAGCCGTCGAGGGACGAGAGCTGCTCTTGGATTTCCGCTTCGGAGAGCTTTTTGGCTTCGGTCATACGATCTTACCTCTGTATTGCTTGAGTCCCCTGCGCCCGGCAGGCGACCGTGTGGGCACTTTGTTGATCTCCGGAAAAACTGTAACACAAAGCTATTATGGCCGGGTTCCAAGCCCGCGGGGCAAGGGGACGCGAGAGGGCAGAACTGCTTTTCGATCACTTTTCCGGCAGAAACGTCAAGCATTCTTGCCTAAATAGCTGTATAAAGAGTGAATACAAAGACCATTCTAGGCTTCTTCTCGACTTGTTCAGCTTATCATTTGCTTAAGAGCGGATGATTGGGCATAATATGAGCCTCGGAAGCGGGGTTAAAGACTTTATCGATAACCGAACACACCTGAAAGGCAGGTACGAATGCAGAAGAAGCGAACCCGCCGCAAGGCGGCTGAAATTGAAAAGCTGCGCAATAAGATCCTAAAGATCGTCAAACGGGAGAAGGACATCACTTTGACGAACTTGGTTCGCCAATATGGAGCCAGCATCGGAATCCGCAACACTCCAAGCGACAAGAATCTGGCCAAGCGTCAATTGGACATTTTGGCCAAGGGTCCGGACATCCAGTTCAATCGGCAAGGACGCGATTTGGTGGCCCAGTACAAGGGCGAAGAAGAGAAGCCCGCCGAGGCGGCCGAATCCAGGGAATCCGCTGAAGGTGCTCCCACGCCGGTGGCCGAGGCTTTGGCCGAAGGCAACGTCCCGGCCGTGGAATTGGACGTGATCAAGGCTTATGCCCGTCAAGTGGAAGAGTTTTCCAAGACTCTCCAGAGGCAGATCGCCACCTTGGTCCGCATGGTTGACCGCGCCAGTGCCAAAACTGACTAGCGGTGCGGCTCGGGCCTGCCCATGGCTGGCCTGCCGCTATGACTTTTGGGGCGAGGAGGGCCGGAGCGGCGAATGCCGGCCCTCTTTGATTTTCCTTAACGGCTGAGGAACGCTTCAGCCGCCCTCCTCCCGATTTCCCAACTGGCTCCCATTCCGAATCCGCCCAGTCCGGCCACCCAGAAGAAATCCGCGCACTGCCGATGGAATCCGAGCAGCGGGCCGGACATCTGGGCATGAGTGCGGAAGCAAGCCCGCACCGAGGTGGCAGGGCTTTGACAGAGAGCCGGAAGATTGGCCTTGAGAAAGTTTTTGAGGCGGGCTTCGATGTCCGGAGAAGGCGTGGTGTCAAGCGAGTCGTCGGCCTCTTCGTCGCACAAGCTGAAAAGCAGGCCGTCGCCCTGGGGACGGAAATAGAAGTCCTTGTCCAAGTCCCACAGGAACGGCTGACGGGGCGACACGCCGGGTGCCGGCAGATGGAAGAGGTGCCGTTTCTTGGGGACCAGTGGCGGACTGTCCAGGCCCGCCATACGGGCGACGCGTTCAGCCCAAGCGCCGGCGGCGTTGACGAGGCGGGCGGCCTCGATGCTGGTCCCTCCGGCACGGATCAGAAAGGGGCCCCGTCCTGAGATGTCCTCAACCCCTGAAGAAGTCCGCAGCCCGACACCCTGCATCCGCGCCCCCTCGAGATAAAAGTCCATCAAACGCTGGATGTCCATGACCCCGTCGCCGGGCGTGAAGAGGGCTTGTTCGAACTCATAGCCCCGCGCCTGGGGGACGGCCCGCCGGACCTCTTGGGGCGACATCCAGGACGTCTCGATGCGATTCTGGCCCCGCACGTCGGCCAGGGCTTGGCGGCTTCCGGTCTGGATCGACCCGCTGCTGGTGAAGCCCAGTTCCTCGGCCCTGCTCGCGTATTCATCTCGACTCAGGGCGGTCAGTTCGCGGACCAGCGCGTCGGAGCCGGTTTGCAGCACCAAGGAGGCATTCCGGCCTGAGGAATGCAGCCCGGGTGCCTTCTCGCGCTCCAGCATGAGGATGGAGGCTTGGCTGCGGCGGGAAAGGTGGTAGGCCGTGGCGGCTCCGGCGAATCCGGCGCCTATGATGACGACATCGACATTCAAGCGTTTACCAACCATTTCAGGAGGGGACTCTTAGCCCAGGCGCGGCTCTCGATTCATGGGGCATTGAAAATCAAGTGGCGGCGCAGGAACTTGAGGCTTTGCTGATAGTAGTCCTGCAGCGTTTCGTTTTCCTTGAATCCGTGGCCCTCATCCGGATAGAGCTGGAGCAGGCAGGGGACGCCCCGCTTCTCCAGGGTAGAGGCCATTGACTGGGCCTGACCGGGAGGCACCACTTGGTCGTCCCGGCCCTGGAAAATGGCAACCGGATCCTGGATCTGGTCGGCCAGCAGTACGGGTGACCGTTGCTGGTAGAGGAGCGCGTCTTCAGGCAGGCGTCCCACCAACGAGTCGGTGTAGTGGCGCTCGAACTTGTGGGTTTCGGCGGCCAGGGCGAAGAGGTCGGTGACGGGATAGCGGCACACCGCGGCCCGGAAGCGCCCAGGGTGGAGGGCCAGGGCCAGCAGGGCCGAATAGCCGCCGGCGCTGCCTCCGCTCACGGCCATGCGGCGGGGATGAGCCAGATTCTCCTTTTCAAGGTGGTCGGCCAAGGCCGCGACGTCCTCCAATTCAAGTTCGCCCCAACGTCCTTTGAGGGCATCGGCGTAGGCTCGTCCGAAGCCTGAACTGCCGCGGTAGTTGAGTTCAACGTAGGCGAATCCCCGGCTGGTGTAGAAGTGCACCTCGGCATCAAACTCGGCGGACGACTGGGAGGTGGGTCCTCCGTGAAAGTGGATGATGGCCGGGGGCGCTTCCTGCTGCGAGGACGGATCGCCCGAGCCGTCGGGGTGGGCCGGCGGATAGTAGAGGGCCTGAGTCCAGTCGGGGACGCGCGGATCGGGATGAGGCGCTTCGATGCGCAGCGTGCGGGGACGGCTCAATCCCTCTACCGGCAGCGAAAGCGGACGGCTGTGGCGGCGCGTACTGACCCGATCGTCCTGGCGGGTGGCGATGCGCGGCGGACGTTGGGGCGAGCTGCCGATCCACACCAGCCGGTCATCGGCGCCGCAGCCGATCTGGCTGATGGCGCTGTCGGTCACGCTGGACACGGTTTCCAGGCCTCCGCTGCGCAGGTCGAGGCACTGCAGCGTGCAGCAGGCGTCCTGGCTGCGCACCAGATAGAGGCGGTGCCCGTCGCGGCTGAAGGCCATGCTTCGCATGCCGTGGATCCAGGAAGGCGGTCCGAAGTCGGCCTCCTCCTCCAGCAGCGGTCGGCAGGCGCCCGAGTCGAGTTGCAGCGTCCAGGGCAGCGTCCAGCCGCTTTCGTCGGAGAGGAAGCAGAGGCGGCTTCCGTCGGGCGAGAAGAGAGGCTGGGAGATGGCGATGTTGCCGCAAGGGTCGCCCCGCAGCAGTTCTTCCTCCTCCAGGCGGATGCGGCTCTCGTCGCGCACTACTCGGGCGCTATAGAGTCCGCTGCCGTCCCAGGGCATGTTGGGATGATCCCAGGCCACCCAGGCCAGCCTCCGTTCCTGAGGATGCCAGGTGGGAGCCAGATAGAAGTCGCGTCCCTGGCTCAGCTTGAAAGGCCACTGCGATCCCCCGCCATCGACAGCCGCCAGCACGTCGACGTCCTCATGGGAATGGACGTAGGCTACCCAGCGCTGGTCATGCGAAGCCGCGGGCGCCGTCACCTGGCCCCAAGCCGGCGTCAGCGGACGCGGGGGAGCTTCCTCCCGCAGGTTCTGGCACCACAGCCGTCCCTCGGCGGCGAAGTAGACCCGGCTTCCACGCAGGCTGAAGTCGCCGCCGCCGTAACCGACGCCAGCTTTGACTTTGAGGGAGTTGAGTCGCCGCGGGGCAGGGCTGGCCAGATCGAGGCAGAAAAGCGACGGGCGTCCCGAGTCTTCCTCCAGCCAAACCAGGCTCTGGCCGCCGCCGTCCCATTGGACGTCGCGAAGGCGCACTTCATCGGCTATTTCGCGCACGCCCAGGGGGCTTTTCCAAGTGCCGAAATGCGAGGTGCCGTATTGCACTGGGCGAGTATATCGTGTTTCATAAAGGCGATGAAAATACACGAGTACCAGGCCAAAAAGGTCCTCAAGCGATATGGAGTCCAGGTGCCCCGCGGACGGGTCACCGACAATCCCTACGAAGCCTATGACATCGCCCGCGAGTTCGGCGGCACGGTGGCCGTCAAGGCTCAGATCCATGCCGGCGGACGGGGCAAGGGCGGCGGCGTCAAGATCGCCCGCTCGCCCCAAGAGGCCGAAGAGCACGCCCGCGCCATCCTGGGCATGAATCTGGTCACCCACCAGACCGGCCCCGAGGGTCGCGTGGTGCGCAAAGTCCTCATCGAAGAAGGACTCGACATCCAGACGGAGCTCTATCTGGGCATCACCCTCGACCGCTCGCGCCGCAAGCCGGCCTTGATGGCCAGCAGCGAAGGCGGCGTGGAAATCGAAAAAGTCGCCGCGGAAAGCCCAGAGAAGATCCTCAAGGAATTCATCGATCCGGGACTCGGCTTGAGGTCCTATCAGAGCAGCCGAATCGCCTTCGGACTGGGTTTGGAGGGCAAGTCGGTGCGTAAGGCCGCCGATTTCATGAAGCGCCTCTACAAGGCCTACATGGAAACCGACGCCTCCCTGGCCGAGATCAATCCGCTGGTGGTCACCGGCGACGGCGACATTTACGCCCTCGACGCCAAGATGAACTTCGACGACAATGCTCTCTTCCGCCACGCCGACTTGCGGGCCTACCGCGACTTCACCGAGGAAGAGCCGTTGGAGATCGAGGCCTCGCGTTCCGGGCTCAGCTACATCAAGCTCGACGGCAACGTAGCCTGCATGGTTAACGGCGCCGGACTGGCCATGTCCACCATGGACATCATCAAGCTGCACGGAGGCAATCCCGCCAACTTCCTCGACGTGGGGGGAGGCGCCAACGAAGACCAGATCAAGAATGCCTTCCGCATCCTCATCTCGGATGAAGCCGTCAAGGCCGTCCTGATCAACATCTTCGGAGGCATCATGCGCTGCGACGTGGTGGCCCAGGGGGTCGTCAACGCCGCCCAGGAAATCGGAGTCGACCTGCCCATCGTGGTGCGGCTGGAAGGCACCAATGTCGAGAAGGGCCGCAGGATCCTGGAGGAATCGAGTCTGGCCTTTACGGTGGCTGAAGGGATGGCCGACGCTGCTGAGAAAGTGGTCAGCCGGGCTGGCCGGGCCGCCTGAAAACGCCTCGAGCGGATCTCGCGCCGAAACCGAACTCCGCGCCAAAGCGAACATTGAACAGCAAGCCAAAACGAAGCGACCGACGACAAGCAAAGGAGCATCGTGTCAATTTGGGTCGATAAGAATACGAAACTGATGGTACAGGGCCTGACCGGAAACGAAGGCAGCTTCCACGCCGGTCAATGCCGTGATTATGGGACTCAGGTGGTGGCCGGCGTCACGCCCGGCAAAGGCGGGCAGGACCACCAAGGCACTCCGGTCTTCAACACCGTCCAAGAGGCGAAGGAGGCCACCGGCGCCAACGTCAGCATGATCTTCGTCCCGCCTCCCTTCGCGGCCGACGCCGTCTTGGAAGCGGTGGAAGCCGACCTCGACTTGGTGGTCTGCATCACTGAGGGCATTCCCGTCCGCGACATGCTGGAGGTGGCCCACTTCCAGAAAGGCCGCAGGACGCGCCTGATCGGGCCTAACTGTCCCGGCATCATTACGCCTGGTCAGTGCAAGATCGGCATCATGCCGGGAAACATCCATCAGGCCGGACGTGTTGGCGTCATCTCGCGCAGCGGCACGCTCACCTACGAGGCCGTGGGACAGCTCAGCGGCAAAGACATCGGGCAGAGCACCTGCGTGGGCATCGGAGGCGATCCTATTGTGGGGACAGGCTTTATCGACTGCCTCAAGGCCTTTGAAGCCGATTCGGATACCGATGCGGTGGTCATGATCGGCGAGATCGGCGGCAGCGCCGAAGAAGAGGCCTCCGAGTACATCCAAGCCGAAATGAGCAAACCTGTGGTAGGCTTCATCGCCGGACAGACGGCGCCTCCGGGCCGCCGCATGGGCCACGCCGGAGCCATCATTTCGGGCGGCGAAGGCACGGCCGAGAGCAAGATGAAAAAGATGAAGTCGTGCGGCGTGCAAGTCGTCAAGTCTCCCGCCGACATCGGCTCGGCTGTCCAGGATGTGCTCTGACATCCGCCGCCACGAGCTAATCGAACGACCAACAGAACATCGGCTCGGGGACCATCCCGCTCGGTCCCGAGGCGAATTCGCGCATAAGGACTAGAAGACAATGTCTCAGACCACTTTGGGCATCATCAAGCCCGACGCCGTGCAGAAGGGCAATATCGGAAACATCCTCAAGATCATCGAAGAAAAGGGTCTGGAAATCGCGGCCATGAAAATGATCCACATGAGCAAGGCCGAGGCCGAGGGTTTCTACTACGTCCATGCCCAACGTCCCTTCTTCGGCGATCTGACCGATTTCATGTCGGAAGGCCCGGTGGTGGTCCTGGCCCTGCGCGGGCAGGACGCCATCACGCGCTGGCGCGGGATCATGGGCGCCACCAATCCCGCCGATGCCGATGAAGGCACCATCCGCAAGCTCTACGCTGAAAACATCGAGCGCAACAGCGTCCACGGCAGCGACAGCCCCGAATCGGCCTCCTTCGAACTGCGCTACTTCTTCAACGGCTTGGAACTCCAACTCTAGGCCGCCTAGGCGGCGAACAGGTGCACACACAGGTAGCATCCAAGCGGCCAGGCTCCGTCGCCCAGGGAGCTTTCGGCGGCATGAGATGGCTGAACTCCTGCCATGCAGCCCGTGATCACTACCGAGCCAGGCAGAGCAATGTTTTGAAGCGAAGTGGCGGGGAGCTGCGTCTCTTAAAGAGTGGCGCGATGGTGGGCGATACTGGACTCGAACCAGTGACCTCCGCCGTGTGAAGACGGCGCTCTAACCAACTGAGCTAATCGCCCCGAAGGAACTGCATTCTAGTGAATTTGGAGTCTTGATGTCAATGAGCGATAAACTGGATCTTGTCATTATCGGAGCCGGTCCCGCCGGCTTGGCCTGCGGAATCGAAGCCAAGAAACGCGACTGGAATTTTCAGATCATCGACAAGGGCTGTGTTGTCAATTCAGTCTACAATTATCCCACCAACATGGTCTTCTTCACGACTGCCGACCTGCTGGAGATCGGCGGCATCCCCATGACTGTCTCCGAACCCAAGCCGCGTCGGCAGGATGCGCTCAATTACTATCGTCGAGTCGTCGACCTTTTCGAACTCCCTATCCGCGACTATGAGGAGGTCTTCGAGGTCGAAGGGCATCACGGCGAATTTCAGGTCCGCACCCGCGACCGTCTGGGTCAAGAACGCGTCTATCCGTGTGCCAAGATCATCGTCTCCACGGGCTACTACGACAATCCAAACATGCTCGACATTCCAGGCGAGGATCTGGCCAAGGTGAGCCACTATTTCAGCGAGCCCCATCCTTACTACAAGAAGAAGGTGGCCGTTATCGGAGGGCAAAATTCAGCCGCCGAATCGGCCCTTGAACTGTATCGCCAAGCCCGGGCCGACGTCACGCTGATTCACCGCGGCTCTGAAGTGGGCAAGAGCATCAAGTACTGGGTTCGCCCCGACATCAACAACCGCATCGAGCGGGGCGAGATTCGGGCCCTCTTCAACAGCCGCGTCAAGGAGATCCGCGAGACCGAGATCGTAGTCGAGACGCCCGAGGGCCGGCAGGTTCTGGAAAACGATTACGTCCTGGCCATGACCGGCTACCATCCCAACACCGGGTTTCTCCGCAGCATGGGCATTGACATTGATCCCGAGACGCTGGCTCCCTCCCATGATCCTCAGACGCTGGAATCCAACGTCAAGGGCATTTACGTCGCCGGGTCGATCGTGGCCGGCAAGATGACCAACAAGATCTTCATCGAGAACGGCCGCTTTCATGGTGGTCAAATCTTCCAACACATGTCCGAGGCCGTGGGCGATCCTGCCTGACCATTAGGTGCTTTCGCTTCAATCGGCGACAGCATCTCCCAATACAGATTTGTGAGAAGCTAGGGGACTTATGTACCGAGTCGCCATCTGCGGACGTCCCAATGTTGGAAAGTCCACTCTCTTCAACCGCATCACCGGATCCCGCCGCTCCATCGTGGGAGACGAGCCGGGGATGACCCGCGACCGCATCATCGAGGTAGCCGAATGGGGCGACAAGCAGTTCGAGCTCATCGATACCGGCGGAATCTTGCCGGACGAGAAAGATCTCATTCCTGAAAAGATCGTCGAGCAGGCTTCCTTGGCCTTCGGCGACGCCGACCTGTTGCTGCTGGTGGTCGATCTTCGGGCCGGGATGACGCCCTTGGACGAGTCCCTCAACGCGCTTATCCGCAATACCGGCAAGCCTTACGCCGTGGTGGCCAACAAGGCCGATGTGGAAAAGCTGGAGGATGAGGCCCTCGAGTTCCACTCCTTGGGTGTGGACCGCATCTTTCCCGTTTCCGCCGAGCACGGACGCGGCGTGGGCGACCTGCTCGACTGGATTGGCGAGAAGATCCCCGAGCAGCAACTGCGGGAAGAGCCCGAGGACGAGATCAGGGTGGCCATCATCGGACGTCCAAATGTAGGCAAATCGTCGCTGCTCAACCGCTTCGTGGGCAAGGATCGGGTCATCGTCACCAATCTGCCCGGTACCACTCGCGATGCGGTTGATACTGTTGTTGAAAGCGAGGGGCAGCGCTTCCGCATCATCGACACCGCCGGAATCCGCCGCAAGGGCAAGACGGGCGAGATGGCTGAGAAGCTGAGCGTGATCATGGCCCGAAAGAGCATGGTGCGCTGCGACGTGGTGCTGCTGGTCATCGATGCCCAAGAGGGGGCCACCAAACTCGACGCCACCATCGCCGGATACGCTTACGACGCCGGCAAGTCGGTCATCATCGTCGTCAACAAGTGGGATCTGGTCGAAAAAGACACCCACACCCAGGCGGCCAAAGAGCTGGACTATCGGCGCCGGCTGCGCTTTCTCGACTTCGCTCCCATGATTTTCGTATCGGCCCTCAGCGGTCAGAGGGTGGCCAGGATACTTCGTTTGGTGGGCGAGGCCTACCGAGCCCGCTACATCCGAGTCCCCACGGCCGAACTCAACAAGCTCATGGAAAAGGTCATGAAGCCCCATCTGGCCTCCTCGGGGACGTCGCGCAAATTCCCCCTCATGTACGGGACGCAGGCGGGGGTGGCGCCTCCCACCTTTGTGCTTTTCACGCGCAGCAGCAAGCCTCTTCACTTTTCCACCCAGAGGTTTTTCATCAACCAGCTCCGCCAGGCTTTTGGCTTCTATGCTTCCCCCATCCGCATTTTGGAACGCCGCCGGAAAGCGCGCAAAAACGCCAGCAAGGGCTGAAGCAAAGGCGCAAACAGGATCAGACCAAAAAAAGGACGGCAACTGTGCTTGACATTGGAGAATCTGGTTTCTAAGATGGTCGGCAGTTCATCGGCATTCGATTCCCGAAGCGGAAAAGGAAACCTCTTAGCCGTTTGTTCAAAGCGAGTTAGGACAGGTCATGGTGAAAGCGGATTTGGCCCGCGTCGTCTACGAACGTCATGGCGGGATCACCTTCAAGGAGGCTCAGGAGCTGGTCGACTTGATGATCAAACTGATGAAGGAGGCTCTGCTGGATGGTGAAAGCGTAAAGCTTTCAGGCTTCGGTTCTCTCAATGTCATCGACCGCAAGCCGCGCATGGGACGCAATCCCCAGACGGGAGAGCGCATTCGGCTGGCCGCCAGCCGATACGTGACGTTTCGGGCTTCACGGGCGGTCAAGAGCGATATTCAAACATGAGCGAGCCGACCGACAAGCTTTACTACAAGATCGGCGAAGTGTGCGAAATCTGCCGCATTGAACCTCATGTTCTGCGCTATTGGGAAAGCGAGTTTTCCCTCCTCTGTCCCAATAAGAACCGGGCTGGCCAACGCACATACAGTAAAAAAGACGTTGAGGTTATCGAATCCATTAAGCGTTTGCTTTATGACGAAGGCTATACTATTGCCGGCGCCAACAAGCGCTTGACTCAAGAGCGGCGCGGCAACTTCACTCCCGACGACCGCCAGATCCTCTCCGAAGTCGCCGACGAACTCAAAGACTTGATCGCCCTCCTCGAAGACGAACCCGCGTAGTCTCTGGCATGGGCCAGCGAAGGTTGCTTTGGACCCTCTCATGGTGTAATTTAGGGGTCTTGCCCGGTCGGGACGTGGCGCAGCCTGGTAGCGCACCTGAATGGGGTTCAGGGGGTCGCGAGTTCGAATCTCGCCGTCCCGACCAATCTTCTCAACGGTTTAGCCGTTCTCCATTATTTTTAGAAATTGCTGCTGCGTCAGGTTTTGTGTCTGAGACAGGTGCGCCCGGCGAGCGGGAAAAGAGCCGCATCAGACCCGCCGCCAGGCTTGTCATGGAAGGCTTATTACGGTTGGGGGGACGGCTGACAAAACTCGGATTCCCTCGGACCCGACGGCGCCGAAGAGCTGTTGAGCCACCAGGGGCGCATCCGACTTGAGCCGGATATAGCCGCCCGCTTGTCCAGCCGTTCCCGGGACCAGCTCCGGCACGGTTCTGGCCAGCCGGCTGCCGGCGGGCAGATCCACGGTTGCTTGGCCCGCCAGACCTCCGTCGGCGCTGAAGACCTGGATTTCGAGGCTGGCCGGATCGTCGCCCGGATTGAAGAATGCCAGGCCGGTGAAGAAGCCGGGGACGTTGGCGACTTGGCTGAAGGCGGCCTCGGTCCAGGTTTGCGACTGCAAGGGAAGAGCGGCGGCGAAGGAGAGGTGATCAGCGTCTCCGAAGAGGACGTCCCCGAGAACATCGGGGCCGTCGGCATCGATAAGCAAAGATGCGATGAGCTGGGCTGGGGCGGAAGGGTCGTCCTCGGGCGGCTGCAAGGGGAAGAGATCCGAGGCATCGGCCGAATACCGGCTTGCAGGGCCAAGATCCAGAGTGACCGGATCGCCAGCCGCTGTCCCGTCCTCGAGTATCGCCGTCATGGTCACCTGTCGAGGATCAGCGGAGACATTGACCAAGTTGATGTTGGTGAATAATCCGGGCTGACTGGCCAGTTGAGCCGAATAGCCGCGGGATGACGGATTGGGAGAGGCGGCGGCCAGTCCGATCAGAGCGTCGGGCTCCTCGAGGCGGATGAACTGGAAACCGACAACCCCGCTTCCTTCCAGAACGTCGGCCACAACGTATCCGCCGCTGACCCGAGAAAGGCCGTCGAAGATCTCGGGAATGGTCGCCTGCCGCACGCTCAGCGGCGCAATTTCGATCTCAGCTTCGCCAACAGAAGGCGTTCCGGCTTGAGTTGGGGACTCCACATAGGTCAGCCGAAGATGCAAGCGGACCGTTTCCTCGTTGGGGTTGACCAGGCGCAGGAAGGTGGAGGCATCGCGTCCCCGCAGGGAGTCCTCGCCCTGGAAGACGCGCGTGAAGATCAGCCGGCTCAACGGGTTGCCTTGGGCAATCGAGCCGTCCAGGCGAGTCAGCGCAGTACTCCCGAACTGGAAGAAGCTGGCTAGTTCGGCCACGTCGGAGCGGATCACGGCCCAACCGTCGAAGGAAGCCTGGGGGGGAAGCGAGAAGAGCTCCGTCCCGAGGCGGGCGAGTTGAGCTTCGGGTTCCAGAGTGAAGTCGGCTGGATTGTCGGGCGCAGCCAGTTCAGCGCCGTCCGCCGAGAAAGCCCGCACCCGCAGGTTGGCCCTGCGGTCCGACAGGTTGCCCAGGGCTATTCCCGTGAAGGCGCCCTCGCTTCCCTGAAGGAAGGGCAAGTAAAGAGTGGTCTCCGATGCAGGGCCCACCGCCTTGCCGACAAACAGCCCGCGGCCATGAGTGGCGGCCACCAGGGTTTCGTCCGAGGGCCGTCCAGTCAGGTAGACAACCACGGCTGTTCCCATCTGGCGGAAGGCCCTTTGCGTCCACACCGTATCCATCCCCCGCAGCCGGGAGGTCGAGAAGAGTCCCGCACTCGTGCCCACGAAGTAGGCTGTGCTTCCGTCCTTGAGGGGAAGGATGGCGGCCGATCGCAGCGAGGGGCCCGGCAGATCGGCGTCCCCCGCCAGATTGCCCTCGACGGCGCTGTAAGTGGCGCCGCCGTCGGTGGAATGGTAGAGGCCGATGATGTTGTAGTTGGAAAGCGTGACCAGGATCTCCTGGCCATCGAACGGATTGACGGCGATATCCGAAACCCAAGCTGCCGCGGGTGCTCCGGGAATGGAGATGTCGTGACCGCCGGATACGGCGACGTTGGCCTGGTCGATGCGCAGGATCTGAGGCGGCAGGCTGAAGCCGGAAGCGCCGATGTAAAGGGCGTGGGACGGACTGGAGTGGGACACTTCAAGGTCTGAAATGACCCGGCTGGCCGGTGTGGCGCTCAACGATGGCAGGTGAGTCCAGGAGGGCGCCGGGTTGGGATCGTTGATCCGGTTGTTGCGCCATAGCTGGCTCCCCGCCGGGTAGTAGAGGACATTCTCGTCGCTGGGGTCCACGGCTATCCGATAGAAGAACGGGGCGCCGGACGCACCGGATGGGCGGATCTCCACCCCCTGGAACTGCAACTGTGTTTGCTCCTCGTTGAGGTAGCGCAGCCGGCGGACTTCGCCCGCGTTCCGGGCCAGGAAAAGAAACTGCTCTCCCACGAATCCATTGGTTCCGTCGCCCAGCGCCACGCGGCCCCGCGAAAATGGAAAAGGGCCCTCTACCGCGAAGCCCATCCCATCGTCGCGGCGGTCCTGGAGCAAGAGAGTCCCGTTGTCCTGGGTGCCCCCGAAGATTCGCTTGTCGCCTGCTTGCTGAGAGATGAAAGCGGCGTAGAACTGCGTCACGGCGTAGCCCTGGTTGAGGTCTTCCCAGACGACGGTGGCGGCTGTGGCGTCGCGGGTGACGTAGACGCCTCCGTCGTTGCCGGTCCACAACTCGTTGGCATCGTGGGGGCTGAAGAAGGCGATATGCTGGTCTACCCAGTGGTTGTCTTTGATGAAGCCGTTCACAGGATCGACATAGCCACCGATAAAAGTCTCGCCGATCGAGGTGCTGGCGGGTGTGGCGAAGGCATCGCGGGAACGATAGAGCGTGGTTCCACCGACAATGAGAAAGTCGGGGTTGTTGGGTTTGACGGCGATGACCATGTCCCATCCTTGCTGAGTGAAGACAGAGGGCCCCAGCGATGGGATCCCATTGTTCAGGTTGGGAAGGTTGGCGGTTCGGTCAACGGACTGGCCGGTGGAGAGGCGGAGGCGGTGGAGACGGACATCCTCGCGCCCATCGCCGCGGTTTTGAGAGACATAGGTGAGCACGTAGGCAAGGTCGGGATCCGACGGCGCCAGAGCCACGACGCTGCGCCCGTGCAGAGCCGGGAAGGTGGCAGGGGTAACCGAGGTCCAGGAAAGGCCGTCGTCGTTGGATGTGTAGACGCCGGGGCTTTCAGGCTGGGCCATGCCGCCGGGCCTGGCCTGGGAGAGGACCGCCAGCATCGTTCCGTCCCGTCCGGCGGCCACGTCGGCCCAGCTATGCCCGCCCGGGCTGCCCAAGACCAAGGCGAAGCTCTGTCCGCCGTCGTCTGACCGCAGCACTCCGAAAGCGTTGCTGGCCAGGAAGACGCTGCCCGTCTGCGGGCTCACGGCAACGCGGATGATGAAGTCGAAGGCAGCGTCGTGGAGGGTGGGATTGCCGACCATGGTTGACTCCAACGGCGTCCAGGTCTGCCCCCGGTCGCTCGATTTGAGAAGCCCCTGGCCGAAGTAAGGGGAACGCCTGCTGCGGTCGGCGGTGGTGTCCCCGAACCATTCTCCCCCGGCGGCGTACCAGATGTGAGTGAATCCGGGACGCGGGTCCTGGGCCAGAGCCGTCGTCCCAAGGTGCTGGCCGGGAGCCGTCACCAAGCTCCAATGGGCCCCGCCATCCTGGGACCGCCAGAGTCCGCCCGACACGCTGCCGGCTAGCACCAGCCGGGGATTGTCGACCGAGACGGCGAGCGCCCGAGTCCGCCCTCCGATGTCGCTTGGCCCTGCCTCGGCCCAGTCAAAATGCGGGACGTCGGAAGGTGCAATCGCTAAGGCTGGCTCTTTGGGCAACGATTGAACATAGCGCAGTTCACGGGCCCGTATGCCCGAAGGGATAATGCCGGTCGCGGGATCCTTGTAAGTCGAGTGCAGCCATTCCATGCGAGGGGCCCGCCCTTCCGCGGAGGATTCGGGCAGTTGGGCCTGTTCGCGGCCGTCCGGCACGCTGATCACCACAGGAAGGAGCGCCAGCAACCCAGCCACGACCACTGCCTTCCACTTCCACTTTGTGACAAAAGATAAGCCTCTTCTCATTGACAAAACCTCTCCCGTTTCCGAAATCTCAGGCAAATGGTCCTAGTCGACGACCATCAAGTCCTGCGACTAGAGGGGCCAATCCCGGAGGCCCTCGCCGCTGCGTTCGATCCTCATCGTAGCAGCGGGAAGTTATTGAATTCCTGCCGGAAATCTACTCAATTTGTTTCTTTTTCAGGAACGCCCGCCGGAAGAGTGGTCATGAAGGCAGGAGAATGCCGCTCTCCGGGGGCTGGGGGAGGATGTCGCTGAGAGGGGCGCATCCATGAAACCAATTGTGTCTATATTTCGTCTATCTTCTGTGTCGGTTTTAATGGACACTTTACCTTGAATATAGAAAGGACGACGCTGTGAATTTTCGACGCGCTTTGACTTATACGTTTCTGGCGGTTTTCTGCCTGACCAGTCTGACATTTGCCGGCGACGGCCGTTTTCGGCCCGGTGACCAGACGATTGCTGAGATCGCTGCGACGAACGGCAATTTCAACACGCTGGTTGCAGCTTTGATTTGCACTGATTTGCTGGGCGCCGTGTCCGACCCTGGAGCCGAGCTGACGGTCTTTGCACCCACCGACTCCGCATTCGCGGACGCCGGATTGAATCCTGGCAACGTGTGCACCACCTTCAGCGAGTCCGACCTGGCCACCATCCTGCTCTATCACGTGGTGGGTGAGCGCCGACCTTCGCCGAGCGTCATCAACGGACGCAACAAGAGCATTACGATGCTCGCCGGAGGCTCCATCCGCCCCGAGGGACGGCGGAGCTTGACGCTGCTCGACAACCTCGATCGGGAAGTCAACATCACCATGCCTGACATCCTGGCCAGCAACGGGATCGTCCACGTCGTGGACGGGGTTCTGTTGCCCTTCGTCCCCTAGCTCCTTTCCGATCCACGCCGCTGCGGACGAGATGGGCGGATGTTTGCCCCGCTTGACCGGAGGCGGTTGAAAGCCCGGGCACAGACGGTCGGACGCAGCCAGCCGGCCGTCTGTGCTTGTTTGGTATGGAATCCTTCCTCCTCCCACGGCTGGCATCGCCATGGACCGCTTGTCCTCTACTCTCGCCTCTTGAAGGGGCGCTTCCTCACATTGAAATCGTGTCTCCCGCGTCGGCAATTCCTCCGAGCAGGTTTTGAATGGGCCTGCAAGCGCCTTCGTACTCCAAGTATCAGGTCACTCCAACGCAGGGCTTTGTTGAGGAGCGGCGCCTCCGTAAGGGCGCCACTCATCCTCTTGAGGCAGTCGCGGGTGGCCGAGTAGGCGGTGGTAGCGACTCTAATTTTGCAGGTTTCCTACTCATAAGCGGTGAGCTGTTATAGAATCAGATTCGAACCGAAGCCAATCGTTATGAACAAGCTTGCCAGGACGATCTCTTCCTGCGGGCCATTCATTGTTGCGTGGTGAAGATGCCTAAAGCGAATTGTCGAAACGAGCGCGGGGTAACGACCAGCGAATATGCCGTGATGTTGGCTCTCGTCGCTCTCACACTGGTAGCCTTTGGTACGGACATCAGTAATGCCGTGGTCGGAGCCTTCGAGGCCTTGGTCGATCTGTTGACTTGAGGTGTGGCCGGCCAACGTTCCTTTGATTTGGACATAGCCCACCCTCTTCATTCCCTAACGAGCGGGCCGCCCCGTAGTCTGTGCCATTGAAAGTCCAGCCAGAGGCGACCATGTTTTGTCCCCAGTGCGGAACTGAGTATCTCGAAGGCGTCGAGAAGTGCGCCGACTGCGGAGTGGAGTTGACACACTCCCCTCCTCAACCCAAGGACCTCCAAGAGAACCACGACAACGACTGGCCGCCGGACATCGATCCTGAGGACTGCGAGGTGATTCCGGTCCTCAACAATCCCGCTCTGTTGGGCGTACTGAAATCAGTTCTGGAGTCGGAGGGCATCCCCTACTTCCTCCACGGGGAGCACTACGGCATGTACTACACTTTAAATTCCGCGCGGCTCATCGTACCCAAGAAAGCCGTCCCCCGAGTGCGCGAATTGGTGAATGAGGCGGCCCAGGAATCGTTGCCTTGAAGGGCCGGGCCAGACGAGGTTCCCGATGATGGCCGCCGCGATACGCTGTTCTTTCCCCTGCTGGCGCTGACCGTTGCCTCCCTAATGTCTGTGCAGGAACGCCCGAATCCTCGACTGCGAATGGACGAGGCTGCCAGGCCAACTCACGTCGCCTGATTGATCGCCCTGCACTGGCGTCACACCGCTGTCAAGGCAGGCGGTTGCCTTCGACCCAGGGTGCGCCGGCTTCGAGCAGAGCCTGGCCCAGGGCTTCGGACTCGTTGCGGGCGGCTTCCAGGTCGGACTTAATCTGCTCCAGTTGGTCGGTGGCGATTTGCAGTTGCTCACGGTGGGTGGGAGTCGGTCCATAAGTGGAACGCTCCACTCCGCGTTGGACGGCGAAGAGGCGCGAACCCACGGTAGGTCGCGTCTTCTCTCCGATACGGCCTTTGGCGCGGTTGCCGAAGAGCCTCTCCTGGAGGTCCAGGAGGCTGCTGCGCAGATCATTGAGGCGGCTGTCGAGGTTGCCGGGAGCGGCCGGAGCGCGGGCCAAAGCCGTTTTCATGGCCTCCGCTCGGGACAATTCGTTGCCCAGGGCCTGGTTGACTGCCGAGGCTGTCCTCACGGCGTCCTCGTAGGATCTCCAGAAAGCCGCGGTCACTGCGTGTGAGCTGCCCTCAAGCGCTCCTTCTCTCATAGGAACGACCTCGAAGCTGACCGAGGATCCCAGCGCTGTGATTTCGCCGTTGACCTCCTTGGCCAACGTGGCCGAATAGGTACCAGGAGCGGCCATCATTCCCGAAGCCTGAGCGGCGGACGAAGAGGAGCCCAGCCCCACGGCATCAGGGGCGGGGTAACGCAGGTCCCAGGCCACCCGGTGAAAGCCCTTGCCGGCGGGTCCGCTGACACGGCGGACGGTGTTTCCGTCGGAGTCCTTGACGATGATCCAGATCTTGGGATCGGTCTCGGCCGCTTCCTCGCTGAGAGCTTCCCAGCCGGGGAAGGGGACGTCCTCTCCGGCCTCCAGCTCCTTCTCGGCCTCCTGACGCATCTGTTCCTGGGTCTTGAGTCCGTCGCGCAGATGGTAGGTGAAGACAGCGCCGAAGGGCGGGTTGGGAGCCACGAAATGGGAGGCGCCCTGGGAACCTTTTTCGTCGTCGAAGCTCAAGTCGGGGCGCGGGACGTACCACCAGGCATCGCGTGTGGAGAAGAGCGTTGCTTCCTCCTCCAGCCGTTCTGCAGAGACCTCGCGCAAGGCGCTGTAGTCGTCGAGGACATAAAAGCTGCGTCCGAAAGAGGCGCCTACGAGGTCGTTCTCACGCCGCTGGATGGCTAAGTCGCGGAAGGAGATGACAGGCACGCCTCCTCGCAGCTTGATCCAGGATCCGCCGCCGTCCACGGTGAAGAAAATGCCGAATTCGGTGGCGGCGAAGAGCAGGTCGGAATCGACGTGGTCCTGCACCAGTCTCCACACCAAATGGCGGTCGGGCAGATCGCCGCTGATGGAGGTCCAAGTGGTTCCCCGGTCAGTGCTCTTGAACAGGTAGGGAGCGAAATCCCCTTCCTTGTGGTTGTCGAGGGCGACATAAACCGTGTCGGCATCGTGCAGGTCGGCCTTGATGTCGTTGACGAACGCCCTTTCGGGGACGCCAGGCATGCTGCTGACCTCGACGCGCCTCCAGCTTCCGCCGCCGTCCTCGCTGACCTGCACCAGGCCGTCGTCGGTCCCCACATAGAGGAGCCCCTCGGCTTGAGGCGATTCGGCGATGGAGGTGATGGTGTTGTAGTTGGACATGGCTCCCACGTCCCAGGGCGAATCCCAGCTCTGCTGATGGCCCATGATGGGCAGCGTGACGCGTTCCTCGTCGCGCGTCAGGTCGCCCGAGACGGCGGTCCACTCGTCGCCCCGGTTGTCGGACCTCCACAGCCTCTGGGATGCGAAGTAAATGCGGCTGGGACTGTGGGGACTGACCAGGATGGGAGCGTCCCAGTTGAAGCGCTCATAGTCTTCATCGGGTCCGGGCTGGGGCTGGATGTCGACCACTTCGCCGGTGGTTCGGTCGAGGCGCGAGAGGTTTCCCTGCTGACGCTCGGCGTAGACGATGTCGGGATTGCCCGGCTCGGTGGCAGGCTGGTGCCCGTCCCAGTTGAGGACCAGGCTCCAGTCGGAGTTCTGAATGCCGTGGACGGTGTCGGTGCGTGAAGGTCCGCCCTGGGTGCCGTTGTCCTGAGTGCCGCCGTAGATGTTGTAGAAGGGCTCTGCATCGTCCACCGCCACTTTGTAGAACTGAGTCAGCGGCAGGTTGTCGATGAAGCGCCAGTTCTGGGCTAAGTCGAAGCTCTCGTAGACGCCCCCGTCCGTACCCACCATGAGATAGTCGGGATCGCTCATCTTGAAGGCCAGTGCGTGATTGTCGCCGTGACGGTGGGCGCGGTTGATGCGCTGGAATGTCTTGCCTCCGTCCACCGAATACTGCATCCAGGCGTCCATCAGGTAGAGGCGGTCGAAATGATGGGGTGAGGCGTAGAGTTCCTGGTAATAGTGGGGGCCGGTACCGCCTGAAACAGTGTCTGAGCGCTTTTCCCAGCTCTTGCCCCGGTCTGCGGAGCGGTAGAGTCCGCCCCTCCTGTGGCTGAGCTCGATGACGGCATAGACGATGTCAGGATTCTGACGAGAGACGGCCAGGCCGATCTTACCCATCTTTCCTTGCGGCAAGCCCTTGCTCAGTTGGGTCCAGGTTTCGCCGCCGTCATCGCTGCGGTGGATTCCGCTCTGGGGTCCGCCGCCCATGTAGGCCGCAACAGTACGGTGGTGCTGCCAGGTGGCGGCATAGATGCGGTTGGCATCGCGGGGGTCGACGACGATGTCGGTAACTCCTGTCCATTCTTCGTCGCCCAAGGTCTTCTTCCAGGTTTCACCGCCGTCGGTTGACTTGAAGAAGCCCCGCTCGCCGCCGGGACTCCAAAGAGGGCCTTGGGCGGCTACATAGATGACGTTGGAATCTTCAGGGTGGACGATGATGCGCGCGATGTGCTGGGAGTCGTTGAGTCCCATGTTGCGCCAGCTTTTGCCGCCGTCGTCGCTGCGGTAGATGCCGTCGCCGTAGCCCACGTGGCGTCCGCCCACGTCCTCGCCGGTCCCCGCCCAGATCACGTGAGGGTTGGACGGGTCAGCCGCCAGGCAGCCGATGGAGTAGCTGCCCTGGTCGTCGAAGACAGGCGTCCAAGTAGTTCCGGCGTTGGCGCTCTTCCAGATGCCTCCTGAGCCGACCGCCACGTACCAAGTGCTTTCGTCTTCGGGATGGATGAGCAAGTCGGCGATACGTCCCGACATGAAGGCCGGGCCGATGGAGCGCAGCTTGAGTCCCCTGAAGGTCTCAGCCTTCATGAGGCTGTTGTCGCTTCCTTCCTCTTGAGCCAACGATAACGACCAGCTCCCGCCGTAAACCAGGAGCATGACAACGACCAGGCAAAGAGTTCTTTTCATAGCTTTTTGAAAGTGCTGAGCGACTGGCCGCCAGACCAGCCGCAAGTTGATGTTCTTCGGGCATGCCCAAGCAACCCAAACCCCGCCAAAGTCTACCAAAGGCGAGACTTGCAGGCCATCCCGGCCCGGGTCGGGGGAATCCTATTGCAGGCGTCGTCCGCTCCAGGCGGCCCAGTCGTCCTCTATATGCCGACACCAAGCGCCGCTAGTCGCTCTCGGCTCATCCCGCCCAAACCGTTCATGGAAGTGGATAGAGCGCTTAGACAAATATCGGTGAATCACCTGGTTCTCTCAGCAGGTTTGGAGCACGATGACTCTGAGAGACCTTTCCAGCCGCCCACAACACCTGTCCGAGAAGATTTCCTCGACTTCTAAACTATTGAAGTATTCAGGATCATTCATTTTTCTAAAAAAATATCTCTGTGATGTTTGGAAACCACTATGGGCTTGCAGTAGAAAGGTATTGATTCTTTTTGAAATAGGAGAAACAAAGTCCATATTCCGTAGCCTTTCAATAACACTCTGGAGGGAACCATGCAGCTAACGCGAGCATCGACACGACTCGCAGTCGCGAGTCTGGGCGTGGTTGCCTTGATGGTCCTGGCAGGACCGCTCTACGCACAGTCGGGCCTGCCCAACCGCATTCCGCAACCTCCGCCCTACAACACTCAGGAAACCCAGTTCTATCCGCATCCCTTCGAGGCGGATTGGACTGGAGTCAACGATCCCGGGACGTGCAGCAATTGCCACGCCCGGATCTACGACGAATGGAACGGGTCAATGATGTCCAATTCCTGGCGCGATCCGGGCTGGCGGGGAGCTTTTCTGCTCATCGCCCGCTTGACCGCCAAAGACGGGAACTGCGACACGCCCAATCCGCCCGACGGCACCGTCCGGGCTCACATCAATCCATTCGCCGACGGGACCAACTGCACCAGCACCTTCGATCTGGGTCTGAGCACTCATCAGACCTCGGGATCGGGTTCCTTGCTGGACGGGTTTTGTTCCCGCTGCCACATGCCCACCAACTATTCCGACAACGTCAACAACGTCATCATCGACCAGCCCTCAGGGCTGGAGCATGGCGAACTTGACCCAAACTACGATCCCACCTCCGACGACGGTACGGGACTGGCGTTCGCCACCGTGGCCTCTCAGCTTCGCAACACGGTTTCGGGAAAGCAGGGGATCTTCTGCGAAGTGTGTCACGCGATCGGGGAAACCCGTTACACGCCCTACCACAACTACCAGAAGTCGGGGACCGAGTACTTCCCGGCTCTGGGTACTGATCCTCGGGGCAACTTGCTGCCGCCCAGCGAGGCCGACATGCACAGCGTGGCCGATGCCGGCAGCGGCAATCTGGGCTATGCCGTGGGAGCAGGCGCCTACCGTTTTTCTCCCCACGCCCTCGGTCATCCCGAGCGGTTCGGACCACTCTCAGCCAACGACTTCACGGGAGAAGTCGACCCTTACGTCAGCGATGTCTTCAACATCAGCTTCTTCTTTCAACAGGGAGACTTTTCGGGCAAGCACGACGGTTTTCAGCAGATCCTTTTCGATCGGGCTGAATTCTGCGCGTCCTGCCATGACGTCACCAATCCGCTGACCATCAAGAACACCGAAGGCAACTGGGTGGGAGCCTTTCCCATCGAGCGGACCTATACGGAATGGCGCAGCAGCCGCTATGCCGACCGCCCCGGAAACGCCTCTTTCGACCCCGACTTCAAGCGCGACTGCCAGACCTGCCACATGCAGCAGGACTTCGGACGTCCCGGCACGGCCCAGACCCTCTATGACTTGGCCGGCGATCCCGTCATGCCCCTCTCGGACGTGACCTGCAAGTCGGGTCCCGTGCGGCCCGTCTTCTACAGCCACCACTTCATCGGAGGCAACGCCTACGTTCCCCAGCTCATCGGAGCGGATCTGAGCTCTCAGGGCACTGTCCAGCCCTATCCCGAGCTCTCCACTTTCAGCTATTCCTCCGAGGACTCCAGCAGCCTCTACTACAACGCCTTTTGGGAGAACGTCAGCGACCGGGGACCCCAGACCCATCACCCCCGCATGGCCTGGGACCGCTTGCGCAACGTGCTCGATCTGAGCGTCAGCGGACCCTCCAGCGCCAGTGCCGGAAGCAACGCCTCCATCGACATCAGCGTCTCCAATACCGGCAGCGGACACAATTTCCCCACCGGATTCCCCGAAGGACGCAACGCCTGGGTTTCGGTCCGGGCTTGGGATCTGGCCGCCGGCGACCAGCTTGAGATCTTCGACTCCTTCTGGAGCCGCACGTCCTTGGGCGTCGGCTATCTGACTCAATCGAGCATGGTCGACCCCAACTTCCCCGGCTGCAACTGGGTCATTCCGGCGGGGTCGGCGGATCCCTTCGCGCGTCAGTTCAAAGCCATCGCCTCGTTGGGCGACGGCTGTCCCACGCTCGATCTGCCCTACGCCACGCCGCTCAACCTGGTCACCGACGCCAACGGACTCCCCATCGATTCCTCGGGGACGGTCATCGACCGCAACAATCCCCTGGGGCTGCCCCAGTTCAACGACCTCGACGGAGACGGCGACTTCTACGACGACTCCTACCTTGTGGACTGGCGCTTCCGTCCCATGCCTCACGCCGACGCTACGGTCAATCTGAACCGTTACTCGGTGGTGATTCCGCCAGGGACGGTGGGTCCTGTGGCCGTCACTGCGGCTGTCTACTACCAGTCCTTCGAAGCCATCGTGGGCAAGAAGTTCTTGGGTAATCTGGCCGACACCGACACCGACTTCATGCTGGAGCCCTGCACGCTGGACGGCCTCTGCGACGGACGCACGCCATCCATCGAGCCTGCGGTGGTGGAAGGTTCGCCTCCGGTGCCCATGGAGGCGTCCAACTGGCTGATCAACATCACGGGAGTCACTGACTCGACCGCGCCCTCGGCCTCCACCTATCCCGCCAACGGCGCCGTCGACACCTTCCTCGACACCGTTCCCAAGGCCTTCTTCTCAGAACCGGTCACGGGAGTTGATGAAACCACCTTCACCCTGGTGGACGGGGGAGGCATTACGGTTCCGGCATCGGTCGCCCAAATCGGAGACGGGGCTTGGGCTCTCTTTCCCGACCCCATCTTTTTGGAAGGACGCACCGATTACACGGCCACCATTGCGGCCGGGATCTGCGACCTCAACAACAACTGCACCACCCAGGACATTGTGTGGACCTTTACCACGGCCCGCACTGCCGATCAGGGCGTGGGCGACACGTCGGTTCCCCTGGGCTTCCCGCCCAATGGAGGCGGACCCGGCGGCGACACTCAGGGCCCCACGGTCACGGCGGTCGACCCGCCGAACGGTCAGAACAACGTCGATGTCAACGCCAACGTGGTGGTGACCTTTTCCGAGGCCGTCATGAACGTCAACGGCACCACCTTCCTGCTCAATCAGGACGGCGGCGCCGGAGATTGCTCTACGCTGGGAGCCTCGGTGTCGGGAACCATCACGGCCAACGTCGGCGGCGATGTGTGGACCTTCGATCCCAACGCCGCTCTGCAAAACAACCGCACGGTCTACTGCGTCACAGTGACCACGGGTGTCACCGATCTGGCAGGCAACCCGCTCAACGACGGCGCAAACGACTTCACCAGCAGCTTCCGCACCAAGAAGAACTGAGGAAGCTGCGGGCCTTAAGACGCGGAGACGAGGCGGACCAGTACCGGGAGCTTGCTCCCGACGCTCTTCCCCCCGCCTGGTCTCCGCCCTTAGTGCTCAACCTTTAGTTTTCATTTGCCCGGGGAGAAAGCCGTCATGCGCCGCTTGGACGTCCTCGCCATCTTTTTCCTGTTCTTGGCCTCGGTCTCCGCCGCCTGCATGTCGGAGGACACGGTTCCTCTGGCCTACGTGGCCAGCGGCGGAAACAATCACGTTGCCGTCGTCGACCTGCAAAGCGGACGCACGCTTCGCAAGATCTATGCCGGGACGGCGCCTTGGAAGCTCATTCACGACCAACGCCGAGAGCGGCTCTACATCCAGCACTGGTTCTCAGGGTCGACGGCCGTTCTCGACCTGCGCGATCACAGGGTCATCCGAGTCCTGCCTCATCGCGGTCCGGGTCTGCTCGACGCCGGGGGCAAGCATTTTCTGACTTTGAGCTGGCCGGACTCGGCGCTTCACACACTGGACGGCGACAGCCTGCAATCCTTGGGGCAGCAGGTGACGGAGGTCAGCCGAGCCTACGCCTTGGCTCTCGATTCCAGCGGCGACAAGCTTTGGATGGCCCAATTCGATCCCATGGCTGAAGGACCTCGCCAACGTTACGCTTACCTGGTTTCCTATTCCCTGGATCAGCGGCGGGACTCCAGGGATTCGCCGGGTTCTCAGCCCACCGGGCGCAGTCCCGTCGACATCGTTCCCGTCGAGGGGCACCCTTTCCTGCTCACGGCCGACCGCGGCACCAACGGCCTCAGCTTGATCAACCGCTTGGGCGACGGACGCGCCGTCCCCGCTTGCCGTGCGCCTCAAAAGGTGGTTCTTTCTCCCGACCAGACCCGCATGGCCGTGCTCTGCTGGGACCGGGGCGAGACGCGGTTCAGCGAGATCGTCAGCTATCGCACCGATTTCACAACCCGCCCCTGGCCCACAATCGCCCAAGAAAAGACCCGCCGTCTGCAAGCTGGTCTGTCCCGGGGCCGCTTCAGCCCGGACGGGCAGCGTCTCTACCTTCTCGACGAACCCGGCGGACGCCTGCTGGAGATCGACCCGCATGGCTTGCAGACGCTGCGGGAACTACCTGTCGGCGACGCACCCCGAGACTTCGTCATCATTTCCACGCCCCTTTCCCGACGTGATCGGCTTGCGACAGATGCTGAGGCGGTCCGTCCAATGCTTCGGCAGGCTCTTCGCGCCGTGCTGGAATCCGGGCAGAGCTTCCGCGACCTGACTTGGACCGAAACCGTCCGGGTTATGAAGGAAGATGCGCCTAGTGAGTCAGACACGGATGGAAACGAGGCCGGTGAAGCGGAAGCTCCCATGGAGCCGGAGGCCGGCGAAGCCCTCGCAAGCGAGGGGGACCGCTCCCTGAGCCGCGAAGGACCGGCGGTCGATGGTGGCGGAGAAGTAGTGGAAGAATACACGTTGCAGATCTCTCTGCGGGCTCCCGACCGCCTGCGCAGCAAATCCGACGAAGTCCTCCGGCTTGGTGCCGGAGGCTGGAGCATGGCTGTCGGCGAGCAAGGACGGTTTTGGACGACGCCGCGTCAGGAACTGGCCTGGCTCATCCCCTCCTTGCCCAATTTTCCACTGCAAGAAGCCGTGCGCCAACTGGCTGGAGATGTGTCCGGCAGCCCCTTCCTGCGCGGCGGACTGGCTGTCGACTTGGTCACCCGCCTGGAAGAAGACGGCCGCGACTTCTACCTCATCGGCGCCCTCCGCGCCGACCAGCCCGGCAGCCAGCTCTGGATCGACGCCCAAAGCGGATATCCCGCCAAGCTGGTCGAGCAGTTTCCCCTCTACCGGCCTTCCGGCCACGGCGCCGAGTCCTTCAGCGGACTGGCGGAAACCCGCTATTTTGACTGGAAGCGCCACGACAGCGGCGTCTACCTGCCTCGCCGTCTGCAACGCTTTTCGGCCGGACGCTTGCAGGAGGTTGAAATCAGCGGCATCGCAGTCAATTCCGGGCTGCCGTCGCGCGGCGTCGATCTCACGGCCTTGGGCGGCATCAAGGCCACACCTGAGTTGATCGCCCCGGCCAGGCCTGATCCCGTCCCCGATCGACCCGGACTGGCCTACCCGATCCTGGACGCGCCGGGTTATCTCCACCATCCCAGAGCGCCCCACATTCCCTACAACAGCAACCCGCCTACCTCCGGCCCCCGTCTGTCGGGGCTGGCGGAATGGGGCCCACACCCCATTCCCGTTCCGCTGGAGCTTCAGGTCCACAACCTGGAACACGGCGGAATCCTCATCCAATACAACTGCCCGCAAGGCTGCGCCGAATTGGTCGCCCGCCTGGAAAGTTTCATCGAGGACCGGGACCGCGTCCTTCTGGCCCCCTATCCGCTGATGGATTCCCGCCTGGCTCTCACGGCTTGGGGCCGCCTCCTGCGACTTGAGTCTTTCGACGCCCCCCGCATGGAGGCTTTCATCCAAGCCTACTCCGGCAAAGACCACCACGTGGAGAGCCCCTGATTTCCCGGGGAGTCTCAAGATCGCGATGAAACCGCAGGGTCTGAAAGCGTGGCCAGCAATTCGTTCCGGGCGCAGTCGATTCTAGTCTTCCTCCACTGCACCGAACGGTGAATGCATTTTTCGACCCGTGGTGAGGAAATCTGGAATGCGGCGCGCCGATGGGGCGGCAAGCGGGATCGGAGCGATGACTCGACTCCCGCCATCTCACTCGGGGGTGAGGTGGTTGTAGATGGTGCGGGTGAGCTTGGCGATCAGTGCGGCCGACTCGTCGCTCTCCTCGATTCCGCGGGTCAGGATGACCAGCACGAAGGGCCGCGGACCATAGACAATGGCGGCATCATGGTGAATGCGGGTGATCTCGCCCGTCTTGTTGGCCACTTCGACGCCTTCGGGGACGCCTGCCGGGATAGCGTCCACAAACTTCTGCTGCTTGAGGATCTCGATCATTTCACGGCTGGCCTCGCGCCTGACCGCCTTCTCTTGGGCGATCGCTTCCATGAGGACAAAGAGTCCGCGGGCGTCGGTGGTGTTGCTGAGCCCCTTCTCGTAGGCCTTGATGTCCTCCAGCGGACGGATGACCTGCATGCCGTCCGCCCCCATTTTCTCGACTGTGGACTGGATGTTTTCTACCCCCAGGTGCTCGATCAGCAAATTGGTGGCGAGATTGCTGCTGACGGTGATCATCTGAAGGCACAGCTCGGCGAACGACAGCGTCTCACCCAAGTGCTCGTAGACGGCTTGGTCGGCCTCTTCACCTACCGAGAAGGGCGAACCGTCCACCAGGCTGGAAAACTCGTTCTTGACCTCGATCCGATCGCCCAGACTGAGGTTGCCGAGGTTGGATTGACGGTAGAGCTCGATCATCACCGGCACCTTCATGGTGCTGGCGGCGTGGAAGCGCTTGCGGTCGTCGATGAAGAGCTCCTCGTTTCCGTCCAGGGTGCGCAGCGCGAGGCCCACTTCGGCTCCGCTTTCTTCAATGATCGAGCGTACCTTGGCGTCAAGATCGCCCGCCTCCTGGGCAGGAGCGGCGCCCCAATTGAGTCCTAACATCAAAGCCATCAGACAAGCCATAGACAGCATGAAATCATCTCCTCTTTAGCAAGATTTGCACGCATAACACCTGGGTATTGTATAGACGTCCACCGCCTATGTTAACCGACGCCCTTAAAGGATGCCTAAAAGGCTCAGCAGAATGGGGAGGCAGAGCGTGCCCTGACAACCGTTATTCCACCCCTTTGGGGTTTGTGGGGTGTAGCTTTCGGTACCCAGGGTGCCGCTACGCCGTTTACGGCTCCGCTTTACCCTGGGCTAGCCTATGGCTCGCCTTCAGCGAGCCCGGACTCGCCCTCGAACGGTCAGTCCTCCCCAGCCGTTGCGAAGTTAGAGGGAAGCAGGGAAGCAGGGGGCAGGGAAGCAGGGAGCAGGGAAGCAGGAAGCAGGGAGCAGGGAAGGAGGGGGGAGGAGGAAGCTGGAAGCTGGGAAGCAGGGGAGGAGGGGGGAGGAGGAGCCGAGCAAGGGCGGAGGGGCGCTTTGAAGAGAGTCGGGCTCAGGCGTTTAGTTGGAGGGCCACCACGTTTTCGATGTGGTAGGTGTGGGGGAACATGTCGACGGGGCGGACGGCTTTGACGGCGTAGCGCTCACTGAGAATCTTCAAGTCGCGGGCTTGAGTGGCGGGATTGCAACTGATGTAGACGACCCGCGGGATGTTGGAACCCAGCAGGGCTTGGGTCACGTCTTTGTGCAATCCTACCCGGGGCGGATCGAGCACGGCCAGGGAAGGCAATCCGAGCTGGCCGGTGACGGCCGGCTGCAGGACCTCGGTGGCATCCATGGCCAGGAAGCGGCAATTGTCCACTCCGTTGTCGGCGGCGTTGCGGGCGGCATCCTCGATGGCCCGTTGATGCAGATCGAATCCCACCACCTCTTGGGCCCTGTCGGACAGGAAAAGCGAGATGGCTCCCACGCCGCAGTAAATGTCGAAGATCTTCTCGTCCCCTTTCAGTTCGGCCAGTTCCCGCGCCACTTCGAAGAGTTGCTCGGCCTGCAGGCTGTTGGGTTGGAAGAAAGTCGTGGGGGCGATGCGGAAAGTATGCCCGCCCAGCTTCTCCTGGATGAAGCCTTTTCCGTGAAAGACGGCTTCTTCTCCTGAGGCCACGGGCGACCGGCCTTCGTTGACGCTGTTGACGAAAGTCGTCACGTCGTCGGGAAAGCGCTCCAAGAGGGCCTGGCAGAGTTCTTCCATGCGTTCGGGCTCAGCCCGTTTGGTGACCAAGTTGACCAGCCGCTGGCCCGTCTGCTTGCCCTCGCGGATCACCAGGTTGCGCAAGAATCCTTCATGGTTGCGGGGATCGTAGGCGCTCCATCCGCGCGCTTTGGCGAAGTCGCGCACGAAGTTGACGATCTGGGCGCTGGCCTGGCTTTGCAGATGGCACTCGTGAAGGTCGAGGATGCGGTCAAAACGCTTGGGGATGTGCAGTCCCAGGGCAAAGTCGCGGTCAAAGTCCTGGCCGCTTTCGATTTCCTCCTTGGTCAGCCAGCGGCTGTTGCCGAAGCTGAACTCCATCTTGTTCCGGTAGTGGAATGGGTCGGGCGAGGCCAGGGTGGGCTCCACCTGTGGATCCTCGATTGCGCCGATGCGCTGAAGCAAATCAATCACTTGCAGGCGTTTAGAATCTAGCTGGCCCTGGTACTCGTAGCTTTGCCAAGTGCATCCTCCGCACACTCCGAAGTAGCGGCAGCGGGCCTCGATGCGGTGGGGAGACGGTTCCAGGATTTCCTCAACCACGGCTTCGGCATGGCGCTTCTTCTTGCGGATCACCAAGGCCCTGATGCGGTCGCCGGGAACCGCGTTGCGGACGAAGACCACCATTCCCTCATGACGGGCTACCGAAGATCCTTCGAAGGCCGCCGACTCGATGGTCAGTTCCAATCTCTGCCCTTTCTTGACCATAGCGGTCGATCATAGCAGAGGCCGGCTTGAGGGCGCTCGGTCGGGGCTGGCGCAGATGATATGATGGCTCCTTAAAGAGCATCCAGCCCCAATTGAACGAGGAGAACAATATTATGCCTGTCATGGAAGCCGCCGGAAAACCCGTTCCGCTGACCGTCTTCAGCGAAGAGGAAGAGCTTTTTCGCGAAACCGTGGCCGATTTCGCCAAGTCGAACCTCAAACCCCATGTCGAGGAGATGGATCAGGAGGCTAAGTTCCGTCCCGAAATCATCCAGGAGTTCTTCGAGCTGGGCTTGATGGGAATCGAGGTTCCCGAGGAATTCGGCGGAGCTGCGACCAGCTTCTTCATGTCCATCTTGGCGGTCGAGGAAATCAGCGCCGTCGACCCCTCGGCGGGCGTGATCGTGGACGTCCAGAACACCTTGGTCAACAATGCCCTGCTGCGTTGGGCCAGCGATGATCAGAAGTCCCGCTACTTGCCCAAGATGGCCGCCGAGTGGGTGGGCGCCTACGCTCTGTCGGAAGCTGGCTCCGGTTCGGATGCCTTTAAGATGACCTGCCGCGCATCAGCCGATGGCGACGGCTGGGTCCTCAACGGACAGAAGCTGTGGATCACCAATGCCTTGGAAGCCGACCTCTTCATCGTCTTTGCCCAGACCGATCCTGAGAAGGGTTACAAGGGCATCACGGCCTTTCTGGTGGAAAAGGGCATGGACGGCTTTTCGGTGGGCAAGAAGGAGGACAAGCTGGGCATCCGCGCCTCCTCCACCTGCGAGATCGTCTTAGAGGACTGCAAGGTGTCGGGCGACAACGTCCTGGGCCCGGTGGGGAAGGGATACAAAATCGCCATCGAGACGCTCAACGAAGGACGCATCGGCATCGGTGCCCAAATGATCGGCCTGGCCCGGGGGGCTCTGGAATGCGCCCTCGATTATTCCCAGGAACGCGAGGCCTTCGGACGCAAGATCGCCGAATTCCAGGGCGTCCACTTCCCCTTGGCCGAAGCCGCGGCCGAGCTTGAAGCAGCCCGTCTGATGGTCTACAATTGCGCTCGCCTCAAAGACGCCGGCCAGCCCTTTGTGAAAGAAGCCGCCATGTGCAAGTACTTCACATCCCAGGTTGCCGAAAGGGTCGCATCCACGGCCCTGGAGACCTACGGCGGCTATGGCTACACCAAGGACTACCCGGTGGAGAAATACTTCCGCGACGCCAAGATCGGCACGATCTACGAGGGCACCTCCAACATGCAGTTGGCCACCATCGCCAAGCTGGTTCTGGCTGAGCGGAGATGACCTCGGTCGAGCTCAAGGCCGAGTTGGCGCCTCCGCTGCTCGACTGGTACCCAAAGGCGCGCCGGGACCTCCCTTGGCGCGCCAATCCCGATCCTTACTGGGTGTGGTTGTCGGAGATCATGCTGCAGCAGACCCAGATCAAGACGGCTCTGCCTTACTTCGAACGCTTTCTTGAGGCCTTTCCCGACATTCAATCGCTGGCCTCAGCCGACATTAACCGCGTGCTCTCACTATGGTCGGGACTGGGCTACTACCGCCGGGCGCGCAACCTCCACAAGGCGGCCGGCGTCATTTGCCAGAAACACGGCGGACGCTTTCCCCGCAGCCATCAAGAGGTGCTGGCTCTGCCCGGCATCGGGCGCTACACCGCCGGCGCCATTTGTTCCATCGCCTTCAATCAGCCGCACCCGATCGTGGATGGAAACGTCCGCCGGGTCATGGCCCGCTACCTGGCCATCGAGGAAGAACTCAAGGGCAAGGCGCTAGAGGACCTGTGGGACCGCCTGCAAGAGTGCGTGGAAGCGCGCCAGGTGGCCCCCCGCGTCTCCTATTTCAACCAGGCCCTGATGGAACTGGGCGCGCTGGTGTGCACCCCCCGCTCGCCCGATTGTCCCAACTGCCCCCTGCAGGCCTCATGCCGGGGGTACGCCCGGGGGCTGGTTGAGGAACTTCCCGTCAAGTCCAAACGCCGCGAAGTTGAGGAATTCCATTTCCTGGTAGCTGTGGCCCGGCGGCGAGGGAAATTCCTCCTCCACCGCGACGACGAGGCCCCCTTCCTCAAAGGCTTCTGGGAGTTCCCCCGTGTTGCCTTGCCCCGTGGTCGGCGGACGTCCGACCCGGCAAGGGCCCAAGAGGGCGGCCCCTCCTCAACCCAGCGTCCCGCAGCCAATAAGCGATCCTTGACGAGTGACGCCGGCGCCGTCGGCCAGTCCTTGACCAACCCGGCTAGTGTGGATGGCGATCTTTCCCTCTTCGACGACCAGCACAACCTGCGCCTGGAGCGAATCGGCATGCTGACTCCGGTCCGCCACCAAATCACCTTCCGCAAGCTGCACTTTCACCCCCTGGCCGTGCGCTTGCGCGGCCCGCTCCCCGAGGGGCGCTACGCCTGGGCCCGCCTCAACGAACCCGACTACCCGGTCCCCGCCTACGTCACCAAAATAGAATCCGCCGCCCGCCTGCTCTTCTGATCCCCTATGGGGAGCGTTGCCCCAGGCAAGGGAAGGAAATGGAACAAAGGGAGCCGCTGCCAGTATAATCCGTCAGTGATGAAGAAAATTTCGAAAGCGGTGGGGTTTGCAGGGGTGGCGGTTGTACTGGCGGCTCTGTGCGGGACGTTGCCGGCTCAGCCGCGGCGCATCGAGAATCCTGAAACCATACAATTGCCGGGCGGGGCGCGGGTGGAGTTCGACAGTTTCGAGTCCGAGTCGATGGGAGGGCCCGTCGACTACAGCGTTTTCTTGCCCCCCTCCTACGACGAAGCCACCGAGCGGCGCTATCCGGCGGTTTATTTCCTGCACGGACTCTTCAACGACCACACCAGTTGGGCCGTGGAACGATACGGAAACATTCCCGAACGGCTGGCCCAAGCCATGGTGGACGGTGATCTGCCCGAGTTTCTGATCATCAATCCCTCGGGCGGACGCGGATTCTACACCGATACCTACGACGGTTCCACCCACTATGAAAGGGCCATTTACGACGACGTGATCAAGGCCGCCGAGAGCCGCTACCGGCTGCGCAGCGAGCGCTCGGCCCGCGCCCTGGGCGGAACCTCGATGGGCGGCTACGGGGCTCTCAAGATCGCCTTCAAGAAGCCCGAGCTTTTCAGCGCCGTGTCGGCAGGCTCGCCCATCGTCCTGCTGGGGGACGATCCGCTGGCCTCCATCCCCGATGGCGAAGGACGCTTGGCCCAATACCTGCGACGGCTGGTGGGCGGGCTCTATGGCTCCCCCGTCCATACCGAACACTGGCTGGCCAACAGCTTGGAGAAGCTGGCTCAAGAGGCTTCGCTGGACGGTCTCGACATTTACTTCTTCTATGGAACCGCTGACCGCTACGCCGAGGCTCTGCCGCTGGAGGAAGGTGTCCGCAAGCTCGATCAGATCCTCGACGAGCGGGGTATCGACCATCGCTTCGAGCTGATCGAAGGCGGTCCTCACGGATGGGAGCTGGTGGTGGACAAGTTGGACGACATGTTCGCCTTCCTGAGCCACTCTTTCAGACAGGTCGACTAGTGGCTTGTCAGCTTTGAGCCTGTGGCTTATGGGCGAGCGATTGGGGTCGAGATCAAGCGCGCCGACGAAAGCATAGTCGAAGCTGCGTCGAGGAGGAGCAACGCGGAGATCGACTGCAAGGGCCGCCCAGAAGTGATCATTTCAAGGCTGACAAGCCACTAGCCCGGCCCGCTCTTCCCACGCTCAGCCCCCGGCTTTCAGCCGTCATCCTCGTCGCGGGCCAGGATCCTGAGGAGATCAAGGGTTGTGATGATGCCGGCGATGGAATCGCCCTCGGTGACGAAGAGCCGGTGGACACGGCCGGCGATCATGGCGCGGGCGATGTACTTGACGGGTGTGTCGTGGGGCACGGTGTAGACGGTGGGTGTCATGACGTCGCGCACCAGACTTCCCGAATCCTCGATCTGGAGATCGTCCAGATCCTCGGCATTGAGGCGGTCTTCCCATCCCTGCAGATAGTCTGAGGACTCTAGGGTGTAGGATTCCGATCCCTCGGCGGCGTGAGCCGCGATGTCGCTGAAGGAGATGACCCCCACGGCGCAGTCTTCATCATCGATCACCGGCGCTCCTGAGATGGAATTGGCGGAAAGGAGGGAGGCGGCTGCCCGCAGCGTCATGTCGTCGCGGATCTTGATGACCTCCCGGTTCATCAGCTCATGGGCCTGAATGTCTCTCATCTCGAACTCCCCGCTGGCTATGCCCAGGCAATTCTGGGCGGCGGCCCCAAAGGGCATCGTCTGAAACGACCGCTCGGCTGACCTGATTCAGCCCGTCCCCGCCGGCGCTTCGGCCTTTTGCCGCCGGACTGGGCGACCCGGCCCCGGTTCGCGGTGCGAGCACCCTCAGTAATGCCGAGAGATACAAGGCCACCGAGCATGTTCGCAGCACTCGATTCGTGCCTGAACTTGCTGTCCACCTTGTGGCCCTAGTTGACCCGGTAGGTACGCAGCGCCTTCATGTAGTTGGCGCGCTCGAAAGCCGCCGGGTCAGGACAGGCCCGCTGAGACAGGCTGCCTTGCATCTGGCGTACCGACTCGTATTCGCGTTCCTGCATCCATTCTACTAGCTCAGAGAGAACTTCTCGAACATGATCGATGCCGTTTCGCAGCAGGGCCGAACAAACCATGGTGACATCGGCGCCGGCCATCAGCATCTTGAGGACGTCCTCGGCGGTGTGGATCCCGCCGGTTCCCGCCATGCTGCATTCGACATGTCCGTAGAGGATGGCGATCCAGCGCAGTGGCAGTCGCAGCGATTGGGAAGAACTGAGCAGCACGTTGGGACGCACTTCCAGCTCCTCCAAATCGATATCGGGCTGGTAGAAACGGTTGAAGAGCACCAAGCCGTCGGCGCCAGCCTGGTCGATGCGCCGCGCCATGTGAGCCATGGCGCTGAAGAAAGGAGAGAGCTTGACGGCCAAGGGAATGCTGACACTGGCGCGGACTCGGCGCACCACCTCCAAGTAGCGTTCTTCGACCACTTGTCCTGAAACATCGGGGTCGGTGGGCAGGTAATAGAGGTTGAGTTCCAGGGCCGAAGCGCCGGCTTCTTCGATGAGTTGGGCGTACTTGGTCCATCCCCCCAGAGAATGGCCGTTGAGGCTGCCGATGACGGGGATGTCGACGGCCGCGACCGCCCTTTGAATGTGCTTGGCGTATTCCTCGGGACCCAACTTGAAGTAGTCGGGTTCGGGGAAGTAGCTCAGAGACTCGGCGAAGCTTTCCGTGCCCTGGGTGAGATAGTGATGGAGTTCGTAGGACTCGTGGGTAATCTCCTCTTCGAAGAGCGAGTAGTTGACTACAGCCGAGACGCCGGCGTCCTCCAGGCGGCGGTAGTTGTCGACGCTCTCCGAAAGCGGTGAGGCCGAGGCCACCAGAGGATTCTTGAGTTCCAATCCCATGTAAGAGGTCGTCAAGTCGGTCATGAGGTCACCTCGCTTGCCTGTGCCGGCGCTTTGTGGGCCAATTCTTCGTAAACGCGGCGGCGGCGGGCCACGTCCTGTCGGGCCAACTCCAGCAGTTGGCGGGCTTTGTCGGGATTCGTCTTGGTCAGCATCTTGAAGCGGTTTTCTCGGTAGGCGTAGTCCTTGAAATCAAGCTTGGGTTTGCGGGAATCGAGCTGGAAGGGGTTGTTTCCCTCGTCCTCGCGGCGCGGATCAAAGCGGTAAAGGGGCCAGTAGCCGCAGTCCACGGCAGCCTTTTGGTCCTGATTGGCGGTGGTCATGTTGATGCCATGGGCGATGCAATGGGAGTAGGCGATGATGAGCGAAGGCCCCTCATAGCTCTCAGCCTCCAGGAAGGCCTTGAGGGTGTGCTCGTCTTTGGCGCCCATGGCTACCGAAGCCACGTAGACATGACCGTAAGACATGGCCATCAGTCCCAGGTCCTTCTTGGGCAAGGGCTTCCCTCCGGCGGCGAACTTGGCCACCGCTCCCAGAGGAGTGGCTTTCGACATCTGCCCGCCGGTATTGGAATAGACTTCGGTGTCAAGCACCAGGACGTTGACGTCGCGTCCCGAGGCCAGCACATGATCGAGTCCGCCGAAGCCGATGTCGTAGGCCCACCCGTCGCCGCCCACGATCCACAGGCTCTTTTTGACAAGCTGGTCGGCAATGGCCAGCAGCCGGCGGGCCGCGTCCGAATCGATTTCCTTGAGCTTGCCCTTGAGTTCCTCCACCCGGCGGCGCTGCTCGAAAATGCCCGGTTCGTCGATTTGGTCGGCCTCCATGATCGACTCGGCCAGTTGTGGGCCGATGGCTGAAGAAAGCTTGGCCACCAGTTGCAGGGCGGCGGCCCTCTGCTTATCCAGCGCCAGCCGCATGCCCAATCCGAACTCGGCGTTGTCTTCGAAAAGAGAGTTCGACCAGGCGGGTCCCCGTCCCTGAGCGTTGAAGGTCCAAGGAGTGGTGGGTAAGTTGCCTCCGTAGATGGAGGAACATCCGGTGGCGTTGGCCACCAACGCCCGGTCGCCGAAGAGCTGCGTCATGAGCTTGATGTAGGGCGTCTCGCCGCATCCGGCGCAGGCTCCTGAGAACTCGAAGAGCGGCTCCAGCACCTGAGCCTGGCGGACGCGCTGATGATTGACCCGCTCCCGCGGCGTCTCGGGAAGGCCCAGGAAGAAATCCCAGTTGCGCGTCTCCTGCTCACGCAGAGGACGCTGAGGACGCATGTTGATGGCTTTGAGACGAGCCTCCGACTTGTTGCGGGCCGGACAGACGTCGACGCACACTCCGCACCCCGTGCAGTCCTCGGGCGCCACTTGGATGGTGTACTTGAGTCCTTTCCATTCGCGGTCGCGGGCCTCGCTGGACTGGAAGTCGGGAGGCGCTCCCTGCAGGTTCTCGCGATCATAGACCTTGATGCGGATGACCGAGTGGGGACAGACCATGGCGCATTTTCCGCACTGGATGCACACCTCGGGATCCCACACAGGAATCTCCTGAGCGATGTTGCGCTTCTCCCAGCGCGCCGTCCCCGAGGGGTACGTCCCGTCGCAGGGGAGGGCGCTGACGGGGAGGCGGTCGCCGCGGCCGGCCATGATCTCGGCGGTCACCTGGCGCACGAAGTCAGGCGCCTCATCCGAGACCACCGGCGGAAGCGAGAGATCGCCCTCTACTTGGTCGGGCACCTTGACTGCGTGGAGATTCTTGAGAGCGCGGTCCACGGCCTCGAAGTTCATCTTGAGGACGTGCTCACCCTGCTTGCCATAGCTGCGGCTGATCGATTCCTTAATGGCTTCGATGGCCTGCTCCAGGGGAAGAATGTCGGTGAGGGCGAAGAAGCAGGTCTGCATGACAGTGTTGATGCGGACGCCCAGCCCGATCTCGCGGGCCGTGGAATAGGCGTCGATGACGTGCAGATACAGGTTCTTGTCGATGATGACCTGCTGCACCTGGCGGGGAATTTGGCTGAAGACCTCCTCCGGTCCGTAGGGGCTGTTGAGCAGGAAGACCGATCCTTCCTCAGCTTGACTGAGCATGTCGTACTTGCCCAGAAATCCGAACTGGTGGCAAGCCACGAAATTGGGGCGGTGGATCAAGTAGGTGGAATGAATGGGACGCGGTCCAAAGCGCAGGTGGGACACCGTCACGGAACCGGCCTTCTTGGAGTCGTAGACGAAGTAGCCTTGCACGTGGTGGTCGGTGCGTTCGCCGATGATTTTGATGGAGTTCTTATTGGCGCTGACGGTGCCGTCGGAGCCCAGTCCGTAGAAGACGGCCCGCGTCACATCCTCCGGCTCGGTGGAAAAGTCCTCGTCGTAGTCGAGGCTGCTGCCCGTCAGGTCGTCGTGGATGCCCGCCGTGAAGTGGTTGCGGGGACGCTCCTCGTTCAGCTCGTCCAGGACGGCTTTGATCATGGCGGGGGTGAATTCCTTGGAGGAGAGCCCGTAGCGTCCCCCGATCACTCGGGGCATGCGTCCGCCGTCCTCTTGAGCCGCTTGGGCCAGGGCTTCCACCACGTCCAGGTAGAGAGGCTCGCCCGAGGCGCCCGGTTCCTTGGTGCGGTCCAGGACGGCCAGCGCCTCCACGCTCTTGGGAAGCGCCTGCAAGAAGGCTTGAGCCTGAAAAGGACGGTAGAGCCGTACCTTGAGGCATCCCACCTTCTCGCCCTGGGCCTGCAGGTGCTCGACCGTTTCCTGGGCGGCTTCGCAGCCCGAGCCCATCAGCACCAGGACCCGCTGAGCGTCGGGCGCGCCCAGGTAGTCGAAGAGGCGGTAGGCGCGTCCTGTCAGCTCGGCGAAGCGGTCCATGACCTCCTGAACGATGTCGGGACAGTCGCGGTAAAAGGGATTCACGCTTTCCCGGGCTTGGAAGAAGACATCGGGATTCTGGGCCGTGCCCCGGATCACCGGTCGATCGGGCGTCAAGGCCCGCTGGCGGTGTTCGGCTACAAGCCTTTCGTCCACCATGGACCGGATCACGTCGGCTTGGGGCAGGCGGGCCTGGGAAATCTCATGCGAGGTGCGGAAGCCGTCAAAGAAATGGACGAAGGGAATGCGGCTCTTCAGGGTGGCGGCTTGGGCGATGACGGCCATGTCGGCCACTTCCTGCACCGAAGCCGACGCCAATAGAGCCCATCCGGAGGAGCGCAAGGCCATGACGTCGGAATGGTCTCCGAAGATCGACAAGGCCTGAGCCGCCAGTGAGCGCGAGGCCACGTGAAAGACCGCGGGAGTTAGTTCGCCGGCGATCTTGTACATGTTGGGCACCATCAGCAGCAGTCCTTGCGAAGCCGTGAAGGTGGTGGTCAAGGCACCTGTCTGCAAGGCTCCGTGGACGGCGCCCGCCGCTCCCCCTTCCGACTGCATTTCCTGCACCAGAGGGACATCGCCCCACAGATTCGGCTGTCCCGCCGCGGCCCACTGATCGGCGAGTTCGCCCATGGGCGACGAGGGCGTGATGGGATAGATGGCGATCACTTCGCTGGTCTGATAGGCCATGGTGGCCGCCGCCTGATTTCCGTCGAGGATGGAGAGCTTGTCGGTCATGTCTGCTCCTCATGAATGTCACGTCGCGATGACTCAGAGAGAGCAAGCCCGGTGCCTTACGGAAATCCGAGCGGCAGCACGGTTTGAGCCAGATGGGTCTGACGGGTCTGGGGCATATCGCCCAGCTTGAACGCCAAAAGGCCGACTGTCAGGCTCTTGAGGCCGTCAGGCGAGGTCGGCCAGGAGGTTTTCCAGGGCTTGGCTCAAGTGCTCCAGGTTGGCGTCGAAATGCTTCCAGAAATCGGCGATGCCGGAGGAGCCGGTGTCGCTGACCACTTTCAAAGCCAGGGCGGGAACGCTCAGGCGTGCGGCGGTCCGCAGCACGGCGGCGCTTTCCATGTCGCAGATGGCGGCGCCCGTGTCGCGATGCAGCCGGCGGCGGGCGGAAGGACGCAAGACGGGCCGCCGGACGGTCAATCCCAACTCAACCTGCAACAGCGGGTCGCCGGGCAGCTTTGCAGGAAAGCCAAGCGCACCGTTGTCGAAGCGTGAGCCGTCTTCCAAGATCCAGGCGCGGGGCAGGATGACTTGGCCCATTTCCAGTGAGGGATCCAGTCCGCCGGCGGTGCCGGTGAAGATCAAGCGGCGGGGGTTTTCTTCCCTCACGATCTCGGCCAGCCGCTCAGCCGCCCGGTCCGGCCCCATTCCCGTATGGCGGAATCGAAGCGGACCGATCTGGCGGGTTTGTGCCTCTGCGCTGTCCGCAGAAAAGCGCTGGCAAAGGCGCGCGCACTCTTTCTTCAAAGCGCAGGCGATGAGAATGGGTTGTTGGGCCACAGACGGCGGACCTCAGATCCAGTTGATCTCGACGCCGCCGATTCCGGTCTCCAGGTCGATGGAGATGACCTTTTTCGCCGAATCGATGTTTCGGCTGCGGTAGCGTCCGCTGCTCTCTTTCTCGAATCCGTCCAGGTCGAGTCCCGAAAGAAAGCTCTCAGAGGCTTCCAGCCGTACGCCCACTTCGCGCGGGATGCGGATTTCCACGCCTCCGACGCCCACCTCGATCTCGATGCGGCCGGGGTTCTCCCAGGCTCCCGAGAAGTCGAGTTCGGCACCGCCTACTCCACCTTCAAAACGCATGCTCTCGAAGTTGAGGTTGCCCAATCCGGTGGCTTCCAGAGCCCCCACGCCGGCCTCGATGTACAGGCTGCGGCAGCGGATGGGATTGGGCGTGAGCATGGTGAGGTTGGTGGCCCCAACACCCGAGGTCAGATTCAGGTTCTCAACCTTCAGGTTGGACAGATCGAGTCTGGCTTCGCCCACGCCGGCTTTGGTGGTCAGCGCCAAGGCGGCTTCGGGATTGAGGCGCAGGTCGACTTCGTTCTCGCCCCGTGCTCCTCCGCTGGTCGTCTTCTCCAACTCGACGTTCAGCTTGGCCGTCCCGCCCTCGCGGGTCATCGAGACCTGGGGCTTGTAGGCTTCTTCGTTGTAGTGGACGTCGAGTTCGTAGGTGAACTCGGCAGAGCCTGGCTGGACCATCAAACGTCCTACCGACATGTCGATCTCGGCTTCGATACGGGTTTCGCCTTGGGAGGGCTCCGAAGACTGCATGTCGGCCCAAGTTACTTTGCCGAAGTCCCCGATGCGGATGCAGGACGTGACCAGCAACAAAAGGCTTGCAAGTATAAGTTTTCGGTACATGATTCGATGCTTCCTTTCAATTGAGGGCCTCGATGCGGATGCCGGAATAGCGGTTCTGCAAGCGGATCTCGGGGCCTCCCGTTCCTTGCGAAAAGCGCAGCGTCTCTTCGCTCTCCTCGACGGCCCCGAAGTCTGATCGGATGCGGCCGCCCTGGGTTTGAGCCGTCAGTTGAAACGCCGCTTGGCGCGGCATCTGCAACACGACCTCGCCATTGCTGCTTTCCACTGCGAAGGGGCCCTGCAGAGGCGCCTTGGCCTCAATCAGAATGTCTCCGTTGGTATTCTGCAAATCGAGGGGCCCTGAGACTTCCCGGATGGCGATGTCGCGCAGGGTGCTATGAGCCACCAGAGTGCCCTGCACCTTGTTGGCGGTCACCCCGACGCTTTCGCCACGCAAGGTCAGCCCCGATAGAAGGTCTTCGGCCCGCAGGTCAAAGTGGTGGCCTTCGATTTCCACCGGTCCCTGGATTTCCTTCAGCCGCACCGTGTCGCAGTTGCTGGTGCTCAGGCGCAGTCCGCCTTCCAGCAGGCGGGCGTCGAAGTCTTTGTAGGAATTGGAGACGATCACGTCGCTGCTGATCTCGGAGAGGCTCACCTGCGATCCGACGGCGTCGATCTCTACCGCCCCTTCGATGTCATTGAGGCGGACGCTGCCATGATAGTTGTAAAGCTTGACATCGCCCTCGATGCTTTCGGCGCGGATCTCATGGTGCTGAGTGGAGATGTCGAGGCGTCCCGTCACCTCTTCGGCCCGCACCCGCCCGCGTTCGTTCTTGACGGTCACGTTGCCGTTGATGCGGCGGGCCAGCACCGGTTCGCGGCGGCTGTCGATTTGCACCTGACCCTCGATGAACTCGGCCACCACTTCGCCGCGGTTGTTCTCAAGCTTGACGGGAGCCTTGAGGCGCGAAGCACGCAGATAGCCGTAGCCGTTCACCGCTTCCAAAGGCAGGTCTTCGGGAACGCTGATGATCAAGTCGGTGCGGAAGCGGATGTCGGTGGAAAGCGTTTCGCGGTTGGTGGAGACGCGAAGGACACCTTCCGAAACACCGCTCTCCAGGCGGATCCGCCGGGCCACTTCTTCGGCCTTGCTCCTGCGTTCATTGACGATCTTGACGAGCTCGACTTTGATTTCGCCGGGCTGATGTCCGCCAGTGATCCGCACGTCCCCGTAGAGATTGACCACCTGGAGGCTGGAAGCGTCCTGCAAATCGACCGTGAAAGCCTCCCTCCAGGTGGGCGCCCGGTCCCAGGTGTCGTCGCGGTCCCAAACGGTCGGCAACAGGGGCCAGTGGGCGTCGTCGATGGTGCGGGCGGAGAGGCCGGCGAAAATGAGCAGGATGATCCCGAAGATCTCGCCTCCTCGAAAGCGCATCTCGGCGCCCATCCGCAAGTAGTCGATGATCTTCCCCAGCCCGAAGGCCACGATGACCAGCGGCCAGTAGAAGGCGAAGAGCGGCAGGAATTCAAAGTCGGCCAGGAAGTCGAGAGCCAGAGTCACACCCAGAAAGGTGAAGAAAAGTCCGCTCAAGAGGCTGGCTTTGGCGGTGTTGTTGTTGATCTCCCGGCTGTCCCAGGTGTAGTGGCGCACCAGTTTGAGCAGGCCGAGCCAAAGGAAGAAAGCGGGGATGGCCAAGCGCAGGATTTCCCACATCGACAGATCCCAATCGAGAATCTGGTAGAGGAAAAAGAATCCCCCCAGGACGATGAGAATCAGCCCCGCCAACAAAGTCGAAAAGCGTCTGTTTTCAGCCATGGCTAGCTCTCCTTGCGGTCCGGATCGTCCTGGTCTTCGTCCGCAATCTGTATGCCTTGAGCAGGCTCTTCGTCGGGGGCCGTTTGGATCTCCTCCGATTCGGTCTCAGGCGTCTCAGCAGCCGGAGGCTCGGCCGCGGGACTCTCGGCGGAGGGAGCGTCCTGAGGGGGCGGCGTCTCTGAAGGCGCTGCTTGGGACTTGCTGCTGGCTCGAGGGGGCTCGGGGGGCGGCGAGTATCCGCCGCCTTCAGGTTGACTGGGAGGAGCGTATCCGCCGCCCCCGGTGTAGGCAGGCTGGCTGCTTTGACCGGACTCGCCGCTCTTGCGGTAGAAGTCGAACACCAGGTAGAGGCCCAGGGCCACGAAGACCAGCGGCCAGGCGAAGTCGACGATGTAGCGGATGCTGAAGAGGTTGAGATTGTCGAGAAAGAAAAGGGTGCCTAAGGCGATCAGGGCCAAGCCCCACAGGGGAACGTTGTCGCGGTCCTCTTCCAGCTTCTCTCCGGTTTGAGCCTGACGGATTCTGCGCCGGATGATCTCCTGGGCCGAACGGTAGGCGTCGATGATGGTGTAGAAGTAGAAGACGATGGTGGCGAAGATGAAGATCACGAAGTAGTCGGCCAGCATGACCAGACCCGCGAAGACCGCGAAATGCTGGACGGCCTTGACGTACTGGTTGTTGTAGACGGCCCCCAGTCCGGGCAGCAGCCCGAAGAGGGCAGCCCGGCTGGCCGAGTAGTTGCTGAGGTCCGACTCGTTGACCATTCCGGCCAGTTCGGCGCCCGCAACCAGGCAGTTGGTGCAGTAGTAGTGCCCCTTGATGGAGTGGGCTTGCTCGACGGGCTGCGGAAGTCCGCAAGCATGACAGGGCACCTTGCGGATCGGATCGCTGGGATTGGGTTGAGTGCTCATAATGGATTATCGGTCCTGCTCCGGCGTCTGGGCCGGAGGTGGGTTGTTGGTTTCTGGCGATGTCTCCCCATTCTCTCCCTGAGGCGTATTTTCTGGGTCCGCCGCTTCTTGCTGGCGCAGCTTCTCCTGCTGCTCGCGGACCGAATCTTGATAGTTCTTGAACAGTCCCGTGACCAAGTGGTAGTCGAGACGTCCGGTGACGTCCTCGGCCCACAGGCTCAGCTCGTTCCACATGCGCCGCCGGGCGTCCTCCAACTGGCTCCAGTAAGAGGAAACCTGGTTGGCGGCCCGGGCGCTTCCCTGGCGCAGCGAAGAAAAGCTCAGGTCATCGGCGCTGAGGCCCGAAAAGCCGGGACCCAGGACGTTGACCATGAGCGAGAGGAAGACGAACATGATTCCCGTGGCGAAGGCGAAGCGCTGGGTCAGGAAAGGCTGCAGCGTGGGAAGCAGCAGGTCCCTCCACAGCGAGCGCTTGTCGGGGACGCCCGAAGTGCGGCGCAGGATCTCCTGCACCAGCCCGGGCGGAGGGTCGATCTCGGGGAAGGCGCGGAACTCGGCCTGCATCCTGCGCATTTCGCTCACCAGAAGGCGGCATTCGCGGCAGGATTCCAGGTGCTCTTCGGCGGCCTTGCGGACAGGCTCTTGAAGCTCGTCCTCCAAGTACTCGCTGAGCAGTGTTTCCAGTCTCGCGCAGTTCATCTTCATTCCTTACATTTCAGGTCCTTGGCCTTGTTCGCGCAAGTCGGTCAGGACCTTGGCCAGTTCGACGCGTCCCCGGTTGATGCGCGATTTGACCGTCCCCAGAGGGATCTCCAGAAGGTCGGCCATATCCTGATAGGTCATCTCCTGCAGGTCGCGCAGCACCACGGCCTCACGCAATTCGGCGGTGAGGTGCTTCAAGCCGCCCATCAGGAACTCCGCCTTCTCCTTCACATAGAGAACCTGGAAGGGATTGGGAATTCCTGATTCGGCCTTGAAATCGATGGCCTCCAATTCGTCGCTTCCGGCGACTTTGCGGTCGTGCTTGCGGGCGCGGTAGTTGTCGATCAACAAGTTGCGTCCCACCCGCATGACCCAGTTTCTCAGCGGGCCGGCCTGAGGCCGGTAGCTGTCCAGGTTCTGATAGACCTTGAGGAAGACATCCTGAGTCAATTCCTCGGCCAAGTCGAAGCGTCCCGTATAGCGGTAAGCCATGTTGTAAATCTTTCGATTCAGGCTTTCCACGACGCTCTCCCATGCTCGGGAATCTCCTTCGATGCACCTCTGTGCGAGCTTTGCGTCGGCAGTTTCCAAGGCGTCTTCCCAGGCCTTTCATCATGACCCTTTCATTCAAGCGAACGGATCGGGTCTGCAAAATGTTCCACGACGCGGGACAAATCCTCTGTCCAGATTGTGACAGATTGAGCGGGACCCTAAAAGACGCCTTGGGCGGGCCGACTCTCAGGAGCCTTCCGGGTCGTCTCCGGCAGGCGATTGGCGAGGCGTATACTGGTTGCCGTAGCGGCGCACTAGGTGCAGGGCTACGGGATAGGCCAGCAGGGCCAGCAAGATGGAGAGGATGAGGGACCCGAAAAAGGCCGGGACGAGCAGTTTCCACTGAGCCAGCAAGTCGCCCCAGAACTCCAGCGTGAAGAGTTGGCCCAGGCTGGGATGGGGCAGGCGGGAGTCCTCGGGACCGCCCAACAGCAGGTAGCCGAACCAGGCCGCGAAGGCATAGTAAGGCAGCAGCCACCAGGGATTGTTTGTGTAGACGCCCAGCAGGATGGCCACCCGGTTGAGGCGGAAAAGGAAAGCCACCAGCAATCCCAGCACGGTGTGCAGTCCCAGGAAGGGAGAAAATCCCAGAAAGACGCCCACAGCGTAGGCCAAGGCGGTGCGGCGGGGCGGTTCTCCTAATCCCAGCAGTCTGCGGAATTGCCTACGCATGTCCCTCTCCGCGCCCTTGGCCGCCGGGACGCCGACCGCTGTCGTTGTCCCGCTGCTGGTCGTCGCGGTCTCCGCCGTGGTCGGGGTGGTCCCCAAAGTGCTGATATCCGGTCATTTCAAGAGGACGACTCTCTCCGCTGGTGGGTTTCAATCGGATGCTGGGCGGCCCCGGCTCCAGGCGTCCGATAACGGCCCGCTGCTGTCCCCGGGGAAGAGGACAATCCTCCAGTTCACCGGCCCGTGCGGGATCGAGGCTGAAAAGCAGCGCGTAGTCTTCGCCTCCCCTGAGGGCGGCTTGCAG
>DATIPO010000172.1:0-13862 GCA_035471925.1 Acidobacteriota bacterium
GCCCATCCAGCAACCGCCGTCTTCGGGCTTCGCCCGATACTTTGCGGCGATCCCAACCCGCTGCAACGCGCTCCTCAGTTGATTGATTTCGTTATAGGGCCTTGCCGCTCAGCATAGCACTACGCTCTTGAAATGACAACATTTGGCGGCGGCTTCTTGATAAGGAAAGTTTTTTCCGCATTAAAGCGAACACTGTGCCTCGATTGCGTGACTTACCCATGCTCTTCAGCATGTTGGTTGAAAGGCATACGCTGTTGACGGCGGGCGGATCACGAGAGTCCGAAGTAAAGCGAGCAGCCTTCCTGCGGTTTGATCGAAGGGACCTGCTCAAGCGCGCAATGGTTGAGCCTGGACGCAGGGGTGCAAGCTGCTCCGTTGGCAAGTAAACTCGGCAAGCAACAAAAAACCGCTCTTGACATAGCCCATATAATGCATTGAGAGTTGGGGCTGGAAGCGAGCGGGCCGTGTCGGCCGGGTAGCGTGGTTGTTTTTCTGGGTTGGTTTGGGAGAAGGAGAGCCCCTGGTGTCTAAAGAGTCGGCCCGCCAACGCCTCATACTCTCACTCACCTGCTTTTCCGGATTGCTGATGCTGGGGTTGGTGTTCGCGGCCTCTGGAGTTTCCCTGCCTGCCTTGGCCTGGCAGGACGAGGCCGAGCAACTGCACCTCGACCTCTTCAAGGAGCAGCGCTTTCCTTCGGCCACCACCTGCAAGACCTGCCACCCCGACCACTACCGCGAATGGTCGGTTTCGGCCCACGCTTATGCCCAGATGAGCCCTGTCTTCAATGCCATGCACGGCAAGATCCTCAAGTTGACCAACGGCACCAACGGGGATTTCTGCATCCGCTGCCATACGCCCGTAGGGATGAACCTTGAGGAACCGGAGTTCATCTCCAACATCGACCGCCACCCCACTTCCCGCGAGGGCATCACCTGCATCGCCTGCCACCGGCTTGACCAGGCTTACGGGAAGATCAGCGGACGTCTGGCCATTGTGGAGGGCAGCATTTACGATCCGGTCTACGGCCCCTCGGGCGGCGCCGAATTGAGGCGAGTGGTGGAAAGCGGCGAGTTCGGCACCAACACCGATCCGGGCAAGAGCGGACGCGCCATCCACCGCGACGTCGAGCAGCTCGACCAAATGACCGAATCAGGACTGTGCGGAACCTGCCACGACGTCAACCTGGTCAACGGATTCCGCCTGGAAGAGGCCTTCAGCGAATACAAGAATTCGCCGGCGGCCCGCAAGGGCGTCAGTTGCCAGGACTGCCACATGGGCACGGTTCCGGGGGTTGATTCCGGCTATGAGACGGCCCCGGCTGCGGTGGTGGGAGGCAAGCCCACGCGTCCGCGCAAGCGCACCAATCATATGTTCGCCGGACCCGACTACTCGGTGATTCATCCCGGCATCTTTCCCCATAACGTGGAGGCGGCCCGCCTGGCCACCATCCCGGAATGGCTGCAGTTCGACTACAAGGCCGGCTGGGGCACCGACGAATTCGAGCGCAATCTGCCCGAGGGTTACCAGTTTCCGTCCCGCTGGGAATTGGTGGACGATCGTTACGAGGCTCGGGAGCTGCTGCGCGACAACCTCGATCTTCTGGACGAAATCGCCCGGCAAAGGCTTGAGGTGCTGCGGGCGGGCTACGTGTTGGGCGATATCGAGGTGGAAGAGTCGGGACCCCAAGGCATCCGCTTCAAAGTCGAGTTCCGCAACGGAACTGACGGGCACAACGTTCCCACCGGATTCGATGCTGAACGACTGGTGTGGATCTTCGTGACGGTGACGGACAGCCAGGGCAAGGTGGTGTTTCAGTCGGGCGACCTGGATCCCAACGGCGACGTCCGCGACACCCATTCCCTCTACGTCCACAATGGCGAGTTGCCTCTCGACAAGCAGCTCTTCAGCCTTCAGTCGCGCTTTCTGACCCGCATGGTGCGGGGAGGGGAACGGGAGCAGGTGCTGGCGGTCAACTACTCGCCCGATCCCTTGCCGTTTCTCAGGCCTTCCACCAGTTCCACCATCCTGACGGGCCGCCCCGTGGGAGCCCGCAAGCACCGCCAGACCCTCCATCCGCTGGGCAGCAAATGGGCCAAGTACAAGGTTGAGCGATCCCGCTTGGCGGGCAGCCAGGGGCCTTACAGAGCTCGCGTTCAGATCAAGGCGGCCATGGTTCCGGTCAACCTCATCCATGAGATTCAGGAGGTGGGATTCGACTATGGAATGAGTCCCCGCCAAGTGGCCCAGGCCGTGGTGGACGGCCATCTGGTGCTGTGGGATCGAGAGGTCGAATTGAGCAATCCGTAAACCGGCGCCAGTGGATTTCCGACGCCTCCCCGTGACATGAGCGATGTTTGAAAGCAACCGACAAATCGCCCTTGCGCTCATTCTTTTGAGCTTGACCGGCGCCCCTGTAGCGGCCCAGTCGCGGAGCGTCGGGCAACCTGCCGTCCACAGGTCCGCCACAACCGAGGACCCCGAGGAACCGTCCTCCGAGGCCGGGAATGCGGACGAGAAAGAGGCGCAGGAGGACGGCCATGGCGGCACTGCGGGAGATCATCACGCTCCCCATGGCAAGAGCCGGCTTTCCGACCAGCCCATCCCTCTGGCCGATCTGCCCGACCGTCCCAAGCCTTTGCTGGAGCTGGGGACGCCTTTCCTGGGCACGGGACGCATCGCCCGCGGCTTCCGCCTGCCTGGCGGGGCCGTCTGGCAGCCTTCTTTCCTGCTTTTCGGAAGCTTCCGCAGCGGACTCAGCCACTTCGACGACGAGCGCGTGGGCACCACCCAGTGGGCCAACCGTCTCGACCTTTTCGGCAATCTCTACCTGTCGGGCACCGAGCGCCTGGTCTTCGGGCTGCGTCCTCTGGATGAGACGGTGGAGGACGGCTCCCGCATCTTCACGGGCGCAACCTGGTTCTCCCCCGACCCCTTGGAGCGGGGAGGCGGCGTCGAGGGATTCAACTTCGATTGGGACACCGTGACCCATCTCTTTTTCGAGGGAGAGATCGGCGAGATCTTTCCAGGCCTGGATCCGGAAGAGAAGGGCAGCTTCGACATCGGCTTCTCGGTGGGACGCCAGCCCATCAACTTCCAGGAGGGGCTGCTGGTCAACGACTTTCTGGACGCGGTGGGTTTCACCCGCAACAACCTCAAGCCCGACGGAACGGTGAATCTCAGAGTCACCGGACTCTACGCCTGGAACCAGATCAACCGCAACACGCCCTCGGGCGAGCCTCTTATCCGCAACCGCGAAGCCGAGGGAGCCCGCCTCTTCGGACTCTTCACCGAGGTCGACTGGCGGGTGAGCACGGTGGCTTTCGACCTCATCTATCTCAACGGCGGAACTTTCAGGGGGACGGCCGGCGGCGCTCCCGCCGAGGTCGAAGCCGGTGACGCCATCTATACCGGAGTCAGTTTCGTGCAGAGGTTGGGCGCTCTCAACAGCTCATTCCGGCTGCTGGGGTCGATTCCGCTGGGCGACCGGACGCCCGTCAACAACCCCCTAGGCATCAGCGATCCGGCGGGCGGAGGCGCCCTCTTTTTCAGCGAGATTTCCTGGACGCCGCATCACAGCCATGATTTCATCTACGTCAACGGTTTCGCGGCCATCGACCAGTATCGGGCGGCAGCTCTCGACCCCACCGTCCCCGGACCCCTGGCACGGGCGGGATTCCTCTTCGCGGGACCGGGACTGGGTAATTTCCCGGGTGCTCTTTCGCCCACGGCCGAGGACGTGGTGGGCGGTGCCGTGGGCTACCAGAAGTTCCTGGCCCGCACCCGCCAGCAGCTCCTGCTGGAAGCCGGCGGACGCCTGGCCACCCGCTCTTGCAGCGGTCCTCAGCGTGAGTGCGGCTCCCACTCGCTGGCCGGCGGGGCCCGCTACCAGGTCGCCATCGGCCGGCGCAGCGTGCTGGTAGTGGACGGCTACCTGTCGTGGGAAAACCTGCGCGGCGCGGCCCAGGTCGATTTCGGCCAGAAGGGCCGCCTGCGCCTGGGCTCGCGCATCGAGTGGCTGCTCAAGTTTTAAAGAAACGACTGATGTGAAATGAAGTCTCCCTGGACGGCACTGATCATTCCCCTGACGGGCGCGGCCCTGCTGGCCGCCCTTTGGGGACAGACGCCGCCTCGCGACGACTTCATCCGTACCGACCCCGAGAAGGTGGTCCTGCCCGAAGCCTGCGGCGAGTGTCACCGCTCGGCCCTGGCGGTCTGGAAGACTACTCCTCACGCCACCGGCTACGACGAACTGCACGCCAAAGAGTCGGCTCAAGAGATCGCCAAAGCCATGGGCTTCTTCCTCATCAAGCGGGAAAGCCTCTGTCTCAAGTGCCACTACACGCCCGTCGAGCGGCGGGGCCACCTGCGGGCAGGAGCGGGAGTCAGTTGCGAGTCCTGCCACGGCGCCGCCCGCGACTGGATCAACGTCCACAACGTCTACGGGGTTCAGGAGAGCGACTTCCAGAAGGCGCGGCTGCTGGAGACTCCCGCCCACAAGGCCCAGCGGCTGGCTCAGTCCGACGCCGCCGGAATGCTGCGCCCTTCCAACCTCTACGCGGTGGCCTCCAACTGTTTTCAGTGCCACACCGTCCCCCACGAAAAGCTGGTCAACGTGGGACGCCATTCCACCGGCAGCGCCGGATTCGAACTGCTCTCCTGGACCCAGGACAAGATCCGCCACAACTTTCTGGAATCGTTTCTGACCGGCGACGGGACCGTCAACGCCGAGCGGAACCCTCCGCGCAAGCGGATGCTCTACTTGATGGGACGGGTCCTCGACCTGGAATACAGCCTGCGGGGCCTCTCGGCCGCCACTTCCGAGGAGCGCTATTTCAAGGCCATGAAACGCCGCTACCGCAACGCTCTGGGAGAGGTCCGGGCCATCGCGGCCCAGCTTCCCCTGGCCGAACTCAAGGACATGCTGAGCGCCGTCAGCGGACTGGTCCCCAAGCCCAACGACGAAGCCGACCTGCTGGCCGCCGCCGACAAGGTAGGAGAAGCCGGCCAGCGCCTGGGTCAAGCCCATGACGGCAGCCGGCTGACGGCTCTCGACGCCTTCATCGCCGGCGAATCGGTGCCGGTCCCGGTGGCGGCCGCGGGCGACGATCGCGAGGCCGGGGCGCCCGTGGAACAGGCGGCAGCCGACGTCCCTCCCTCCTCCGGGCGACCGGGGACGACGGCCGCGCCTTCTTCAGGCGGCTCCGGTTCCGTCGACACCGCCCCGGCCGGCGAGGCCGATCGGCCCGCCTCCACCGGCGCCTCCGAGGACGCGGGCACCAGCGCCGCCGCTCCCGACCGCCGCCGGCCCACGGTCTCGCAGGTGGGGCGCGTCCTCACCCGTCCGCTCTGGCGTCCGGCGCCGGCTCACCGCACCCTGGGACCTTCGGTGTGCGGCTCCTGCCACGACCACAGCGAGCACGACGAGTGGTGGCTGGACGACGAGCACTACCTGACCGCCGACCGCCTGCTCGACGAAGACCGCAAGGCCCTGCAAATCGCCCGCTTCTACGGCCTCAACGCCAGCCTGATGAAGCGCGGCGACCAGATCTGCATGCAGTGCCACGGAAGCGTCATCTCGGGACGCGAGAACCGTCCAGCCGTCTCGGGAGTGGGCTGCGAGAGCTGTCACGGTCCCGGCGCCGACTTCAAAGAGCCTCATCAGAAAGATCCGGCCAGGGGACTGCAGTTGGGAATGGTCGATCTCAACAACCTGGAGACCCGCGCCCGCCAGTGCGCCGGATGCCACTACATCAACGAGCCCCGCCTCATCTCGGCGGGACATCCCACGGGCAGCGAATTCGACCTGGGCGAGCGCAATGCCAAGATCCGCCACTGGGAACACGCCCTGGCCGATCCTGGAGCCCTGCGCGCGGCCTATCGCCAGGTCATCGCCCAGCGGGGAGCGATTCCCTCGGTGGGCGGGGCGATGGATCTGGACGTGCCCCTGGCCTCGGGCGATGGACCCGCTTCCGGCCGGCCTGGTTCCGCCGCCCCGCCCGAGCGCGGAGCAGCCGCTTCCACCCGGCCCCCCGCTGTCCCCGCCACCCAAGCGGCAGAGCAGACGGCGGCGGACGTCAGCGGCGATTCTCATCCGGCTCGTGCACCCCGGCCCGGCCCGGCCGCCCCGCCCACTTCCGGCTCCCGGGCGCCCAGCGGCGCAGTCCAGTCGCGGGAGGCTTTGCGCACCCGGGGACTTTCTATCGCCGACGCCCTCTTGCGCATCAAAGAACGATTGGAGGAACTCTATCGCCAGGCCGGCAAGCCGCCCCCGGGCGAATAGAGACAACATGGAAGAGAAAACGCTATTCAGACGAATCGTTCAGCACCGCGACCGCTGGAGTTCCTTCGGCTCGGGCACGGGACTGGCCTGGCTGTCGGAGAAGCTGTCGGCCAAGGAACTGCGCGAGTACGACCTCTTCAAGCCCTACAGCGACCGTTTTCTGGAGCGCATCAGCCCTGACGTTACGGTGGCTTCCTGGAAGAAGGGCGCGGTCCTCTTCGAACAGGGAAGCTACATCGACCTGGCCTTTTTCGTGGCCAAGGGAGAGATCACCTTGAGTTTTTCGGCCGGGGCCGGCGCCCCGGCGGCCCAGCCCATTTTCGATGCCACCCGCACGGTTGCCCGCCACACGCAGGGCCCGGCGCCCCAGCCTCAAGAACCTCCGGAGAAGACGGTCTTTTCCTCCAGGACTCAGGTTCAGAACTCCAACGAGATCACTTTTCTGGCCTCCCTGGATGTGGATTTGCCTCCAGGCGACCTGCTGCGGTTGGGGCCAGGCGAGGTCTTCGGCGAGATCGGCGCGCTCAACGGCTGGCCTCAGTCGGTAACGGCCCAGGCCACCACCGATTGCAGGCTGGTGCAGGTTCGGGTGCCCGCGCTCCGGCGCATGAGGGAGCGATCGGAGGCCTTGAAGGAGCGCCTCGATTCCGTCTACCGCAAGCGCTCCCTCTTCCGTCAACTGAAAGTCTCGCCCCTCTTCAGGTCCTGCCCCGATTCCTTCCTCGTCGGACTGGCCAAGAAAGTCGACCTGGTGTCTTGCACGCCCGAGGAGTTCGTGGTCGAGGAAGGCACTCCGGCCCAGGCCCTCTACCTGGTGCGCTCGGGTTTCATCAAGATTTCCCGCAAATTGGGAGAGGGGCGCCAAGCCATCTCTTACTTGTCCAAGGGAATGACATTCGGCGAGGTGGAACTGCTGCTGCCCGAGGAGGAGGAGTGGAGATCGAGCTACTCTTCGGTAGGTTACAGCGAACTGGTGCGCATTCCCAGCAAGGACTTCAAGCAAGTCGTCAAGGACTTCCCTCAAATCGAGACCATGCTGTGGGAGCAGGCGGCGGCCCGCATCAAGGAGAACGCCGCCGGCCGGCGTGACCTGCGCTCTTCAGAGTTCCTCCAGTTCGCTCTCGAGAAGGGACTGGTGGAAGGCAACAGCGTGCTGGTCATCGATCTCAATCACTGCACGCGTTGCGACGACTGCGTGCGGGCCTGCTCGGAGACCCACGGCGGGCTGGCCCGTTTCGTGCGCGAGGGGGACCGCTATGCCAACCTGCTCATCGCCAAGTCCTGCTACCACTGCCAGGATCCGGTCTGTCTGATCGGATGCCCGACAGGAGCCATCCGCCGGGCCGACGTAGGCGAGGTGGTGGAAATCCGCGAGGACATCTGCATCGGCTGCAGCAACTGCGCCCAGCACTGTCCTTACGACGCCATCATCATGCACGATACCGAAAGCACCTGGGGCGAGGACGCCTTGCCCAAGTCGCTGCGCGGCCAGGAACGGCTCCTGGCCAGCAAGTGCGACCTTTGCTACCGTTCGCCATCCGGCCCGGCCTGTGTACGCAATTGTCCCCAGGGCTGCGCCTACCGTGTCGGTTCGGTGGACGAGTTCCGTCAGCTCTTGAGAGAGGAAAGTTAAGACGTCCATGAAGACCCAGACGGCGTCCACAGCAGCCAGATCGCGCACCCTCCTGGCTCCCCTCCGCTCCCAGCGGTGGCTGCTGGCCTTTGCCGCGGCGCTGGCCCTTTGCCTGGCCGCCGTCGTGGTCAACGTCATCACTTCAGACTTTCGTCCCTCCAGCTACTGGGGCATGGGCTACGGCGTTTGCAGCACCCTGCTCTTGCTGGCCGCTGCCGCTTACGCCTGGCGCCGGCGGGCTCCTCGACGGGGTCCGGGCGCCGCCCATCATTGGCTCCATTTCCACACCTACGGCGGACTCCTTTTTCTGCTGCTGGTGCTGATGCATACCGGCTTCCGCTTTCCCAACGGGGTGCTGGCCTGGGTCATGTGGGTGTTGAGCATCTGGATTGTGGCCAGCGGCCTGGCGGGGCTGGGCGTGCAGCGCTGGATTCCGCGCCTGCTCACCTCGGGACTGGGCACTGAGGCCAACTATGAGCGGATTCCCGAGCTGGTGGAATCCCTCCGCCAGCAGGCTGATTCGCTGGCTGAGCAGGCTGATCCCGCCATCCGGGGCCTCTATAAGTCCACCTTGCGAGACCTGATGGCCGCTCCGCGCACGCGCCCCATTTTCTTCCTCGACATTACGGGAGGCATTCAGTCCAAGCTGAGGCAGGCCGATCACCTTCGCGGCTTCCTCGACTCAAAAGACCTCGACGATTTAGACCGCCTCGTGGAACTGTATAAGACCAAGACCGACCTGGACGCTCACTGGACGCTGCAAAAGGCCCTGCGGTGGTGGCTTTATGCCCATGTGCCGGTCTCGCTGACGTTGATCGTGCTGGTGGGATTTCATGTCTTTTCAATACTTTATTATTAGGGGCTTTTCGGCTGGCGAAAAGGAGAAGGAATGAGCGGGGGCAAAGAAAAAGGGCCGCAGAACGGACCGGAAAAAGGTTTCTTCGGCAAAGTCGGCCTGCCGCTGGCCAGGGACTACGTGCAGCCTCCCAGCCGCCGCACGATTCTGGTCATCGCCCTGCTGGCCGCTCTAGGAGCGGCGGCCTTGATCGCCGGCGACATCCTGCTGCAAAGGGGCATGCTGATCTCCAACGGCCCGCTCTCCTCCGCCCACGCCGCCTTCGAAGACGAGTGCATTTCCTGCCACACCGCTTTCGACGCGCCCACCGACGACAAGTGCTCGGTTTGTCACGAGCGCTTCGGCCAGGACCCGGGACTGCACAGTTTCGATGCCCACTACGTCTATCGATCCAACGACTACACGCGGGCTTACCGCCGCCAAGGCGAGACGCCCTGCTCGGGCTGCCACGGGGAACACGCCGGACGCCAGGCCGCCATCGTTTCGGCGGCCGATTCAAGGTGTCTCCCCTGCCACGAGTTCGGCGCTTTCCAGCACGACCATCCCCAGTTCGACTTCATCGCCGCGCACATACCCGACAAGAGCAACCTGGTGTTCAGCCACATCCGCCATGTTCAGAACGTGCGCCGCGAGAAGACCGTCGACGACATCGAAGAGGCCTGCCTTTTCTGCCACCAGCCCCAGTCCGACGGACGCAGCTTCCGGGCTATCGCATTCGAGGAGCATTGCCAGGACTGCCACTTGGGCTCGGCCCAGCGCGTCCGCACCCAGGCTCTGGACGTCAGGGATCAGCGCCGGCCTCTGCTGGCGCTCCGCGCCGGAGAAGCGGTCCTCAACCTGGGAGTGGAAACGCTGGAGACCGTGCAGCAGCGTCAGGGGCCGGGCGAACAATGGGCGCTGCGCACCAGTCCGGGAGAGTTTCGGGAGCGCGCGGGCACCGTCATGAGAATGCGCGTCTACCACGAGGATCCCTGGATCCTGCACAACCTGAGGCAGTTGCGCCAAGCCCTCTATCCTTCCGCCGGCTTGGCCGACCTGTTGCAGTCCTCGGCCGATGTGCCGGCCAATCAGGCCGAAGATCTCTACCGCGAGGGGGTGGAAACGCTGCGCAGCTACTTGCAGGAGCTGCGGGCTCAGTCGACCGACCGCGGCACCCTGAGCGAAGTGGCCGATCTCGACCAGCTTCTCACCTCCCTGGAGACCCAAATCAGGGAAGGCGACTTTCCCCTGGAGGACGCCCCTTTCCTTTTGCCCGGGCGAGTCAATCCGACCTTGAGCTCGGAGCAGATCGAACAGATCGAAGCCTTCGGCGAACGCCTGACGGAGGCCTGCCGCAGGTGCCACCTCATCGACCGCATGACCATCGCCCGGGTGCAGAAAGACCAGCGCGTCCTGAGACGTGCCGAGTTCAGCCACCGGGCCCACGTCCTGCAACGGAGATGCCTGGATTGCCACACCGACATACCCTTCTTCGACTACATCGGCCCCCTGGCGGCAACCGCGGATTCGCCCGAGATCGAATCCCAGGTCGACAATGCCGCCATTCAGAACATCCCGGCCATCGAGACCTGCCAGGAGTGCCACCGCTCGGGATTGGTGAGCAGCGAATGCGTCACCTGCCACCTCTTTCACGCCGACGAGCGCATCCGCTCGCGCCTGCTGCTGCACCCGCGCCAGGGCGTTCCGGCAGGCCAATGAGGGGAGAGATGAAATGAGCGCCAGACTATTCTGCAAGTCGGGACCGCTGGCCGGCCAGGAGTGCCTGATTAAAGAGGAAGCCACCATCGGCACTCATCAAGAAAACGGGCTGGTCCTGACGGCGCCCGACATCGCCCAACGGCATGCCCGTATCCGCTACGACGGCGAAATGGGCTGCTATCTGCTCGAGAATCTCTCTCAGGCGGGGTTGGCGCTGGACGGAGAGGCCGTGGCCGAAAGCGTGCCCTTGCAGGGCTTGCACGTCATCACCTTGGCCCGGCAATATGACTTCTTCTTTCAATGGACGGGTGAGGCTCCCCGCCGCGATGAGGCCGCCTCTTCCGCGCCCCGGCAGGCGCCGCCTCGGCCGGCTCGGGAAGAGCCCGGGGAAAAGACCCTTTTCAAGAAGATCAAAGACGTCCTTTCGCCGCCCCGGTTCCAGCCTTCCGAGAAGCCTTCGAGCCAGCCTTCCGTTCCTGCGTCCGACGACGAACAGCTTGTCACTCAGCCTCTGGGGGAAGAACGTCCGGGTGAACAGACCAATGCCGGACCGTTGCGGGGAGCCGCCGAGCCCCCCAGCTTCGGTCCCTCGGATGACTCCGCAGGAGCCTTCGTTCTGGAGCTGGAAACGCTCAAGGGAGTCAAGACTTTTCCTCTGCGGGAGGGCGAGAACGACGTTGGACGGTCAAAGCGTTGCCGGATCAGCGTCAAGGACGCCACCATCTCGCGCCGCCACGCCATCATCAAGGTGGAGTCTGGCAGCGCCACAGTGGTCGACCTGGACAGCATGAACAAGACCTACATCGACGAACACCTCATCGAGGCGGAAACCGAGGTCAAGCCCGACGTCCCCCTCCGCTTCGGCCGCTTGAAGGGACGCATCCGCCGCGAGAAGGAATGAAATGAGCCAAGACAACCATAACGGCAACTCCGAGCAAAGACTGCCTGACGGGACCTTGGTCCTTGATCAGCCCGTCTCTTTGCCCCAGGTGCTCGACATGCTCATCGTGGGCGGAGGACCGACGGGAACGGCCGCCGCCTTCCGGGCCAAGGAACTCGGACTCAGCGCCCTGGTCATCGACTACGACGACCTCATGAAGCGCATCCGCGACTATTCCAAAGACAAGATGATCCTGCCCAGTTTCGGGGGCGGCGACCAGATGCACTTTCCCAAGGGAGGGGAGTTGATTTCACGTCTCGTTTTCGAGGACATTGACAAGGACGACATGTGCCGTCTTTGGAAGAGTCACTACCGGACCTTCGGCATTCCCGCCCAGATCGGCGTGGAGCTCTCCGGCCTGGAGGAGGAAGAAGGCGGTTTGTGGCGGGTTCAATGCTGGAACCACAACACCAAGTCTCAGCAGTCCTTCCAGGCCAAGCACGTGGTGATCAGTGTGGGAAGGGGAGTGCCCCGCCGCTTCGACATCAGCGGAAATCTAGATGGGATCGCCTTCAAGCTTTCCGATCCGGAGCGGCATAGCGGCGGTCCCGCCTGCGTCATCGGGGGAGGGACCTCTGCCGCCGAGGCCGTTATCGCCATTTCCAACGCCAAGGCCCAGGCCGGCGATCCCTCGGCCGTCTTCTGGTCTTACCGGGGGGAGCGGATGCCCAAGGTCTCCCGCGCCCTGGCCGAGGTCTTCCTGGAAGCTTTCGCCGGCAACGGCAACATCCGCTATCTGCCCAAGAGCGAACCCGTATCTGTTTTTCAGGCCCCGGACGGCCGAGAGTTCCTGTGCCTGCGCATCGCCCGCAAAGAGCCGGCCCACCGGCCCGTCGAGACCATCCACCTGGAATTCGCCAAGCAGTACTGCGTGGCCTGCATCGGCGAGGATCTTCCTCTCGAGCTGCTGGCCTCGCTGGGAATCCACCGCGTCAGCGGCGGCCCCAAGAACCGCCAGAGGCTGGCCGTGACCCCGCTGTTGGAGACGGGCCGTCCCAATCTCTACCTGGCCGGGGACACCCTCAGTCCCGCCTACCTTGAAACGGAGAACCTGGACGGCGATCCAGCCGGATTCCGCGAGGTCAAGAGGCGAGGGAATATCAAGGCCGCCCTGCGCGACGGAGTGCTGGTGGCCGAGGTCATCGCCCAGAAGCTGGCAGGCAAGACCGACATCCACGTCAAGCTGGAGTTCGGGGAAGGAGCCGCCCCGTCCGCTGCGGAAACGGCCCGGCGCAGCAGCCGGACTGAAGCTCGGGGCCAGGATTCCGGGCCGCGCCTGATCCGCATCCTGGACGGACAGGTGCAGTCCGAAGAGTACAGCCTGAGTACTCAAGGACCCACCACCATCGGCAACCGTCACTGCGACATCAATTTCGAGCAGGATACGCTGCTTTCAGACCGCCATGCTTCCATCTTTCCTTCCTCAAAGGGCTATCGGCTCTGCAATGAGGCCGACAGCACGGTTTTTCTGCAACCGGCGGCGGGGAGGCTGGTGGAAGTGGCGGATCGGGCCGTGTTGAGGGCCGGAAACCAATGGCTGGTCTTCGGGGACAAGGACAATTTGCGCAGTGTCGCTCACTACGACAGCCAGGGCCGCGAGGTGCAGCGCATCCGCCTGGCTGAAAAGCCCATCGTGGCGGGGCGGCAGGCGGCCGACGTCATTCTCGATTCTTCCGACGGTACGCTCTCGCGCCGCCACTTGGCCATGTTGCTTCGCGACGGCAAGCGTTTCATCCGCGATTTGGAGAGCGTCAACGGAACCCTCCTGAAAGTGGAATCTCCCACCTGGCTCACTTCGGGCGACCGCATTTGGATGGGCCGCGAAGTGCTGGAATTTTACAGCGAGGAAGAGGCGGCGGGGCCCTCGGCCGAGGTTCACCTCGACACCCAGGCCGGGCTGGTCCCCGAAGAGGAATCCCAGGCCGGGCAACCGCAGCGCTCGGCCGCGGCGGACGGGGACGGACTGACGGTCCGCTTCCTCAACCTGGGAAAGACCCTCACCTTGCGTCCCGGCCAGACCGTTTGCGAACTGGCCGAGGAGCACGGCCTCAAGTTGAAGGCCCAGTGCCATCGCGGCATCTGCGGAAGCGATCCCATCCGAATCATCTCCGGCCAGGAAAACCTCAATCCCATGGGGGAAGGCGAAGAAGAGACCCTGGACGACCTGTGCGCTTTGGACGACGGACATCATCGCCTGGCCTGCATGGCCCGACCCTCCGGCCCGGTAGTGGTCGAGATCTTGGAGTAAAGGTGGCAGGAAGCCAGCACAGGATCCCCCCCGGCTGGAGTGCTGGGAAGCGGCCTTTTGCGGTTTGGGCCCTCAGCATCTTTCCCCGCAGTTCCGCTGCTGACAGCCGCAGCCGCCTCGGTGCTTGTCATCGAGCAAGCCGATTCACGCTTGGTGGGAGGCGCATCCTTGCGGCGATGGGCAGAAGGCCCCGTCAGGGCGGTCAG
>DATIPO010000173.1:0-31331 GCA_035471925.1 Acidobacteriota bacterium
TTGTTGGACGGACTCAACTTCGACGTGGCCGAGAGAATGGGCATCGCACCGCCCCCGCGTCCCTTGCCGGCCTCTTTCTCCCCGGTCCTGCGCGGACTCAACGGCACCTGGATGGCCCTGCGCCAGGACCCGCCCGCAGTCTACATTCCCGGCCCTCCCCTGGGCAGCGAAGATGATTCCGGCCGCTTCTCCACAACCGTCTTCTTCAACGCCGTCCGCCACCTGCTGGGACGCCGCTCCTTGCCGCCCCTGCACACGCTCACAAGCCCCGCCGATCCCGTCCCCGAGGGCAGCCGCCTGGCCCTCCACGATGAAGAGGGCAACACTTCCTTCCAACCCCGCTCAGCGGGCGACGTCACTGACCTCTCTCCCACCGCCACCCGCGCCGCCACGGTCCCGCTCTGGCCCGTACTCCTAGCCCTGACCGCGGCCCTCTTCCTGTGGGAAGTCCTGTGGCGCCAAGCCGTAAGCCATTCGAAGGCTTGAAGCCCGTCTCGACAGGTCTTCGGCAGCCAAGATGACAGTAGATAGAAAGAGAGACAAATAGGACTTTGTCCGTCTGATTCCAAAACAGCTCAGCCCTAAGGAGATTCCAAATGTCCAACTACGATCTGTCTCAACAGCCAGCGCCTTCGAGTTGTCGGATCATCGATTTCGACAAGGCCCAAGTCGTACCAGGTATCGTTAACAATACCTGGATCCTGGTGGTCAGAGGCCAAAAACCTTGCATCAACATGGAAGTGATGCTGCTCCCCGTTTACTACATCAAGTGCCCCGAATACTGGCGCTGGGAAGTGATCGGCTGTCTTCCGGGTGGTATTTGCCTGCCCGCCATCGACAACTATACTGCTTCCCACGAACTGGGCAGCGCTATCGGTTCCGAGGGGATCGAAGTCGTCGGTGCCAACCAGAGCGTGAAAATCGAGGTTTCAGGCGGCTGCTGCGACGGCGCCCTCAAGGTCCAATTCGCACAGGAGTGAGAGACTTCCTCTCCCCTCACAGCTCGCCCCGGCTGCTCCCAGGCCGGGGCGGATCTGAGGCTCGGTCGCTCCATGGCTGTCTGAATCCCGCCAAGCCTTGCCCCGCTGGACGGCTTGCATTACACTCGTCCGCTATTGACGAGGAGACGCCATGATTCTTGCCGACCATGAGATCCGGAAACTGGCCGTTGAAGAGCAGATGATCGATCCCTTCGTGGACGATCAGGTGCGCGAGGGTGCGATCAGCTACGGAGTCAGTTCCTACGGCTACGACATGCGCATCGCCGGCGAATTCCGCATCTTCACGCCCAATGCCTGGAACAGCGTGGTCGATCCCAAGGCCATCGACGAGCGGGCCATGGTCGAATACGAAGTCGACGACCATATCCTCATCCCTCCCAATTCCTACGCCCTGGGACGCTCCCTGGAGTACTTCAAGGTTCCCGACCAAGTCCTGTGCGTAGTGCTGGGCAAGAGTACCTATGCCCGCTCGGGAATCATCGTCAACGTGACGCCCCTGGAGCCCGGCTGGGAAGGCCATGTCACGATCGAGGTCTCCAACGCCACTTCCCTGCCCGCCAAGATCTACGCCAATGAGGGCATCGCCCAAGTCCTCTTTTTCCGCGGCAACCGGCCCAAGACGACCTACCGTGACAAAGGCGGCAAGTATCAGGGCCAAACCGGCATCACCCTCCCCCTCATGGATGAAAAGTAGACTTCCAAGTGCACCGCTTGCCACAAGGCGTCAGCGGTGAAGGCTCCAGCCTGGGTCTTTCTCCGCTTGCTCGTGCGACTGCGCGTCGCCCCGCCGCAGACCTTCTTCGAGGCCGGGCTGAGGTAGACCGCTGGTCCGCTACGTTACAATGAGAGTCAAGAAACCAGCCCGTGGGGATTCAAAATGTCAGGCGCCAGCGGCGGACGTTCATCGGCTCGGCTTCAAGAAGCCCGGAAATCGTCCGCGCCATCCGAGGAAAAAAGTGACCAACAAAGGCGCAGATCCGCCCAATCCGGCAAGGAGAGCTCACCGGTCCGGCCGTCCGTCCGCCGGCTGAAGCTTGCGGGCTGGGTGATCGTCGTGGGAGTGATGGTGGGAGCCGCCTCCCACTTCGGACTCCTGGGGCTGGTGGGTTGGGACCAACTTTTGGAAGTCAGCTTTCTCGACTACGTGATCCGCTATGACCGTGTCCCCTTCGAAGGCTTCCAGATCGTCTATCTCGACGAAGGGAAGCACGGCGCAGCCCGTACAGGCCAAGCCGATGCCTCGTTGCGGAGCAGCCATGCCGCCTTGCTCCGAGCCCTCACCGAAGCCGGGGCCAAGGTGGTGGCCTTTGATTTCTACTTTGCCTCCCAGGAAGAGGAGTTCGACCAAGACTTCGCACAAGCCATCGCCGCCGCCCAAGCGGCATCCCCGCCCGTCAGCGTGGTAGTAGGCACCAGGCAGGCGGTGCCCAAAGCCCGGCGTCCGACAGGCTCCGGCATCCTCAACAGCCAACTGGGCGAGAACAGTTGGGGGTTGTTGGACGTGGGCAACGAAACGTCCGGCCGCATGGGCACCCTGTGGCGGGTCAGGCTGGCGGTGGACGAAAGCCGGCATTCCCTGCTGCGCCAAGCGGAACTGACCCCTTCCCTGGCCCTGCAGATCTTCATGCGGCTTCGCTTTCCGGGAAAGGACTGGAGCTGCCATACCACCGCCACGGGTCTGGCCATCCACGTCGAGGACCAGGAGAAGGTGCTGCATCTGCCCACGGACCGCAATTTAGCCGTCATCGTCCGCCTTCCGGAAATGCTGGCCATCGAGCGCGTCAACGTCGATTATGATCGGCTGCTGGAGGAGTGGAACCAGGGCCGCAGCCTGCAGACCTTCCGGGACCAGGTCGTCATCGTGGGCATGCGCAGCGACCTTGACCGCTACCGCCTCTCCGATTCCCGCACCATCGACTACCAGCGCTCCGACATCTACGGATTCGAGATCCAAGCGGCCGCCGTTTCAACATTGCTGCACGGCGCCTATCTGACGCCCCTGCCCTTCGTGTGGCAATTCCCTCTTCTTATCTTCATGGCCGCCCTAGGCGTCGCCTTGAGATCGAGAAAATCGGCAGGCAAAGGCTCACGCATTCAACTGAAGAGGCTGTTGGGCAATCTCCCCCTCGTGCCACCCATCATCAACGAGAGCGAACTGCCTTTCCTGCTGGTAGCGGTGATCGCCGTCTATCTCTTCTTGCTCCTCATGGTGGCCCGCGTCGCAGGAATCTTCACCGACCTGCCCTACGACATCTCGGCCTTCGTCCTGGGATATTGGGCCGCCCGCCGGAGCCTGATGAAGAATGCTGAAGCCACTCCAAGCGTGCGGCAAGAGTCCACACCGGAGGAAAAGAGGAAGAACGATGAATAGCAGGTTTTCACGACTTCTCCACAGGCCCTTCTGGTCGATGCTCTTTCTATGCGCGGCCTTGCCGACCGTGAGCGCCTCTTTGCTGGGCCAGGATCCGGCCGCCACAATCACCCATATCGAAACCGCCGGGTCCGACTCGCCGGCGGCGGAAATTCTGCGCATTGAAAGTGGCGAGCGGATTGCCGCGGGGACCGGCATGGATCTTTTCGACGGGGACGAGATTCAGACCGGCCCCACCACTACCGTCAAGCTGCTCTTTCTCCAAAACGTCCTCTTTGAAGACAAAACCGCCATCATTGATCCCGACACCCACGTCATCATCGATACGCCCAGTTCGCTGTTCGCCTATGTGGGCCGGGTCTTCATGCAGTTCGCCGGCTACTTCGACTTCAAGCTCAGCGACCGCACCCTGGGAGGGGGAGGGACCGAATTCCAGGTGGAAGTCGCCCCCGACGGCAGCGTCGAGCTTCTGGTCATCGAAGGCGACGTGGGACTCTATCCCTTCCGACTTCCCCTGGGAGAGGAGCTGCCGGGACGAGATCTGCCTTCCGACGTGGAAGACCCACCCAACATTGACGCCACTCTGACCTCGGGCAAATCCGCACGGGCCCGCAAGACCATCGCCTTCAACAATCAATGCCAGCAGCCCCATACCTTCCTGGTGGAAGCAAAGAGCGGACTGCCTTGGGCCGGGTTGTCTTCCAGCGCCCAAGTCGAACTCGAGCCCGGCCAGTCGGGTCCAGTCACCTTGGAGGTCGAGATCGACGCCCGGGGAATCGTAGCCGGCCTCTACCGGGCCGACTTCAACAACCGCTGCCTGGACTGCGATCTGGAGCCGGGCTGCGGGGGCCAACTGGCCCCGACCTCATTCTTCATTCAGGTTCGTCCGCCCCTGCAAGCCGAACCGCTGGAGACCGCCAGCTTGGAACCCGGAAGCCAACTGCCCCAACAAACGCAGGCGGCTGAGGAAGAGGAAGTGCGCGCAGCCTTGCAGCGCACCTCTGAGATCATCGTCAAGACGCAGCCTCCCTTGCCGGAGGCCCGCATCCTGCCCACCTTCGAAAACCCGGAAGAAAGAGCCGAGGCGTTCACCCAAGCCCGTTTCAAGGCCTATTGGGAGCGGGACGCCGAGGCCTTCGAAACCATGGGACACATCTACGGCGAATGGGGACGCGGAGCGCGCGCCCTCAAAGCCTATACCCAGGCCACCCGGCTCGACGAACAGCGATTGGAGGACGGACAGTTCCTGATGCGCTGGGGACGCGCCAACCGCCAGGTCGGCAACTTGGAGCGCGCCGACGAACTGCTGCAGGCATCGCTGGAGAAAGACCCTGACTCGGCTCCGGCCCGCAACGAACGGGGAGCTCTCTACCTCGACTGGGCCAAACGCGCCCGACAACAAGGCGACCCGGCACAAGCCTCCCTCTTCCTGGAGAACGCCATCACCTTCTTCAGCCAATCCACAGATCTGCTGGAGGAAGACGGGCAAGAAGACTTGGACCGCTCCATCACCCGAGTCAACGAAGCCGAGGCCAACCTCGAGCTGGCCACCGTGCGCCGCCAGGTGGGAGACTTGACCGAGGCCGGCGTCCGGGTGGGGGCGGCGCGGGCGATTCTGGAGTCAGTGAACGTGACGCCCGACGAATATCCTCAGGCCTCGATTGCTCTGGGCGAGTCTTACCTGCAACAGGGACAACTGCGGCTGGCCACAGCGGCTTCCGACCCTTCGGCTTTGCGCGGCGCCGCAGCCGATTTTGAGCAGGCCCGCCGCCAATTCAATGAAGCCGCCTCCAGGCACCCTGACCTGGCTGCAGCCTATGCCGGAATGGCCGAGGTTGCCGCCGCCAGCGGAAGCCGTGAGGAGGCTGTCCAGCTTCATCAGCGGGCATTGGCAGCGAATCCCCGCTACGCGCCCTCCTATGGCCGTCTGGCCGAATTGCTGGGGGAGGACGAGCCGGAAAGGGCTCGACGCTACCGCGACATCTACGACGCCTTCCTTCCCAAGGCCGTCCGCCCCGAGCCCCGAACTCCCCGGCTCATCGGATTGAACCTGGAGCAATCCCGCCGCGCTCTGGCCCAGGGCCGTTTCGAACTGGGGACGGTGGAGTATCAGCCCAGCCAACAGGCTGACGGGACGGTCATCGAGCAAAGTCCTGAGCCGGGAAGCCGCCTGAGACCCAGCCAATCGGTCAACCTGGTGTTGGCCGGTCCGCGCGAGCCCGTCGCCGTCCCCCGAGTGGAGGGAATGGCTTATCCCGACGCCGTCCAGGCTCTGGAACGGGCTGGATTCAAGGTGGGGACGGTGATCGAAAAGAAAAGCAGGAAGCCCGAGGGGACCGTCCACGACCAGGACCCCGAAGGCGGCAGCAAGCGCTTGGTCGGCAGCGCCATCGACCTGGAGATTGCAGTAGCCACCGAACCCGGCAAAGCCAGGGTCCCGCGCCTGCGAGGGATGGACCGGCGACAAGCCCGTGAAGCCATCGAAGCGGCCGGCTTCACCCTGGGTCGAAGCACAGAGAAAGAGAGCCGTGAGCGTCCCGGCACCGTCATCGACCAAAAGCCGGACGCGGGAAAAGAACGCAAGGAAGGAAGCAGAATCGACATCGAAATCGCGGTGCCCAGGCAGATCAAAGTTCCCGGACTGGTCAACACAGAGGTTGAGCGGGCCCAGCGCAAGCTGAGCGAAGAGGGCCTGAGAGTAGGCCGCATCGATGAGGCCGTCAGTTGCGATTCGCTGGGACGGGTGATCAGCCAGCGTCCTGAGAAGGGCGGACGCCTGTCGGCCGGACAAGCAGTCGACTTGGTTGTTGGAGGCCTGGGCCCCAATCCGGTGCGGGTCGTCGACCTCAGGGGACAGCCCCAGGACATCGCCCAGCGCCGGCTGCAGGATCAGGGACTGCGTCTGTCCAGGGTCCGGCAGCGCGAGACCGATCAGTTTCGTCCCGGCACGGTCCTCGAGCAAATCCCAGGCCCGGGCGCGATGCTGCCTTCAGGTTGCCCCGTCGAGATCCTGGTCGCCCGGGCCATCCCCCACACCATCGTGCCCAATTTGGTCGGACTCAGCAGCCAAGACGTCCAGCGCAGTCTCTCGCAGGCGCAACTCCGAACAGGCCGGGTCGAGTACGAGCAGAGCTACGCCCGATCAGGAAGCGTTCTGCGACAGTCGCCTCCCCCCGGCAGCCGGGTGCGTCCGGGCAGCGCGGTCCACTTGGTGGTGGCGGCGCCGCCCGCCCCACAACCGCTGCGCATGCCCGAGTTGCGGCGCAAGTCGCTGCGCGAGGCCGCCGTCATCATTGAGGGCAACGGACTGCGTCTGGGCCAGGTCATGGAGCGCCAAGCGGCTGGACTTCAGCCGGGCACCGTCCTCGACCAGCGTCCGGCCGCCGGCAGCCTGGTGCAGCCCGGCTCGGTTGTGACCTTAGTTGTCTCCAGTCAAGCGTCCACGCCTCAACTCCCCGACTTGACCGTCCAAGTGCGGCAAACAGGCAACGTGGTTCAGCGAAGCGGCGGAGTCCTCATCCCCGTCCAAGTCACGGTCAGGAACCAGGGGGGCTCCCCGGCCTCAGGCTTCAAGAATTCCTTTCACTATTCCGCATCCTCTCAGGGCCTGGCATCGTTCCAGGTGAACCGCCAGACGACTTTCTACGTCAACGGACCGTCCAGCCTGCCACCCAACCGCACATTTCAGTTCCAGGGTTCCATCTACATTCGTGGATCGTTCCAGGGCCAAGTCATCCACGTGTGGGTCAAGACCGACAGTTGCAGCGGAGATGAATTCATGCCCAACCACTGCCGCGTCGAAGAAAGCAACGAAGGCAACAACGATTCCAACCGCCTTTCCTTCAAGCTGCCCATCCGCTGACTGGCCTGGCCCGCATTTCTCACCGGTGGTCCGCTGCGGTGCCGCATCCATCCACGCTGACTGCGTTGCGCTCGGTGACCGATAGAGGGCCCATTAGTGAGCGGCGACCACCGACGCCGATGGCCAAGCCGCCTTGCAGACGCTCTCCACGGCCAGCGGCAAGGTGACGGTCAACTTCTGCGTCGACAACCTGAGTCCTGCCAGCGTCAGCTACGATGCTTCGGCCAACGTAGTCACCTGCCAGTAAGCGGGACGCCCCACTCACCCGAGTGGGGCAGCGCTTTAAGCTTGCTGATACAGAGCCGCCACGGCACCGGCGGGATCGCGGATCACGCAGTAGCGCTGGGCTCCCATGGAGTGGGGGCCGGAGATCACCTCTCCGCCCCCTTCGCGACAGGTTGCCATGGAGGCGTCGAGGTCGTCGACGACGATATAGATGAGCCAGGACGCGGGAAGATCGGCGTTGGTCCCGCGGGCGTGGCAAATGCCCGCCACGGCGGACTCGCCCTGACCGGGAATCATGCTGAAGTCCTGGTAGCCGCCCATGTCGACGCCTTCATGGCGCCAGCCCGCCACCTTCTCGTAAAAGTCGCGGATTTTCTCGGCATCGGGAACCGTCAAGTCGATCCAGCCTATGCTTCCTGTTTTCACTTCGTTGGCCATAGATTCATTCTCCTAGCCGAGCATTGTAGCCTAGAAGCCAAAGATCCACCCCGGCTCGCATTAGCCGGAAGCTCCACGACACTGCCGCGCTTCAGCATTCTCCGGTCCGTTGGGCGGTCTTCCAACGACCGATCCAGAGGCGCACGTCCACGTTGAAGAGGGAGCGCGGGTCTGAGTGGTCACGGGGAGAGGCCTCAGGCCGAAACTTTGCTCTGACTCTTGACCCCCGCCGCCTCGGCGTACTTGTCGAAGTGGCCGTTGACGTACACCACCCTCCGTCCCAGCCGGGACAGGTAGGAAGCGGCGGCCGAGGCCCTCCTGCCGCTGGCGCAGTGGACGAGCAATGTCTTGTCGCCGGGAATGTCGCGCCGGTACTCGGGCAGACGGGTGTAGGACGCATTGCGGGCTCCGGTCACGTGGCCGGCCTCGAACTCGGAACCCGTCCTCACGTCGAGCACGACCGAGCCTGCACGTTGGCGCAGCGAATCGAGCGCGCTGATGTCGACCTCCTCGATGCTCCCGGCCTTGCCCCCCTGCTGGAAGTAGCGTTCCAGAGTGGAAGGGTCGGCGAAGCCCGGCAAGTTGTCGTATCCGATGCGCACAAGGTCGCGGACGGCTCCTTCCAGCCGATCCTCGTCGATGATCAGGTAGAGGGGCGTGGTCTCGTCCTCGACCATCGAGCCCACGGCGGTGTTGAAGATCTTCAAGGGCGCGTAGAGGCTCCCTGGAAGGTGACGGGCCATGAAGTCGGAACGGCTGGGACGGGCGTCGACGATCAGCGCGTCCCTCCGCTGCACGACGGACTTCAGTTCCTTGGCCGTCAGCCGCCGGGGACGGGGAAGATCGCCCAGCAGAGGGACGCCGTTCTTGTTGTCCCGTTTCATGCGGGCAAAGTAGAAGGGAGGCTCGGGTTGGTCCTTGAGGATGAACTCCACGAAGGCGTCCTCGCCTTCTTTGGCTTTCTCAATGGCGGGACTGAAGCGGGTCTCGTAGCCGGCGGTGGTCATGGGGACGGCCCCCAGAGCTTTCCCGCAGGCCGATCCGGCACCATGGGCAGGCCAGATTTGCAGGAACTCGGGCAGGTGCAGGAACTGCTGCACCGAATCGTAAAGCCGTTGCGCCGAAGGCTTCATGGCCCCTTCCACCTTGGCCGCCGTCTCCAGCAGGTCAGGACGTCCCAAATCGCCCACGAAGACGAAATCGCCGCTGGCGATGCCCATGGGCTGGCCGGCTCCTCCTCCCCGGTCGGTCACCAGGTACGACAAGTGTTCGGGCGTGTGCCCGGGAGTGTGCAGCGCCTTGAACTCGATCTTGCCCACTTCAAAGGTTTGCCCGTCTTTGAGAAGGGTAGCTTGGTAGTCGCCCAGATTGAGCCACTCGTACTTCCAGTCCTCATCCCCTTCATCGGACACGTAAAGCTTGACTCCCAGCCGGTCGGCGAACTCCCTGGCGCCCGACAGGAAGTCGGCGTGGATGTGGGTTTCGGCCACCGCCGTGATGGTCAGGTCCTCGGCCTCCGCGGCCTCCACGTATCGGTCGATGTCCCGTTCGGGATCGATGACAATGGCTTCACCGGTGGCCTGGCACCCGATCAAATAGGCGTATTGTGCCAGCTTGGGGTCATTGATCTGTCTGAAAAGCATCTAATTCCTCCCATTTCTTCTTACCAAGCTTAGCGCAGCCGACGCCCCAATTGAAGAGTGAGCCGCAGAAAACCGGACTGCCGGTGCACCTTTGCGGGCCGATGTCAGAGTGTGTCAGGATTGCTGCTATGACCGAAGAGGAGATCCGTCAGGCCCTCGAATTTGACCGAGCCCAGGGCTTTAGCGAGAACGAAATCAAGCTCATCCAGAGAACGGTGGGAGCCCAAGCCGACGGGCAGTGGCGAGCGGCAACCGTTGAGGCCGTCTGGCAGTGGCAATCCGACCATGGCATTCCTCCAGACGGGAAGGTCTGGCGCAGCGCCTCGGGCAATACTTGGCCGCCTCTTCAGCAGGCGGCCGCAGCCGCGGATGAACCTTCCGCCCAACCAGCACGATTCCAGGTGGGCGTTTGGATCGATGATCCGCCGAGCCGGGTCTTGAGTGCGAGTTTCGCCGACGGGCTGAAGGAGATGGGTGTCTCTTCGGCGGCCGTCATGGTTAATGCCTCCAACACGCGGTCCGGCGATCCGCCCTGGAGAGTGCTGTGGACCGCCGACCAACTGGCCCAAGCCGCCGGACTGTTCAAGCAACGAGGCGTCGAACTGATCCTCACAGCCTGGCCTCGTCCCTCTCAGGACCAAGTCGAAGAGGTCAGCAAGGCTTTGAAAGAGCTGCTGGATGCCGCCGGCGTCTCAGTGCTGGACCTCGATGCCGAAGGCAACTGGAATGAACGTTTCCTGGACGGCTTTCCCTCCATGCAAGAAGCCGGGCGGACATTGGCGGGGAAGCTTCGCGACGCCCTGCCGCCTGGCGGACGCCTGGAGTTGACGACATACCCCTTCCACGCCGAGTTCAGTCCGTCGGCCACCCTCTCGCCCCACATGGACGTCGTGCTGCCCCAGGCCTACAGCGTCTTCAAGGCAGACGACCCTTCCACCCACTGGGGAGACCAACTGGGTCCGGGGAACATGCAGCGCCTGGCCATCGGCCGCGCCCGAAGCATTTCCGGCGTTCAAGTGGCCTGCGGACTGGCGGCCTACTTCCAGGACCGCTACCCCGGCCACAGCGCGCAGCAGTCGATGTCCAGAGCTCTCCAGGCCGTGTCCGCAGAGGGCGTCTCGGAGATCCGCTACTGGTCCTCCAAGTGGGCCATCGGACATCGGAAAAACGACTATGCCGGGGCCTTTCTGAGCGACATCCCCAAGACGCGTCGTTGAGCCCGGGAGGGAACCACCCTGGACTGCTGAAAGAAAAGGCGTTGACCCGCACGGCAACTTTGCCTACAATGTAGGCATCATGGCAAAGGCAGAGTTCATCGGTGAGTTCGAGCAGTTGGTGCTGCTGGCGGTGTTGCGCCGCGGCGCGGACGCCTACGGCGTGACGATCGGAAAAGAGATCCACCGCCAGACGGGGCGCCGAAGTTCCAGAGGCGCTCTCTACGTGACCCTGGAGCGGCTGGAAAAGAAGGGCTATCTCAAGTCGCGCCTGGCCGACTCTTCCCAGCAGCGCATGGGCCGTCCGCGCCGTTATTACCAGCTCTGTCCGGCGGCCATGCAGGTCTTGCGCACGCAACGCCAGGCGCTGCTGAGCATGTGGGACGGTTTTGAAGAAGAACTGGAGCCTTCCTCATGAGCCGGAGCTTTGACAGACGACCTCAAATGCCCCTCTGGACCGAGGCCCTTCTTTCCCGGGTCCTGCCCGAGCGCGTGTCCAGCGAGGTCCTGGGAGATCTGGAAGAAGAGCTTGCGGGCCTGCGGCTGAGTTGGCCGTCGCGTCATTTCTGGTGCCTGCGCCAAGCGTCGTCGCTCTTGTTCCACTATCTGCGCGGCAAGTTCTCCTCGCCAGGGGGACTCCCCAAGAGACGAGGAGATTCATTCATGCACGCTTTGGTTCAAGATTTCCGTATCGCCATCCGAAAGCTGGCAAGGCGTCCTGTTGTGAGCTTGCTGGCGCTCTTGACGCTGGCCCTGGGCATCGGCGCCAACAGCGCCATTTACTCGGCCGTCTATGCCGTCGTGCTCAAGCCTTCGCCCTACCCCAACGCCCAGCGCACGCTCATACTGGGAATGCGGGGCGAGGACTCCTCGGTCTCCTTTCGAGAGTGCCGCGAGGTCCTGGACCAAGCGGCGACGCTGGAGAAGGCTGGCTGCTACTCGGGCTGGACGGTCAGCCTCTCGGGACGCGACGAGGCCGTCTTGCTGCGGGCAGCCGCGGTCTATGGAGACTTCTTCCAGGTGCTGGGCCAACCGGCCCGGCTGGGCCGGCTGCCCTCGGCGGAAGAGTTGGAGAGTCACGACCAACGTCCCCTTGTGATCAGCGCCCAACTGTGGCGCAACCAATTCGCCTCAGATTCCTCGGTGATCGGCCGCGAGGTCCTGTTGGACGGCACTCCCGCCACCATCGTGGGCGTCCTGCCGGATTCCTTCGAGGTTCCCACGCCGGGCGTTCAAGCCTGGTTCCCGCTGCGGCCCTTCCAGGAGCAAGGAGACTACCGGCGTTACCGCTACCTCAACCTACTGGGATTGCGCCGCTCCGACGCCGACCCGCAAGCAGTCCGCGAAGAGCTGGAAGCCTTGGAGATGGGCCTGCTGGCCGAGGTGGTCGAATCGCCCCAGGAGGTGGCCGACTGGACGACGACGGTCATCCCGCTGAGTTCCCACCAATCGGCTCAGGCGCGTCCGCTGCTCAATGCGCTTTGGGCCGCGGCTGGTTTCGTCTTGCTGATCGCTTGCGCCAACGTCGCCAACTTGCAGCTTTCGCGATCGTCGGCGCGGCAGCGCGAGATCACTCTTCGCCGGGCCCTGGGTGCCGGACGCCTGAGGCTGCTGCGCCAACTGCTGGTGGAAAATATCCTGCTTGCCGTAACCGGAGGTGTGCTGGGACTGGCGCTGGCCTTTTTCGCCGTCCATGGACTGCGCCGCTTTCTGCCCGCCGACACGCCCCGAGTGGCCGAAATCGCCCTGGACCATCAGGTGCTGCTGTTCACCCTGGGCGTCTCCCTGGCCGCCGGACTGCTCTTCGGACTGGCCCCGGCCTTGCGTTTGAGCCGCCGACGCCAATTCACAGCATTGGGAAGCGGACGCCTGTTGACCGCCGACCCTCCCCAAGAGCGCCTCAGCCGCCTGCTGGTGGTCGCCGAGACGGCCTTGGCGCTGGCTCTGGTGGTAGGAGCAGGGCTGATGGTGCAGAGTCTGTACCGCCTGACCCGCGTCGATCCGGGCTTCGGCGTCCAAGGTGTTGTCCGAATGGAGCTGTCGGTGCCCCGCAACCGCTATTCTGACAGCGAGGCGGTGGTCCGCTTCTTTGAGAGGGCCATCGAGAAGGTGCGCAACCTTCCTCAGATCCGGGACGCCGGACTCGTCCACCTCACCCCCTTCACCGGTTACAATTGGGGCAGCCGCCTGGAGATCGAGGGACGCACCTTCTCCGACCTGCAAGAACAGCCCCGAACCGATTGGCAGATCGCCGACGCGGGCTACTTCCGGGCCATGCGCATCCCGCTGTTGCAGGGACGTGCTTTCGAGCCGCGCGACCTCCTTCCCGAAGCCACGCCCGTGACCATCATCAACCGCACCTTGGCCCAAACGCTGTGGCCCGGCGAATCGCCCCTGGGCAAGCGCATCCGCAGCGGCCAGGAAGGCGACCTCTGGGTGACGGTGGTGGGGGTGGTGGGGAGCGTCCGCCATCATGGTCTGGATGAGCCCCCGCTTCCCGAGATGTACCGCCCGCTGGGGCAGAGGAGCCTGCGGGAAATGCACGCGGTGGCCCTGGCGTCGGGGCCGGTTGAAGCAGCCATTCCGGCCATCCGCGACACCTTGCGCCAGCTCGATCCCCAGGTTCCGGTGTCGCACCTGGCTCCCTTGGAGGAGAAAATCCAAGGTTCGATGCGGGACCGCGCCCTCATGCTGGGCCTGCTGGGCTCGTTTGCACTGCTGGCGCTGCTTCTGGGGGCTGTGGGCATTTATGGAGTGCTCTCAGACGGAGTGGCCCGCCGCCTGCCCGAGCTGAGCATCCGCATGGCTCTGGGAGCCAGTCCGTCCCATCTCAAACGCCGAGTCGTCAGTCAAGGGCTGAAGACCGCTGTGGCCGGCGTGGCCTTGGGGCTGGCAGCCGCCTTGGCCCTGTCCCGCCTGCTGGAAAGCCATCTCTTCCAAACCGATCCCCACGACCCCATGCTGCTGATATCGCTCTCGGCCTTTCTTCTGCTCGTCGCCGCCGGCGCCTGCTATCTTCCCGCCCGCCGCGCCGCGCACGCCGATCCCTTGCAGGTGCTCCGCGACCAGTAGGCACTGAAGCCGTCTCCGTTGGCATGCAGCTTGCGCCCTTCAGGCTGACGGTCGCGAGCCGTCCAATGAATGGTCCGCCTGCGGACACCCTTATCGGAGACAACGCTATGCATACTTTGGCCTTACTTTTTTTGCTAGGCGCTTGGAGCCCAGCGCCCCAAGAACCGGGCGATCTGAGCCGCGAGACGCTGCTTCAAGAAGCCTACCAAGTGCTGGAAGACTATTGCACTCGCCGCAAATATCAACGGCACTTCAAGTTGTGGGGGCAACCCAGCATCGGCCTTCTGAAGGAACCCATCAGGGTGCCGGATCATAGAGGAATGCACCGGCTCCCCCCGCCTTCCGACTTCATCACCGTCCGGGGCGTCGTCAAGGATTCAGCCGGTGGCGTCATTCCGGGCGTCGATGTAACCTGCATCTCAGCGGACGGCGCAGTGGGGCGTGAGACCGTCAGCGACGATCAGGGACGATTCTCACTCCTGGATCTGCCCTTCGGCCCCTACACGATTTCGGCCTTCATGAGGGGCTTTAAGCAGACCCGCATCGAGATGGAGCCGAAGGGAGGACCACTCGTTTCCTTGCCGGTCACTCTGCGAGTGGGGCCTCATGACGAAGTCGTACGGGACCATTTCCCAGCCCGCGCAACCAGTCTGGACCTAGCCATCACCCTGCTCTCGCTGGAGTGGACTGACGGATTCGTCCCCATTGCAGTGCTGCGCTCCGACCAAGGCAGCCGAGTTCTCACCAGCTATCTCAGCAGCCACATGGAGCCCTACGAGAAGGAGGAGCAGTGGTATGCGGATTTGGAGAGATCCCGCAGCTTCTACCAAACCTTGCTCGACTTGCCCAGCGGACCCCAAAGGTTGATCCCTCATCTGGAAGACTTCGCAAAGCGAGCCGGCTCCATCGAGAATTACCTGTTTCTGAGTGAATTGCCGGTCGAGGAGCAGGCACCCGGCCTCGCCGCCTACCTGGACCTCTTCGTCATCGGAATCTGGAGGCACCTTGAGGGCCTCCCCCAGCTTGATTTCCCTCGCGAGCCGCCCAGCGGCGATGTTTCCGAGCACCTACGTAATCTCTTGCGCATGAATGCCTCAGGAGTAAAGGAACTCAAGGAACTGGGGGCCTTCGAGCCCCTCCATCTAGAGGACGTGCGTCCTTTCATCCAAGCCCGTCTGGGCATGCACTTGGTTCACCGCGAACGGCGCGCGCCGCTTCCAGATGACTCCCGCCGCTTGCTGATCACCATTCCCGTGGGCGCCTTCCTCATCTATCTGGACCCGGATTCCGCTTCCCTGGACGTCGAATCGCTGTTCGTCATCGACTGAATGGGCGTGTCGAGAGAGGTTCATCCTGCCGGAACCCGGCTGCCGCCGCCGGGAGCATAGAGCTGCTTAAGCAGCCAGACTCCCACTACGAAACAGAAGGGTGCGGTCCAGGCGCCCGGGAAATAGGAGCCTGTTCGCAGCACCAGTCCCAAATGAATGATGCCGTTTCCGACGCCGCCCACCAGAGCGAAGAAGAGGACGATGACGACAGGAAGTTGCCTGCCCGGACGCAGGGTCAAGGCCGTGATGCAGAAGACCGCCATCCACACCCCGTTGAAGACCAGGAACTGGGTTCCGGTCACCGGCGGACGTCCAAACAAGGCTGGGAGATCCTGCTGAAAGCCGTTTGAGAATTCCTCCAGACCGTGGGCGGCGAAGACGGGGATTGTCAGGAGAAAGACAGTGCGCAGGCGCTGCGTCACGGTCCAGTCCGTCGTCATCCAGACGAGGTAGGAAACCACCAGTCCGACGCTGACGAGAATCGCAGGCAGACCCAGCCACAAGGCTTGAAACAGCACCCCGGCCAAGACTAATCCGGCAGCGGACCATCGGGTGGCGCTGGGTATCGATTTTGCTGGCAAACGCGGCTCCCATTCAAGTCCCGCCCGGCGGAGCCTCAACCGAACGACCGGTCGAAGGTCAAGCGGGCTCTTAATGTCCTTTGATCTTCGCAAAGAGCAAATCCAGCGCCTTGCGCTTCGACTTGAGGGCGATCTTGAACTCAGAGTGGTCGGTGTTGGCGATTTCCATGCGCAGATCGGAAAGATAGCTGTCCAACACCTCCACCAAGAGGTCGCGTTCTTCCTGGTTGAGTGAGACGTTGTCCATATCTCCATAATAGCGCGGCTGTTTCTCGCCAGGAAGCATCCGGGCCGTCCAGACGCCCAGTAAACAGTCGTAACCGCTTTTTCGTCAGATGGCTTGACGGATGCGTATCGGACGTGCCGCAATGAGAGGGTCGACGATCATGAAAGTTCGCCTCAAGCATCGGCAACTCGCCAGGGAGCTGGAAAAGCGCAACCTGAGCCTCAACCACTGGGGGCTCAAGATGGGCTTGAGCAAGGGGCACCTTTCGCTGCTGGTCAACGGCAAGCGGCCATACCCGAGTCCCTCCACTCGGCGCAAACTGCTGCGCGCGCTGGACGCAGACTTCGAGGCACTCTTCGAAGTCGAGGGCGAGGGATCGGACCCCACCGGCAGCGGAGGGATGAGTTCTTCCTTCCGGACTCCCCAGCCTCCGCACGGCCCGCGAGGAGCATCGATGATGGAAAGCATCCGCCAAGACATCCGCACCGCCTTTCGATCTCTGCTGCGGCACCCGTCCTTCGCCTTGACGGCCTTGGTCACCTTGGCGCTGGGCCTTGGGGCCAACACCGCCATCTTCAGCGCCGTCAGCGGAGTCCTGATCAATCCGCTGCCATACCGGGAGCCGGGACGACTGGTGGCGGTTTGGGATCTGCTGGCCGAAACCGGCCCCGGTTTTACCTACCTCTCGGGACCTGAATACGTCGACCTGCGCCAGCGCAATCAATCGCTGCAAGACCTGGCGGCGGGAACCCTCGACTACCAGTCCCTGACGGGACGCGGCGATCCCCTGCGCCTGCAAGCCGCCTTTGTCAGCGGCAATTTCTTCTCCACGCTGGGCGTGGACGCCCTCCACGGACGCACCTTGCAACCCGCCGACCTCGAACCCGACGCCCCTCCCGCCGCGCTGCTCAGCCACGCGCTGTGGAGCAGCGTCTTCGCCGCCTCCCCGGAGGTCATCGGTCAGACCGTCCAACTCGACGGGCGCGCCTACGAAGTGGTGGGAGTGCTGCCGTCCCGGTTCGGCGTTCAGAATCCTGACCTTCAGATCCTTCAGCCCCAGGACATTTACTTGCCCTTTCCCTTCCCCTTTGACCGCCTGGAGCGCGACTCTCGCTTCCTGATCGCCGTCGGCCGCCTCCAGCCCGGCCTGACGCTGGAGGCGGCCCGATCCGACATGGACGGCGTGGCCAACCAATTGGCCGCAGATTTCGCCGAAGATTACCGCGACAAGGGATACGGCATCGCCGTCGAACCGCTGGCCGAGCAGATCACAGGAGATTCGCGCTTCTCGCTGTTGGCGCTGCAAGGCGCGGTGGCCTTCCTGCTCTTGCTGGTGTGCGTCAATCTGGCCACCCTGCAACTGGCCCGGGCCGCAGCACGCCGCAGCGAGGTGGCCATCCGGCTTGCGCTGGGCGCCGGACGCCTGCGCCTGGCTCGCCAGTTCCTGGCTGAAGCTTTGCTCTTGGTCATCCCCGGCGGGGCTGCCGCTCTGGGACTGGCTCACTTGGCGGTGGACGCCATTCGCCGCCTGGGCCCCACCTCCATCCCCCGTCTCGACGAACTGGCCATCGACGGACGCGTCCTGCTTTTCACCGCCGCCGCCTCCCTGGCCGCCGCCTTCATCTTCGGACTGGCGCCCCTGCTCCAGATCTCACTCAGCCGCTTGGCCCGCAACCTGGCCGGAGACGTCCGCACGGCCAGCCAGCGCTTAGGCGAAATGCGCCTTCGCCAGGGACTGGTGGCCGCCCAAGTCGCCTTGGCTCTGATGCTGACGGTGGGCTGCGGACTCATGCTGCGCAGCCTCCTCCAACTGCATTCGGTGGACTCGGGCTTCCAGGGCCGCGACGTGCTCTCGCTATCCATCTCACTGCCCTCGGCCAAGTATTCCGACCGCCAGCAGCAAGTAGCCTTTTTTGAGCGGCTCGAAGAGGCCTTCGCCTCCGTCCCCGGCGTGGAGTCGGTGGGCGCCGTCTCGCGCCTGCCCTTCTCCCAAACCAACATGAGCGGAGGCGTGACTATCGAAGATCCCTCCAGCGAACCGGGACCCGTCAAGTACGAACTGGCCCGCCGCCACGCCACGCCCGGATACTTCGCCTCCATGGGCATCGAACTGGTGGAAGGACGTTTCTTTGATTCCCGAGACCAAGCCGACAGCGCCCCGGTAGCCCTCATCGACGACCGTCTGGCTCAGCGTCTGTGGCCGGGACAGAGCCCGCTGGGACGCCGCCTCCACCGCGGCGGACTGCAAACCGAGCGTCCCTGGCGAACCATCGTCGGGGTAGTGCGCCACGTCAAGCACCGCGGACTCGACGTGGACAGCCGCGAGCAAGTGTATTTTCCGCTCACCCAGCAAGCCGACGACACCCAAGCCATGTTCATCACCGTCCGCTCGCCGCTCTCGGTCTCGGCCCTGACGCCTTCGCTGCGCCGCGCCCTGCGCGAGCTCGACCCTGACCTGCCCATGGCCCAACTGGCCTCCATGGAAGAACGCGTGGCCGCCTCCCTGGCCCAACCCCGCTTCTACTCGCTGCTGCTGGGGATGTTCGCCCTGCTGGGGCTCTGCCTGGGATCGATGGGCGTCTATTCGGTGATCGCCTATATGGTCCACCGCCGCACCCGTGAGATCGGAGTGCGCATGGCCCTGGGCGCCCGCTCAGGCGAGGTCTTCCGCATGGTCGTCCGGCGCGCCCTCGTCCTGGCCATGGTGGGCGTGATCGTTGGAACCGGCGCCTCACTGGCCCTCAGCGGCTACCTCTCCACTTTGCTCTTCCAAGTCCGTCCCAGCGACCCCCTCACCCTGGCCGCCTGCGCCCTCGTCCTCCTTCTCATTGCCCTGACTGCCGCCGCTCTCCCGGCCCGCCGCGCCGCCTCCCTCAACCCCACGTCCGCCCTGCGGGTGGATTGATGCGAGAAATCCGGGAGGCTGTCGGATTGGAACACCTGTTATTCGCGGAACGAAGGGCTTTCTTCGGCGTGGAAGAAGCATGGGAAATCTCACACAGGACGTACGGTTTGCGCTGCGGATGCTGCGCAAGAATTGGGCGTTTACGCTGACCGCGGTGCTGGTCATCGCGTTGGGGATCGGGGCGAATAGCGCGGTTTTCAGCGTCATCAACGGGGTGCTGATCGACAGCCTTTCCTACCGCGACCCTGAGACGCTGGCCTTCCTTTGGGCGGACGGTTCGGCTCGCAACGGCGTCGACCGCGTGGCCACGACCAGCGGCGATTATCTTGACTGGAAAGAAAGCCAAGACGTCTTCAGCGACATCTCCGCCCTGCGCAACTCCTCGCTGCGGTTGACGGAACGCGACGAGCCCATCGTTCCCCTGGTGCACGAGGTGACCCACAACTACTTCGACCTGCTGGGCGTGCAGCCCGCCCGCGGACGCGACTTCCAGCCCGACGACGAGCAGGGTCCGGCGCGCGTGGTCATGGTCAGCTACGGCCTGTGGCAAGCCGCCTTCGGGGGCGACGAGTCGCTGGTGGGCAGCGACATCGAGTTGGACGGCGAGATGTACAACGTCATCGGCATCACGCCTCAGGATTTCTACGCCGCCCACATCTTCGCCACCCAGCCGGGACTGTGGACTCCCCTGTCCCTGGCAGGACGCGAAGACGACCGGCGCACCCGCGACTTGGCCGTGGTCGGGCGCCTGGCGCCGGGGCGCAGCCTGCAAGAGGCCGAGGCAGCCATGCGGGCCATCGCCGCCAACCTCGCCCAAGAGTATCCCCAGACCAACGAGGACTGGTCGGTCAACGTGGAAGCCATAACCGATGACGTGGTGGGCGACTTCCGCCAGACGTTTGTAGTCCTGCTGGCGGCAGTGGCGGCCGTACTGCTGATCGCCTGCGCCAACGTGGCCGGAATGGTGCTGACGCGAGCCCGCAAACGCTCACGCGAGATTGCTTTGCGCACCGCCCTGGGAGCCCGCCGAAGCCGCATCGTCCGCCAGCTTCTCACGGAAAGTCTGGTGCTGGCCGGAGCGGGCGGGGCTGCCGGACTGCTGCTGGCTTGGTTCGGCCTGGGTCCGCTCACCAGCATGATTCCACAGGGCGCGGGCGTGCCCTTCCTGGAGAAGGTCAGCCTCGACTCCAGCGTCCTGCTTTTCACCCTGCTGGTGTCGCTGGCCACGGGCGTCGCCTTCGGATTGCTGCCCGCCATGCAGGCCAGCCGACTCAACCTCAGCGAATCGCTCAAAGAGAGCGCCCGCGGCTCCATCGGTGGACGCCACTCACGGGCCCAGCGCGGACTGGTGATCGGACAAGTGGCGCTTTCGCTGCTGCTTCTGGCGGGGGCCGCGCTCATGCTGCAGACCTTCAGCCGACTGACGGGTCTCGACCCCGGCTACGACGCAGACCGCTTGCTGACCCTGCGCCATTCGGCCCGCGGCGAAGGCCTGCAAACCCCGGCACAGCAGGTGCCTCACTTCGAACAACTGATCGAGGACCTCAAGACCCTTCCGGGCGTCAGCCACGTCAGCGCCTCCAATACGCTGCCTCCCCTGGCGCCTTTCATCGTGCGGCGCTTCCAGATTTCAGGCCAGCCGGCGGACGAAGGCTTCGAGCCCTTGGCCATCCGCCGGGTGGTGGCCTCCGACTACTTCGACACCATGGGTATCCCCATCTTGCAGGGGCGCGCGCTTGGATCCTTCGACCGGGCCGACTCGCAGCCGGTGGCGGTCGTCAACCAGGCTTTGGTCGAGCGCTTTTTCCGGGGCGCCGATCCCGTGGGTGCCACCATCACGCCACAGGGAGGCCCCCCCATGCAGGTGGTCGGCGTTGCCGGCAACGTCCGCTCGCGGGGACTCGATCCGCGTCCTCAAGCCGCCTTCTATACTCCCCTGGCTCAGACGCCCATGGCCCCGCTTAATGTGGTCCTGCGCGTTCCCCAGGGCGATCCCATGGCGGTGGCGCGCGATGCCGAACGCATCATTTGGGACTCGACATCCAGCGGAAATGTCTACGGCATCCAGACCCTCGACGAGCGCATTGACGACCTCTACTGGCGATCCCAGGTAGCCTCGCTGCTGCTGGGCGGATTCGCTTTGCTGGCCTTGGTCCTAGGCGCCGCCGGACTCTACGCCGTCCTCTCGGCCTCGGTGACCCAGCGCTTCCAGGAAATCGCCATCCGCGGAGCTCTGGGCGCGCGCCGCTCCGACATCCAGCGGCTGGTGCTGGGAGAAGGCCTGCGTCTGGCCCTGGGAGGAGTCGTGCTCGGCACCCTTGCGGCGCTGGGACTGTCACAGCTCATCGCCAACCAGCTTTACGGAGTCAGCGCCACCGATCCGGTGACCTACCTCACCGTCGGACTGACGTTGCTGGTGGTGGCTGCGGCAGCCTGCCTCATCCCGGCTTACCGCGCCACCCGCATCGATCCCATGCAGGCTCTGCGTTCCGAGTGAAGGTCCTGCAGGACCACGAGGACTAGGCGGCCGGCAAGTTGACCCACGAGTCAGGCTTTGCGAGGCTCTCGCCCGCTCTTCTTGAGGAAGCCGCCAGCGGCTGGCCAGGACAACCTGGTCAGTGGCTTGCCTGGCTCGCGGGGGTCAGGAACTGCTCGCCACCTGTCAATCGCTGCACTCCGCCACCAGCACCCATTCGCTGGAGTTGCAGGGCACGCTGGTGTAGCAGAAGTCGACGCCTTCGGGAATGGCGACAATGAGACGTTATATAGAAAAATATTCTGTCTCGTTCTGTCTAAATAATGTTTATTGACAAACTGATCTGTGATGACTCCAGTCGGAGCGCACTGACGGCTTGGAGAATCAGGCTGACCGGCAGAGAACTTCACCTACGGTGCAGGCGGATCGTGCTTGACGGGCGGGGAAAAAAGATTAGAGTAAGGAGCCATTCACCCCTTTCTTGAGAGGAGCTCACATGGTGCGAACGGTCATTGCTGTCTTGGTCGGGTATTTTGTAATGGCTCTCTTGGTCTTCATCCTGCTATCGGGGGCCTGGTTGGTGGTCGGGAGCGACTTTGCATTCCAGCCGGGGACGACCAAGGTCACCATGGGTTGGATCGCCCTCAACCTTCCCCTCAGCTTCATCGCCGCCCTCGCCGGGGGCTGTACAGCCGCCTACATCGGACGCCGGCCTGCCGCCGTCAGGGCGCTAGCCTACCTGGTGCTGGCAGTGGGGCTGATTTTCGCCGTGCTCCACCTGGCGGCCGACGACCCCAGCGGGCGGGAAGCTGCCACCGATGGCGCCACGGTCCAGATGAGCAGCTTTGAGGCCGCTTCCGAAGCCGTCCAACCCATCTGGTACAACTTCCTCATCCCCTTCGTGGGTGCGGCGGGGGTTCTCTTGGGCGGCAGGGCCGCCAACAAGACGGCGGACTGACGGCCTCTCGGCAAAGCACTCGGCTTTTGAACTCAAGGAGCCGGCTGATGCGAGACGGGTCGTGCGCTCTGCTAGAGTAGTCACAGGACGATGAATCTGGTATTGGAGCCGCTCTTTCCCTGGACCCTTTTGGCTCTGGCGCTGCTGGCGGCGGTGCTGGGGACGACGGGATGGAGTGTTTGGCGCACACCTCCGCGCGGCTGGCAGCGCTGGGCACTGGCGCTGACGGCGGGAACGGCGCTGTGCTGGGGATCGGCGGCGCTCAATCCGCTGCTTTTGCAGGAGCGGGGAGAGGCCTTGCGGCTGGTCATCGCCCTGGATGTCTCGGACAGTGTCTTGCGGGCCGAGGGCGGATGGCAGGCAGTGCGATCACGCACGGCGGAGGCCTTGAGCCGGGCCACCGGACGGCTTCCCGCCCAAGTGCGGGCGACCACCAGGGCCGATGTGTTGACATTCCGCGACAGCACGGCTGTAGCGGCCCAGGATATACCGCTGAGCGAGGTCGACACGGCCGTGGCCCGCCTCACTCCCTCCGATTTCGCCGTGGGATCGGGGAGCGATTTGGAATCGGGCCTGCGTGCGGCGGGCCAACGCATCGCCTCCAGCGGACGCTCGGGTGCCGTGGTGCTGGTCAGCGACGGCAACCAGACCCGCGGAGACGCTTTGCAAGGCGCCCACGACCTGGCCCGCCAAGGTGCGCCCGTCCACGTGCTGGCGGTGGAGAGCTCAGCTCCCGACTTCGCCGTGGCCGCCGCCGACTTGCCGGCGCGGGTCGAGGCCGGTACCCGCACTTATGTCCGGGGCGTGTTGCGCCACTTTCGTCCCGGCCCGGTGGAGGGCCAGCTCGACATCCGCCTCAATCCGGGATTCGAGCAGGGCCACCGCTTCGGACGATCGCTGGCTCAGCACATCGACATTAAAACCGAGGGATGGGTGCGGCTGCGCCAGCCGCTATCCTTTCAGGGCTATGGGCTGCAATTCGTGGAGCTGTCGCTGCAAGGCAGCCAGGGCGGACCGCCCCACATCCGGCGGCTCTTCACTCACGTGACACGTCCGCTGCGGGTGCTGGCGGTGGGCGGGGACCAGCGCTGGACGGCGGCCGTCCCCCAAGGCACCTTTGAGATCTCGCGGCTTCGTCCCGAAGAGCTGGCGGCGGCCACCGATTGGACGGGCTTCGACGCCGCGGTGCTGAGCGGCGTGCCTTCCGAGCGCTTTCGCCCAGGGGTACTCGAGGGCCTCAGCCGAGCTGTCGCCGAGCAAGGCCTGGGACTCATGATCTTCAATGGTGATCACGAGGGCTCCGATCCCGAGGCTCAGAGCGTCCTCATGAGCTATGCCGCCAGCCCGCTGGACCCGCTGCTTCCCGTGGAACCCGGTCCGCGCCCCCACACGCCGGAACCGCCGCCCCGCCACGTGGTCATCGTCATCGACGCTTCAGGATCGATGAGCGGCTGGCCGATGCGCCAGGCCAAGGCGATCGCCGCCCACATCATCGTCAATTTGCTTCGCGACGTCGACCGGCTCGACCTCATCACCTTCACCAGCGGCGCCCGCTACTTGGTCAGCAACCTGCGCATGAACGGCGAGTCCAAGCAGCGGGCTATGGAGATGGTCGGCGCCATCAGGGCTTCGGGCGGGACCGATCCCAACCGGGCCCTCAGGCTGCTGCAGGAGCGCTCCATCGAGCAATGCGGACTCATTTTCATTTCCGACGGCGAGTTCGGGCAGGTCTCGGCGCGTCCCGACTGCCGGGCCACCGTCTTCGCCATCGGGCGCCGCAGCGTCCCCAACGACTCGCCTTTGCACGAACTGGCCGATCCTTTCCCGGTGGGACCCGAATTCGATCCCGGAGGCATCAACATTCCCTTCTTCGACAACCGGCCCCGCGACCGCTACTTCGAGCCCGGACGCTATACGCCCCTGACGGTGGAAGGCGAAAGCTACGGTCTCCCCGCCCCCCGCTTGCCGCTGCAAGGCAGCGCCGTCAGCCGCCGCCGCCAGGGATCGCAAGTCGTCACCCTGCGTCCCAAGCTGGCTGACCCGGTGCTGGCCTACGGCCCTGCAGGAGAAGGTACGGTGGGCTTCTTCGCCACCGGCTTCCCTGCACTATGGCTCAATGATCCCTCAGGACGCGAGGCCGTCACCGCCTGGATTTCCCGCGTCGTGGCCTACAACGCCCGTAACCGCTACCACTTCGAGATCGAGGACCTGGGAGACGCACTGCGCACCACCGTTTCGCTGAGCACCGAATCCGGCGAGATCCCCGCTGTCCAGCGCTTGTCGGCGCAACTGGAATTCCCAGCGACATCGCCGGGCGGTTCCGACGCAGTCGGCAGTCGACGAGATGCTTCGGCGGGCGAAGACACGGCTTCGGGGACCCGCCAGGACAGGGACGGCCCATCCCCTGAGGCAGGAACCTCGTCGGATTCTGCTCAGCCACCCCAACCGCTCACCTTTCAACCCGATTCGACCAGTCCGGGAACCTTCAGCGGCGTGATCCCCAACCCTCCGGGATCGCCCGCCCGCCAAGCCACTCTGGTGCTGCGCGAATCGGGACCCGAGGCTCTGGAACGGACCCAGCGCATTCCCATCCTCATCCCCGAGTCGGCACCAGCCACCTCGTCCCTCAGCCGCGAAGCCTACAGCTACGGGACCAACCGCCCGCTGCTGCGCGCCATCGCCGAGGCTGGAGGGGGATCTGTGCTCGCCCAATCCGACCGTCCTTTGCTGCAGCCCGCTATAGACGGCGCTCCTCCCGCGGCCCTGTGGCCCTGGCTGGCGCTGCTGGGCGCACTTCTCTACACCACGGCAATCGCCGTGACCCGCTGGCTCCGCTGATTATTCGGTCTTTAGTACCGACATTGGATCGACGTGGGCACCGCGCCGGGCGGGGATATAGGCGGCTAGCAGAGCGCCCGCCAGCACCAGGACGGCGGTGGCCGCGTAGCTTAAGGGATCGAGTGGCGTGATCTCGAAGAGCAGGTGCAGTACGTTGATGCAGGCTATGAGAAAGACTAATAACCTGACCGCACTCCGGTGCGAGACTCGTGCTCGACTGTTCCGAGAGCAATTCGACATTGGCGGCGCTCCGGTCCAAGATGCTCTGCGTCGCCAAGATAATAGGTGCGCTCCAAGTCGTGCACTCGCCGAGTGGCGTCTTAAGCCACCATGGAGAGGCTCTCCCGCGGGCAGATCTTGCCCACCATCCAGCGCGCCAATCGGGACGGCCTCTCAGGCTGACGGCTGCAATGGCTCATCCTGCTTCCTGTCTGCGCTCGCGGATCAGGTGCCGCACTCACGTTGCCGGTGGCCTCGAGTGGTCGAATTCTTGGATTCCCTTCTCGGTGGGCCTGAAGGGCCGCGTGGAACCGCCAGCCTGTCAGAAGTTCACTTTTCATAGCGAAGGGTTCTTACTGGATCGACCTTAAGAGCATGGCGCAGGGGCGGCAAGTGAGCCGCCAAAGTGACCAACAAAGGCACCAGGACAGCACCCGCAAGGGCGAGCGGATCTGAGGAAGAGATCCCATAGAGATATCCCTGGAGAGAATGACTCAAGGCGACGGCCAGAGCCAAACCGAGTACCAGCCCCCCAGCCGTCAGGGCGAGGGAGCGGCGAACGACGGTCAGGACGATGAGCCGGCGGGAGGCGCCCAAAGTCAGACGGATCCCGATTTCGCGCGTCCTGCGGCGAACCGAGCCGAAAACGACCCCGAAGGTGCCAACGGCGACCAGAATCAACGCCATCAAGGCCGTGAAGCCTGACGTCAAGGCCACAGCCCGAGTGCGCGGACCCAAGGCCTCCACGAGAAGCTCCTCCATAGAGGCCATTTTTCTCAAATCGACGTCCCTGTTGGCTTCTCGCAGACTCTGCTCCAACAGCCCCATGAGCGACTGCGGATGCACTTCCGTTTTAACGAGCAAAACCCCCCAGTTCTGTGGTTTCTGCCGATAGTGCACATAGGCGACTGGCGTGGGATCGTCACGCAAGCCAGCATTGTGAAAGTCGTCTACGATGCCCACGATCCTGTAGCCGTCCTTGTGCAACGTGATGTCAGCTCCTAACGCCTCTCCATCAGGAAAAGCCTGACGGGCGAAGTCCTTGCTAACCACGACCGCTTTGTAGGCCCGGTCTGGGCTTCCGTCCGAAGAACGTAGGGTCCGGCCTTGCAACACATTAACTCCTAGAACCCTGAAGACTTCGGAGCTGGCAATCGAAAGCCGGACGCGATCTCCAGACAGCCCGGCTTGGGGACGCGACCATGATGTGAATATGCCCGAGGATTTCAACGGGGCGTCCGAGAGGATGGCGGCTTGCCGCACCCCCGGAACGCTTGAGGCTGCCTCCAAAAGCCCTTGGTAGGCATCGGATGGATCGATGCGTGATTCTCCCCTCCCGTACTTGAAGCTAGGCAAGCTGAAATTGACGGCTATCAGCCGATCCGGATTGAATCTCAAATCCAAGTTTCCCAATTCCTGAAGCGTGCGCATCATCAGGCCAGCGCCGGAGGCCAAGAGCACGGCCAACGCCAGTTCGACGGCTACCAAAGCCTTACCATAGCGGGCCGCTGCCGAAGTTGTGAAGCTCATGCGGGAGTCCCTGATGCTATCCATGGGCGAACTCCGGAGCATGCTGAAGGCCGGAATTGCGCCGCAAACAACGGTAACGGCCAGTCCAACCAGACCGCAGGCCGCCGCAACCCTCCAGTCGAAGACCGCCTCGTGCAAGCGAGGCAAGCTCAAGGGGAGAAAATAGGGAAGCGATTGTAGAAGCCACCAAGCGGATAGGGCTCCCGCCGCCACTCCAGCCAGGGCCACCAGAGCCGACTCGCAAAGAAAACGGCCCATGATGTGTCGCCACTCAGAGCCTAGGGCCAGTCGCAAGGCCACTTCGCGCCGGTCTTCTCCCGCCTTGCTCAACAACAAGACGGCCACGTTGATGCAGCACACCAGCAAGAGAAGTCCGGCCAACCCCTGGAGAGTGAAAAGGATTCTCCGGTCTGCCTGGCTGACAATCCGGTCAAAGACGGCCACGAGCTGGTATTTCCAGTCTTGGTCGGTCTCGGGGTAGGCTTCCTCCAGAGCCGCAGCTAAGGCGTCCACCTCGGCCTGAGCTTGTTCTCGGTCGATATCCCTGGGCAATCGACCGAAGATGTAGAATGCTCCGTAACGCCTTTCGGCGGGATCGAGTTCGTCATCGTGGGGTAAGACGAGATCGGGACGTGCATTGGGGATCTCGAACCCCGGCGGCAAAACCCCCACGATGCTATAGCCCACCCCGCTCAATAGAATGCGGTGCCCGAGGACATCTGGGTCGGACTCATAGTAATCCCGCCAGACCCGGAAACTGATCAATACGCCGCGTTCATTCTCCTGTGTTAGGCCCCTCCCCAGCAGGGGCGTGAAACCAAAAAGCGGCAAGAAGTCTTCATCAGCCCGGATTCCGCTCAGCTGCACCAGGCGGTCAGGCGTATTCAAAAAGAGGCTGGTCCAGCGGTAGACGCTGATGCACTGGAAGGATTCCAGCTTATTCTTCAAGTCGAGAGCCGGGCCGGGACCGATGCTGAACGGTCGACTGCCGCCTTTTCGGGGATTAGTGCGGACGAATTCGTAAAGTCTTTCGCTATGGGGATAAGGTAGCGGGCGCAGAAGCACCCCGCTTATCAATGAGAAAATCACGGTTTCGGCAGCGATGCCTATGGAAAGTACTGATACGGCCGCCACAAAAAGAGCCGGTCGACGCCGCCACCGGCGCAGGGCGAATCCAAGTTCACGAAAAGAGTTCACGATCATCTCCGGTGAGTTCCGCAAAGCCCTGGAGGTTAGCCGTCCGGCTGTTTCGGTCCGCCTCCCGTGGAGCCCGCGTCCCATGGGGAGCATCCAAACCAGGATGAGCAACTCCCTCCAATAGCGCCTTCGGGCCCGGCGGGAACCTTGGGAGTCGAGGCAGCGCTGAAACAGCTCCTCTAGGTCGGCTGCCACCCAGGGGCGCCGCTCTTCGGAGCAGATCTTGCCCACGATCCAGCGCGCCAAGCGGGGCGGACTCTCAGGCTGACGGCTGCGTTCGCGGCTCATCCCGCTTCCTGTCCGCGTTCCCGGATCAGACGACGCATCCTGGTGCGGATCGCCTCCAGCCGGTCGAGTTCCTGAACTCCCTTTTCGGTAGCCTTGAAGTGCCGCTTGGGACGGCCGGCTCGACCTGTTTCAGCTTGGCCGATCCAGGACGTCACCATCCCCTTGCGTTCCAAACGGTCCAGGGCAGCGTAGATGGCTCCCAGGGAACTACGGCGTTCGGCCACCTTCTCCAACACTTCCAGGATGTTGACCGAATGGGCCTCCTCCCCCAGTTGACACACGCCGAGCAAGACAAACTCCTCAAATTCGCCGATCTTGGTTCCCTTCATGCAATGCTCCTTTGACGCTGACTTCGGACATTCTACTACATTCGCGAATAAAAAGCCAACTCTGAGTTCAAATGCTCGTCCTCCTTCGTGCCGACAGCGCCCTGTATCCCCTGCCTCTTGTTAAGAAACCGCTGCGGCTATCCGTTTGAAGAGTAAGGACTTAAGGAGAATTGCATGCTGAATCAGACTTGGCGCGACATCCTCTTTTCACTGCGAACGCTGCGGAAGAACCCCACTTTCACTGCGGCCGCGCTGCTGGCTCTCGGCATCGGGATCGGAGCCAACACCGCCGTCTTCAGTGTTGTGGAGGCGGTGCTGAGCTTCCCTATCCCGGTGGACGATCCCTCCAAGATCACGCTCATCTACAGCCGCAATCCCTCGCTGGACGCCACTCAGAACCCGGTTTCGATGGCCGATTTCCTCGACTGGCGCGAACAAGGCCAGAGCTTCGAACACCTGGCCGCCGTCCGGCCCGCGGCCTACAACCTCTCAGGGGAAGGTGAACCGCTGCGGATTCAGGCCCTGCAGATCAGCGCCGGCTTCTTCCCCGCCATGGGACGGGAGCCCGAGCAGGGGCGCGCCTTCAGCGAAGAGGACAACCGTCCCGGCGCGGCCCGTTCGGCGGTGCTCAGCCACCGTTTTTGGCAGGAGCATCTGGGCGGCCGCGGCGACGTTCTGGGAAGCGGGATTTCCCTGGACGGGCACCGATACACTGTCGTCGGCATCGCGCCGCCCAACTTCTTTTTCCCCGACCCCGGCATCTCCCTCTACACGCCTTTGACCCTCGACCCCAACCGTTCACGCCGTGATCAACGTGACCTGTTCGCCGTGGGACGCCTCAAGCCGGGCGTCTCCCTGAGGCAGGCCTCGACCGAGTTGGAAACCCTGGCCTCACGCATCCAGCAGGCCCATCCCGAATCCCACCAGGGCTGGACCATCCAAGTGGTCAACATGCGCGACAACTTCATCAGCAGCGCGGCCTTGGCCTTGATGATGCTCTATGGCGCCATCAGCTTCGTCCTCTTGATCGCCTGCGCCAACGTGGCCAACCTGCTGCTGGCCCGGGCCGCCAACCGCCAGAAGGAATTCGCACTGCGCTCCACGCTTGGGGCGGGACGCTTCCGCCTCTTCCGCCAACTGCTGACCGAAAGCCTGATTCTGTCGCTCAGCGGAGGCGTCCTGGGGCTGGTGCTTGGATTCTGGGGCATGCGCTGGCTGCGCAGCTACCTGGCCACCGACGCCAGCATCGGATACCTGGCCGACCAGATGGGAATGAGCGGAGCCATTCTGGCCCACACCGTGGGAATTTCGCTACTGGCCGGCATCCTCTTCGGGTTGGCTCCAGCCCTGCGCACCTCCAAGCCCGATGTCAACGAAGCCCTCAAAGACGGCGGACGCTCGACTGCCTCGGGCACTGGACGCCGCTCCATTCTCAGCGGATTGGTGATTGCTGAGGTGGCTCTGTCGCTGGCTTTGCTGGGCGTCTCGGGCACCTTCATCCGCGCCTTCAACCACCTCTACAGCGCCGATCCCGGATTCAATCCCGAGCAATTGCTGACTCTGCAGGTGGACCTGCCCCAGTTCGAATACGGCCAGCCCGCTCAGGCCTCTGCCTTCTACCGCCGGGCCCTGGACCGCCTCGAGCAGATTCCGGGAGTCACTGCAGCGTCGGCCACCACGACGCTGCCCCTGACCCTGATGTCCGGCACCCTCAACGCCCGCGTACAAGCTGAGGGGCGAAGCCGGAGCGAGGAGAGCAACACGCCCAACGCCCTGCGCCTGACCGTGACTCCCCGATACTTCGAAACCCTCGACATTGAGATTCTGGAGGGCCGCGCTCTGAGCCGTCAGGACAACCGCGATTCATTCCCTGCGGCGGTGATCAGCCAGTCCACCGCCCGGCGCTTCTGGCCCGACTCCAACCCCATCGGGAAGCGTTTCCGGCTGGCGGGCCAGAATGCCGGCGGCAGTTTTGAAGCGAATCCTCAGGAAGACGGCGGGGCATCATCTGCGAAGGGCCGCGCCGAATCGAACTCCAGCACCCCGGAAGCGGCGCCCCCGGGCCTGGGTCCAGCCCAGGCCAACGGCGGCTGGTGGACCGTTGTCGGCGTCTGCGAGGACGTCCAGAACTACCGCCACTCCATCCGTTATGCCGAGTTCTCGGTGGCCCAGATTTTCCTGCCCTTGGAACAACGTCCCGTCCACTCGACGGCCCTCGTGATGCGGACCCAGGTCGATCCGCTGAGCATCGCCCAACCCGCCCGCCACGCCATCCGCGAGCTCGATGCCGGCCTGCCCCTTGAGGACGTCCTAACCATGCAACAGGTCATCGCCCGCATCGACACCCAGAACACCTTCATCGTGGGTCTCCTCAGCGGATTGGCCGGGATCGCCTTGCTGCTGGCCGCTATTGGGATTTACGGAGTCATCTCCTACTCCATCGGCCGCCGCTCCCACGAGATCGGAGTGCGCATGGCGCTGGGGGCCAGCCGGCGCGACATTCTGCTCTTGGTGGCGCGGAAGGGTTTCCTGCTGGCAGCCCTGGGTATCCCCTTCGGCTTGGCGGCCTCCTACGCCTTGGTGCGCCTCCTCTCGGCCCAACTCGAAGGTCTCAGCGCCGGCGGCGCCAT